>JABTUJ010000020.1 GCA_015075445.1 Verrucomicrobiales bacterium
CCTTCGCGCCCCGGCTGAGCTCAGGCGGCCGGAACCCGGCGATGGAGCGGCGCCATCTTGGCCTGTCGCAACTCGACACGTTGCCGGATCGCCGCCACCCGCTCCTCCGCCGGCGTGGCAGGGTCGGAGATCCGGCGGGTCAGTCGGTCCAATTCAAGCGTGAGGGACTGGTCGCGGAGCCAGCGAATCGAGTCCATCAGAATCTGCGCGGCGATCTCGGGTTCGACTTCGTGGGAGGCCGCCTCGGTGGCCAGTCGCGTGGCGACCTCATCATTCACCTCGGCCAGCAGCACCGGAAGCGTGGGTGAGTCGCCCGCCGTAAAATGGGCGAACCGGCAGGCGAGCAGGTGTCGCACCGCCGCGTGCTCCACCCAGTCGAGATCGAGATGGGTGAGGGCCTCTTCAATCAGGCTCTCGTGGCCGAGCAGGACGCGCAGTAGCCAGAATTCGTGCGTCCGTGGAGCCGGGGGGGCCGCGGTGGCTTCGGTGGCTTCGGTCTCAACGTGTATCGGTTCCGGGCGTCGCGCCTTCTTGAACTCGGTGCGGACGGCCTCCACGCCGACCCCGATCCGTTGGGCGGTCTTGTTGGCGAAGGTGTCCAGGAGGACGGCGTCGCCGGTCTTGAGGAGTTGTTCGCCCAACCCGCGGACGATGGCGGTGCGGCCGCGGTCCGAGGCGGGATCGTGCTCGCGGCAGAGCCGTTGCAGGAGGTAATCGAAGAAGCCGGCGGCCTGGTTCAACAGGGCGCGGAAGGCCTCGCCGCCGTGGGCCTTGAGGAAGCTGTCCGGGTCGTGCGGCGCGGGCAGGAGAGCGACGCGAATGGCCAGGCCGGAGGCGAGGAGGTCGTCGAGGGCGCGCAGGGCGGCGTTTTGGCCCGCGGTGTCGGCATCGAAACAGAGGATGACCTCGTTGACGTAACGCTTGAGGAGCCGGCAGTGGTCGGCGGTCAGCGCGGTGCCTTGCGGCGCGACCACGTTGGCGATGCCGCTGACGTGGCAGGCGATCAGGTCGAGCTGGCCTTCGCAGATGACGGCCTGACCGGTGTCGAGCAGGGCGCGCTTGGACTTGTCGAGGCCGTAGCAGACGCGGCCCTTGGTAAAGATGGGTGTCTCGGGCGAATTGACGTACTTGCCGCCGAACTTCTCGTGTTCCGGATTGAGGACACGGCCGCTGAAGGCGATGACGCGCCCTTGCTCGTCGCAGATGGGGAACATGAGCCGTCCGCGGAAGCGGTCATAGAGGCGGTCGGAGTGGTCCCCCTCGCCGGGCTTGCGAACGATCAGGCCGGCTCGTTCGAGAACCGCGAGGTCGTGTCCCTTGGATCTGGCCCAGTTGACGGTGTCGTCCCAGGCGTCGGGGGCGTAGCCCAGGCGGAAGCGCTGGATGGCCTCGGCGGGAACGCCCCGTCGGGCGAGGTAATCGCGGGCGATCTGGGCGGCGGGGTCGCTGGCCAGGAGGGTCTGCCAGCGCTGGCAGACATGCTCGTGGAGGTTGAGCAGGGTTTCCTTGAGGAACTGAGCCCGGGCCTGGCCAGGGCTGGACTCGGTTTCCAGTGGGATGCGGGCCCGCTCCGCGAGGCGGCGGACGGCCTCGATGAAGCTGATGTTCTCGTACGCCTTGACGAACTCGAACACGTCGCCGCCCTTGTGGCAGCCGAAGCAGTGAAAGATCTGGCGCTGGGGATTGACGTTGAAGCTGGGGGTCTTCTCCTTGTGGAACGGACAGAGGGCCAGAAAGTTGGCCCCGGCCCGCTTGGTGAGCGGGATGTAGCTTTGAATCACCTCGACGATGTCGCTCGCCGCGCGAATCAGGTCGAGGGTCTGGGGCGAAACCAGGGCGGCCATACCGGGCGAGTGATTCAACGTCGCCGCAGGCGGAGGTGCAAGCCTGCTGGCGAGCGTTCGTCGGGCATTTCGCCGTTGACGGACTGGTGGAAGGCCAACCTAATTCCCGCCCATGTTTTTGCTGATACTCGGACGGGGTCATGCTGGGACGGCTGATCGGTGGTTGGCGCCACGGCCGAGGCCGGTTGGCCGGGCGGGGCAAGAGGGCAAGCGGGAAGCTCAAAGCTCAAAGGCCAAAGCTCAAGGGAAGTTCCAGGATTCCAGGCTGGAAATCCGGTCCTGCCATGGTCGGTCGGCTGGGCGGTTAGCCGAGGATAGACCCGCATCGCCCGGGGCAAGGAAAGCGAATCGCCCGTGAGAAAGCCGTCGTTGCTGGTGGTCTTCCTGACGGTCTTCATCGACCTGGTCGGGTTTGGCATCGTGCTGCCGCTGCTGCCGCGGTACAGCGAGCGCTTTGGGGCGGAGGGGTGGAAGATTGGGGCGATCATCGCGTCGTTCTCCGTGATGCAGCTTTTTCTGGCGCCGTGGTGGGGGCGGCTGTCGGATCGAATTGGGCGGCGGCCGGTGCTGCTGATCAGCAACGGCGGGTCGGCCGTGGCGTACGGGATGTTCGCGGTGGCGGCGGCGCCGGTGTGGTCGGCGGGGGTGGCGTTGACGTGGCTGCTGGCGTCCCGGGTTTTCGCCGGGGCCTGCGGGGCGAACATTGCGGTGGCGGCGGCCTACATCGCGGACATCACGCCGCCGGAGAAGCGGTCGAAGGGCATGGGGCTGATCGGTGTGGCCTTTGGGCTGGGTTTTATTCTCGGACCTGCCCTGGGGGCGTTCAGCGCGCACGCGTTTGGTTTGGCGGGGCCGGGTTGGGTGGCGGCCGGGTTGTGTGCTGCGAACTTCGTGTTGGCCTGGGCGATCCTGGTGGAGAGCCGTCGTCCGGGCGGGACAGTCGCGGAGGCCCGGCCGCGGATGCGACAGATCTCCCACACGCTGCGGCTGCCGAGGGTGGGGCTGCTCGTGAGCCTGTACTTTCTCTCGACGTTCTGCTTCGCCGTGTTCGAGACGACGCTGCCGCTGCTGCTGGGGTCGCCGGGGTTTCATCCGGACGACTTTGTGGACCCGCGGGGGCTGGCCCGGAAGCTCGCTTCGTCCACGGGATCCGATGATGCGGGGGAGGCTGCTGCCGGCAGGGTCGTGGCGCGCTTGACGCCGGATTTCCGGGAGCGGTTGGAGGCCGCGCCCACGATCCGGACGACGGCGTTGCGCGGTGAGTTCTTCCGCGAGTTCAACCGGTTGCTGGATGTTCCCGACCTCTTCCCTGGCGAGGGTGGCCAGGCGAACGCAGGGGAGGCGGTCGGCGAGACCAAGTTGGGAGGCTCCCCGGTGCAGGGCGCGCAGGAACGGGGGGGGGACACCCTGCGGCGGTGGAACCGGGTGCGGTTGGAGGAGGCCTTCCCGGGCGAGATCAAGCGGCGGGGTTTTCACTTTGACGAACGCAGTCTGGGGTATGTCTTTGCGTATTGCGGTTTGATTTCGGCGTTCATTCAGGGCGGTGTGATTGGTCGGTTGGTGAAGCGGTTTGGCGAGCCCAGGCTGATCGTGGGGAGCCTGGTGATTTTCGGGGGCGGCATGGCGCTGCTGCCGTATGCGGCGGGACTGGGCGCGTTGCTGATCGTGTTAGCGGTGGTCTCGGTGGGTTCGGCGTTGAACCGGGCGCCGACGCTGGGGCTGGTGTCGATCTTCTCACCGTCGGACGAGCAGGGGGCGAGTTTGGGGGTGACGCAGAGTGCGGGGACGCTGGCGCGGATTGTGGGGCCGGTGCTGGCGACGACGCTGTACGCGGCGACGCCGCATTCGCCGTATTTTCTGGCGGCGGGAGCGGCGTTGGTGGCGGCGGGGATGGCGTGGCGCGGTCTGCCGCGCGGCGGGGTCAGTCAATAGTATTGTCAACTCCGTGGCGAGGGGGCTGCCAAAATCCGACAATACTATTGACTGACCCCTGAGGCTTGTCATCGCGGGATGATCAGGCACAATCCTGGGCAACACATGACGAGTCTATTCGATCTCAGCGACGAGGTGGCCGTGGTGATCGGCGCCGGGGGCGTGTTGGGGGGTGCCATTGCGGACGGGTTGGCGGCGGCCGGGGCCCGGGTGGCGGTGGTGGACCTGTTCGCCGAAGCGGGGGAGGGCCGGGCCCGGGCGATCACCGAGCAGGGGGGGAGGGCGGCGTTTTTCCAGGCCAGTGCGACCGAGGCGGGATCGTTGCGGGCGGCGCGGCTGGCGATCGAGACGGCACTGGGACCGACGACGGTGCTGGTCAACTGCGCCGGGGGCAACGATCCGCGGGTCACCGTGTCGGAGGAGCGCGGATTTGAGGACATCCCGCTGGAGGCCTGGATGGCCAATTACCAGTTGAACCTGGTCGGCGGGGCGCTGCTGCCATGCCAGGAGTTCGGGCCGGGGATGGTCGCGCGAGGGCAGGGGAGCATCATCAACATCGCCAGCGTGTCGGCGCATCTGCCGCTGTCGCGGGTGGTCAGTTACTCGGCGGCGAAGGCGGCCGTGCTGAATCTGTCCCGGTTTCTGGCGCGGGAATGGGCGACGCGTGGGGTGCGCGTGAACACGATCACGCCCGGGTTTTTCCCTGCCGGGCAGAACCGCAAGCTGCTGTTCCAGGAGGACGGGACGCCCACCGAGCGGACGCGGCAGATCTGGGGGCACACGCCGATGGGGCGGTTTGGCGAGGCCCATGAGCTGGTGGGGGCGGCGGTCTTCCTGGCCAGCCGGCGGGCCAGCAGTTTCGTGACGGGAGCGGACCTGCGCGTTGATGGCGGTTTTCTGGCGCAAACGATCTGAGGCTTGCCATGGAAACTCACAAGCTTGTCGCGTCCGCCCACACGCCGCTGGCTGCTCCGGCGGTGGCAGAGCTGGTGGCGCGGGCCTGTCCCGAAGCCGAGTTTCGCGGTCAGCGGGTGTTGCTGATCATTCCGGACCATACCCGGACGGCGCCGGTGGGGCTGATGTTCAAGGCGCTGCACGCGCAACTGGGCGAGGTGACGCACGCGCTGGACGTGTTGGTGGCGCTGGGGACACATCCGCCGATGAGCGAGGCAGCGATTTGCCAGCGGCTGGAGATCTCGGAGGCCGAGCGCCGGGGGAGGTACGGCGGGGTCCGATTCTTCAACCACGCGTGGGACAACCCGGCGGCGTTGCGACAGGTCGGGACGATCACGGTGGAGGAGATCCGGGAGCTGACGGAGGGCCGGTTTGCGATGGCGGTGCCGGTCGAAGTGAACCGGCTGCTGTTCGAGTACGATCAGATCCTGATTGTGGGGCCGGTGTTTCCGCATGAAGTGGTCGGGTTCTCGGGCGGCAACAAGTATCTGTTCCCCGGGGTGGCGGGGCCGCAGATCCTGAACTTTTTTCACTGGCTGGGCGCGGTGATCACGACGCCGAAGATCATCGGCCACAAGGCGACGGCGGTACGGAAGGTGGTGGATCGGGCCGGGGCGCTGGTGCCGGTGCCGAAGCGTTGTTTCGCGCTGGTGGTGGAGCCGAAGGGGGGGCTGGTGGGTGTGTTTGCCGGGACCCCGGAAGCCGCCTGGGACGCCGCGAGCGAGCTTTCGCGGCAACATCACATGGTCTTCAAGGAGCGGCCGTACCAGACGATCCTGGCCTGCGCGCCGCCGATGTACGACGAGGTTTGGACGGCGGGCAAGTGCATGTACAAGCTCGAGCCGGTGTTGGCGGACGGCGGGGAGCTCATCATTTACGCGCCGCACCTCCGCGAATTCAGCGTCACTCACGGGCGAGTGATTGCCGAGGTGGGCTACCACTGTCGCGACTACTTCCTGGCGCAATGGGAGCGGTTCAAGGCCAAACCCTGGGGGGTGCTCGCGCACTCGACCCATGTGCACGGGCTGGGCACCTATGAGGGAGGAATCGAGAAGCCCCGTGCGCGGGTGACGCTGGCCACACAGATTCCCGAGGCGCAATGCCGGGCGGTGAACCTGGGCTATCGCGATCCGGCCACCCTGCGCCCGGAGGACTTCGCGGGGCGCGAACCCGAAGGAGTACTGCTGGTGCCGAAGGCGGGGGAGACGCTGTATCGGCTGAAGAACCCGCCTGCGTGGGCGGCCTGAAGCGGAGGGTGCAGGCTGGAAGCCCGCACCACCGGTTCCTGGAGGGACTCCCTCAGCCCAATTCCCGATGTTCGTAATCGGCGGAGAAACCCCCTTCCCCTGAATCCTCCGCAGATTTCGAACATCGGGAATTGGGAGGAGGGAATCTGCGGCTTTCCCCGTAATCCCCTATGTTCGTAATCGGTGGAGGGACTCTCCGTCTTGGATTCTCCGCCGATTACGAACATCGGGAATTGGGGAAGGGACGTGGGTCTCTTGGGTCTGTTCGGGGGCCATGAAACCTCCCCGCCGGGTCGGGGGACCCGGCCTACAGGTTGTAGGCCCGGTGCGCTCAACGGGCGGTTCATGGAAACAGCGGTGGCTTGCACGGGGGTGGGCGGACCCGGATGATGCGGCCATGAAGACTGGACTGGCACTGTGCCGCGGGGTGTTGGGCTTGTTGTTGGTTGCCGGCCCGCCGGCCGTGGCGGCGGTCCCTGTGGCGCCGCAGACGTTTCGACAAGAAGTGGCTGTTCGTCTGGCGTCGCCAGACGGCCTGGCGCCGGGGGGATTCACGCGGGTGGTGTGCGATGAAGACGGGAGGGTCCGTGCCACCGATGGGCAGGCTTGGTACGAGGTGCGGGCGGGTCGGATCGAGCGGTTGTCCACGCAAACGGCCGTGGGCATGGACTTGGCGGCAGAGGGCCCGGCGGGACGGCAGGTGCTTCAGAACGCGCGTGGTGCGGAGGGTCTGGTATTGGCGGCGACGAGCGACGGGTTGTGGGCGCGACGCGGCGGTTCTGGCGGATGGGAACGGGTGTTGGTGCGCGACGAGCAAGGCCGGGACTGGGCAGCGGGGGCGGTGTTGGGCGTAGCGTTGGACGAGGTGGGAAACTGGTGGGTGGCCATGTCGTCAGGCGTGGCGTGTCGACGGGAAGATGCGTGGAGGTTCTACACGGGCCGGGAGGGCTTACCGTATGCGGATTTCACGGGGGTGGCGACGGGGCAGGGGGGTGAGGTGTGGTTCGGGACGCGGCGGGGGGCGGTGCGTTTTGACGGGCGGGACTGGGCGTATCGCGAAGGGCCGCGGTGGTTGCCGGGGAATGACGTGCGGGGGGTGGCCGTGGATCGTGAAGGGAGAGCGTGGTTTGCCACGGACGGAGGTTTGGGGGCGATCGAGCGCCGGCCGATGACGCTGGCGGAGAAGGCGGCATTCTACGAGGACGAGATCGAGCGGTACATCAAGCGGACGCCGTTCGGGTATACGTCGGAGGTGGGACTTGGGGCACCGGGCGACCGCAGTCAGATCCACTATTCGGACAGTGACAATGACGGGCTCTGGACCGCGATGTATGGGGCCGGGGAGTGCTTTGCGTTCGGGGCGACGGGGCGACCGGAGTTTCGGCGGCGGGCGGAACAGGCCTTCGAGGCGCTGCGATTTCTGCAGCAGGTGACGCAGGGGGGTCCGCACAGTCCGCCCCGGGGTTACGTGGCGCGGACGATCCGACCGGTGGAGTGGCCTGATCCGAATGTGGGGCGACTGGAAGCGGATCGGCGGCAGCAGGAGTCGGATCGGCGCTGGAAGGCGTACGAGCCGCGGTGGCCCCGCAGCGCGGACGGTCGCTGGTATTGGAAGAGCGACACGAGTTCGGACGAGTTGGATGGCCACTACTTTTTCCACGCCGCCTACTTCGATCTGGTGGCGGGCACGGCGGAGGAACGTGAACGTGTGCGGGCAGTGGTGCGGGAGTTGACGGACCACTTGCTGGCCCATGATTACGGCCTCATGGATCACGATGGCCGGCCGACGCGCTGGGCGGTCTTCGGGCCCCAGGCACTGAACGACGATCCCGATTGGTGGGTCGAACGCGGGCTCAACTCTTTGAGCATCCTCTCGTACCTCGCCGTGGCGGAGCATGTGACCGGCGACCCGAAGTACGGCGAGGCGGCGCGCGGTCTGATCACGGGGCACGGGTACGGGGCCAATGTGATGAATCCGAAGGTGCAGATGGGGGTGGGGTCCGGGAACCAGTCCGACGACGAGATGGCCTTCATGTGCTTCTACAACCTGCTGCGGTACACGAAGGATCCGGTCTGGCGCGAGCGCTGGCGGTTTGCGTTCTACGCGTACTGGGCTCTGGAGCAGCCCGAGATGAATCCGTTCTTCAACTTCGCGTTTGCGGCGCACGGGCTGGGTCAGACCTATCAGAACCCGTTCGGGAGCCTCGCGCTGGATCCGTGGGCGGGCTGGCATGAGGAAGCGCTGGCGACCTTGCGCGGGTTCCCGCTGGACCGGGTGAACTGGCCGCATCGGAACAGTCACCGGCTCGACCTGGTGCCGCTGCGTCCGCAGCAGGCGGCGGATCTGGCTTCGGGCGAGCGGACGCGCCGCGCGGGGCGGGTGACGGGGCGGGTGTTACCGGTGGAGGAACGGCATTTCGGGCATTGGAACACGGATCCGTGGCGGCTGGACTACGGCGGGGACGGCCGGGAGCTGGCCAGTGGCACGGTGTTCTTGTTGCCTTACTACCTGGGGTTGTACCACGGGTTCATTGCGAAGCCGGAGTAACGCCTGCCTAAAATCCCGCAGATTGGTGGAGCCTGGCAGTGAGTCGTGGCTACCGAGCAGACCGCGGGATCCACGTAAACCGCCTCCGCCGTCATCGGCGTTCGTCCTCCCAGAACCGGCGCGTGGCCTCGGCGGAAAGCGGATTCGGCTGGCGCTGATGCTGGACCAACTGACGAGCCAGTATCACTTGAGAGTCACAAACGCTGCCTGAGCGGTCTCCGTCTAGCAATCGCTTTTGGCCCAGGGGCGTGAGGTGGAACGTAACGAGGGTCTGCTTGATCGTCGCCCGGGCCCAGTGGCCCCGGGTCGGTTTGGCTTCGAGTACCGGCATGTCGGAGTTCGGCAGCCCCGCCCGACCTGTCACGCGTAAACCGCTTCCTCCCGTCGGTCAGAGGGCTCGGTGGCGATGCGTTCCCGGATGAACCACCTCGGGACCGGTTCTGAGGCAACGCGGGGACAAGGCCTGGCACCCGCTCCGGGGTGCCGGGCTGCGGGCGCACGGGCCCGGAGGTCGCCGTTGGGCGGCGACCTCCGGCTACCGTCTGGAACGCCTCCGGCGGTGAGGTGGGACGCCTCCGGCGTTGGGGTGGGGCGATGCCGGCGTTGGGGTGGGGCGATGCCGGCGTTGGGGTGGGGGCGTTGCCGGCGTTGGACGGTCGGCGTGCGGACCGGAGAACTCCGACATCACCGATGGGGACGGGGCGGGGGAGCGGTCGGCCGCGTGCTGGAAGCGGCAGTGTCATCGCAGCAAACCGACATGCGACCCGTCCGTGGGGATGGCCCGGAGGGGGCGGGGGACGCCGATGAGCTGTGGCGGGAAGGGGCGCGTTCACTCCCGCTACGGTTTCGGGGCCACTCCGGCGCCGAAGCCGGGAAGACCTCATCGAACCGGGCCGAGCAGGTGCAGAATCCGTTTAGGCAGCCCGCGCACCCCCGATTTTCCTGGGAAAGTTGGTGGTGGGAGAAGGATTTGAACCTTCGTAGGGCGTTAGCCCGACAGATTTACAGTCTGTTCCGATTGACCACTCCGGCATCCCACCAGCCGCGGCGTGCGCCGCGGGGGTGATTAAGCCGGAGCATGCGGGGCTTGTCAACCGGGGGGAACGCGGTCCGGATGGGCGGGTGACCTCCCCTCCGTTTGAGCAGCGCAAGATGGAACAGGCTGCGTTCGCGGGGATCGCGGTCGGAAATGAAGCCTTGTCAAGCGCGGCGATTCGAGCGCCCATTGGCCCATGAAGGCCCGTAGTCTGACGCGGCGCGAATTCCTTGCCTCCACCTCGGCCACCACGATTGCCACCGTGACCTCGCCGGTGTTGCCGCTGGCCGCGAGCGTGACCCGAACGGCCGGCAAGCCCGCCATCCTGGGCGGCGAACCCGTGCGCAAGAACCGCCCGTGGCCGGACTGGCCGTACATCGACGACCAGATCGTGGATGCGGTGGTCAAGACGACCCGGAGCGGCATCTGGTGTCGGATCCAGTCAGCCAGCGGCACGGTGCCCACGTTTGAGAAGGAGTACGCCCGCCTGATGGGCTCGCGCTTCTGCGTGGCGACCGGATCGGGGACACAGGCGTTGCACACCTGCGTGGAAGCGTTGGGCATCGGCCCGGGCGACGAAGTCATCACCTCGCCCTACACCGATCCGGGGACCATCGCCAGCATCCTGTCGGCGCGCGCGCTCCCGGTCCTGGCCGATCTGGACCCGGCCTCCTACCAACTGGATCCCGACGACGTCGAGCGGCGGATCACGGAGAATACGCGGGCGATCATGCCGGTTCACATGATGGGCCAGCCGTGTGATCTGCAGCGGATCCTGGCGCTGGCGAAGCGGCACCATCTGGTCGTGATCGAGGACGCCGCCCAAGCCCATCTGGCGGAATATCAGGGCAAGAAGCTGGGGACGATTGCGCCCTTGGGATGCTTCAGTTTCCAGAGCAGCAAGACCATCGCGTGCGGGGAGGGTGGGGCGGTGCTGGGGGATGATGAGGCGCTGATGGACAAGTGCTACACCGTGCACAACCACGGCACCAACCGCGCCGGACGCACCGAATGCATCGGGCCCAAGTACCGCATGAACGAATTCGAGGCGGCGGTCCTGCTGGCGCAGTTAGCCGGGGCGCAGGAGCGCTTCGAGCGACGCAACCGGAATGCGGCGTACCTGACGTCGCGGCTCAAAGGTTTCCCGGGTCTGGTGCCGCAGAAGCTCTACGAAGGGACGGCGAGCGGCTCGTTCTACCTGTACGCGATGAGTTATCAGCAGGCGCACTTCGACGGCCTCGACCGGGCGCGGTTCCTGAAGGCGGTCGCGGCCGAGGGCGTTGGCCTGAGCCCGTACATCGAGCGCGGGTTGCACCGCGAACCTTGGGTGGACCACATCGCCCAGTCCCGCGCCTACCAGAAGATGTATCCGGCCGGCCGGCTGAGGCGGTTCCGGGAGGAGATGTGCTGCCCGCGGTGCGACCAGGTGTGCGCCGAGATGGTGATGCTCTGGGCTTCGGGACCGCTGCTCGGCAGCCAGGCGGACATGGACGACGTGGCGGATGCGATTCTCAAGGTCTACGAGCATCGGGAGGCGCTCCGGTCGATTTAGAATCGCGGAGGGGATCTTCGGTTTCTTACAATTCAAGCCGTTCCCAACGGGTGGTGCGCCGGCTTCCAGCGCGGGGTGGAAAATGTAATTGTTGGTCCCCTGGTTTTCGGCTACGACAACGGCCATCGAACCAAAGGCCAACTGTGAAAACCGGAATCCTCCTGTTGTTGATCGTCCTGTTGCTGCCGCTGTTCCTGCTCGCGGTCTTCGTGATCGCGCTCTACAACCGGCTGGTCACGCTGCGCAACCGCTTCAAGAATGCGTATGCCCAGATCGAGGTGCAGCTCAAGCGCCGGTATGATCTCATCCCGAACC
The DNA here is from genome assembly GCA_015075445.1 of Verrucomicrobiales bacterium. Lineage (GTDB taxonomy): Bacteria > Verrucomicrobiota > Verrucomicrobiia > Limisphaerales > J093 > DSVZ01. The sequence continues at coordinate 11,429 of JABTUJ010000020.1, forward strand.
TGGTCGAGACGGTCAAGGGCTACCTCAAGCACGAGCGGGAGACCCTCGAGCGGGTGATCACGGCGCGCAACGCGGCGGCGAGCGCCAACCAGCGCGCGGCGGCCAACCCGGGTGACGCCGGGGCCATGCGCGAGTTGGTGGCGGCGGAGTCCTCGTTGGGGGGTGTGCTCGGCCGGCTGTTCGCGCTGGCGGAGGCGTATCCCGATCTCAAGGCCAACCAGAACATGCTCAGCCTCCAGGAGGAGCTCGCCTCGACGGAGAACAAGGTGGCGTTCGCCCGGCAGGCCTTCAACGACGCGGTGATGGTGTACAACACGGCGCGCGAAACCTTCCCGAGCAACCTGGTGGCCGGCGCGTTCAACTTCACCGCGGCCGAGCTGTTCGTGGTCGAGAAGCCGGAGGAACGCGAGGCGCCGAAGGTATCGTTCACCTGAGCCGGGGGATGGACTTCTTCGACCGCCAGGATCGGGCCCGGCGCCGGACGAAGTTGCTGGTGCTCTACTTCGCGGTGGCGCTGGCGCTCACGGTGCTGGCGCTGAACCTCGTCTTCGCGCTGATCTTCCGCCTCGACTGGAATCGGCCGGACGACTGGCAGCGCCTCTGGGACGCCCGCCTGTTTGCCGGGGTCACCGCCGGCACGACCTTCGTCATCTTTCTGGGCAGCGTGGCGAAGATCCTCGAGCTGCGGCGCGGAGGGTCGGCGGTGGCCGAGATGCTCGGGGGCACGCCGGTGCATCCCCACACCACGGACCTCGAAGAGCGCCGGCTGCTGAATGTGGTCGAGGAGATGGCACTGGCCTCGGGCATTCCGGTCCCGCAGGTGTACCTGCTGCGTCAGGAGGGAGGCATCAATGCCTTCGCCGCGGGGCTGGACACCCGTGACGCCGCGGTGGGCGTGACGCGGGGTTGTCTCCGGTTTCTGAACCGGGACGAACTGCAAGGGGTCATTGCCCACGAGTTCAGCCACATCCTGAACGGTGACATGCGGCTGAACCTGCGGTTGATCGGCATCATCAACGGCCTGCTGGTGCTGGCGATCCTGGGGCGGCAGATGTTGCGGGTGCGGGCCGGGAGTTCGCGCGGCGGCAAGGGCGCCAATGCGCTGCCGCTCATCGGCCTGGCGCTGGTCATCCTCGGGGGCATTGGCGTGCTGTTCGGCCGGCTCATCAAGAGCGCGGTCTCGCGGCAGCGGGAGTTCCTGGCCGACGCCGCGGCGGTGCAGTTCACGCGGAACCCGCCGGGGCTGGCGGGGGCGCTCAAGAAGATCGGGGGACTGGCGGCGGGCTCACGGCTGGAGAACCCCAAGGCGGAGGAGGCCAGTCACCTGTTCTTCGGGAACGGGCTTTCGGAATCGTGGCTCGCGTGGTTTTCGACGCACCCGCCCCTCGCGGATCGCATCCGGCTGCTGGACCCGCAATTCGACGGGGTCTTTCCGAAGGTCAGCCCGGCGAGCGCGGGTCTTGAGCCGGGGGGGCGGACCGACCGCGGAGGCGCGGCCGACATTGGCCGGCTGGTCCCGGTGGCAGGAGCGGTGCCACCCCGCTGCAAGGCGCGGTGCCAACCATCCCGGCGGCTCTTCTGGTGGCCCAGGTGGGGCGCCCACGCCGGGGGACATCCAATACGCCAGCGCCCTGCTCGAGCGCTTGCCTGCCGAGTTGGTCGCGGCGGCGCGGGAACCGTTGGGCGCCGCAGGTCTGGTGTTGGCGCTGGTGTTGAGCGGGGACGAAGACCGGCGGCAAGGCCAGCTTGACGCGATCGAGGCGCAGGTGCGGGCCGAGTACTTCGCGGGGCTGCCAGCCATCGCCGCAGCGGTGGAGGCGCTCGCGCCGCGGGATCGTCTGCCCTTGGTGTCGCTGGCGTTGCCGGCGTTGCGCGAGCTTTCGCCTTCGCAATATGAAGGCTTCGCGCGGCTGCTCGAAGAGTTGGTCGAGAGTGACCGGGAGATCGACCTGTTCGAGTACGCCCTGCTGCGGCTGGTGCGGCGGCATCTGGCGCCGCGGTTTGGAGCGGAACGCCCGGCACGCGTGGTGCAGTACTACGCGCTCAATCCGCTGCTGCCGGACTGCGCGGTGTTGCTGTCGGCGCTTGCCCACCAGGGGCAGGACGAGGAGCGGGCGGCCGCGCGGGCCTTTGCGGCGGGGGCGAGGCGACTCGATCCGGCGGGAACACGGCTCCGTCTGTTGCCGGCCGCGCAGTGCAATCTGGCGGAGATCGATGCCGCACTGGACCGGTTGGCGCTGGCTGCGCCGGCGATCAAGCGGCAGTTGCTCGACGGCTGCGCGCTGGCGGTGGCGGCGGACGGACAGGTCGAGGTGCGCGAAGCCGAGCTGATCCGGGCGATTGCTGACTCGTTGGAGTGCCCGCTGCCACCGGGGCTCGGGGTGGAAGCGTAAGCGGGCTGGAACACTCAGCCGGCGTCGGGACCCAGCGGGTTCCACAGCGGGCAGCGCACGTGGCGGTCCGGCAGGACCTCGAGCAGGCAGGGCGGGCTGCGGCGGCATTCAGGCTCGGCCCGGGGGCAGCGCGGATGGAAGCGGCAACCGGAAGGGAAGGCACCCGCCGGCGGAGCCTGACCGGGGATGTTTGCGAGGCGTTCCGCCCCCGCCCCGAGACGCGGCACGGCGTTGAGCAGGGCGCGGGTGTAGGGATGGAGGGGATTCGCCAGGACCGCGGGCACGGGTCCTTCCTCGACAATCTGGCCGGCATACATGACGGCCACCCGGTCGGCGAATTCGGCCACGATGCCCAGATGATGGGTGATGAGGAGGATGCTCATGCCCAGGCGGCGGCGCAGGTCGGTGAGGAGCTCGAGGATCTGGGCTTGGATGGTGACATCGAGCGCGGTGGTGGGTTCGTCCGCCACCAGCAACCGCGGTTGCGCGGCCAGGGCCATGGCGATCATCACGCGCTGCAGCATGCCGCCGGAGAGTTGGTGGGGATAGTCGCGCGCGCGCCGGGCCGCGGCGGGGATGCCGGTGAGCTCGAGCAAGCGCGTGACTTCGTCGCGGTGCGCGGCGGCTGGCCGGTGCAGTTCGAGCATTTCGCGGATCTGATCGCCCACGCGGAGGACCGGATTCAGGGCGGCGGCGGGTTCCTGGAAGATGTAGGCCACCACGCGGCCGCGGATGGCCCGCAGTTCCCGCTCAGGCAGATGACGGATGGCCCGGCCGGCCAGGAGGATTTCGCCGTCAATCCAATGGGCGGGCGGCGAGGGCAACAGGCGCGCAATGGACAGCCCCGTGACGGACTTGCCCGAACCGCTTTCGCCGACCAGACACACCGTCTGGCCCTCGGCCACGCGCAGCGACACGCCGTCCACGGCACGCACGGCAGCGGGGCCGCTGCCGAACTCGACGGCCAGATCCCGGATGTCGAGCAGGGCCATCGGCGGACCGGGGGTTCACGGATAGAGGAGATACTTCTGGCGTCGCTGACGGAAGGCGTCCTCACCGGTCTTCCATCCGGCGATGATGGTGGGAGCGGAGCCCCCGCGGGCGAGGGCCAGTCGGGTGGCATCTGTGCCATTCACCTTGTCGAACATGTTGAACGATTTACCGCTCTTGGCGGCCTCGGCGTAGAGGTTGCGGTTGGCGAGCTTCCGAGCGGCGTCCAGCACATGGAAGTTGATGGCCAGCAACGGGGCCGTGGCGCCGTGGGTCACCCGCACGCGGACGCCATGCAGCTTCTGATCCTTGAACGCGCCGCGGTTCGGCTGGAACGAGAACGGCACGAAGGTCACGCCCTTGAGGCCGCGCGCGTTGAGGTGTTCGGCCGCCTGACGCCCGTCCAGCCACGAGGCACCGAAGATCTGGAAGGGGAGCTCGGTGCCGAAGCCGATGCTCACGCCGCCGATCTCGCCAAGGACACCGGTGGTGGGCAGGCAAAGGGCGGCGTCCACGGTGCGCACGTTCGGGGAGGTGGGCACCCAGGGCAGGCGGGTGTCGGACCAGGCCATGGAGCGGCGCCAGCCCTCGAGCGGCACGACGGTGAGCTGGCAGCGGTTGGTGATCCAGCGTTCCCCGTTGATCATGCGAGCGAGTTCACCGCAGGTCATGCCGTAGATGAGCGGGATTTCCCACTGGCCGATGAAGGAGCGGAAGCGCGGGTCCAGGACGGGGCCTTCGACGCGCTGGCCGCCGAGGGGGTTGGGGCGGTCCAGGACCACGAACGGGATGCCGGCCGCGGCGCAGGCGTCCATCGCGAACCCCAGCGTGCTGATGTAGGTGTAGGGCCGGATGCCGGTGTCCTGCAGCTCGTAGACCATCACGTCCAAACCCTTGAGCATGGCAGGAGTCGGCCGGCGGGTCGGACCCGGGCCGTAGAGCGAGTACAGGGGAAGGCCGGTGGGGCGATGCGTGGTGTTGGTGAACTCCTGGCCCGCGGGCACGGTGCCGTCGAGCCCGTGTTCAGGGGCGAACAGCGCCACCAGCTTCACGCCCGGCGCGGCCCTCAGCTTGTCGATGGTCGAACGACCTGTGGCGTCGCGGCCGGTTTGATTGGTGATCAGGCCGACGCGTTTGCCGCGCAGGACGTCGTAGTGCCGACTGGCCAGGACTTCGTTTCCCAACCGCACCGGAACGCCGGTGGCTTCGACGAGCGTGACGGCCAGCAGCAGGCATCCACCCCAAACCCAGGATTGCATGCGGCCAAGCTACCCGGAGGCCGGGAAGCGGTGCGAGCCGTTTTGCGGCGGGACTTCTTCACAGGATTCTTCCGGGCCTGCGGCCCGGAAAGAGGATGGAGCGGGCAGTGTTTGTGGCGCGCGCCGGGTCAAGGTAACCTCGGGGGCGTGGACGGGGTATCGCAGTGGCCGTGAAACGTCGAGTGGGCCGGGTCATTCTGCCGGTGGTGTTGGGAGGTCTCCTGCTGGGAGTCCTTGGGGCGGTGTACTGGCCGGCGCCGGGGCCGCGCTACGCGGGTGAACCGGTGGGGCATTGGCTCGCGTTGAGTGTGAGCGAGGACCATCGCGAGCGGTTGCGCGCGGAAGCGGTGCTCGGCGGGATGGGTGCTGAGGCGGTGCCGGAGCTGGCGCGGGCGCTGCGGGCCCGGGAGTCGAGAGTGACGTTGTGGCACCGGCGCGTCCGTCAGTGGCTGCTCCCTGGGGGTCGACCGGCGCCCTCGGCGGAGGTCCGGGTTGCCGCGGCGGTGCGACAGGTGGCGCGGCTGGGTTCGGCGGGGAGGGCGGCTGCCCCGGCGCTGCGTGAGGCCGTGGGGAGCGGACCGGAATCGGGAACCGAGGCGGCGGCCGTGTTGGTGAGGTTGGGTCGGCCGGCGCTGCCGGTGGTGCTGGCCGCGCTGCGAGAGGATCCGCCGCCGGTCCGGAACCGTCTGCTGACCGCGCTTGAACGCGTGGAGCCGTCGGGGTGGCCGGACGCGACGGTGACCGCTCTGGTCGATGGGCTGCTGGGCTTGCACGCAGCGGATGAGGCCATCGAGCGTCACCGACTTCCCACGGTGCTCGCGCGGTTGGGTGGGGGCGATCCGCGCGTGCCGGCGGTGCTGGCGGACCTGGTGGAGCGGGGGAGCGCCGAGGAGCGCCTGGCGGCGGCGCGGGGATTGGCTGCGCTCGGGCCAGCCGCGCGCGGAACTACCAACGCCCTGCGGGTGATGCTGGCGGCAGACGCTCCCTCGGAACGGCATGCGGCCGCGGTGGCGTGGTGGAGTGTCACGCGGGAGGCGGAGCCGGTGATGCCGGTGCTGATCGGGTTGGTGGGCGATCCGGAGGTGGGATGGCGCGCGGCGCACTTGTTGGGCCAGATCGGGGCGGCCGCTGCGCCGGCGGTGCCGGTCTTGCTCGAACTGCTGGAGACCGAGGCCACCCACCGACCGTCACGCACCCCGAGCATGACGGCGGTGGCTCTGGGCAAGATCGGGGTGGAAGTCCCGGAGGCGGTCGTGCCGGGGATTGTGCGCCTGCTGGAGCATGCCCGTACGGATGTCCGGCTGAACGCCGCCGCGGCGGTCCAGGCTCTGGGCCCCGGGGCAGCCCCGGCCATGCCGGCGTTGGTCGCCATGCTGCGGGCGGGGGATCCGGAGGAGCGGATGACCGCGGCCAACGCCCTGGCAGCGCTGGGCCCGGTGGCGCAGGGAGCGGAAGGTGCCTTGGACGAGTTGGCCCGGGAGACTTCCGGCGACGTGCTGGTGGGCCATGTGGCTTCGTCCGCACGGGAAGCACTGCGCCGGATCCGGGGCGTTGCGGTGACCCCATGACTGTGATCAAACCATCGGTTTCGTTGCCTCGCGCAGGAGAGGGGACGCCGGCCCGCGGTCGTTCGCGCAGGTGGCGGTGGGCAGGGTGGGGGATGGCCGGGATCGTCGGGTTGCTCGCAGTGCTCGTCGTGGCGGCGTGGCTGTCGGAACCGCGGGAACCGGTGCAGGACGGGCGCGCGTTGTCGCTGTGGCTTGAGGATTTGGTGAGCCCGTTCGGCGAGCGGCGGGATCCGGCGCGCCAGGCGGTGACGCGGCTGGGAACGAACGCGGTTCCGTTCCTGATCCGGGCGCTGCAGACGCCCGACCCGGCGTTCGGGTCGGCGGCGACCGAATCGCGGAAGTACCTGCCGCGGCAGCTTTGGGTGTGGGTCATGCAGTTGGCCCGGCCGCGGGCGGGGATTGACCGGCGTTGGCCGGCGGCGGTGGCGCTGGCCGCGTTGGGACCGGCGGCGGCCCCGGCGGTGCCGGCGCTGGGACACGCGTTGCGAGATGGCGACCCGCGCGTGAGTGCGGCGGCGATCGAGGCGTTGCGGGTGGTGGGGCCACCCGGACTGCAGGTGGTGGTTGAGGCGATGCGCACGAACGACGTGACGTTGCTCCACCATCTCGCCGCGGCCGTGGGGCGGGCCGGGCCGGCGGCGGCCGAGTGGGCACCCCAATTGGTGGACGTGCTGTTCGAAGCTTCACCCGCCTGCCGGTTCCCGGTAACGCATGCGCTCAAGGGAATGGGCGGGGCGGCGGTGCCGCCGCTGGCTGAAGGGCTGCGCAGGGATGAGGTCGAGACTCGTGAACTGGCCGTGCGCACGTTGCGAACCCTGATTGGGGACGATCATGCCGCACTGCAGGAAGTGATCCAGTTGAGCGGCAGTACCGATCCGGCCGTGCGTTGTGGTGCCATGCGCGTGTTGGGGGCGGGAACGTTGTGGGAGCGTGGAGCGATCGCCGGGTTGACGCGGGGCCTGGCCGATGCCGACGTCGAGGTGCGCCGCGCCGCTCTGGCAGCACTCCTCGAAGTGGCCCGGAGGACCGACCGGGTTACGAACACCCTCGAATCAGTCCGGGCCTTGGCCGTCGCGGCGAGCGGCTTGGAACAGGTCGAGGCCAAAGCGGTTCAGCGGGAAATCGAGGCGTGGCTCGACGTGGAGGATCCAGTGCCCTGATGCGGATCGGCGGCAGGGCCTGGGGGCAGCGGATCGCCCCGCGCGACTCCGCGTCACCCACGGAGTGGTCTCGGCGCCGCCGGGCATGCCGGCCGCGGGTGGGCCGGTTGGGCCGGTCTTGAATCCTGGACCTTCCCTTGAGCTTTGAGCTTTGAGCTTTGAGCTTTGCGGTCTCCATTTCGCTTCGCGCTTCACAACACGCGTTTCCCTGTTCCCGGCGGCGAACGGTCTGCTACGTTCCCGCGCATGCGAAATCTCTGGTTGATCTTCGGCCTGGGCAGCGTGGTACTCGGGATGCCCCTGGACGATTTCATCAACGCGGCGCGGGAGCGACATGGCGAGCCGGGGGAGCGGGCGGCGCGGTTCCTGGTCGAACACATGCCCGACCCGGATCGGGAGCAGCTTTCGAGTGAGTTCCTGATCGAAAACCTGGAGCTGGCGTTTCGCGCGCGTGCGGAGTTCCCGTGGGCCAAGGGCGTGCCGGAGGACCTGTTCCTGAACGACGTCCTGCCCTACGCGGTGTTCGACGAATCCCGCGATCCCTGGCGGCCGGCGTTGCTCGAGCTGGGGCGGGAGATCGTGGCCCAGGCGAGCACGGCCTCGGAGGCGGTGCAGGCGCTGAACCGGGAGTTGTTCAACCGGATCAAAGTCCACTACAACACCGGTCGGAAACGCCCGAACCAGAGCCCGAAGGAATCCATCGAGCTGGGGATGGCCACCTGCACCGGTCTGTCGATCATTCTCGTCGATGCCTGTCGGGCGGTGGGGATCCCGGCCCGGGCAGTGGGCACGCCGCTGTGGTCGAACGGGCGCGGCAACCACACGTGGGTCGAGATCTGGGACAACGACTGGCATTTCACCGGCGCAGATGAGTACGACGCGGCCGGTCTGAATCGCGGTTGGTTCGTGGGGGACGCGGCCCAGGCGAAGGCGGACGTGCCGCGGAACGCGATCTACGCCACTTCCTGGAAGCGCGAAGGCTTGAGCTTCCCGATGGTCTGGTCCCGGCGCAGCGAGACAGTGGCCGCGGTCAACGTCACGGCCCGCTACGCCCGCGTGGCCGAACCGGATCCGCACCTCGCCCGGCTCGGGGTGCGGCTCTGGGACCAACCGCGTGGCAGCCGCCTGGTGGCCCGCGTGACCGTCCTCGACCACGCTCGCCGGCCCGGGGCCGCGGACGAGACCAAAGCGGGCACCGCGGATTTGAATGACATGCCCCGGTTCGACCTGGCGCCGGGCGCGCGCGGCTGGTTGCGCTTCGACCGGGAAGGCGAGGTCCGCGAACTGGCGTTCGGCCCGTCGCAGCCGGGCGAGGCCACGATCGACGCGGTCTGGGGCGAGTTGGGGCTTGTCACGCCCGCGATACTGGCACTCGAAGCCTGGCTGGCGCTGCCGGTGGCCGGGCGCCCGGCGGACGCACCGGTCCTGCAGAGCCCGTTGAGCCGGGCGGAAGCCGAGCGGGCGGTGGAACTGCTGTATGCCGATCGGCGGGCCCGATTGGCGGCCGAGCGTCAGGAGGAGATGGAGACCAAGACGATCACGCTGGGGGACAAAACGCTGCGATGGCTCGCCAAGACTTTTGGGGAGGCGCCTGCCACCGGCCGGAGCCTCTGGATCTCGATGCACGGTGGCGGGAATGCGCCGACGCGCGTCAACGACCGTCAGTGGCAGAACCAGGCCGGGCTTTACGAGCCGGCGGAAGGCATTTACGTGGCGCCGCGCGCGCCCACCGACACGTGGAATCTCTGGCATGAAGCGCATATTGATCCGCTCTTCCAGCGTTTGATCGACAACCACGTGGCGCTGGAGGGCGTGGATCCGGACCGCGTGTATCTCCTGGGCTACTCGGCCGGGGGCGATGGCGTCTGGCAACTGGCGCCGCGCATGGCGGACCGGTTCGCGGCGGCCGCGATGATGGCGGGGCACCCGAATGAGGCCTCGTTGCTGGGCTTGCGCAACCTGCCCTTCGCGCTGTTCATGGGCGGCAACGATGCCGCTTACAACCGCAACCGGGTGGCCACCGAACGCGCGGCTGAACTCGCTCGCCTGGCGGCGGCTGATCCGGGGGGTTACGTGCACCTGGCCCGCATCTACGAGGGGCTGGGTCATTGGATGAACAAGCAGGATGCGGAAGCCCTCCCCTGGATGGCGCAATTCCGGCGCCATTCCTGGCCGACCCAGGTGATCTGGCAGCAAGACGACGTGGTGCACCGGCGGCTCCTACTGGCTTTCAACTGCCTGAGGATCTGGGCGATCCCGGACCGGCAACAGTTCACGGCCACGCTGTGTGAGGGGGTGGTCACGCTGACTGGCGATGTGCCGGCCGCGCTCGCGCTGCGGCTATCCGACCGGCTGGTGGACCTGGACCAACCGCTGACCGTGCGGGTCGGCGACCGCGACGTGTTCCAGGGCAAGGTCGCGCGACAGGCGGCCGCGATCCTGACGTCGCTCGAGGAACGTCTCGACGCCGCCTCCGCCGCCACGGCGCGGCTCGAGCTGATCCCCGGTCGGGCGGCTCCCTGACACCCGTGGGCTCCGGCGCCATCGCTCAGAGCGAGGCGGGCGGCGGGTAAACCAGGGGCGCGCCCGGGCCGATGGGCAGATCCAGCCACACCCAGAGACCAAACAGCGCGGTCCAGCCCAAGAGAAATACCACGGTGTAGGGCAGCATCGTCACCACCAGCGTGCCCACCCCGGCCTTGGGCTCGTAGCGCTGCAGGAAGGCGATGATCAGCGCGAAATAGCTCATGGTGGGCGAGACGATATTGGTCACGCTGTCCCCGATCCGGTAGGCCACCTGGGTCAACTCGGGTGAGTAGCCGAGCAGCATGAACATCGGGACAAACACTGGCGCCATGAGCGCCCACTTGGCCGACGCCGAGCCCATGAAGAGGTTCACCGCCGCGCTCAACCCGATGAAGGCCACAAAGAGGGGAAAGGTGGGCAGCCCGAGCGCCTTGAGTGCCGCGGCGCCTTCTACCGCGATCACCAGGCCCAGCCGGGTCCAGTTGAACACGGCCACGAACTGGGCGGCGAAGAACACCAGCACCAGGTAGCCGCCCAGCGTGCTCATGGACCGGCTCATTCCTTGAATCACGTCGGCGTCGTTCCGGACGGTTCCGGCGCCGATCCCATAGGCGATGCCGGCCAGGACGCCGTAGGCGAAGATGATTGCCACCACGCCGCTCAGGAAAGGCGATTTCAACAGGTCGCCGGTGGTCGCGTCGCGCAGGAATCCGGCGCCCGGCGCGGTGCCCATGGGGAGCGCGGCCCACACCAGGACGAGCACGAAGGAGAGGGTGGCCACCAGGGCGAAGCGGAGCCCGCGGCGCTCGGCGGGGGTCAAGTGCGGCGACGCCGGTTCGGCGGGCTCCGGGCTCCCGCGCGCGCTGTCCGGAAACCGGCTGGCCACCAAGCGCTCGGTCACCCACCACCCCAGCACGGTGATCAGCGGTGTGGAGGCCATCATGAAGTACCAATTGGCCACCGGGGTGACGGTGTAGGTCGGGTCCACGAGATGGGCGGCCTCCTGCGACAGGCCGGAGAGCAGCGGGTCGATGGTCCCGATCAACAGGTTGGCGGAGTAGCCGCCCGAGACCCCGGCGAAGGCCGCCGCCATGCCCAGCACGGGGTGCCGGCCCGCGGCCTGGAAGATGAGGGCCGCCAGCGGCACCAGGAGCACATAGCCGATTTCGCTCGCCACATTCGACAGCACGCCCGCGAACACGAGAATGGGCGTCAACAGCGAGCGGGGCGCCGACAACACCAGCAGGCGCAGGACGGCGCCGATGAGCCCGCTGTGCTCGGCCACCCCGATGCCGATGAGGGCCACCAACACCGTGCCCAGGGGCGCGAAGCTGGTGAAATTGGTCACCAAGCCCGTCAGGATGCGGTGAAGGCCGGCGAGGCTCAGCAGGTTCACCGGTCGCACGATCTCCCCGGTGGCGGGGTGCACGACGCTGAAATCGAACTGCGCGGCCAGTCCGGAGAGGAGCACGACCGCCAGTGCCAGCAGGGCGAACAGGGTTGCCGGATGCGGCAGCGCGTTGCCGCCCCGTTCGATCAGGGAGAGCAACCGCTCCGCTCCGGAACGGTGGGCGGAGCCGGTGGGGGTCGGCGTCGCGGCGTTTGCGCTAGGGTCAGCCACGCCGGGACGCTAGGGAAAGTGGCGCCCGGTTCAACGCGGAAATCCGCTGCCGAATGCGGTACGGCCCGACCGCGTGGGTCTGGCTGCGGACGATGCCTGGCGGTGCCGTGCGCGCGGCGCAGGGGATCGGCAATCTGGGATTGGCATCCGCGGGGTCCCGCTGCTAGCTTCTCGCCATGAAGACGGTCCTGAGTCAGATGCTTCGGCAGACGGCGCGCGTGGGTGCCGCGTTACGTTCCATGGCGGCGGCAGCGGAGGCCCCGCGCGGCAAGGGTCGGCCCGCCTCGCACCGCGCAACGGTCGGCTTCACGCTGATCGAGTTGCTGGTGGTGATTGCGATCATCGCGATCCTGGCGGGGCTGCTCCTGCCGGCCTTGGCCAGCGCGAAGGACAAGGCCCACCGGACCATGTGCGTGAACAACCAGAAGCAGATCGGCCTGGCCACGCACATGTACGCGGGCGACAACCGCGAGCACATGCCCTTTCCGAACTGGAACCCGCCTTGGGCGCCCGGCTGGCTCTATGCGCCCGTGAACAGCCAGGTACCCAACCTCTTCGCGGCGCCTTATTCCACCAACCCGGTCCTGGCCTACGAGGGAGGACAGCTCTGGAAGTTCATCGGGGCCACCCGCGTCTACCGCTGCCCGATTGACAAGACCAACACGGCCACCTTCCGGGCGCGACCCAACAAGCTGGCCACCTACGTGATGAACGGCGCCCTTTGTGGCTATGGCGCCCTTCAACCCGCCGGCCAGTCGTACAAGCTGCACGACTTCGCCCCGGACGCCTTTATGATGTGGGAGCCGGACGATGCCCACGTCACGCTCGGATACGGCTACAACGACGGCTCGAGCTATCCCGATCCGGACGTGGACGGCGCTTTGGGGCGTCGCCACGGCAAGAAGGGCGGGATCGTGTTGGCCATCGACAGCCACGTCGAATACATCACCTACGACACGTGGCGGCGAGAATCGAAACTGCCCACGAAGAACCGGATGTTTTGCAGCCCCGCCACGCCCAACGGCCGTTGAGGCGCCTGCTCTCGGCCGAACCGCCCCGTAGGCGCCGACGTCAGGAGGCGTTGGGGGTTGCCGGAGAATACCCCACCTGCCGCGCCTCCAGACGTCGGCGCCTACGCAGCGGAGGGGACCGGCGTTCCGCTTGGCGGGTCAGAAGCTTGCGGGGATCCCTGCCGGCGACAGGAGTCGGAGCAGACCGTCCAGGATGGTGAGGGGATGGGGCGGGCACCCCGGAATGTAGAGGTCCACCGGCACGCAGGGGCTCGCCCCGTCGCGAATCGGCGGATTCCCCCGGAACGGTCCCCCGGCGATGGCGCAGGCTCCCACGGCGATCACCACTTTGGGGTCCGGTACGGCGGCGTAGGTCTTCTCGAGGGCGAGCTCCATGTTCTGCGACACCGGACCGGTGATCAACAGGCCGTCGGCGTGGCGGGGCGAGGCGACGAACTGGATGCCGAACCGCCCCAGATCCCACCCGATGGTGCTCAACACGTTCGTGTCGGCCTCGCAGGCGTTGCAGCCGCCCGCGCTGACCTGACGCAACCGGAGCGAGCGCCCGAACAAGTTCCGCAACTGCTCGCCGAGCGCCTCGGCCAGGCGGAGCTGTTCCCGGCCCGGTGCGCCGAGCACCAGATCCTCACGATGTCGCGCCGCCATGCGATGGTCTCCGGTCTGAGTGATCGCCCCGGCGGGGCAGACCCGCACGCACTCGGCGCAGAAGATGCAGCGACCCAGGTCCAGGGCGGTGGGCTCAGTCGGCAGGCGGGTGATGGCCTGCGTGGGACAGACCGCCACGCACGCGGCGCAGTCGAGGGGGCACCGGGCCGCGTCGAGCCGCAGCGCCCCGCCGTGGCGGTCGGGCAACGCCGGGGCCGGGCCGTGCGGGTAGGCCAGGGTTTCGCAGCCGCGTCGCAGGCGGTTCAGCAGGGTGTCGCGCAGGAACATGTTCAGAGGTCAAAGCCGCAGTAGCTCAGGTTGAAGCTCTTGTTGCAGAGCGGGAAATCCGAGATCGCCTGGCCGCGCAGCGCGAGGGCGAGTCCGGTCCAGTTGTGGAAAGAAGGGTCGGTGAGCTTGTAGCGATGCAGCCGTCCCTGGGCGTTGGTCAACGCCACATGACAAACCTCGCCGCGCCATCCCTCGACCAGGGCCACCGCGAGCGTGTTCGGGGCGGGCGGCGGAAGGGGCAGGTGCAGCGGGCCATCCGGCGCGGTGTCGAACAACTCGCGCAGGAACTCGCCCGCCCGCTGGATCTCCAGCCAGCGAACCCGGGCCCGGGCGAACACGTCGCCGTCGGGCCAGACGGACACGGGCACCTGGGCGAAGCGATACCAGCCGGTGGGGTGGTCAAACCGCACGTCCCGCACCAGGCCGCACGCCCGGGCGGCCGGGCCGACCAACCCGATTTCGCGGGCCTGGCTGGCCTCGAGTCGACCGGTGTTCTCGAACCGCGCCCGGACCGCCGTGGCATCCCAGAGCCACGCGGCCGCCTGCTGGACGTCGCGCAAGGCGGTGTCGAGTCCGGCGCGCAACCGGGCCAGACGTTCGGGTTCGAGTTCCCAGGCGCAGCCGCCCGGCCGGACCAGGCCGCGTCCGAACCGGTTGCCACAGAGCAGCGCCGTGAGATTGAGGAAGTCCCCGCGGATCTTGCCGCAGGCCGACGCGGTCGGCAGGAAGGCGACGTCGCCGGCCAGTGCGCCCAGGTCGCCGGTGTGGTTGGCCAGTCGCTCGAGTTCGAGGGCGATGGCCCGGAGCCATTGGGCGCGCAAGGGGGCTTCGGTTCCGGCCAGAGCTTCCAGGACCCCGGCGTAGGCCGTGGCGTGGGCGATGGTCGTGTCGCCAGCGAGCGTCTCGATCTGGTGCACGGAGGCGCGGTGCGGACCGCCGGGCAAGGCCTCTTCGACCCCGCGGTGCTGGTAGCCCAGGGCGATCTCGAGGTGCAGCACTTCTTCGCCGGCGCATTGGAACCGGAAATGCCCGGGCTCGATGATGCCCGCATGCACCGGTCCGACGGCGACCTCGTGGACTTCGCGGCCATCGACGCGAAAGAACTCGCCCACGGCCGGCCCGGCGCCGTGGTCCTGGCGCACGGGCTTGAGCCAGGGGTGGCCTTGGGGCACGGCGCCATGCTGTTCCCAGATCTCGCGCTCGAACAGGTGTGCTTGCGGGTGGTGGACGGTCAGCGCGGGAAACGTGCCGGTGAACGGTTGGCTGCGGCCCACGGCCAGCGTGTTGCTCGCATCGAAGGCCAGCACGGCGACCAGTTGCAGCGCCCCGCCTTCAGACATCGGCACGCCGAAGAGGCTGCTCAGCCGTCCGCCCCGGGTCAGCGACGCTCCCACCTGATCGAGGAACTCGGGCATGGGCCACGCCGGGACCTCAGCCCACGGAAGCGCGGTCCCGTTGGTGAGCAGGGCGAAAGCAGGCGTGGGGTTCATGGCGTGGGAGCCAGTTGTCGGAGCGCCGCCGTCCACGCTTCCCGCAGGACTTCCGGCGTGGCGAGGCCGATCCCGAGGGCCAGCAGCAGCAGCCCCAGCGGCGGCAGCAGGATCGCGACGGTCTCACGGAACCGCGGATCCATCGGGCGCGCGGCCTTCGGCGGACGGCCGTCCACCACCGCGAACACCAACCGGGTGAGACCAAGGAAGGCCAGCAGCAGGCAGCCCAGGAAGGCCCCGGCCACCCAGGGCGGTCCCGCGGCGAGGGCGCGCTTCAGAATCAGGAGTTCGCTGAAGAAGGGGCCGAAGGGCGGACACGCCGTCACCGCAAGCAGCCCCGCCACGAACAGCATGGCGGAACGCGGGGTGAGCAGCGACAGGCCCCGCACTTCGTCCAGCGTGCGCCCCCCCGCTGCGCGCCGCAGATTGCCGGCCGTCAGGAACAGGGCGCCCTTGGTCAGGCTGTTGTTCCATACGTGGAAGAACGCCGCCCACAGCCCGGGGCCGCCCAGCGCGGCGCCGAGGCTGAGGATGCCCATGTGCTCCACACTCGAGTAGGCCAGCATCCGCTTGAAATCCCGGGTGGACAGCAGGAACAGCGCGGCCAGCAGCATCGAGAACAGCCCCATCGCCAGCAGCGTGCGGTCCGCCACCACCCCCGCGCCCGCGGCCTGGACCACGGCCCGCACGCGCAACACCGCCGTGAACGCGACAGTCGTGACGCCACCCGCCAGCATGGCGCCGACGATTCCGGGGGCCTCGCCGTAGGCGTCCGGCTTCCAGGTGTGCATCGGCGCCAGCCCCATCTTGGTGCCATACCCCACCACCAGCAGCACCCACGCGATGAGCACCCAGGGTCGCGACAGCCCGGGGCCTTGCGCCATCAACGCCGTGAACGTCAAATCTCCCGCCCCGCCGCCGTGGAGCGAGGCGTAGCCGAGGCAGAATGAGCCCAGCAGCGAGAGCGCGATGCCCGTGCCGCCCACCAGCAGGTATTTCCAGGTGGCCTCGAAGGCCCGCGGCGTGTTGTTGAAATGCAGCAGCGGAACACAGGCCAGGGTGACCGCTTCGGCCGCGATCCACAGCACGCCCAGGTGCCGGGCCATGTGCGCCGCGCTCAGCAGGCCCAGGCCAGCGAGGAAGCTCGCCACAAACAGGCGGTTCGGCCGCTCGGCCCGCAGCCGGAGGTAGGGCACGCCATAGGCCGCACAGGCCAGAAACAACAGGGACACGGCGGGCAGCACCGCCCGCGCCAGCGGATCGTAGCCCAGCCAGGCATGGAACGGTGTGGCCGGCGGCCACAGCAATAGCCCAAAGGCAATCAGCGCGTGCACCAGCCCCGTCACCGGCAGAAACCACGGGCGCGTGCGCTCATCCGGCCAGCACGCCGCGCCGATCGCCGCCCCCAGGGGACCGAGGATTAACAGCAGTTCGCTCATTCCCGCAGCACCGTCAGTTTGCGCGTGTCCAGGGTGTCGAAGGCCCGCTGGATCCGATCCACAATGATCCCGATGACAAACACCGCCACGGTCAGGTCGAGCAGAATGCCGCCTTCGACCAGCAGCGGCGTCGAGTGGATCAGCAGCAGACCGAACAGATAGATGCCGTTCTCGAGGATCAGGTAGCCGCACACCTGCGAGATGGCCTTCGCCCGCCCCAGCAGGAGCAGCAGCCCGCTGAAGACCGACGCCAGGGCGCCCGCCACCAGCAGGGATTCGTGATGCTCGGGCAGCAGGGGCATCCGCTGCGCGACGGCCACCGCGCCGATCATCCCGGCCGCACCGAGTAGCAGGGACGGGAGATAGCCGATCAGCGGATCGAGGTCCCGGTCAATGTTCGCCGTGCGCATGGCGCGTCGCAGCAACGCCGGGATGACCAGGCCCTTCATCACCACCGTCGCCGTGGCCACCACGAATGTCATGACGCGCCACTCCGCCTCGATCACCAGCGGCATCAGCCCCAGCACCACCCCCTGCCAGGCCGCCAGGCGGATGAGGGAAGGCAGCCGTCCGGTCCCCAGCGCCACCAGGTTCAGGCCCATCGCCAGCCCCACCAGCAGGTTGAGTCCCTGGTTCACGTCGCCCCTCCGTTCCAGGCCGTCAGCAGCGCAAACACACACAGCAGAAAGGCCGTGGTCAACAGCAGCGGTACCCGCCGGAACGCACAGCGCGCGAGCCAGGACTCGACCAGGCCCACCGCAACGGTCACCAGCAGCACGCCGGCGATCAGGGCCGCGGCCGCCGCCGGGGCGGTGAGTTCACCCAGCGGCAACACCGCCTGCACCAGCAGCGCCGCAAACAGCAGCAGTTTCATGGCCGCCCCGTGCAACACCGCCGCGAGCAACGGCCCGCTGTGATCCAGCACCATCACCTCGTGGATCATCGTGAGCTCCAGGTGCGTGTTCGGATCGTCGAAGGGTACTCGGCAGTTCTCCGCCAACAACACCGTGAACAGCCCGACCGCGAGGAGCACCGTGCCGGGACCCGCCGAGGGCTCGAGCATGGTCGGCAGCGACAGACTTCGGCTCTTCCAGCTTAGCGTGAGGATGGCCGTGATCACGGCCGCTTCGGCCAGCACGGCGAAGCTGACTTCCCGCGCCGCCCCCATGCCTTCGAAGGCCGACCCGGTCTCGAGGGCCGCCCATGCGGTGGCAAACCGGGCCAGCGCCAGCAGGTAGATCAGCAGCAGAACGTCGCCGGGGAAACTCAGCATCGCGTCCAGCGGACCCAGCGGCAGCAGCAGGGCGGCCCCGAGCACCGCCACCCAGGCTACGGCAGGACCGGCGACGAACCCCGGCGAGGCCAGCGTGCTGACGACGACTCCTTTGCGCCAGAGCTTCGCGAGGTCGTAATAGAGCTGCAGCACCGGCGGACCGCGGCGCCCGGCCATCCAGGCCTTCACCTTGCAGATCAGCCCGGGTAACAGCGGCGCCACCAGCAACCACACCCCCAGCCGGACCACACCTTCCAGGACCGTCGTCATCGCGGCTCCTCCTTGGCCTTCGCCTCGCCATTCCCCGCCCGGTCCGCCACCGCCAGCGCCTCGATCAGTTCTTCGTCCGTGGCCCCGCGCTCGACCAGACCCGCCAGAGATCCCCGGGCAATCACCCGGCTCAGCCGCGCCAGCGTGTCCAGATGCGCTCGCGGCGAGGGCGGAATGAAGAAGAACAACCGCGTGATCGGCACGCCGTCCGGAGCCGCCTCGGCCAGGGGCAGGGGATCGCGCAGCAGCAGGAGCGCGACGACGCCCGCTTCCCGCCCCAGGCTGACGCGCGTGCTGAAGTGGGGCAGGGCGAACCCGCGGCCCACGGGGGCCCAGTTGATGCCGCCGGGGGTTTGCAGCCGCTGTCCCAACAGCGCCCGCACGGCGGGCGGGACGGCTGGCAACGTAGCCAGGACCCCCGCCAGCGCCTCGGTCACTTCGGACGCCAGTACCGCACGCCGAATCCCACCTACGCGCAGCATCGGAGCCAACGCCAGGTCGCTCGTGAAGGGGCCCCGCTCGGGCGCCAGAAAACCGGTTCGGGCCGTGAGGCCGTGCGCCGCCGCCCAGTGCACCACCCGCGCGCGATCGAACAGGAGCCGGCCCCGATCCCGCACATGCGGCAGTCCGTTGGCCCGGATCCAGTCCTCGACGACCTTCTCGGACACGCCGAAGGACTCGGCCAGTTGAACCAGGTTCAGATACATGCCTTGCGTCCTTGCGATGCCAAGGGGTGTCGGATGTTCATGGCCCGACTCCTCCCCACGCCAGCGCCATGACCGCCACCGCCGCCAGCCCGATGAGCAGGTAGAGAATGTACGCGTGCGTTCGACCATGCTGAAGCCGGCGGACGACCGCGGCGAGCCGCAGCACCCCGCGGGCACAAGGCGCGATGCCCCGCTCCAGCACCGTCTCGGGCGTATGCTCCTCGAACCTGGCGTGAGGCGGGAAGGTCGCCGTGGGTCGCTGGACGTGGCGCTCGGGACGCAGGGCCCACGCGAACCACTCGGTGAGAATCCCTGCGAACGACCCCGCCGTGTACTGCATGCGCGCCGTGGGCGCCGCATAGCCGCAGTCCCATGTCACCGCTCGTCGCCACCCCCCCCGTCGCGCCCGCCACCCCAACCCGGCCGCAGCGCCCACGGCCGCCACCACCAGCGCCGTGTGGACCCACCCCAGTTGGGCCAGAGAGACCGGAGCCGGGACGTTAGCCCAGGTCCCCCGCCACGCCGTCACCGCCGTGTGCACGGCCGGCCAGAACAAGGCGGGCGCGAGACCAATGGCCACGCAAGCCGCCGCCAGCACCCCCATGGGGACACGCATGCCGACGGTACACTCGTGGGCGCCGGCAGCCTCCGGGGACCTTGCGGCGCCGAGAAACACCACGCCACAGACCTTCACAAAGCACGCCAGGGCCAGCGCACCCGTCATGGCCAGGAGGATGATTGCCGGCACGGCCGCGGTCACAGTGGCCGGTTGGTTCACCGCGCCGAACATGCCGAGGTACACGAGCCACTCGCTGACAAACCCGTTCAGCGGCGGCAGCCCGGAGATGGCCACCGCGCCGAGCGCGAACAGCGACGCCGTCCACGGCATCGTTCGCCAGAGACCCCCCAGGCGGCTCATCTCCCGTGTGCCCGTGGCGTGCAGCACCGAGCCGGCCCCCAGAAACAGCAGCGACTTGAACAGGCCGTGGTTCCACACGTGCAGCAGCGCCCCGGCCAGCGTCAACGCCCCCCACGTGGCGTGGCCCCGCGCCGCCGCGATGAGCGCCAGGCCCAGCCCGATGAGGATGATGCCGATGTTCTCGACGCTGTGGTACGCCAGGAGCCGTTTTAGATCGTGCTGGCCAAGCGCGAACGCCACCCCCAGCACCGCGCTCGCCAGGCCCAACCCGACCACCACTTCACCCGCTCCCACCGGCGTTGGGAGCCACCCGCTGAACCGTACCAGCCCGTAGATCCCCAGCTTGATCGCCACCCCCGACAGGATGGCCGACACGTGGCTCGGCGCATTCGCGTGCGCGGAGGGCAGCCAGATGTGCAGGGGAAACAGGCCGGCCTTGATCCCAAAGCCGAACAGGGCCAGCCAGAACAGCGGGGCCAAGCCCGCTTCGTCGGGTCGCGGCCCCAGCTCCCAGCTCCCCGTCCGCTCGGCGAGAAGCGCAAAGAAAGCGAACAACGCCAGCGTCCCGGCATGCGACGCCGCCAGGTAAAGCCAGCCCGCCGCCCGCACGGCGCGACGGCGCCCCTCCAGCGTGATCAGGAAATAACCGCACAGGGCGAACAGTTCCCAGGCGATCAGGAAATGAAGTCCGTTCGAGGACAGCAGAACGAGCCCCATGCTCAGCAGCAGTCCGCTCCACCACCCGCGCCCGCGCGGCGCCGAGACCGGGTGCGCGCGATCCGGCCAGTATTCGTGGGCGTACGCTGCGCTGACCGCACCGCCCACAGCCAACAGGGCGAGGAACAGCGCGCTCACGCCATCGAGCCGCAAGTGCACGCTTTCCCCGCCGATCGCGAACGTGCTGCGCCACTCCCACGCCTCGCCCGTGACGAGCACGCTGACCGCCGCTGTCAGCCCCAACAAGGACCCGGCCAGCACCGTGCCCAGCCACGCGCGGGGCGCGCGGGGCGAGGAGGTCAGGCTGAGCAGGAGACCGAGGGCTCCCCCGGCCAACAGATTGCCGGCGGTCATGGCGCGTCTTTCCGCGCGGAATAGGGAAGGGGTTTGCTGGCGATCAGCCCGATACCGCGGCCACGGTTCCCGCAGGCGCAGTAGTGCAGGTAGAACGTGTCGTCCTTCGGGTTGTACACCAGCGAGATCTTGTGCGCGTACTGCTGATCCAACCCGCTCGGGTTGCCCCCCGCGCGGTACAGGGGTTCGGGGTGCGCCGTCCAATGCACGAGATCACGCGAGAACGCCACCATGATGTGCGCCCCGCCACGGCCCACGCCAAAGTAGAACATCGTCCAGTGATCGCCGTCGCGGAACACCTTGGGGTCGGACGCGAACTGCTCGTCGAAGCCGCCGGCGCGGTTCGGCACGACGGGATTGGCGGGGTACCGCATCCAATGGAGCAGGTCGACCGAGAACGCCAGCCCGGTCTGTTCGATCCCGCCCTCCGCGGCGTTGTAGAAGTTGAAGAACCGGCCCCGATGTTCCACGAGCCACGGCTGGTAGATGCAGTCCTTCTCCCACGGGCCGCAGTCCGGGTCCTGCACCGCGAGAATCGGGGCGTCCTTGGCCCGCCGCCAGCTCAGGCCGTCGTCGCTCACCGCCACGCCTTCGTAGCCCGGCCGCAGTTCGTAGCCGCCCTGACGCGGGTAGCAGCCGTACAGCGTCCAGAACTTCCCGTCCCGCCGCTGGAGCCGCCGTGGCGCCTTGATGTCGTAGGACTCGAAGAGGTACGCCCCGATCACCGTCCCGCCGTGATCGAACTCGTTGGGCGGCCCGAAGCCCATGGCCAGCCGGGGACGGGTCCAGTGGACCAGGTTCGTGCTCTCGGCGACGAACGAGTTGTAGCCCTGACCGTCGAAGGCGATGAAGCTCATGTACCACCGGTCGTCCTGCCCGGGCGGTTGAAACACGCAGGGCACATCGGTGTTCTCGAACCGCTCGTGTCCGGGGAGTTTGGGCTGGGCGGGGATGACGTGGTCCGGCCAGTAATGCCAGCCCCGGTAGGGCGCTGACCATCGGTCAAGGGTTTCCTGGTCGATCGCCGCCGCCCGCCCCTCTCCGGCCGTCACCGAGAGCGCCAGCCCGGGCAGGCACAGGCACGCTCCCAACCCCAAGCGCAACGCAACGCGTTTCATCGGACCCGAGCATAGGCACAGGACGCCCGCCAGGGAAATGGGGAAGTCACCCAAGGGGTCAGTTCTTGACTTTGTCAACTCACCACCGCGAGCGCGCGTCGAGATGACAAAGTCAAGAACTGACCCCTTAGGCTGGCAGGAGAAACAGCTTCCCTTGCGCCTTGCCCGGGCCGGCTTCGAACTCGAGGATCCCGCCCTCCACCCTGGCGGGGACCGCGGCTCCCAAGGTCCCCGGCCGTTGACTGGCCGCGAACAACCGCGGAGCGACCACCCCCTCGCTCAACGGCAGCCTCAACCGGCCTTCGCCCTGCACCCAGACCTCGAGCATCGCCCCGCCCACCACCCGGCGATCCGCCCGCACCGGCGCCCACCCGAGCATCGGCATCGGGCGGTCCGCAAACACGTGTTCCCGGCCGTCCAGGCGCAGTTGCTGAGCCTCATATCCCGCGAACGCCGCCAGTCGATACCGGTCATCCTCGCGAAAGGCCACCAGCAGCCGGCCCCGAAAATCCACACGCCGGCCCGCCAGCCTTAAGCCCGTTAACTCGAGTTCGTCCGGCGGCAGGGGGTTCGCAGCCAGGGCTTGCTCGTCCTGCTGGGTGTCGCGATGAAACCCGCCCGGCCAGCTCTCGACGTGGTCGCGGTAATGCACCCCGACGGCCAGCGCGCCGTTCGGGAACCGCGTGGCCAGCCAGCGCGATGTGCGCGACACCACTGACGGATCATCCTCACCGCTGTAGCTGCCGAGGGCACGCAGGATCTCGAACCAGGTTTGCACGGGAACTCCCAGGGAACCCGCCTGGTCGTCGCGCGGACGGAAGCCGAGAAAGGTCGTCGAGCCGTCACGCGGAAGGGAGCGATGCACGCCGACGGCGCGCGCGCCCACGCGGGCCACCACGGCACCGCCCGGCTCCGGTTCAAACGGGTAGATCAGGTCGACCAGGAAATCCGTCAGGATGACCTGGGCCGGCACCCGCCCAAGCGCACCTTCGAACATGGCGGAGCCACCCGCGGCCACGAGTCCTTCGTGCGCAAACCCCAGCGACCGCACGCCGAACAGCCGCTGCCAACGCGCCCGCACGTCGGCGCCTGCCAGATCGAACTGCGGCGGGGGTCCCGACCAGATCAGCTTGCCGCCCGCCTCGACGAACCGTTCGAGCAGGTCGAGCAAGCCCGGGGGTGGCAGAGGCTCGAATAGCACGGCGATCGTGCCGTAGCGACGTCCCGCGAGGTCGAGTTGTCCCTCGAGCAGGCGGCCGTGTTCGAGCAGTTTGGCTGGCGTGACGTAGTTCGCGTAGCCGTACTGGACCATCCACGAGCCGAACCGCTCTTCGCAGGCGACGAGCGACGACGGGTAGAGCATCAGCACGGGCACTTCGCGATGCTCGTAGTCCGTGACCGCGGCGAACGCGTCGTCCGGCGCACAGCCGAAGGCATTCTCCAGGGCGCGATGCCGGCGGTGCACGGCGGCGGGCATGCCCCAGGCGGCGGCGTAAGCGTTGGGGACGCGGTTCAGGCTGCCGGTCGAACAGGCCAGGGCGAGCCCGTAGTAGTTGCGATCCGACCAGCCGCCCTCGGCGTGGTCATTGCCGCCGCCGGTGAGAAACTCGTTCCACTTGAAGTAATCGCTGCACGCGCTGGCGGCCTGCTGGATGGTGTTCGACCAGAGAAAATCAGAGGTGTACTCGTACTGCCGTGGGGGGAGCGGCTGGTTCCGCACATTCCAGAAGTCGATCGTGGGGCTCTGTGCCCACGTTGCGTGTGCCCGGGCTTCAAGTTCGTGTCCATAGAGCTGCTCGGCCGACGCCTTGGCGCGGGCGAACAACTCGACCACGGTGTTGTGCAGCAGCTCGTAATAGCGCCGTCGCAGGAGGAAGGTGCGCTGGACGTCGGCGGGGTCGGGACCCAGGACGTGTTGGGCCGCGAGCCGCGCCTGCAAGTCGGGCAGGAAGCCATGCTGACCGTAGGCGAAGTAGACCAGCCTGCGCTCGAAGTCGGCGTACTCGGTACCGTAGAGCCGGGCAAATGTTGCGGCCAGGTGCGGCGTCAGATAGCGCAGGGCGAACTGGCCTTCCTCGTGGTGATCCGCATAGCCCCAGTCCTGCTGAATGTGCATCTCGTCCGCGTACAGGCCGTTCAACGGGATCCCGGCGGTGTGGTAGCGGCGGACCAGTGCTTCCAGGAAGGGCAGGGCCTGGGGGCTGAAGTAGTCCATCTCCGGCACGCGATAGCTCATGACCACCAGCACGCGATCACTGGGGCCCGCGTCCGTGTCGCCTTCGCCACGAACGGTGAGCCGGCGGTGCTTGCGCGTCGCGGTTTCCGCCGCCTCGAGCTGCGGCGGTGTCTTCAACTCGACGATGTCGCCCGGGGCGACGGCGTAGAAGCTGGTCCGGCCGAGGCGTCGTTCCCGGAAGGCGAACGCGCGGACGCCGGCGCGCTCGAGTTCGATCGTGCCCTTGTTGTTTGTCCAGCGCAGCGGTTCCCAGAGCGCGAGGGTGTAACGGCCGGTCTTGGGATCGCGCCATCCTTCGCGATACTGCACCCAGCGGCCGGACTCACCGGTCTGGCGGACGTAGCCGGCGCCGATCTCGAGCGGGCTGAGCAGGCTGAGTTCGAGGCCCAGCCCGTACTGCTTGAGGGTCGCGCTGATCCGCGCGATCCGGGCCACGTACGCTTCGGTGTCCGGCGTGAGCTGACGCGGCTGGCCGCCCTGGCCGGGCCGGTACTGCGACCAGAACTCGTCGAAGGCGAGGATGATCGTGCGGGCGCCCGCCGCCCGTTGTTGCTCGCACAGCCGGCGGAGGGTGGTGCGGTTGGGCGTGCGGCTCAGGCTCAGATCCACCTCCCGATCCGGGTCCGTCAGCTCCTCGAGCTGCTGGTCGCTGACGAGGATGATGGCGCCTTTCGGGAACTGGAACTGCCACGGCCCCGGAAAGCCGACCACCGGCCCCGACGGCACCCCGGGTGGTTCAGCGGCCCGTGTGCGTGGCAGGCTGCCGGTGACGGAGACAGCGACGCCGAGCTCGGCCAGGCGCCCCAAAAAGTGTCGGCGATTGATCATCCCGAAGGGGTCAGTTCTGAATGGCGGTTAGTTAAGCCCTAGAATTTTCTTGGAGAGTCGCTTGCGCCGATTCGTGCTGGCAGGTTCTTCCACATGTAGGCGACGGTCTGCCGCTGCATCTGCAGCAGGATGTCCCGGACCGTGCGTCGAGTTCACGTTCACGAAAGCGAGTATAGACAGCGTGTCAATACGACCGTATAAGAGCTGTCCATCTGACCACCCCGGATTTCCCCGCCTTCGCCCCGCGCTTCGCCCAGCAGCCCCAACACCTCCGCACGGCCACCCCGCTGTGCTGCATGGTCGGCGTTCGGTCGGGTGCGGTGGGGTGTCTCCGGGGGCGGGGAAGCGCAGAGGCGCGGAGGACACAGAGGGCGGGGGGGACAGGGAAATGGGCGGAGGTGGAGGGGGGAAGAGCGGCGGGCTGTCTGGTTCCGGTGTGTCCTCGGTCCATTTGGCCACGCTGAGCGCGGAGCCGCCCCCCTTGTGCCACCCTGCGCACG
Organism: Verrucomicrobiales bacterium; assembly: GCA_015075445.1. Taxonomy (GTDB): domain Bacteria; phylum Verrucomicrobiota; class Verrucomicrobiia; order Limisphaerales; family J093; genus DSVZ01. The sequence continues at coordinate 36,761 of JABTUJ010000020.1, forward strand.
CTCACCGCCGATGGCGAAGTTGTGCGTGAGGCTGGCGCAACGCGTTTGGAGTGCGCCGACTTCCAGCGGCGCTTGGCGTCGTCGCGGTCGGTCTTGCAGCGACGTCTGGGGAGATCGTGTGGCGATGGGAAACCGGCTTTCCGCCTCTCTCCCCGGTGTGCTTTGCTCGTCGGCGTGCAACGCTTGTTCCTGTTTCTGTCGGTCGGCTTTGGTCTGGTGGCTGCCGAGCCTCCGGTGGATTACCCGCTGGCACTCGATGACCTGCGTGTCCGCGATCCGTTCATCCATGCGGACCGCGAGACGGGCACGTACTACCTATACGCGCAGACCGGCAACCGCCGGGTGAACCCGCAGCCCGGCCTCGGCGTCGAAGTCTATCGCAGTCGCGACCTGACGCGTTGGAGCCGGCCCGAACTGGTGTTCCGGCGGCCGGAAGGGTTCTGGGGTGGGGAGGAGATCTGGGCGCCGGAAGTGCATCGGTTGGGCGGCCATTACTACCTGTTCGTGAGCTTCAACGGCCGCGCGGGTGGGCGAGGCACACAGATCTTGCGAGCCGACGCGCCGGCCGGCCCGTTCGCCGTGTTCAGCGCCGAGGCCAACACGCCTCCCGACCAGCGGTGCCTGGACGGGACGCCGTGGGTGGATCCGGACGGCACGTGCTGGCTGGTCTATTGCCACGAGTGGGTGCAGATCGGCGATGGCGCGATGCGCGCCGTGCGGATGAAGCCGGACTGGTCGGCGCGGGTGGGCGAACCCATCGAGTTGTTCCGCGCCAGTCAGGCGCCGTGGGTCAGGTCCCTGGAAGGCGGTGGCGCCGCCGGCCGGACGAACTTCGTCACCGACGGTCCCTGGCTGCATCGGACGGGCGACGGTCGGCTGGTGATGTTGTGGTCCAGTTTCGGGAGTGGCGGCTACACGCTGGGGCAGGCGCGCTCGGAGGACGGGTATGTGGATGGCCGGTGGATGCACGATCCGGCGCCGCTGTTCGCGGGTGATGGCGGCCATGGCATGCTCTTTCGCACGCTTGATGGCCAGCTTAAGCTCGCCTTGCATCAGCCGAACCGTGGAGGGCAGGAACGCGCGCGGTTCTTCGACGTGGCCGAGGAGGGCGGGCGACTGGCTCTCTCACCGCAGCCGCGCCCGGCCGGGTATTTGTTCGCACACATGACCCGGGAGGATTACGGCCGGCTTTACTACGCGCTGAGCACCGATGGCCTGCGCTGGCAGCGCTTGAACGGGGGGCGGCGCATCCTGGGCGAGGAGTATTGGGGGCACCCGGACATCTGCCGCGGCCACGACGGCCGGTTCTACCTCGTCGGTAATCGCCGGCCGAACCTCGATCTGACGCTGTGGGTGTCGACCAACCTCGTGCACTGGGCACTGCTCAAGCAGCTTCGACTGGATGTCAGCCGGGTGCCGGGGTACCGCGACAACTCGGGCGATCACGGGGCGCCGAAGATCTGGTTCGATGACGTGCAGGGCACCTATGTGATCACGTGGCACAGTTCGCAGTCGCGGCGTCATCCCGTGGATACCGAGGCCTACTGGCGCGGCCAGCGCACGCTGTACATGACCTCGACCGATCTGGAGACCTTCAGCGAACCCCGGCGGTTGTTCTCGTGGGACCTGGCGACCATCGACGTCATCGTGCGGCGCGAGGGAGACCGGTACCTCGCGCTGCTGAAGGACGAGGCCATGCCGGCCTTCGATTGGCCGACGGGCAAGTCCATTCGCGTGGCGTCCGCCCCGAGCTTGAGCGGGCCATGGAGCGAACCGGGGCCGCGGGTGACGCCGAACTTCCGGGAGGCGCCCACGGTGTTTCCGCGTCCGGACGGGCTGGGTTGGTATCTGTACACGGAGCAGTACCCGGCGGTGCAGTACACGGTGGCGACGGCGCCGCAGTTGGAGGGACCGTGGCATGAGCTGCATGTCTCGAGTTATGCAGTGCCTTCGGATACGCGGCATGGGTGTGTCGTGCCGGTGGATGCGGCGTGCTACGAAGCGTTGGTGGAGGCGTATGGGGAGAAGTAGGCGGGTGCCGCGGCACGAACGATGGGGAATGAACGAAAAGCGGCGGTGAACCGCACGCACTCGTGCGCCTGAGAGCGCACTGGAACAGCAGGGTGCAAGTCCCTGACCTGGCCGACACTGTAGGGCCAGTAACTGAAAATAACTGCATCGGGGCGAGAACCCGGGGTGAGAGCAACTGGAAGTGAACCACCAGTCCGTAACAACGTCTGTCCGTAGGGGCGGGCAGTGTGAACTCGATTCGGTCGGCGGTTCTGGCGAGCCGGCGAGTGCGGGGTTCGAAGCCCGAACGAAATAGAGCGGTCAGCGTTGAGGGAGTGGAGCGCGTCTGATCGAGGGCCGTCGATGGTTGGAGACAGAATGGTGGGAAGTTCTGGTGACGTGAATCAGGGAACCACGGCCGGTGGCGAGAACGGAACCGGTCGGGGTCAGAGCCCCGTAGTAGCGCGGAAGCAGTAATGATCGTGGAGCGAAGGGGGTAGGAACGTGGTGTTGGGGCAGGACGAGTGCCATCCCACAAGGGTCCGGGTAGTGCCGCAAGGCTGTTCGCTCGGATGCGCCGGAACACCGGGCTTGGCATCGGATCCCACCCGACAGTGGACCGTCCTGCGCGAGCAGGATGAGCGGGGCGCAAGCCTGCGCGGCTGGCTGGAGTCATTCTGACGCCTTGACCTCCACTGGCCTGGCCACCTCCATCGGCAGCCACGGACTGGAAAGCCGGATGCGGGAGATCCGCCTGTCCGGTTTGGGAGGGAGGGAGTGTTCAATCCGCTCCTCCTACCCTCATCAAACGCGTGGCGCGTGCCCGGCGGTCTGGGAGTCGCGAAGCGTCTGGAGTGCGTGCGGTTCACCGCCGCTTTTCGTTGGACGAGTCGCGAGGTGTGGGGGCGCAGGTTCCGGCTTCCGTTTCGGCGGGTTGTTGCCACACTCCTCGCGAACCGACACCTATGAGCGCTTCGTACACCCTCGGGCTGGATTACGGCACGAACTCCGTTCGCGCCCTCATCGTCAACACCGCCAACGGCCAGGAGGTCGGGACCGCCGTCTGGAACTACGCCCACGGCACGGCCGGCGTGCTGCTGAGTCGCGATCCGAACCTGGCCCGGCAACACCCCGCCGACTACGTCGAGGGGGCCGAGGTCGCCGTCAAGAAGGCGCTGGCCGACGCCCGGAAACGGCGGCGGGGGTTTCGTCCGGATCAGGTGGTGGGGATCGGGGTGGACACGACCGGGAGCACGCCGTTGCCGGTGGATGCGCAGGGGAAACCGCTCGCGTTCCAGAAGCGGTTTGCCAAGAACCCGGCGGCCATGGCCTGGTTGTGGAAAGATCATACTGGCGTGGCGGAGGCCGCCGAGATCACGGCCCGGGCGGCCGAGTTGCGCCCGCATTACCTCGCCAAGTGCGGCGGCACCTACTCGAGCGAATGGTTCTTCAGCAAGATCCTGCACTGCCTCCGCACCAGCCCCGAGGTGTTCGAAGCCGCTCATACCTGGGTCGAATGCGCCGACTGGATCCCCGCGATGCTCACCGGCACCGAGGCGCCCGACCAGCTCACCGTGGGCGTGTGTGCCGCGGGCCACAAGGCGATGTACAACGACGCGTGGGGCGGGTATCCGGACGCCGAGTTCCTGGGCCGGCTCGACCCGAAGCTTGGCGAACTCCGCGGCCGGCTGCGGCCCCAAGCGCACACGGTGGAGCGGTCGGTGGGTGGATTGACGTCCGCGTGGGCCCGGCGCACGGGGTTGCCCGCTGGCATCCCGGTTGCCGTGGGCGCTTTCGATGCGCATCTGGGCGGTGTGGGCAGCGGCATCGCCCCGGGCACGCTGGTGAAGATCATCGGCACCAGCACCTGCGACATGATGGTGGCGCCGGTGGGGAAGCCGTTGGCCGACATTCCTGGTCTCTGCGGCATTGTGAACGGTTCGATCCTGCCCGGTTACTTCGGTCTCGAGGCCGGCCAGTCCGCGGTCGGGGACATCTTCAACTGGTGGGTGAACTACGTGCAACCGGGCGGCCCGAAGGCGGGTTCGCACGAGGCACTCACTGCGGGGGCGGCGCGGTTGAAGCCCGGCGAATCCGGCCTGTTGGCGCTGGACTGGAACAACGGCAACCGCACCATCCTGGTGGACCAGCGGCTCACCGGCCTGCTGCTGGGCCAGACACTCTACACGACGCCGGCCGAGATCTACCGGACGCTCATCGAAGCCACGGCCTTTGGCGCACTCACGATCATCAACCGGTTCGAGGAGTACGGCGTGAAGGTCGATCAGGTGGTGAATTGCGGGGGCATCGCTGAGAAGAGCCCGTTGGTCATGCAGATCTATGCGGATGTCACGGGGCGGCCGATGCAGATCAGTCGTTCGGCCCAGACCTGCGCGCTGGGCGCAGCCATTGCCGGCGCGGTGGTCGCGGGAGTCCACCCGGATTTCGCCGCCGCCCAGCGGGCCATGACCGGGCTCAAGCCCCGGGGATTCAAGCCCAACCCCCAGGCGCACGCCGTGTACCGGGAGCTCTACGGACTCTATCGCAAACTCCACGACGCGTTCGGCACGCGCGAATGGTCGGGCAACCTGCACGACGTCATGAAGGCGCTCATCGACCTTCGCCAGCGGGTGCGGCAGTAGAACGGGCGAAGGGCGAAGGGCGAAGGGCCACGCGGCACGAATCACGAATCACGAATCACGAATCACAATTCTCAACTTGAGGAAAGCCATGGTTACGAAACTGCTCCACACCCGTTATCGCCTGAACGATCTCGAGCGATCGGTCCGGTTCTACAAGGACGTGCTTGGCCTGGAGGAAGTCCGCCGGCACAAGTCGCCGCGCGGTTCCGAGCTGGTGTTTCTCAAGGCGCCGCAGAGCGAAGAACTCATCGAGCTGTGCCACTTCCCCGACAGCGGGCCCGTGCAGGTGCAACCGGACCTCACGCACCTGGCGTTTGAGGTGGAGAGCCTCGAGGCCTTTGGGCAGCACCTCGCCCGTCATGGCCTCCAGTACTCGGACGGCCCCCATCTCCGGCCGGACGGCAGTGGTTTCGCGTTCATCGATGCGCCCGAGGGCTACGAGATCGAGTTGATGCAACGCCCGAAACAGTTTCTCGGGTTCTGAGCGGCAATCGCTCGATCGACCGCGAACCACGCGAACCACGCGAAAGGGGGAGTCGCGCCGTGCCCGGGCTGGATGATGGCTGACGCGGCGCCTTTGTCCCTGGTCTTCCGCTCGCCCTGGGCGGGGAAGGCGGGCTGGTTTGAATTTGGGGTAATCCGTGCCACTCTAACGCCCTACAGATTCGGACTGACCTGATGAAAATGCACCTGCGACCCCTGACCACGGGCCTCACTGCCCTGCTGACCCTCACGCTGTCCGCCGCCGCCCATGACTGGCCGCAATGGCGCGGTCCCCATCGCGACGGCAAGTCCGCCGAGACCGGCCTGCTGAAGAGCTGGCCCGGCTCCGGTCCGCCGCTGGTCTGGAAGGCGACCGGGCTCGGGGCTGGTTACGCCACGGTCTCGGTGGCGGGTGGGCGGATCTACACGGCGGGCGATCGGGGCGATGACAGTTTCGTGCTGGCGTACAGCGAGCAGGACGGCAAGCCGGTGTGGTCGACGAAGCTGGGCCGTGCGGGGGCGCCTGGCTGGGGCAGGTACGCCGGCGTGCGGGCGGTGCCCACGGTGGACGGCGACCTGGTGTTCGCGATGGCGCAGTACGGTGAGATTGCGGCGTTTGAGACGGCGACGGGCCGCGAGGTGTGGCGCAAGCAGATGACGAAGGACTACGGCGGGAAGCTGCCCGAGTGGGGGTTCAGCGAGTCGCCGTTGGTGGATGGCGAGCAGGTGGTGTTTACGCCGGGCGGTGAGCGGGGCGGCATCGTGGCGTTGAACAAACGGACCGGGGCGTTGTTGTGGCAGTCGGAGGGTTTCATCGACGCGGCGCAGTATTCGTCTCTCATGCCGGCCACGATCGGTGGGGTGCCGCAGTACGTGCAGCTCACCATGGCCAGCGTGGTGGGCGTGGGGACGGACGGCCGGGTGTTGTGGCAAACGGCGCGGAAGGGGTCGACGGCGGTGATTCCCACGCCGTTGGTGCGGGACGATCACGTGTACGTGACGTCGGGCTACCAGATCGGCTGCAACCTGTTTCACATCACCAAGGCCGGAGACCGGTTCGAGCCGCGCGAGGTGTACAAGAACCGGGTGGTGATGAACCACCACGGCGGGGTGATCCTCATCGGCGACCACGTGTACGGCCATGATGATCGGCGCGGCTGGACGTGTCAGGAGTTCAAGACCGGCAAGGCGGTGTGGCAGCACGAGGACGATCTGGGCAAGGGCAGTTGTGTTTATGTGGATGGCCACCTGATCCTCCGCGAGGAGAGGAAGAAGGTCAGCCGGATTGCGCTGATCGAGGCCACGACCGCTGGCTACAGGGAGAAGGGGCGTTTTGAACAGCCCGAGGCGAGCGGCAAGGAAGCCTGGCCGCATCCGGTCGTGGCCAACGGCAAGCTCTACCTCCGTGACCAGGACATTCTGCTCTGCTATGACTTGAAACCGCGTTAGCCTGGGTATTGGATCGTCAGTATGAAACCGCGACCGACCGTAGGCGCCGACGTGAGGAGGCGTTGTGGCGCGCCGACGTGAGGCAGCGGCGGCGATGTTCTTAGCTCCGAAGACGCCTCCTGACGCCTGCGCCTACGGGGGAGGGAGGAAACGCCGGCCCTGACCCATACTGACCAAACCAGCCCCCTGTGTTATGCCTCGATCACGCAGTTCCTCGAAACGGACGGTCCGCTCGACCCAGGAACGACTGGCAACCCGCGGGGAGAGGCTCTCGCCGTGGACGGTGCTGTGCTACCTCGCGGGGGACCTCAACCCGCCGCTGGCGGCACAGGTGGAGGCGGATCTTCGCGAGGTGCTGGCGGCCGGGGCCTCGTCCGAGGTGGTGGTGGCGGTGCAATACGATGGGCCGGGGGGCGCGGTGCGTTATGTTCTGCCGCGCGAACCGGCTGCCGAGCTTGAGCCAGTGGAACACCTGGGCCGGGTGGACAGCGGTTCGGCGGCGGTGTTGGCCGACTTTCTGCGCTGGGGACTCTCGGCGCATCCGGCCGAGCGCGTGGCGTTGGTACTGGGTGGGCTCAACGCATTGGATCCGTCCGAGGCGGAGGGGGCGGGAGGCGGTCACCAGTCGCGGGTGTTCACGCTCTGCCGCGACGATTCGTGCGGTGGCTACCTGGACGTGGTGGACGTGGGGGCGGTGATTCGGGAGGTGCAGGCGGAGCAGGGGCGGGGGCGGGAGCTGTTCGAGATCCTGGCGGTCGACAGTTGCCACACGCAGTTCCTGGAGCTGGCGTACGAGCTCGAGGGGTGCGTGCAGGCATTGGTGGCTTCCCAAACGCTTGTGCCTGGATCGGGCTGGGATTACGCAGCGGTGCTGCGAGCCTGGATGCGGGCCGTGGCGGGGGCCAAGGGCGGAGCGGACACGGAGACCGTGGCGCGGGTGCTGGTGCCCGCCATCACAGCGTCGTACCAGGTTCCCGGGCTGGACAGTCCGGTGGTGGTATCGGCGCTGGACCTGCGGCGTCTGGACGAGGTGGCGCGCGCTTTCGACACGCTGTGCATCGGGCTGATGCAGGCGCTGGGCGAGGGGCTGATCTGGGAGACGCGCCGTCTGTTGCTCGGACTGTTCGATCCGCCGGAGGGGCGTGGCCAATCCGATGCCTTCGACTGCGGGAGCTTCTTTCTACTGACGGGCGCGGCGTTGGACGCGATGGCGGACGAGGCGGTGCAGGGCTGGCTGGGGACGACGTTGCAGCGGGTGTCGGCGCGACATCTCTTGCGGTTCCGGGAAGCGGTGGCGCGGCGGCTGGAAGTGCAAGTCGAAGCAAGCCCTGATCCGGAGCGACTTGCGTTGCTCGTGGAAGTGTTGCGCGGCGCTGCGCCGGCCGAACAGGGGCAGCGGCTGCTGACGGTCGTGGGGGAGGGGGTACGCGAGCGGTTGCTGGCCTTGACCGCGAGTGCCGGCCGCCCGCCGGTGACGCGGGAGGAACGGCGTCAGGCGCGTGACCGTGCCCGGGATCGGGACGAGCGACTGGAAGGGGCGGTGGCGGCGGAACTGCGCTGGCTGCCGGCCGAGCGGCGGTTTGACCTGGAGCGGTTGAAGGAATCGGCCGAGACCGCGCGGCGGTTGGCCCGGCAGGCCCGCCAGGCGGCCCTGGTTCTGTTGGGGAGCGAGCTCGAAGACGAGTTCGATGATCCGGTCGAGGCCCCCGGCGAGGCGCGGCCGGGCGCGGTGATCGCGCTGGAGTCGACGGCAGGCCCGGCCGAGGGCTGGCCGCGCTGGTCCGGTGTGTCGTTGTACCGGCCGCCGAAGCTGGACCGGTTGATGAACACGAACTACCAGCGGTTCACGTTCCATCGGCGGGTGCATTGGGCGGCGATGTTGGGGGCGGCCAATCTCATCGACCAGCATCCGCGCGCCCTGTGGCGGTTGGTGAGTTCGCTGCTGGCCACGGGGGCGGTCACGACCCGGCGCGAGGTGTTGCGCCGGCTCACCGGTGTGGATTCGGTGGTGTGGGGGTTGCGCGACCAGTTCCGGGTCCTGGCGCCGGCACCGACGCTGACGCTCTCGCTGGAACGGCGGTCGGGGGCGGGCAGCCCGGCCGACGCTCCGAGCGGACCGCCGGGCGGGATCGGGAAGCGGCGCGAGAGCTATCTGCTGCGGCTCGAATCTGTCACCAGCGGCGCGGTGATCACCGAGCAGGACAGCCGGGTGCAGCCGCAGGTGATGGATCGGGCGCTGCGGGAGCTGGGCGAGGTGCTCAGCGCCGACGTGGCCACGCCGGACCTGCTGCGGCGTCTGCGCGCCATCGGCGGGCTGTTGGGGGAGGACGTTTTCCAGAATCTGAGCCGCACGCTCGAGGATGCGCGCCAGGCGGCCCTGGAGGGCCTGACGCACACCCATGCGCATCTCCAACTGCAGATCCCCCGCGAGCTGATGCGGTACCCGTGGGAACTGCTGCATCATCGCGGGGAGTGGTTGTGCGAGCGCTTTGCCATCGGCCGGCAGGTGTTCATGGAGACCGGCCTGGCCCGCCAGGTGACCCGGCGGCGTCAGGGGCGGGTGCGCCCGTTGGTCATTGGCGACCCGGTGTTCGACCGCGAGTTGGTGGAGCGCGGGTGGGACCAGTTGCGCGGCGCACGGTTCGAGGCCGAGCAGGTGGCGGGGTGGTTTGAGCGGCTGCGCGAGGAGCTGGGTGAGGTGATCGATTTCGAGCGGGCGCGCGACACCCGCATTCACACGCGGCTGACGCTGGCGGAGTTCCGTGAGCTGCTGCGGACGGGTGAGTACGATCTCATCCATTTCGCGGGGCACGGGGTGTTTCGGGGGGACGATCCCGAAACGAGCGCGTGGTTGTTGAGCGATGGCGAGCTGTGGGCGCTGGAGATTCGCAACACGCTGGTGGATCACCCGGCTCCGCCGTGGCTGGTGTATGCGAACGCGTGCGAGTCCGCGATGGAGACCGGTGAGCCGAGGCGGCGTTACCAGGGCAACGTGTTCGGGCTGGCCACGGCCTTCATCAACCAGGGGGTGGCGGCGTACATCGCGCCGCTGTGGCCCATCGATGATCTGCTGGCGCAGCACATTGCCCTCGAGTTCTACCGCCACTTGCTTTCGGAGCGGCTCACCCTGGGCGAGGCGCTGCGCCGGGCGAAGGCCGAGGCCCGGCGGGTCAGCTACCCGGACGACGCGGAGGGCGAGAGCTCCGGCGGTGGTGCGTGGGCGGGGCTGGGCTGGGCGAGCCTGGTGTTGTATGGCGACCCCACGGAGGAGCTGTTCCAGGCGCTGGCCGGGGGTGGGCGGTCGCGGACCGAGGAGACCGAGGAAGCCCGGCCCCGCGTGCCTGCGGCGAGGCTGAAGCGACCTCCGGCGATGTCGCCGCCCGTTCCGGTCGCGCGTTACCTGCATGCCCCGGATCATGTGCTTTCCGAGTGGGTGAGCGGGCCGGCGCTCGGGGCGTTGCCGGTCTCCACCCGCGGCGTGGAGGAGTTGGGCAAGGACGACGTGGTGCTCGAACTGGTCGAGGAGGCGGGCCTGCGTCGATGGCGTCGGCGCACCGGTGCAGGGCGACGCGGACGCGGCGAGGCGGCAGGAGGCGACGGACTGCCTGGTTCCGACCTGACCCGTCTGCTGCACGACGACCGGCTGCGGCATTGCCTGGCGGGCAAGCGGGGTGTGCTGCGGGTGATTGGGCGATGGCTGGTGCGCGGTTTTGCCGGCGGGTTGACGGGCCTGGTGCGCGAGTACGATCGCGAGCAGGTTGCCAACGAAGGCTTGTGCTGGGTGGCCGGCGACGGCCCGGAGGCGTTGCGGCCGGTGACGCGGGAGTCCTTGCCCGAGGCGGCGGGGGGTGGCCGGGTGGATCGGGTGCTGTTGCTGGTCCATGGCACGTTCAGCCGGACGGCGTCGCCGGTCGAGGGGTTCGGACCGGAGTTCCTGCGCTGGGCCCGGACGCACTACCGGGCGGTGCTCGGCTTTGACCATTGGACGCTGTCGAAGACGCCGCTCGAGAACGCCGAGATGCTGGTCGAGCAATTGCGCATTTTGGACCCTCGGCTGCTGGAGGGGCGCCGGCTGGATCTGGTGACGCACAGCCGCGGCGGGTTGGTGGCGCGGGCCTTCTGCGAACTGCTCGAACGGGCGGCGGCGGTGCGCACGCTGGTGTTTCTCGGCACACCCAACTGCGGGACGGATCTGGCGAACCCTGAGCATTGGGGGGCGATGGCGGATGTGCTGGTGAACCTGACCGGTCTGGATCACGCGAATCTGTTCGGGCGGCTGGCGGGGCTGTTGGCGCAGCTCGCGGTGCGTGCCGGGGAGAAGCGGATTCCCGGGTTGCTGGCCCAGAATCCTCTCATGGCCGAGGTCCGGGATTCTTTCCTGCACGCGTTGCAGCAGGCGGATGCGGGCAAGGGCGGTGTCCGCTATGGCGTGGTGACGGCCGAGTTTGAGCCTTCGCCGCTGATCCCGAACCTCCGGGGCTTGTGGCAGGCCGCGAAGAGTGCCGGCGTGGACACGGTGCTCGACCGCTTTTTTGGCGAGGCGAACGATCTGGTGGTGAACACGAGCCACGCGTGGTGCATCGACCAGTCGGCGCCCCGGCGCGGGGAGCTGCCCGCCTTCCTGCCGGCCGAACGGGTGCTGGCTTTTGTGCCGCCGGACACGGAGCTGGCGCTACCTCTCCCGGTTCAGCCGGTGGTCAGCCGCGGCGTGCACCACTGCAACTTGTTCAGCCAGAAGGCAACGCAGGATCGCCTCCGGGAATGTCTTTTGGCCGGCTGAACCGGAGGTTCGCGAGGTGCTGTAGGCGCCGACGAGAGAGGCGTCGGAGCCGGGAGCTGGACTTCGCCTCCTCACGTCGGCGCCTACGTTCTTCGAGCCGCCGGCGCGAGAGGGCCCGGGGTTTGGACATTCGGCTTTGGGCTGGCCAGCGGCCGGGGGCCGGGTTGAATGGTGGCGATGTCACGAGACTACGTGCTGCAGACAGCCCGGCCCGCGGTTGAGCTGCACATCGATTACGCACGCGAGCTCAACCCGCAACAACTGGCGGCCGTCACTGCGCCACCGGGTCCGAGCCTCGTGATCGCGGGTGCGGGCGCGGGCAAGACTCGGACGCTGGTGTATCGCGTGGCGTATCTGCTCGAGCACGGGGTGCCGCCGGAGAACATCCTGCTGCTCACGTTCACCAACAAAGCCGCGCGCGAGATGATGCGGCGGGTGACGGAGTTGCTGGGACAGGACCTCAGCCGGCTGTGGGGCGGGACCTTTCACTCGATAGGCAATCGGGTGCTTCGGCGACACGCCGAGGCCTTGGGTTATCGGCGGGACTTCACGATCCTGGATCGCGAGGATGCGCGGGACCTGGCGGCAGCGTGTTTGGGGGAGGCGGACGTTGACGTGAAGGCCCGGCGGTTTCCCAAGGCGGATGTGTTGTGCGACTTGTTTTCGCTGGCCGTCAACACGACCCAGCGCCTGCCCCAACTCCTCGAGCGCCAGTTCCCCTGGTTCCTTCCGCTGGCGTCCGAGATCGAGGGTTTGCAGAAGGCGTATGCCGAGCGCAAGCGCCAGGGCAACGGCATGGACTTCGATGATCTGCTGGTGCTCTGGCTCCGCCTGCTCGAACAGCAGCCGGAAGTGCGCGCCCATTACCAGCGCCGGTTCGAGTACGTGCTGGTGGACGAGTACCAGGACACCAACCAGCTCCAGAGCGATCTCGTGGACCTGCTGGCCGCGGTACACCACAACGTCATGGCCGTGGGCGACGACTCGCAGAGCATCTATTCGTGGCGCGGCGCCAATTTCCGCAACATCATGCGGTTCCCGGACCGCCACCCCGGCGCCACCCTCTACCGCATCGAGGTCAACTACCGCAGCACCCCGGAGATCCTCACCGTGGCGAACGCCGCCATCGCCGCCAATGTGCATCAGTACGAGAAGCGGCTCGCCCCGGTGCGCCCGGCCGGCCCGAAGCCCATCGTGGTCCCGTGTCCCGATGCCAACGCCCAGGCGGCGTTCGTCGCCCAGCGCGTGCGGGAACTGAACGAGGAGGGCACACCGCTGCGGGAGATCGCGGTGCTCTATCGCTCGCACTTTCACGCGCTCGAGCTGCAGATGGAGCTGACCCAGCGCCAGATCCCGTTCAGCATCACCAGCGGCATCCGCTTCTTCGAACAGGCCCACGTCAAGGACGTCGCCGCCTACCTGCGGCTGGTCTGCAATCCCCGGGACGAACTCGCCTTCAAGCGCCTCGTCAAGATGTTGCCGGGCATCGGCCCCAAGGCCGCCGACAAGCTGTGGGCGGCGCTGCGGGTGCAAACGACGGCCGATGGTCAGGTGGAAGTCGCCCCCGGCGGACCGGTGGATGGCGGTCAGTTCGCCGCCGACACTGTGGTCGAGGCGGACACTACGGTGCCCGCGGCGGCGGCGGAAGTGGCCGTGGCGGAGCTTTGGAATCCCGAGGTGGAGGACGCGCCCCCGGTCCTGCCGCCCTTCCCGCTGGCGACCGCGCTGCAATCGCTGAGCCCGCTGGTGCCGAAGAAGACGCAGACGGAGTGGGCGCAGTTCACGGCGACGATCTCCCAGCTCGAGACCGGGTCGACGCGCAGCAGCCCGACGGCGATGATCGATCTCGTGATCGAGGCGGTCTATGAAGATTACCTGCAGGTCACGTACACCAATGCGAGCGCTCGGCTGGAGGACCTCGAACAGCTTGGCAGTTTCGCGCAGCGGTTTGCGTCGCCCGAGGCGTTCCTGGCCGAGCTGGCGCTGCTCACCAACGTCGAGCTCGAAGCCGAGTCGGCCCGGGCGGCGGCAGATGAGCGGTTGCGGTTGTCCACGATTCACCAGGCCAAGGGGCTCGAGTTCGGCGTCGTCTTCGTGATCATGCTGTGCGACGGCCTGTTTCCGTCGACGCGGTCGATCGAGGATGCGGAGGGTGCGGAAGAGGAGCGGCGGTTGTTCTACGTGGCCGTGACGCGGGCCAAGGACGAGCTCTATCTGTCCTATCCGCTCTTCCGCGCCGCCGGGGCCAACGCGGAGGGTTGCTACCAGTCGCGCTCCCGGTTTCTGAGCGAGATTCCGGCGGAGCTGGTGGACGAGTGGCACCTGCGGCTGACGGGGGGCTTCTGAGGAGCTCTGCTTCCCCGGCCTCCCAGCGGTGCTGAAGCGCGCGCACTCTCCCACCGCCTCGCGTGCCCCACGCCACCCCGCCGGCGCAACGCGTTTGGAAAGTGCGTGCGGTTCACCGCCGCTTTTCGTGACGCCCCGGACCCGTCGCGGGGATTCGGGAGGAAAAGGAATTGTCCGCTGCCGGCTCGTCCACTACGTTCACCCGCCATGAAGTCGCGATTGCACCTGTTGGTGGGGTGGTTTGTGGCGGCGGGCTGGCTGGGCGCCGCGGGGATGGCGTTGGGGCAGACCACCAACGTCGTCAACGACGGCACCACGGTGGCCCAACTCACGCTGCGAGCCAACCAGTTCGGGACCGGCAACCCGCCGGCCACACTGGTTCTCACGTCGGTAGAAGGCGAACTCGAGGCGGCGCAGTCGCCCGATTACAGCGATTTCCCGCTCCACGGCACGTGGTTCGACAACGGCGTTGCGCCGGCGTCGGAGACCTACACGGTGCTGGTGGATGCACGGCCCGTGGACGCGTATCCCGAATACGTGGTCGGGCTCATGGCGTGGTTCGACACGGCGTCCGGCAAGGGTCTCGCCTTCCGCGTGGTCCCGGGGACCTTCGGCTCTTTCCAGGTGGCGACGGTTGATTTCACGGCCACGACGGCGGCCGAGAATGACTCGACGGCCGGCCTGTACCAACTGGACGGCACGCCCGCGGCAGCCGTGCTCGGCTCGGCCTGGGCCGGGCTGGGGGACTACACGGCGGGGGCGATGGCGACGCTCAGCCTGGAGGTCACCCCTCCGACCGCCGCGGACCTGGTGGTGGTGACCGATGCGACGGCGCGGATCACGGCGCGCGTGGCGCAGGGCGAGGCGGGGTTCGTGGGGGATTCGATCCAGTTACTCACGACGCTGCCGGTGCCGGAGGTTCACCGGTTTGGCTACTTTGCGTCTTACGGAACGGTGTTGGTGCCGGGAAGCACGATCGGCTACCTCGACAACTTGCGGCTGGTGGGCGAACTGCGCATCGAGAACCAGTCGCCCGTGGTGGCCATCACCGCGCCCGCCAACGGGAGCCGCTTCGTGGTGCCCGCCACGGTGAGTGTGACGGTGGAGGCCAGCGATCCGGAAGGGCAGCTCAGTCGGATCGATCTTTATCAGGGGGGCGAAGTGGTGAGGACGGCGAACGCCTCGCCGGCGGTGTTCGCGTTCAGTGATCTGCCCGTGGGGACGCATACGTTCCAGGCGCGGGCCGTGGACGAGGCCGGGGCCGTGGGTGAATCCACACCGATCACGATCGAGATGCAGCCGAACCGGGTGCCGACTGTGGCGATCACGGCACCGGCCAACGGGAGCATCTACCTGGCACCGGCCCCGGTCACGGTCACCGTGGAGGCGAACGATCCGGAAGGACAGCTCGTGCGGGTGGACCTGTATCGTGGCGGCACGCTGGTGGGCACGGCAAACACCTCGCCGGCCAGTTTCCCCTTCAGCGACTTGCCGGCGGGCACCCACACGTTTGTGGCGCGGGCCCTCGACGGAGCCGGGCAGACGGCAGAGTCGGCGCCGGTGACCATCGAGGTGCGGCCGAACCAGGTGCCGACCGTGGCCATCACGGCGCCGGCAGACGGGACGGTGTTCGTGATTCCGGCGACGGTTCAGGTGACGGTGCAGGCCAGCGATCCGGAGGGGCAGTTGACGCGCATCGAGTTGTACCGCGGGGACGTGCAGGTCGGGACGGCCACCACTTCGCCCGCGAGCTTCACGTTCAGCGATTTGCCGGCCGGCGCGCATGTGTTTGTGGCGAAGGCCGTGGACGCTGCCGGCGGGACGGGCGAGTCGGCACCGGTGACCCTGCAGTTGCGGCCGCCGGACCTGCCGCCGGTGGTGGCGATCACGGCGCCCGCCAACGCCAGCAGCTTCGAGGTGCCGGCGACGGTGTTGGTGACGGTGGAGGCGACCGACGCGGAAGGGCAGTTGACCCGGATCGAGCTTTATCGGGACGGGGCGTTGGTCGGCACGCAGACGGCGTCACCGGCGAGTTTCCCAGTCAGTGGCCTTCCCGTGGGCACGTACACTTTTTTGGCCAGGGCGATGGATGCGGCCGGCGGCGTGGGCGAGTCGGCACCGGTGACGATCCAGATGCGCCCAGCGAACCAACTGCCGGTCGTGACCATCACCGCGCCGACGAACGGGAGCCGTTTCGCGGTGCCGGCCACCGTGACCTTCTCGGTGCAGGCGAGCGATCCGGAAGGACGGCTGAGCCGGGTCGAGCTCTATCGTGGCGGCGCCTTGGTGGGCACGCAGACGACGTCGCCGGCGGAGTTCGTGTTCAGTGATCTGCCGGTGGGGACGCATGTGTTCCAGGCAAAGGCCGTGGACCAGGAAGGCGGGGTAGGGGAGTCGGCCCTGGTGACCATCGAGCTGACGTCTACGGCGGCAGCGCCGCGACTGACCGATCCGCGGGCGACGCCGAGTCCGGCGAACTTCCAGGAATTCCGGTTCACAGCCACGGGGCTTACCAGCGGCGAGTATCGGATCGAATGGACCACCAACTTCACGACGTGGACCACGGAACGGACGGGCACGATCACGGGGGCGACGATGGAGTTCAGCTTCCCGCGCAGCACAACGGGCAACCACCGGTTCTACCGGTTGGTGGTGGGGTCATCGGGCCCGGTAGAGCCCGAGCCGCGGCTGATCGGGCCGATGCCGTGGCCCAGCGCGGAGGATTTCCAGCAGTTCAAGTTCACCGCCACCGGGCTGACAAGCGGGACGTACCGGATCGAGGCCACGACCAACCTCACGTCCTGGGCGGTGCTGGATTCGGGACCGGTCACGGGGACGACCATGGAGTTCCTGTTTCCGCGGAGCGCCCTGAGCACAACCTGGTTTTACCGGCTCGTGCTGGTGCCTGGTGGCACGGGTGAGATCACACCGGCGCGATTGGCCGGGCCCACCGCCGTGCCAGGTCGGCAGGATTTTCAGCGGTTTCAGTTCCGGGCCGACGCGCTGACGGGCGGGAGTTACCGGGTGGAGCAATCCACGAACCTGAGGGATTGGACGGCGGTGGGGAGCGGGCCGGTCGGCGGTGCCTCGCAGGCATTCGAGTTCCCGCGGGTGCCGGGAGCTGGCGCGGTGTTCTACCGGCTGGTCAGTTTGCCGTGACCCGGTGCGGGAGTGCGGCCATGTCTGAGACACCGGCCAACATCGCCTGGATCGAGAAACCAGACGGCGAGCGGGTGGTCGTGGGGGGGAATCTGGCGTTGGGCCGGACGGTCGGAAGCGACCTGGTCTTGCCAGACGAGCGGGTTTCACGGCGGCACGCGATTGTCCACGCCCAGGGCCAGTCGGAGTTCTGGCTGGTGGATCACGGGAGTCGGAACGGCACGTATGTGAACGACCGCCGCGTGCTGCAGCCTTGTCGGCTGCGGGACGGCGATCGGATCCGGATCGGCCCGTTCGTGCTGACGTTCCGGCAGGCGGGCGAGTCGGGGGTCGCGTCGGTTCCGGAGACGGGCAGCACCGTTCACACGTTGGTCGATATGCAATCCGCGCCGTGCTGGCTGCTGGTGGCCGACGTGCAGGGGTCCACCCAACTGGCGCAGTCGGTGCCTCCCGATGCGTTCGCCAAGCTGTTGGGCGGGTGGTTCAAGCGGTGTCAGAAGCTGGTGGAGACAAGCGGCGGCACGGTGAACAAGTACCTGGGCGACGGTTTTCTGGCGTTCTGGCGGTCAGCGGCGACGCCGGTGGCCGCCGTGAGCATGACGATCCGGGATTTGCACCAACTCCAGCAGGCGGGGCGGCTGCCCTTCCGGTTCGTGGTGCATCACGGCGGCGTATTGCTGGGCGGGGCCGGCACGATGGGGGAAGACTCGTTGTCCGGTCCCTCGGTGAACTTCGTGTTCCGGCTCGAGAAAGTGGCGGGAACGCTCGGTGAACCCTGTGTGGTCAGCGCGGCCGCCGCGGAGCAGTTCGAGGGTGCGGTACAGTTGCGCGCGCTCGGAGCGCATCCGGTCCCGAGCTTCGAGGGGGAACACGCACTTTTCGGGCTCTGACCCATTGCGCTCCTCGGATGCCGGCCAAGGATGCCGCGCGTCGGCCATCGGTCCGGCGCCGTCTGGGTGCCTTGACCCGGGCCACCGTGGAGCCGTGGGGAAGGATCGGATGGGCAGGACCGACACAGCCGGTTTCCAGCCGGTTCACCCGAGGATGGGGCGGGGGATGCGTCAGGGTGGCAGGTCGAGGTCGAAGGTCAACTGCTCGGCCATGCGGCGCAGGTTGATGATCCGGCGGGCGGTCGCGGCCCGGCAGCGGTAGAAGCGTGCGTCGCTCGCCGGCAGCCAGACCGTGACGGTGTGTCCCGTCACATGCACGGTTGGGTCCGGTGCAAAGGGGCCATCCACCGCGGGCGCCGACTCGACCCCCACACAGTCCGCCGCCGGCGAGGCAAACATCAGGTAGTTCTGGAGTATCGCGGCGTCGGCGGACCCGGTGGTCCATTGCCTTAAGCGCAACGTCTCCGGCCCGCTGAGCCGGACCTTCACCGGCTGGCCGGCGGCATCCGTCAGCGGCACGTTGCAGTACTCGAACCCGCTGCGTCTGGCCACGAACCACCCCAACTCCGTCACGACTTCGCCGCCTTCGGGGGTCCGCGTCACCCGTTCGAGGGTCGCTTCCGCCCGGTCGAGGTTCAGCACCGCCACGCGCAGATACACCGTGTAGTCACCGGGGCCAAAGGTGCGGGTGTACACCAGGTATTCGCCGGCCTCGATCTCATGCACGTCGTAATCGAAGACCTCGGCCGATTCGTCACCCGCTGCGACAAACCACGGCCGCCGGTAGTCGAGGCTCCGTTTGATCCCCACTGGATCGGCCGGCCGATAGCCCGAGCCGCCGGCACTGATTCGCATGTCCCGATAATCGATACCCGACACGCCCACCTGACCGGGATACGCGGTGTGGGTCGGGCCGGCGCTTTCCGCGAGGAGTCGCGGCAGGTCGAGGAACTTGCCCCCGCCGAAATTGTAATCCTCACTTTCAATCACGCGGCTGGACGCACAGAAGGTGTCGAAGCGCAGGAAAAACACGTTCGAGGCCTGATTCGCGTCCAAGGCGACAAGCCGGACCGTGTAATTGGTGTTGGGCCTCAGGTTGGCCAGGCAATTTGCCTGCAGGGTCTTCCCCTGCGTGCCCGTGACCGGACCAATGGCTTGGGCGGAAAACGGTCCGTCGGTGAATCCCGCGATGCCTTCCGCCGTCTCGCCCCACCAAGGCTGGTCATCCGTGGCGTGCAGGATGAACCGGGTGTCCAACGGGACAAAGCTGGCGGTGTTCGTGGGGGTGATGCCGTGAAAGACCGGCCGGAGATTGGCTGGGACCGGTGTGTTGACCTCCGTTTGGTCAACGAAAACCTGCACGCTCTCGGTCACCGCCGCGTCGCCCTCCCAATACCCGAACAAGGCGAACTGGCCCGAGCCGAGCCACGGCGGCGCCGTATCGCCAAAAACCCGGTCGAACAGCACAGCGTCACCGGCTTCGCGGTCCAGCACTTGCGCCCGGACCGTGACGTTGACGTTCCCGGTCGTCAGCGACAGTGCGAGGGTGACGTCCTCCTGCTTGAGCGGGACGGGTGGGTTTTCGCGCGTGTAGTAATCGCCGAGGGCCCTGCCGACACGAACTTCGGTGGCGGATTTCGCGATGAAATAGCCGGCGAAGTGGGAGAGCGGCGCGTTGTCCGGCACCCAGGCCAACACAGCGAAGGCCTTCGGGTGCGTGGTACCGGCGAGAGTCGCCCGCAGCTCCAACGGCTGGCCCGGCTCGAGCACCATGCGCTCACCCGCGCGGGAAGTGGCAACGAAGACCGGCCCCTGCGCCCGGCCGGCCGGGACATCGAAGGTGAGCACGCCGAAACCTTCGGAGACACCGCCGCCCAGACCCGTCACGAAATCGAACCAGCCGGTCCTGACGCCGTCGTCGAAGTCGTCCAGGACACGGGCGAAGGACAGGGAGCCACAGCACCCGACAAGGGCGAGCCAGAGGGCCGCGCGCCGTCTCATGATCCGCGACATCGAGGATTTCATACGCCCGTCACTACCGCGTTTCGCCGTACCTGCCCTCTGCGGGGCACCCTGCCCTCGGGGATTCTCCTGAACACCTTGCTGTCAGCGCAGTTCAGTCATCCTCCGGGTTACCCACTCGTAATCCCGCCGGTCTTCAGTCTGGCCGGAGTGGATGCGGTCTTGCCAGTGATCGTAGAGCACCGATTGCTTCGTTCCTGGCACCACCCATTTCTTGATGATGGCGTGACCATCGGCAAACAACAGAGTCGCCGCACCATCATGCTGACTGCCAACGAGATCCGCACCCCACCATACCCTGTCTTTCAAGAAAAGTTCTGGTGGCAAGGTGAAAAAACCGTCGCGGATGGCATCAGGATGCTCGTCCGTGACGACCCATACCTCCGAAGGTGAGAGCAGCCCGGAGAAGTCGCCCATCCTTAGGTAATAGCGCCACCGGAGCGAACGCTTTTGGTCGCCTGGAACAAGGCCCGCCGTGTCGCCCAGGTACTCGTTCATGGCAACGCTGTAAATGCGCTCTTGCCAACCCAAGGCCCGTTGGTTGGGTGCGACAAAGTTGTCAGCCGGACACTTGTAGGGTTTGGGCGAATAGCCTAAATACGGCGCCAAAGGGGCATGAACGTCCGCGGTCAAGAGCGTGGAATTGGTGTTGTCTGGGGTATCCCACCAATCGAGCCAGCCGCTGATCCAACTCCACACAAAATCAGGTGTGTGACCGAAGTCGCTATGGGAGCTATTGAGGACGAGCCGGCCGCTGTGATCGTCGGCATACATCAACCACGCTAGTCCCAACTGCCGCTTGGTGCCGAGACACTCAACCGCCCTGGCCTTGGCCTTGGCCCGTGACAAGGTCGGCAGAATCAGGGAGGCCAAAATGGCGACGATCGCCAGGACCACCAGCAGTTCGACCAAGGTAAACGCCACGCGGCGTAACGCGATTTGTCCAGGACTTGATGGCATCATGGTTCGGTGGCACACGCAGAGCCGGTGAACCGAGTCCGCAGGGCGAGTTCGGGATTATTCGCTCCAGTAACTGGCAGTGACGGTACCGCCACCGTCAGCGTCCGGGGCCCCGACGATGATGCCCGGGGTCCGGTAAAGCACCCGGTAGCTGTAGGCAACACTCCAACCGTTGTGGTCGTAAGAATCCGTACCGACCACGATCGCATCCAGCGACGGATTGTCATTGTACACACCCCGGTAGAACCAAGCCTGTCCATTATCGGTCAGGCTCAGTGTGGTTGTGTCGTAGTATGGTCCACCGATGACCAAATCCGAAATGAAATCCTCACCGTCTACGGGACCTCCTGCCACACTGTAGCCCATCTGCGCGTTAGCTTGGTTGCTTTCAACTGTCCAGGATGCAGTCGTGGTGATCCCGTTTGATGTTCCCAGGAAAAGATACGCCTTTCCTTCGTTGGATTGGCCGTTGTCGTGTAGAGGTGCCCCGACCAGCACGTCGCCGTAACCATCTCCATCAGTATCGCCGAGGGCCGCAACGCTGAAACCAAACTGATCGCCGTTGCCCGATCCGTAGAGCGTGGTCACGCTCGCGCCAAAGCCGTTTTGCGAACCGAAACAAACACACACGGCTCCGGTAGTGCTTCCCCCAGAACTCCAGTTCGGTGCTCCGACCACAAGGTCCGCAATGCCGTCTCCGTTTATGTCGTCGTTACCGACCGGCCAAACCGCGGTTCCACCCAGTCCGAATCCGAAACGCGAACCACCGGAACCAAACAACGTGTTTAGATAGCTCGGTCCATTTGAACCTCCCGCGTAGACGTAGACAATCCCTGTGTCGTTCGCGCCGTTGTAGTCGTAGTCAGGAACACCAAAGGCAAGTTCGTCGAAGTTGTTGCTGTTGATGTCATCGATTCCGGTAACACTCCAGCCCGCGTGTGCGTAATTCTGACTCACGTAGGCCGTCCAGACGGGGCTGCTTCCGAGACCGCTCGAGCTCCCGACAAAGACGTACACTTTGCCGTTGTCGTAGTAACCACCACTGTCGTAGTAAGGTGCGCCAATGATGATGTCGTCGTAGGCGTCGCCGGCGACGTTCCCGCAACCGGCAACGCTCCAACCGAAATACCCGTATGCTTGATCGCCTTCCTTGGTCCACGTGGGGTTATTCGGCAAGACCGTCCCATCAAAATAGACAAAGACTTTGCCGGCATTGGCGTATTGGCCCGTGTCGAAATAGGGCGCCCCGATCACCAGGCCCACCGGCTCGCTTCCTTGGCCGATCCTCCCCGAGTACGAAACAGTAAAACCGAACTTGGCGCCCGACTGGGTTTCGGTCTCACCCCACTCGACATACAGAGGGTCAATTAGAACGGGATACGCCGCGTCGGCATCTTGGACGAGAATCGCGAAACGCTCCTCGTCCAACCTAGCCATCTTGGCACTTAAGGAACGTTGGCTGGCATCCCAGACGTTGAGATCCCAATAGCGGGCCACTTGCTTGCCCGACGCGTTAACGAACGAGACCGCGTTCTCGGCTTCGTTGACGGTGAACGCCAGTGCCTCGCTTTGGACTTCGAGAACCAACTGCAACGGTCCCTCGCCTTCGGGTCGGTTCAGGACCCAGAAGTTCTGCCGCAGTCCGTCTTTGTCGTTGGTGTATTCCATCGTTAGCCCGGTCGCGTCCACGAAAGCCGCGTTCCGCTCCACGGTCCAACGCCCGCTTTCCACACCACGAGCAAAGGCAGCAGATTTGCCGAAGGACTGCAAGCGCATCGTCATTTCCCACGGCTTGGCGTTTCCCTCGCCGAAGTCGCGCGGCTCGACCGCGAAGCCATCGTTGAAAAGCGTGAAGCGCAGGTTTTGCGCCCGGTTGGCGGCCTTGTACACCGCCTGGTCTTCCACCCAGCGGATGTTGTATTCCGACCGCTCGATGTGCCCGAAAACAGCGGCCGTGAAGTTGGTGTCCTGCGCCAGTTGGCCCGCGCTAGCCGTCCGGGCACCGACCAGTGAACCCGCACAGCCCACCAGTGTGGCAACGGCCAAGGTCCCGAGCCCGCGGACGAGTCCGTCCGATTGGACAGGCTGTGCCGGGCAGCGGTTGTTTGAGCTGGTCATAACTCACTCCTTTCCTGTCTTTCGATTCTATGTCCGTTTCCACGCTGCAGCGCTCGCACATAACCCCACTCATGTCAAGGTACCCAACCTAAAGTATAGGAACACCTTACAACTGTTTTGGGTACCTTTTGTGAACACGTCAACCCCTCTCCACAGGACGTTCTCCTCTTGAGGGGAATCAACGATGGCGTCAAAGCCTGGCACGACCGTCCTCAACGAGTCGGTGGCCTTCAAGCGCTCGAAAGACCAGGTCTCCCTCTGCTACGGCACGGCGACGTCGGGTCAGATCGTGCGGTGCTACAGCAACGCGATCAGCGCCGTCCCGGAGCCTCTGTGTGCCGAGTTGCGGTTGGTTCTCGAGGCGGTCGGGTCCACCTCAATTCCACGGGGACAGGAATCCTGAGCGCGCGGAACCGGGGGTGGCGGGAGCAAACTCGGGTCGGGGGGCCGGGCGGGGTCGCCCGGCCCAGCGCCCGGGGCGGGCGCGGTCCCCAGCAAGAGAGGGGGGCGGGTGCGGTGCCCAGCGAGAAGGGCTCAGGGCTTGGCAGCGGCCGCGAGGGCTTCGGCGACGGCGGTGTCGAGGGCGGGGCCGCGGAGGTTGCGGGCGATGATCTTGCCGGTGCCGTCGAGCAGGTAGGTGGCGGGGATGGAGTTGATGCCGTAGTCCTGCGCCAGCTTGGTCTTCCAGCCCTGGCCGTCGAAGTACTGTTTCCAGGGCAGTTCCTTCTGCTTGATGAAGTTGGTCAGCTTCTCCCGGTCGCTGTCGAGGCTGATGCCGACGATGTCGAAGCCGCGGTCATGGTGCTTGCGATAGGCGGCCTGGACGTTGGGGAGTTCGCTCAGGCAGGGGCCGCACCAGGTGGCCCAGAAATCGACGAGCACGACCTTGCCCTTGTAGTTGGCGAGCGAGAGAGGTTGGCCGTCGAGGTCCTTTTCCTGGAAGTCGGGGAAGGTCTTGCCCACGGCGAGGGACGCCTGCTTTTGGAGGCTGCTGATCATGGTGGCGGCGAAGCTCGCCTGGGGGGTGTCCGGGAAATCCTTGCGGAGCTGCTCGAGGAGCTCGGTGCCTTTGGCTTCGTTCTCGAAGACCTCGAGGTAGAGCGTGGCCTTCATCATGAGGATCTGGGCGACGTCCGGGGTCTTCTCGTTCTTGTGCTCGGCCAGGAGGGCGTCGAACTGCTTGATCTCGTCAGCCAACGCGGTCTCGGTGGGCTGGCCTCCGTCGAGTTTGGCGCGGATCTTGTCGACCAGAGCCTCGAGCTGGGTCTGCGCCTTGGTCTTCTCCGGGGCCGGCTGGGCGGGGGTGTCCGCGGCCTGGGCGGGGAGGGGCGCAGTGCCGAGGAAGGCGGCGAGGAGGACCGGGACGAGAGTGAGTTTCATGAGATGGATTCGGACGGCATTTGTTGTCGCGGGCGCAAAGTAACGGTTCCGCGCGGCGCAGCAAGTGCCAATCGAGGCATGAAGCTTGCTAGCAAATCAGGGGGGTTCAACCCGGACCGGAACGTCGGGTGACCCGGAACACTGTGATTGCGGATTTCAACATGCAGCAAACGCGCGTCCGCCCCAACGGGGGTCTGCATCGGTATTCGGCCAAGCGCATGGCCAAGCCGGTCAATTTCTTCTGTTTCGCGCCGGAGGCGCGGGAGGTGAGTCTGGTGGGGGATTTCAATGACTGGCAGCCGGCGGCGCACCCGATGACGCGGCAGCCCGACGGTGGTTGGGCCGTCCAGGTGCCGCTGCATCACGGCCATCATCTGTATCAGTTCCTGGTGGACGGTGTCCCGGTGCTGGATACGCGGGCACACGGGGTGAGCCGGAACGCCCGGAACGAGCGCGTCTCGTTGCTGGCGGTGAGTTGACCCGCCAAGGGCGAAGGGCGAAGCTCAACGTCCAAGGCTCAAAGCTCAAAGCTCAAGGGAAGTTCCAGGATTCAGGGGGTAAGTCGGGCCCGACCAGGGCCGGCCTGCCAGGTGGTGCGGAGGACCGGGCCGTAGGTCGAGCGCGAAGCGTCTGGAGTGCGGCGACTTCCAGCGCCGCTTTGCGTAAGAGTGCGCGCCGGTGGATTGCGGGCGACTTCTTCTCTTGCCTGTGACCGCCGTCAGTTCTACGAACCCATTTCCCGCACCCATCCCAACCTGGTGGGTGTTCTTCACGTGGGCGGAGACGAGGCCGGCTTCTATTACGTGATGGAGCTGGCGGACGCCGTGCAGACCGGCACGCTCGTGGGGCAGGATCCCGAATCGTCCCTGACCGCGCTGCCCCGCAGCGTAGAGCCCGACGATTACGTGCCGCATTCGGTGTGCGTGCTGCCCTTCCGCACCGGGGGAACGAACGGGGCCGACTGGGACCTGTGCGACCGGGTCACGGAAGCCTTCATTGACGCGCTGAGCCTGGCGCCGGGCGTGGCGGTCAGACCGCGCAAGTCCGGCTGGGTGGGGTTGGACGAGGAGGAACTGCGCCGCTCGCTGGCCCGGACCAACGCGATGCGCCATGTCCTCACAGGCCGCGTGACGATCGAGGGCGAGACGCTTGCGCTGGGGCTGCGACTTTTCGAGAACGGCGCGGACCCGCCGGTGTGGGCGGAGACGTTCACGGGAAGCACCAACCAGTTGATCGAGTTTGAACGACGCGGGTTGGCCGGGGTGCTGGCCAGGTTCGAAGTGGCGGTTCCGGAAGAGACGCAGCGCCGGATCGACGTGCTCCTGACGAACAACCTGGCCGCGCTGGGGTTTGCCCGGCAGGCCGCCAGCCAGTATTACGCGCGAGGCGACACCCAAGTGGCGTTTACGGAAGGCATGCGACTGGTTCAACGAGCGTTGGCCTTGGACCCCGGCTACGTCGAGGCCGACTACTCGGACACCTATTTCCTACGCTGTGTGGCCATGGACCGTGCGCCGGTTGAGCTCTGGCCGAAGGTGCGCGGACAGCTCGACGC
The DNA here is from genome assembly GCA_015075445.1 of Verrucomicrobiales bacterium. Taxonomy (GTDB): domain Bacteria; phylum Verrucomicrobiota; class Verrucomicrobiia; order Limisphaerales; family J093; genus DSVZ01. The sequence goes on from JABTUJ010000020.1 coordinate 62,555, forward strand.
GATCCTCGACGGCGCTGCTGGCGGTTGCGCACGCCCGGCAGGGGGAACGAGCCAAGGCCGAGGCGGTCTTGCGCGAGCTGCTTGGCCACCAGCGCTCGCGGCCCTACCTGAACCCTTACTTTGTCGCGCGGGTTTACGCGGCGCTTGGCGAGAAGGAACTGGCCATGGACCGGCTGCAGCACGCCATCGACGATCGGTGCGAGCAGCTCGGCATGGGGAAAGACCAATGGCCGAGGTGAGGGAGAGCGCTGCCGAACAATGTGTCGGGCGGGGCGCCCGCGACGGCACCCGGGGCGGGTGCGCTCCCCCCAACGAGAGCACGTGCGGCTCTCGGTGGGAACAGGGACGAAAAGCGCCGCTGGAAGTCGCCGCACTCCAAACGCGTTGCGCGTGCCAGACGTGCGGGGGTCGCGAAGCGTCTGGAGTGCGTCGCGCTTGAGCGCCGCTTTGCGTGGCCGGCGGGCCATCCCGCTGCGGGCGAAAAACAGCCCGAATTCGCGGCCGCAAGCGCCTCCTGCGGCTTCAAGCTACGGTTAATATACTCCGCGCGAGCAGGTTCGCGTGGTCCTACCCCGACCGACAGGCTGGAAGCCCGCACCACAGGTTCATGGGAGGGTGGCGTCGGCGCGGCGGGGGCGGGTGCGTTGTTCGGCGAAGAACTGGCGCAACAAGCCGGCGCAGTCGGCCTGGCGCACGCCGGCGGTGATCTGGCAGCGGTGGGGGAGGGTGGGGACCTGCAGGAGGTTCAGCACGCCGCCAGCCGCGCCGGCACGCGGGTCGCTAGCGCCAAAGACGACCCGGCCGACGCGCGCGTGCACGATGGCGCCGGCGCACATCGGGCACGGTTCCTTGGTGACGTAGAGGGTGCAATCGTTGAGGCGCCAGTCGCCGACCGCCGCCTGGGCCTGGGTCAACGCCAGCATCTCGGCGTGGGCGGTGGCGTCCTTGAGGAGTTCCACCTGATTGAAGGCCCGGCCAATGACGCGACCGTCGCGAACCACGACCGCCCCCACCGGCACTTCTGCCGCGGCATAGGCCCGGCGCGCCTGTCGCAGTGCCTCGGTCATGAAATGGTCATCGCTGCCTTCTTCATTCTCCCTTCTCCATTCCGCTTCATGGGGGGGGCAGCTCGAGGCTTCGAGGGTCCATTCGTGGCGGCCATCGGCATGGATGTGGCAGTGGGCGGAGAAGAAGCCGCCCCGGTGCTGCCAGAACAGCGGCCAGAGCATCTCGCGGTCGGTCTGCGGCAACGCGAGCGTTTCGAGTTCGGCGCGGGGGAAGAAGGCGAAGCGACCCTCGCGGATGGGGGACGGGAGGGTGGTCAGGCGCGGCCGCACCTCGAAGAGGAACATCAGCCAGTGGGCCTGACCGAGGTAGCCGTGTTCACTCACGAGCCCGGTGAAGTGCAGGTCGGCAGGCGTGAGTTCGAGGGCGAGTTCTTCGCGGGCTTCGCGGCAGGCGCAGGCGTAGGGGGATTCCCCGGAGCCGGTCTTGAGCTTGCCCCCGGCCGGGCTCCACTGGCCGCGGTTGGGTTCGCGGGCGCGCTCGAGGAGGAGGATCTCGTCGCGCGGGTTGAAGCAGTAGAGGAGGGTCGAGATCTTGTGAGGCAAAGCCATGAGCGGGCGGGTCAGGCGGCGGCCGTGGCCCGGGCCCAGGCGTCCGCCTCGAGGATCTGGTCGAGGCGGGGGTGAGGCAGGACGCGATGGGCCGCCATGACGCGCGCCACGGTTTCGGTGATGCCAGAGAAGCCGAGGCGGTGCTGGCAGAAGGCCTCGACGGCGACCTCGTTGGCGGCGTTGAAGACGGCCGGCATCGTGCCGGCGGTTTCGCCGGCTTGACGGGCGAGGGTCAGGGCGGGGAACCGCTGGGGGTCCGGCGCCTCGAAGGTCAGGGTGCCGATCTTGGGGAAGTCGGTTTGGACGCGGTCGCTGGCCATGCGTTCGGGGTAGGTCAACGCGTACTGGATGGGCAGGCACATGTCGGGGGTGGAGAGTTGGGCGAGGAGGGAGCCATCGACGAACTCGACCATCGAGTGCACGACGCTTTGCGGGTGGACGACGACGCCGACGCGGTCCATTTCGAGGTCGAACAACCAGCGGGCCTCGATCATCTCGAGTCCTTTGTTGAAGAGCGTGGCGGAGTCGATGGTGATTTTGGGGCCCATGCTCCACGAGGGGTGCTGCAGGGCGCGTTCGACGGTGATGCCGGCGAACTGGTCCGGGGGAAGGGTGCGGAACGGGCCGCCCGAGGCGGTGAGCCAGATGCGGCGCACGGAGTCGGGCGGTTTGCCGTCCAGGCACTGGAAGATGGCGGAGTGTTCGCTGTCGACGGGGAGGACGCGCACGCCGTGAGTGCGGGCTTCGGCCATGACGATTTCGCCGGCCATGACGAGGATTTCCTTCGAGGCGACGGCGAGGTCTTTGCCGGCGCGGATGGCGGCGAGGGCGGGGGCGAGGCCGGCGGTGCCGACGATGGCGATGAGGACGATGTCGGCGGCGGGGAGGGTGGCGAGTTGGAGGAGGCCCTCGGGGCCGGCGTAAACGCGCGGGTGGGTGCCCAGGGCCCGGGCGAGTTCGGCGGCCTTGGCGGGGTCCTGAATCGCGATGGCCTCGGGGGCAAAGCGCTGGGTCTGTTCGAGGAGCAAGGGGGCGTTGTTCCCGGCGGCGAGGCCGACGAGGCGGAGGTGGTCGGGGAGGTCCCCGGCGACTTTGAGGGTGCTGGTGCCGATGGAGCCGGTGCTGCCGAGGAGGACGACGTTTTTCATGGGCGGACGCCGCGGTCTAGGGGCGGGTCAGGACGTGGCGCAAGTATAGGTACATGAGGGGCGCGTTGAACAGGATGCTGTCGAGAAGGTCGAGGATGCCGCCGATGCCGGGGAAGAGGCGGCCTGAGTCCTTGAGGCCGGCCTCGCGCTTGAAGAGGGATTCGATGAGGTCGCCGACCACGGCGCCGACGGCGAGGATCAAGCCGAGCAAGATGGCGTGGCGGGGGTTCATGCCGGTGAGGCGTTCGCCCGCCAGGGCGGTGATCAGGAGGCTGGCGCCGACGGAGAAGACCAGGGCGCCGGCGAAGCCCTCCCAGGTTTTGCCGGGGCTGATGCGCGGGATCATCTTGTGGCGGCCGAACACCGAGCCGGTGGCATAGGCGCCCATGTCGCTGAACTTGGTGACGACCAGGAAATAGATGAGGAAGAGGCGGCCGTCGGCGCCGGGGATGAAATTGATTTTCTGGACGAAGTTCAGGAGCCAGGGGACGTACATCAGGCCGAAGAGGGTGGTGGAGATGGCGAGGAGGCCGTCGGGGTTGGACCGGGCGACGAACTGACGCAGGCACAAGCCCAGGACGAAGACGACGAGGATGCCGGTTTCGAAGTCGTTGGCTTTCGAGGGCAGGCGCTGGGGCAGGACGGCGCCCGAGAGGTAGAAGAACGTGCTGGCCATGAGGAGGACGCCCGCGGCCAGGCCCCAGAGCTTGAAGCAAACCAGACCCCGCCGCTCCACAAGCCCGTAGAACTCGAGCAGCCCGGCGCCGGCCAGGAGCGTCATCAACACGACGAAGCACCCACCAGCGATCATGGGGTGAGGGGCGAACAGGGCCGCCACCACGACGGACCAGAGGAGCAGTGAGCTCCCCAGCCGCTTGAGGAAGGTGACGGAACGTCTGGTCGGGGCGCTCGGAGGGGAGGTGGAGGGGGTGGACTCGGTCACGGGGATGCGAGGGGCGGTACCGGCCGGACAGGGGCGCGGAGCGGGTGGGTCTCAGCGGGACGCGGGCTGGCCAAAGGTCTCGATGAACTTCACCACGGCGCGCAGGTCGTGGTAATTGGCCTTCCACTGGTGGGCCTTGGCGGTGCTCTTGGGCTGGCCGTCGGCGGTGACGGATTCGAGCCAGATGCCGTCGGCTTCGAGGATCTGGTGGGCGCGAAGGAAGCCGAGGAGTTTGGCCAGGGCGGTGCGGTAGGCAGGGTTCTCCTTGCGTTTCAGGCCGTCCGTGAGGGCGGCCAGCCATTCGGACTGCACCCACCAGATCTTGTCGGTGTCGCTGGCGGGTTCGTCGCCCACGCCCCGATTGTAGAGTCCGCCGCGTTCGTGGTCGGTGCCGCATTTGAGGGCGTGCTCGAGGATGGCGTCGAAGTGGGACCAGGAGGGGCGGCGACCGAGCACTTCCTCGGCGCGGACCATGAGCCAGGCGAACTCGACGTTGTGACCGTAGGAGAGGCCGGCGCTGCGCGGGTCGGCGACGGGTGCCCAGTTGGGCTGGCGGTGGAAGCAGGATTTGGCGGGGTTCTTGGGGTAAAAATATCGCTGATTGAGGCGGAGGGCTTCGAGGAGGGACTTGCGCACGTCGCGGTCCTGGGTGGCGTCGAACAACTCGGCCAGTGCCTCCATCCAGTGCAGGTGGGCGTTGGCGCTCTTGAGTCCGGCGCGTTCGACCTCGATGCGCGGGTCCTGCTCGGTGAGCAGTTCCCAGTCGCGCGTGTGGTGTTCGCCCCAGCCGTCGTGCCGGCGGTCGTGGCACCGCTCCTGGATGACGCGGTAGAGGTCCATGGCGTGGCGAAGTGCGGCGGGGTCTTCGCTGGCACGGTGGTACTCGACGAGGGCATAGACCACGAACGCCTGGCCGTAGAGGTATTTGCGGTCGTTGAGGGGTTGGCCGTCCAGGTCGGTCCGCCAGTAATAGCCGCCCAAGTCACGGTCGCGGAAGCGCTCGAGAAGAAACTGGTAACCCTGGCGCGCGGCGCGGAGGTAGTCGCGCTGGGGATCGCGATAGCCCTTGAGGTGGGCGTGGGCGAAGCCCCAGACCATGCGGGCCTGCGACACGAGCATCTTCTGCGTGGCGGGCGGGGCGGGTTTGGCGGCGTCGTCGGACAGGAGAAAGCCGCCCCGCTGCCAGTCGACGCAGCGATCGTACCAGTAGGGCAGCACCTTCTCGCTGAGTTCCTGGCGCAGGAGGGCGGCTTGCACCGGGAAGTCCTCGAAGGGATTTGCGAGAGCGCGGGGTGGCGCGAGCAGGGTCAGGCTCGCGCCGACGCCGGCCGCCAGGAGGGCGGTGAGCAGGGGGCAGCGGTTCACGGGCCCGAGCATCCGGCGGTCGGGGCGCGCATTCAATCGCAAAGGCTGGACCTGAGGCGGACGCTGCCGCATGCTCGCGGCCGACGTCCATGAACCAAGCCGATGCACTGGAAGCCCTCGAGCAGTTGCGGAAATCCCTGCTCGAAGGGATCGCGGGTGATCTGCCCGCCTAGGGAAAGCGGTACCTGGGGTACCTGATCGAGGAGCAGATTGGGGCGGCCCGGCTGCACCTGAAGGCGCTTTACGAGGCCGGGCTTGAGGTGGGGCCCGGGTTCGCGGGGGTGGCTGCGTGTGAGGGACATCCAAAGTACGCGTTTTGGACCGAGGGCATCCGGCGCCACATCGCCTTGTGCGAGACCAGCCTGCGCGGTGAGCCCGCCGCGTGAGGGCACGTGGGCTACGAGGGCGTGGTGAGGTGGGTCTGGATGCGGTCGGCGATGGCGAGGGCGGAGAGGATCGAGTCGCTGAGGGAGATGCCGTCGCGGTAATGGCCGGCGAAGAAGAGGCCCGGGGCCTGGGTTTCGGCGGCGCTCATGAGGTCTTTGAAGCGGCCGTAACCGAGTTCGTACTGGGGGATGGCCCGCGGGTAATGGACGGAGTGGGCGAAGGTGGGTTCGCCGGTGACACCCAGCAGGACGCGCAGGTCGGCGAGGGTGAGCGAGACCAGTTCATCGTGGGGGAGGAGGGCGAGATCGGGGGCGCGCGTGCCGCCGACATAGCTGGTGAGGGTGACCTGGCCGGAGGGAGCGCGGTAGGGAAAGAGCGAGGAGGAAAAGAGGGTACCGAGGATGCGGAAGCCCTCCGCCTGGGGGATGAGCATGCCGAAGCCATCGAGGGGATGGCTGACCTGATCGCGGTCGAACCCGAGCACCACGCTGGCCACGGGGGGATAGTGGATCTGGCCGAGCGGCGCGAGATCGACGCCGGCGGGGGAACGGACCTCGATTTCGGCCAACCGGTAGGCAGGGGCGGCGAGCAGAACGGCGGTGTGTTCGCTGGTCTGCTCCTGTTCGGTCGGACTGGTGTGAACCCGCCAGCCGTCCGGGATGGACTCGAGGACGGTGACGGGGGTTTTCAGGCGGAGGGCGGTGCCGAGGCGGGCGGCGAGGGTGTCCGGCAGGACCTGGAGACCTTCGTCGAAGGAGAGCTTCCTGGCTTCCTGTTTGGACACTTCGCCACGGCGGCGGCGGTCCTTGGCGCCGAAGATCTGGCCCTTGATGAGGGAGCCGTACCGGGCCTCGAGGGCGGCGAGGCGAGGGAAGCCGTGCTGGACGGAGAGCCGGGCGGGGTCCCCGGCGTAGATCCCGGCGATCAGGGGGTTGATGGCGTAGTCGAGGAACTCGCGGTTGAGGCGGCGGAGCACGAAGTCCGCGACGGTCTCCTCTGTGGCGTCGGTGAGGCGGGTGAGGAAGGGTTCGCGCAGCAGGGCGAGCTTGGCGCGCCAGGAGAAGAGTTCGCAGGTGAAGAAGCCCGGGGGGGAGGTGGGCATGCGGACGGGGCGACGCCAGCGGACGAGGTAACGGTTTTCGGCGGCGGGATCGGAGTGGAGGAGGCGCGGCTCGAGCCCGGCCTCGCGCAGGAGCTGGGTGATGCGGTTGGAGGTTTCGAGGAGGGAGTTGGGACCGAACTCGGCGAGGTAGCCGCCCTGGCGAAGGGATTGGATGACGCCGCCGACGCGGTGGCTGGCCTCATAGACGGTGACGGGGATGCCGGCCTGGTGGAGTCGGAAGGCGGCGGTCAAGCCGGTGATGCCGGCGCCGACGATGGCAACGGACCGGCCGGCGGTGGCCGTGCCTGCCCGGGTCGAGTGGTTGTCCACGGTGGGCAGATAGTGCCAGCAGCGGCGCCCGGGTCAAACCCGGGAGCGTGACCGGGGTCCTGAACCGACCACGGGGCACGCCTCTTCTGCATTCTGCATTCTTCCTTCTGCCTTCCGGTTCAGGGTGAGGGGCGGGGAGCGGTCGCGGTGTCGGGGGCGAGGTCAACGATCCAGGCCTGGGGGAGGCTACGGCTGATGACGGCGCGGGTGAGGTTGATCCAGCGCTGGCAACGGTCGAGGATGGCGCTGTCGGAAGTCACGATGGGTCGCGATGGGAGTGGGTGTCGGGCATGGGAGGAGGATCTCGGCGATAACGGGTTCTGCCGAACACGAAGACGTCATGGCAACACCGCGGCGCAGGCGCGGCGCAGGTACTCCTCGTAGGCCCAGTCGCCACTGCTGCCGGTCTGGCGGGTCACGACCAGGTCCAGACTTGGCACGAAGGCAATCAACTGACCGCCCGAGCCGGGTTTGCTGCGGGCGTCGGCCGGGATGCCTTCGCCGCTCCGGCCGCCCTGGCCCTGATGGCGTGCGGGCAGTTCCCAACCGTGCGAGAACACCTGCGGATTGAGTTGCCAACGCATTTCGGGGGTTTTCACCTCATGCGTGGGCGCGGCAGTCTCGGCAACAAACCACGCCGGGACGACCTGCTGTTCGCCCCAGCGTCCGCCCTGCAGCAGGCAATACGCGATGCGGGCCAGGTCGCGGGCCGGCAAACCCAAACCATGCGAGGGGTGGCGCCCGATCCGCTCACCGCCGTCGTAGTACTGGAACCACCAGTGCTCGATGCCGAGCGGCCGGAACAGCACCTCGATGGCGAAGGCGTCGTAAGGTTTGCCGGTGACCGTCTCGCACACCAGGGCGGCATGGGCGAAGGCATGGGTCGAATAGCCGCAGCCCGTGCCCGGGTCGAAGGCCAGTCCCGCGGTGCGCGCGTCCCCGGTGTGACCCAGGATGTATTCCCAGGAACCGTCGTTGGGCGCGCCGGTGGCTTCGGGGCAGAGGCCGGAGGTGTGGTTGAGCAGTTGCCGCACGGTGATGCGGGCCTTACGCGGGTCGCTCAGCGGTTCCGCCCAGGGGAGAAAATCGAAGGCCGGGTCGTCGAATGTCATCCGTTGCGGTGTCCGCCCTTGTTGGCTCTGCTCGGCTGCGATGGCCAGAACCGTGGCGCAGATCGCTTTCGAGACGGACGCGACCCGGCGCGAGTCGGTTTTCGCACTGTTCCCGCGCTCGACTTCGAGGACGACGTAACCGTGCCGGATTACCACGGCCGCGAAACCGCGCTGGTCGGATTGGAGCAGCCATTGCTGGAGGTCCTCGAGCCGCGCGGGGTCCATGCCGGCCAGGCGGCGGATGGGTTCCGGGTCCTCGAGTTTGCGCCAGCCGCCTTCGGATTCCGGCGGGGGAAAGTAATCCTCGTCGAGGGGCGTCGCGGCGGCGGGGCGGGCGGGGGACGTGACCTCCCGGAGCGCGGCGTAGAACACGGGGTCATCGGCCGGGCCTTCGAAGTGAAAGGGGAACGTCTGGTTGCGCTCCTTCAGCATGAGACCGTAGCCCGCCCCGTTCGCCACGCTGGTGCGGAGGGCGGCGACGGCTGCGGCCCCGGTCTTGTCGTCTTCATTGCACACAACGGGTTTGCCGAACTGCCGCAGTGTCTGGAGGCGGGCTGGGATTTGCTCCACGCGGGTGTCGTTCCAGTGCGGGAGCAGGAAATCGGCCGCCTCGGCGACTTCCGGGTGGACGGCGCCATTGCCGTAGCCGCTGGCGGAAACCAGGAGGTGCGGCGCGGTTGCCTTGGCCAGCCGGATCAGGCCGGCCTGGCCTTGGGGACTGCGAATCACCCCATGGACAAAACCGCCGTGAGGGTACTCGTTCGCAATCTCGAGAACCACGTTCTGGAAGCCGCGGTCGCGCACCCACCCGGCGGCGTTCACGACGCCGGCGCGGACCGCCGTCTCGTCTCGCAGGATCGCGGACTGCCGCTGATAGAACAGCCCGAGGATGACGACCAGCCCCTCGCGGTCGCAGGTGCGGATCACGCGTTCGACGCGCGCCAGATACGCCGGCCGCAGGCTGCCGTCGGGTTCGAAGGCCGAGTTCACCGCGCCTTCGTAGCCGGGCATGCCTCCCTGCAGACAAATCGTGAAGGCGTTCACGCCGGCGGCGGCATAGTCCGGCAGGCGCGCGATGAACCGAGCCGTGTTTGCCTCGGGATCGAAGTCGGGCCGGGCGCGGTCCTCGAACACGGCGTTGACCATGCGAACGTTCATCAACAATCCCTCGGCCGTGCTGCCGGCGTTGGTGGGGCGATCGTTGATCCGCCATCGGCCGCCCTGCAGCGAGACGCGCGTCTCTGGATCCGGTCGTGCGGTCAAGGCTGCCATCAACGGTTCGAAGAGATGGCGGCAATACGCCCGTGGAAGGACCGGGGATCGCTGTCCACCTGGTCCAGAAGGCTGCCGAACCGAACCACCACCAGGTCCAGGCTCGGGACCACCAGGAGGATCTGGTGCCCGGCGCCGGAGCCGAAAAACGCGTCGCGCGGGAGGGCCTCGCAGTCGCCCTCCTGGTTGCTCCACCCAACCGATGCCACACGGGCCGGGCGTCCGGCGTCGGCGGTCGTCAGACGCCTTTCTCCGCACGAGGAGGCGTTGGCCTCCAATCGCCCTGGCGCAACATCAGCCTCGAACGCGTGCGCTGCGCGGGCGGGTGCAGTGCCGCCGCCCCAATGAAGGCACCGCAGCGGCAAGCCGTCCAACGTGCTGGATCAGTCCGTAACCCGCCGACCATCTCGGCGTCGGGTAATCCTGAGCGCCCAGGATGCGTCCCGCAGCATGAACGGATGTCCGCTGAGGCGGCTCGCGCGTCAGCGGTCACGCACCAGTCAGCAGGGCGATCCCGGGATTGCTGTATTGCATCCGCTCGCCCGGTTCGAACCGGAGCGGCGCCTGAACGCGCGCCAGGGTGAACGGATCCTCGGGCACGGCTCGGCGCTTCCAGAAATCCCCCTTCCAACCCGTGAGTTTGTCGCGGCAGGCCGTCGGCTTCGGCGTCGTCGATACCGGAGGTATGCGAACCCAGATGGCGCAGGGTGATGCGCGACATGCGCGAGTCGTTGCGCCAGGACGGAAGGTATTTGGCGGCCGGATCGTCCAGGGCAAGGCGACCGTCGGACAACGCCACGGCGAGGAGAGGGCGCCAAAGAGGGCTTGGCCAGCGAGGCGGTGTAGTGGGTCTTGTCGACGGCGTGGTCGGCGCATCCACTGCACACGATGGCGTCGCGGCGGATCGCGAAGGCTTTGGTGCCCGGTCGGCCAGGTCGGTCCGCAGCGCCTGAGCTTGGGAGGAGAAGCCTGCGGATTCCGGCGCCGTGGGTGCCAGATCCCGCTGGCAGCGGCGGTATTAGCGAGGCGGTCCACGACCAGCAGGGTACCGTGAAGCCGAGGATCCGGCGGTAACGTGAAGGCCGCCACGCTCCGCAGGGAGCTCGGAGGATCAGAGGCTGCATGGTGGACAGGCTATCCCATCCGCGGTGGCGGAGCGAGGGCGAAGGTGGTGGGGGCAACCCACGACCGACAGTAGGCGCCGACGGAGGAGGCGAGGTCGTTTGCTGCTGGCCCCCAACGGGCGGAGATAAGATCCGGCTGCCCTCGTCACGACCTTCGAGCTCTGTGCTGAATCCCGGTCCGGTTTTTCAGCACAGAGCTCGGGAGGACACAGAGAACAACCGCAGCGGACAGCCACCCTTTCGGTATCTAGCCTTCTAGGTGCCTCGGCGCAGAATCGAGCCCAGAACGAACGATCCGAAGATTAGTGTCGCACACCCCCCCCCCATCGCCTCCTCACAGAAACCCTTTGCTGTGCGCGGGCACCCGGCATAGCCTTTGACTCGGCGAAAAGCCGAGTCCCAATGGCACCGAAAGAACACGCACCTGCGAACGCGCTGATCTCCGGCCTGCGAGGCACCGCCAGAGGATTGGATCCGGCCCACCGCCGGGGACGACCGCGCGGGGCTTGAGGCGGCGGCGCTGGATTCCCCCCCTTATGTACCTTCAGGAACTCCACATCCAGAACCTGCGCGTGTTTGCCGAGGCCAGCGCCACGTTTCTGTCCCCCGAGCGTGCCCGGGGTGCCGAGGAACGAAATGCAGAGGAACGAAAGCCGGAGTACCCGAACCTCAACCTTGTCCTGGGGAACAACGGGACCGGCAAGTCCACACTGCTGAAGGCGATCGCCCTCGCCTGCCTCGGTCCCCTCGCGGAGAAGTTCTCGCCTTACCTGCTCGTGCGCCGGTCGGGCAAGCCGACGCCACGCAAGCGAGCCTCGGCGATCGTGGCAACCGGCCTGCCTGAGGACCGCGCCGTCGTCCGGGCACGATTCCAGTGCACCTGGCAGGATGTCGGCGAGAAGAAGCCTTCGGACACGTCCGCGGCGCTCGCGTGGGCCTTCCACATCAACCGCACGGGGGATGAGGAGTCCGTCGAGTTGCTCTACGCGCCGAAAGGTGAGGTGCCGGAGGCGACGCGGGCGCTGTGGGCACCCATTCACCAGAACTCGTCCCCCGCCTTCCTCACGGTGGGCTACGGGGCCACGCGACGGGTGGACACCGATCCCAACGCCCCCACACCCGCGCAACGCCTGCGGACGCTGCCGCTGCGGCACCAGCGCATTCAAAGCCTGTTCACCGAGGGCTACACCCTGGTGCCGCTGGGCCACTGGCTTCCCCAGCTCAAGGCCAGGAATCCGGGTCGCTTCAAACAGGTGTTCCACCGCATCAACGAGGTCTTGCCCGGCGATATCCGGTTCACCGACCGCTTGGATGGGACGGGCGAGTACCTGTTTGAGCAGCAGGGCGCCCGGGTCCCATTCGCTGCCCTCTCGGACGGTTGCCGGGCGTACATCGGCTGGGTGGCCGATCTCCTGTATCACATCTGCTTTGGCTGCCCCTCGGGGGTGAAGCTCGTGGACAATTGCGGCATCGTGCTCGTGGACGAAGTGGATCTGCACCTCCATCCCGACTGGCAGCGAACCGTGCTCCCGCGACTGGCCCAGGCCTTTCCCCGGCTCCAGTTCATCGCCACGACGCACAGCCCCATTGTCGTCGGCACGCTCCAGCGAGGGAACCTCTGGGTCTGCGAGCCGGCGCCGGACGGCAACGGTTCCGTGCTCGCGCAGAAAGAGACCGGCGTGCACGGCCTCAACGCCGATCAGATCCTGCTCACGGAATACTTCGGCCTCAAGACCTCCCGCGCCGCCCCGAAGGAGCGGCAACTCGATCGCATTGCCGCCGCCGCCGAGCGCAAAGTCCCGGGACAAGGGGCTGCCTTTCTTCGTTCGCTCGTGACGCCGTTGGAGGACGAAGACCCCCATGATTAGCTACCCCATCTCCCACGCCCAGCTCCGCGACGCGATTCGGGCGCGCGACGCCCAGTGGCTCGCCAAGGCGAGGCGGGCGACGGCGGCCTGCGTCGCCGCCGGCAAGTACGTCAAGGAGGATGCCGATGGGAAGACGATCGACGGCCTCTGGGGCGATATCAAGGAGGTGTTCATCCGCCTTCAACACGGCAAGTGCTGTTACTGCGAGCGCCTCCTGGAATCGCCCGCGTTCGGCAGGATCGAGCACGACGTCGAGCATTACCGGCCCAAGAGCCGCCTACGGAACTGGTTCACGCCGGCGGTCAAGGCGGCCTTTCCGGACTGGCCGGCCGCATTGGGCCAGAGCGGCGCCCAGGCCAAGGGTTACCACCGGTTCGCATTTGACCCGCGCAACTACGCCACCTCCTGCAAGACCTGCAACTCCACGCTCAAGAGCGATTACTTCCCCGTCGCCGGCACGCCCAAGCTGGCGGCCGCCTCTCCGGCCGGCGCGAAGCGCGAGAAGCCCTACCTGATCTTCCCTGTGGGGGATGGCGATGAACCTGCGGAGAGCCTCATCCAATTCGAAGGCGTCCTTGCCCAGCCCGTCCATGCCGCCGACACGGACCTCTTCCGGCATTGGCGCGCGCGCGTCACCATCCGCTTCTTCCGCCTGAACCGCACTGCGCCCGAAGGAACCGCCGGGACCGCGGAGGGGCGGGAGAACCTTTACCGCGGCCGGGCGGAAGCCCTCAGCGCGCTGGCTGATTGCCTGGATGCCATCGAGACGTCCAGCAACGTTGCCCTGCTGGAAGCTCGCCAGGAGAAGGTGGAACGGCTGACAGCCCCCGCGAGTCCGCACACGAATTGCTGCCGCTCGTTTCTCCGGCTCTGGGCGGAGCCCGCCACGCGGGCCCAGGCGGTCGCCCTCTGGCTGGCGGCGGAAACGTACCTCCAGAGTCAGCAGCTCTGATGCCGGGCGGTCCGAGGGAGGTCTGGGGGCAAGGGCGCAGGGTCTTTCGTGGCGGTTCCGTGGTCCGACACTTGGGGTCCACCTCACTTTCATGGGGCGACACAGTAAGGAACGCAGTAAGGAGGATCAAAAATTGGCACCGAAACGCTCGTCCAGGAGGGGGACGGAGAACGGCGAGGTTCGGCGGCGCTCGGGATCAGTCCGCTGCCCGTGCTTTGAAGTAGCGCTGTGGGAAACCTGCGAACTTCTGCAGGATCGTAACGGTGTGCCAGAGCTCGAGGCCGTGCAGGCGGGCCGTCGCGGCGATGAGCCGATCCGCCGGGTTGTGATGCTCCCATTCCCACAAGGCCGCCTGGCGAGCGATCGGTTCGGTGATCGGCAACCTCCGTAAGCTCGTTGGGGTCGCATCTCAGCCAAAACCGGGGGGGGCTGTTGAATCAAATGTTAAGGCACGACCCCCAACGACTGCGCAGGGTTGCGTTCCTGGGTGGGTTGTGGCAGAAGCAGCCATCGCTGCCGAGCCCATGCCATGAATGCGCGTCACTTTCCCCGATGGAACTTCGTGTCGGCCAGCGTGGTGCTGGCCGCTTTGCTGGTGCCCTGGATTGACGCGCGGGCCGCAGCCCCGACCCGGCAGGCTTACCGCGTGCCGGATCGGGTGGCGGATCGGTTTGCCCTCCTGGCGCCGGGGGCGGTGGAGCTCTCCGGTTTTCTCGAAGAACGGGTGAGGCTGAACGCGGAGGCGCGGCTGGCGCAGGTGGACTTGGAGCCTCTCCTGGCCGGGTTCCGCCAGAAACCGGGGAGCCATCCCTGGATCGGCGAGCACATCGGCAAGTGGATGCACGCCGCGACGCTGGCCTGGGCGCACGCGGGCCATCCGGGACTCGAGCGCAAGCTTCACTACGCCGCCGCCGAGTTGATGAAGGCTCAGGAGGCGGACGGTTATCTGGGCACCTACGTTCCCGAGCAGCGGTTTGGCCTTTACCCCGGTGCCGACTGGGACGTGTGGTCGCACAAGTACTGCCTCATCGGGCTGCTGACTTACTACGAGCACACAGGCAACCCCGCGGCGCTCGAGGCTTGCCGGCGCGCGGTCGACCTGTTGCTCGCGACCTTTGGCCCCGGGAGGAAGAGCCTGCTGGCCGCCGGTACCCATGTGGGGATGGCGGCCACCAGCGTGCTGGAACCGATCGTGATCCTGTACCGGTTCACCGGGGACCCGCGCTATCTGGAGTTCGCCCGGTACGTGGTCCAGTGCTGGGACGAGGCCAACGGCCCGGCCATCCTGAAGACGTTGCTGCGCGAGAAGAACGTCCAGAGGACCGCCAACGCGAAGGCGTACGAGATGCTGTCGAACCTCGTCGGCCTCTGCGAGCTGTATCGCGTCGCGGGGAACCCGGAGTATCTCGAAGCGACCCTGAACGCGTGGCAGGACATTGTGGCCAACCGCCTGTACCTCACCGGCAGCGCCAGCCAGAGCGAGCATTTCCGGGGCGACCACGAGCTGCCCAACGGCGAAGGCGCCAACGTTGCCGAGACTTGCGTCACGACGACCTGGATTCAGCTCAACCTGCAGTTGCTCCGGCTCACCGGTGAAGCCCGTTTCGGACACGAGCTGGAACGGACGTTCTACAACCATCTCGCCGCCGCCCAACACACCGCGGGCGCGGACTGGTGTTATTTCACCCCGCTCGAAGGCCGGAAGCACTACACGAAAGGCATCAATTGCTGTCACTCGAGCGGCCCGCGCGGGATGGCTCTGGTCCCGTCCGCCGCGGCGTTCGCCTTCGGAACAGGAGCGGAAGCGGGCCTCGCCGTGAACCTGGTGGAGTTGGGTGTGATCGAGGCGACGGTGGGCGCCCAACGCGTCGGGTTCAAGGTCGAGACCCAGTTCCCTGCCCAGGGGGTTTGGACGTTCACGTTCAGCGCCGCGCAACCGGCGCAGTTCGCTCTCCGGATCCGCATTCCGGAGTGGGCCAACCGTGGGGCAGTGCAGGTGCAGGATGTGGAGGGGCGCGTGCAAAGCCGTGTTACTCTCCCGCCCGCGGGGGACGCTGTGAATGGGCCGGGTGCCCCCACCACGGCAGGACGTTTGGGGGACGGATGGTGCAGCCTGCCGACCCGGGAGTGGCAGCCCGGCGATCGGGTGCGGATGGGGACCGGTCTTTCGCCCCGGCTGATCCCGGGGAGCACGGCAAGCGGGGCAGGCGGCCCGGGCCTGGGGGCCCTTCATTCTGGCTTACGACACCACCGACAATCCGAACCAGGAAGCTCCGCGGGTCCTGGCGTTTGCGGATCTGACATCCTCGCTGCCGCTCCAGCTTGATCCGGGTCAGCCTGGCCGGTTGCGGTTCCTCGCCGCGGTGCGTTCGCCGCGCCGGGAGGACGGCTGGAAGGCGGTGGTGCGGCCCTTTGCGGACGCGGGGGCCGAGGGTGGGCAGTTTCGCGTGTGGCTGCGGGCGCCCGACGCGCCGCTCCTGGCGCTGAACCTGTCGTTGCTCGCGCCGGGGATCGAGACGCGGTCACGCCGCGGCAACGTGGAGGGCTCGATCGTGGACGGCGAGGCCGAGACGTTGGTGGTGACGTTCGATGGGCGCAAGGCGGACGAAGACTGGTATGCGGTGGCGTTGCCGGGGCCGGCGCGGATGGGGCGGTTCGTGTTTGCGCATGGCCGGACGTTCCATGACGGGGGGTGGTTTGACACCACCGCGGGCAAACCCCGCTTCGAGGTGCGGCGCACCGCGGACGGTCCGTGGGAACGCGTGGGGCAGTTGGAGGACTATCCCGCCACGACGGCTACCGAGTCGGCGGGGCTGAAGTCGGGCCAAGCGTTCACGGTGCGCTTGGCGGCGCCGGTCGAGGCGGTGGCGGTGCGGGTCGTCGGCCGTCCCGCCTCGGGCGACAACCCGAATCAGGCCTTTTCCTCGTGCGCCGAACTCGAGGCTTTTCTGGAATGATCCGCGGTACATCGCGTGAGGCCGCGTGGGCGGCGGGTGCTCCCGATGCGGCCGGGGGCGCGCTGGAGCGCTGGTGTCCGATGCTGGTGCGTGCGGTGGGTGAGCCGCTGCAGGCCCTGGTCCTCTACGGGGGCATGGCCAAGGGCGAGTTCGTGCCGGGCCATTCGGACGTCAACGTGGCGGTGGTGTTGCGGACGGTGACGATCGAGGTCCTGGAACGGGCGGCACCGGTGCTGCAGCAGGGGGGGCTCGAGTTCCGTTTGGCGGCGCTGCTGCTGACGGAGGAGGACCTGCGGGATACGGCGGACGTCTTTCCCATCAAGTACCTGGACATGCAGCGGCATCACCGGCTGCTCTGGGGGGAAGACCCGTTCACGAAGGTCACGGTGGCGCGTCCGCAGCTCGTGCTGCGGTGTGAGCAGGAGTTGCGCAATCTGCTGCTGCGGCTTCGGCAGGCTTACGTGACACATCGTCAACGCCCGGAAGGCCTCCAGGCCACCCTGAGCCACGCCGTTTCCTCGCTGCTGCTGAACCTCGGAGTACTGGTTGAGCTGAAGACCGGGCAGTGCGTCGCGACGAAGGAGGCGGTCCTGGACTGCGTCAGCGTCCTGGACCTGCCGCTGGAGCCGCTCCGCCGGGCGTGGGCGCTGAAGGCGGGCGAGCTTCGGCTGGACGCACCGGCGCTCAAGGCGCTTTACGGCGGCCTGATGGAGGTGGTGCAAGCAGCCGCGGCACAGGCCGCCAGGCTGGACTGAGGCGACGCCATGAACGGCTGGCAGGACACCTTTGTCGGCACCATGCCCGGGCCGGCGTTCCTCGGGCTGTACGGGGCCGTCATCGGGGTGGTCTTCGCCTGGGTGCGGTGGAGAGTGTGGGGGACGGACCGCACGTTGGAGGTCGCGGCCCCGGATCCGCCGGAGATTTGGGATCCGGTGGATCTGGCGTTTCTGCGCGGAGATGCCAACGAGGTGTTGCGGGTGATCGTGGTCGAGCTGGTCCAGCGCGGGTATCTCGAGGTTCGCCAGAGCAAGGTGCTGGGCATGGTGACGAGCCAGCGGTTGGCGCAGACGGACCGACCGCCGGCGGTGGAACATCTGGGACCTCTACGGCGCCGGGTCTTCGATTTCTTCGCGCGCCCGCGTGACAGCGCCGCGCTGTTCCGCGACCCGGCGCTGGGCGGCTGGGTGCGGGGCCATTGCCAGGACGCCGAGCGCGGGTTGCGCGAGCAGTTCCTCCTGACGCCGCCGGAAGTCGGGCGGGTGCGCCGCCGGAGCGCGTTCTTCGCGACAGCGGTGGTGCTGGGTCTGGGCGGCTACAAGCTCGCGGTGGCTTGGGCGAACGGCCGGACGAATGTCGGTTTCCTCATCCTGCTGGGGATCTTGGGTGTCGTGATGGTGACGGCTGGCAGCAACCCCGGCCGTTTGAGTCGGCGGGGCCGGGCTTACGTGCAACGGCTGCAGGAGCGTTACCAGGGGTTGCGCTCGCGCTTCCGCAACCTGGATCAATCAGTCGATGACACCGGCCTGGTGTTCGCGGTTGCGCTGTTCGGGTTCGCGGTTCTGGAGGGGACCCCGTATGCCGGGTTGGCCACGAGTTTCCGTCAGGCCAGTTCGAGTTCGGGCTGCGGTGGGGGTGGCTGTGGCGGGGGCGGAGGTTGCGGAGGCGGTTGTGGGGGCTGCGGGGGATGAGGCGTGGACCTTGGGCGGCCTGACGCGGTCGGGGTGGGAACAGACGAATGGGGAGGGACGGATGGGGACAGGCGAATGGGGACAGACGAATGGGGACAGGGGAATGGAGGAGCGGCCGTCAGTTCTCGCTCGGATTCGTCTGTCCCCATTCGCCTGTCTCACTCTGGCGTTCTGATACCCCGATTCGTCTGTGAGCGGGGCGCCGGGGTTCAACGCAGGAGTTTCTGGCGCAGCAGCTCGAGCGCCTGCTGACTCGTCATGTGCTTGAAGGTCTCGCGGTCGAACGCGTTCAACAATCGCTTCACTTCTGTGCCTGCGGGACTGGCGAGGGCGAGGAAGGCTGTGCCTACGGGTTTCTCGGGCGTGCCTCCGGTCGGGCCCGCAATGCCGGTGACGGCCAGCGCAAAGTCCGCGCCGGTGCGGGCCCGGGCACCCTCGGCCATCTCGCGTGCGGTCGGTTCGCTGACGGCTCCGTGGGTGGCGAGCGTTTCGGGCCGCACGCCGACCAGATTCTGTTTGAGCGTGTTGGCGTAGGTGATGAAGCCGCCGAGGAAGATGACCGACGCCCCGGGCACGTTCGTGATCCGGCTGGCCAGATGGCCGCCGGTGCAGGATTCCGCCACGGCCAGAGTCTGGCCGCGCCCGGTGAGCAGACGCACCACGACGGCTTCGAGGGTCTCGGCCTCCCCACCGTACACATGGCGGCCCACCTCGCGGCGGACCACCGCCTCGGCGGCTCCCACCAACGCTTCGGCGTCGGCACGGCGGGACGCCAGCCGCACATCCACCTCGCCGGGTCGCGCGCAGTAGCCCACCTCGAGGCCCTGCCGGACGAGATCGGCCAGGGGGTCGGCGATGTGGGCTTGCATGACCGACTCCGGCACGCCTGTGCTGCGGAGCGTTCGGCACACGAACGGGACGGGCAGAGGAAAGGTCTGTCGGATCCAGGGCAGCACCTGCTCGGTGAACATGGGTCGCAATTCGCGCGGGGGGCCGGGGAGCATGACCAACCAAGCGGCGGGACCAGCGGGGCGAAAGGGGTTGGGGGAGAACTCCAGCAACAGGCCGGGGGCGGTGCCGTGCGCATTGGGCAGGACCCGCGCTCCCTCGGGCACGAGCGCTTGCACCCGCACGGCGGGCGGGGCGGTCCTTCGACGCGCGGCGTACCAGGACTCGAGGGTCGCCAGAACCGCGGGATCCTCGCGCAAGGGCCGGCCGAGGAGTTCGGCGATGGCGTCCCGGGTCAGGTCATCCGACGTGGGGCCCAGCCCGCCGGTGGAGACGATCAAGTCGGCCCGTCCCAGCGCATCACGCACGGCATCCTGAATGGCGGACGCGCTATCCGCCACCGCCACCTGGCGTTGGACCACGTAGCCGGCGTCGGCGAACTGGCGGCAGAGCCACTGCTGGTGGGTGTTGAGGACGCGACCCAGCATCAGTTCGCTCCCCGTATTGAGGACCTCGAGGTTCAAAGCGGCGGCAGTGTCCGCGGGACCTGTGCCGAAGGCAAGTCGGGCGCCGGTGCGGAGCGGTCCGTGCGGTGGCTAAAGGGGCGGGGATCGGGTATGCTCGCTCCCAATGCGCACTATGAACAACGCTTTGTACCTTGCGACGATATGGGTGGTTCTGTGGCTCCCGGGTGCCGGGCGGGCTGGCGACTGGCCGCAGTTTCGGGGCCCGCAGGCCAGCGGGGTGGACGACGCGGCGACGATCCCGGTCCGCTGGGACGTCGAGAGCGGGCGCAACCTCCGGTGGAAGACGCCTGTCCCGGGGCTGGCGCACGCCTCTCCGATTGTGTGGCAGGAGCGCGTCTATGTGGCCACCGCCGTGGGGTCCGAATCGGCGGAGCTGAAGGTGGGACTTTACGGGAACATTGTCTCCGCCGAGGATCAGGATGTCCATCAATGGCGCGTGCTTGCGTTGGATCGAGGCACGGGCCGGGTGCTCTGGGACCGGTTGGGTCACGAGGGGATGCCGAAGGTGAAGCGGCATCCCAAAGCCAGCCACTGCAACTCGACGCCCGCCACGGATGGCGCGCGGGTTGTGGCCATTCTGGGGTCGGAGGGTCTGTTCTGTTTCGGGAGGGACGGGGCGTTGCTCTGGAAGCGGGACCTGGGTTCGATGGACGCGGGCTATTTCGCGGTGCCCAGCGCCCAGTGGGGATTCGGCAGTTCGCCGGTGATCCACCAGGAACGGGTGATCGTGCAGTGCGACGTACAGACGAACTCGTTTCTCGCGGCCTTTGATGTCCGGGATGGTCGGGAGATCTGGCGGGCGGCGCGGGCCGATGTGCCCACCTGGTGCTCGCCGACCGTGGCGACGGTGCAGGGTCGACCGCGGGTTCTCGTCAACGGCTGGCATCACACCGGGGGGTACGACTGGGCCGACGGCCGGGAGATCTGGCGACTTGACGGGGGCGGTGACATCCCGGTGCCCACGCCGGTTGTGGCCCACGGCCTCGCGTACTTCACCAGTGCGCATGGGCGCTTCCGGCCGATGCAAGCGATCCGCCTGGAAGCCGTGGGCGACATCACCCCCGAGGCGGTCGGCCAGACCAACCAGTTCATTGCCTGGGCGCATGCGCGCCGTGGCAACTACATGCAGACACCGATTGCGGTGGGCGAACTGCTCTTCAGTTGCTTTGACAATGGGGTCCTCACCTGTTTCGACGCGCGCACCGGCAGGGTGCACTACGAGGAGCGGCTCCGCGCCGGCGGGGATGGGTTCACGGCCTCGCCGGTGTCGGACGGCCGGCATCTCTTCTTCCCGAGCGAGACGGGGGATGTCTATGTGGTGCCGGTGACCAACCGCTTCTCCGTGGTGAGCACGAATCGGATGGGGGAGACGGTGATGGCTTCCGGCGCCCTGAGTGGTGGCAACCTCCTCCTGCGCACGCGTGGCCATCTGGTGGCCATCGGCGAAAGTCCGTAGCCCCGGTGTTTGAGACCCGTTGTCGGCGCCGACGTCAGGAGGCGAAGTGGGGTGGCCCCTGGCCCAAAACGCCTCCTCACGTCGGCGCCTACGGCGGGGATGGGATTTCCGGGCCAGGAGGGACCGGGGCGGGATCGTGTCTTGACCCCTGGAAAGCTCTGCGGGACGCTGCCGCACTACGATGCCCCGCACCATGACCTCGCGCGAACGCGTCCTGGCCGCCCTCCGACACGAACCGGTCGACCGGGTGCCGATCGACTTGGGCGGCACCCGGCAGTCCGGGATCGCCGCGATGACTTACCACCGCCTCCGGCTTCACCTGGGATTACCGGCACGCCCGGTGCGCGTCTTCGATGTCTTCCAGATGCTTGCCGAGATCGAGCCGGAAGTGGCGGAGCGGTTCGGGGCCGACTGTGTGGGGCTCTACCGGCCGCAGGTGGCCTTTGGGATCGAGAACAAGGACTGGAAGCCCTGGACGCTGTTCGACGGCACGCCCGTCGAGGTGCCTGGGGGCTTCCATCCCGAGACGCTGCCGAACGGGGATCTCGCGTTACGCCGGGGCCCGGAGATCATCGGGCTGATGCCCAAGGACGGTTTCTATTTTGACCGTCTCGAGCGTTATCCGGGCGCCATGCATCCGGACCTGGACACCTGGGAACCGCCTCGGCTGGACGCGGCCACGCTCGATCATCTGGCGCGGCAGGCGGAGTTCCTGTTCACGAGGACGGACAAGGCCGTGGTTGCTCCGCTCGGCCCGCCTTACGAGCTGTTCAACGGGCTTGGGCAGGGCGGCTTTGACGACTGGATGGTGACGCTGGCGGCGGAGCCGGATTACGTTCGCCGGCTCTACGAGAAGCTCGTCGATGCCTGGCTGGACAACCTGCGCGCGTTCCATGGGCGGGTGGGCGAGCGGATTCAGATCCTGCAGATCGCGGATGATTTTGGGACCCAACGCGCCCCGTTCCTTTCGGTGCGCATGTTCCGCGAGCTGGTGATGCCGGCCTATCGCCGCGGACTGGACTGGGTGCACGCGAACACGTCGTGGAAGGTCATGCTCCACTCGGACGGCGCGCTGTATCCGCTGCTGCCGTCGCTCCTCGAGATGGGCGTGGACATCTTGAATCCGGTGCAGACCGCGGCCGAGGGCATGGGCGCGCGCCGGTTGAAGGACGAGTTTGGGGGGCAACTGGTGTTCTGGGGCGGCTCGTGTGATCCCCAGACGACGCTGGCGTTTGGCACGCCCGAGGAGGTGGCGCGGGAGGTCCGCGAACACGTTGAGGTGTTCGGCCGGAACAGTGGCTATGTCTTTGCGCCCGTTCACAATATCCAGGCCAATGTGTCGCCGGAGAATGTCGTTGCCTTGTTTGACACGGCGCTCGCTGCGGGGGCAGGCGGCTGAGACTGCCGCCGTTTGCCGCCGAACCCGGCCCGCGCGCCGGCACTTTGGGCAAGTTTGCTGCTGACAGGCTTGTCGCCAGCCGGTAGCCTCGGCTCCGTTCCGGAGACAACCCCGAGCAGGCTGGAAGCAACAGAGTTCATGAGCGCAAAACCGACAACCAACCGCAAGGGCCTGATGGCCGGCGGTAATTGGATCATCGATCAGGTGAAGCTGATCGACGTTTACCCGCAGCGCGAGCAACTGGCCAACATCCGGCGCCAGAGCGAGGGCACCGGTGGAGCGGCCTACAATGTGTTGCTGGACCTGGCGGTGTTGGGCGCTCCTTTCCCTTTGATGGCCGCCGGCCTGGTGGGCAAGGACCCCTTGGGCGACCGCATCCTGGCCGACTGTCGGCAGCGTCGGATCGACACCAAACACCTCAAGGCCACGCCGGCCGCGCCCACGTCCTACACGGATGTCATGACCGAGGCGGACAACGGCCGGCGCACCTTCTTTCACATGCGCGGGGCCAACGCGCTGTGGAAGGGAGAGGATCTGGATTTCGAGAAGACCAAGGCGCGGATCTTTCATCTGGGCTACCTCCTGCTTCTCGACGAGTTGGACAAGCCCGAGAAGACCCACGGCACACGGGCGGCCGCGCTGCTGGCCGACGCCCAGGCCGCGGGCTTGCGCACCAGCGTGGACGTGGTCAGTGAGGACAGCGATCGGTTCACCCAGATCGTGGCGCCGGCCCTCAAGTACGTGGATTATTGCATCCTCAACGAGATCGAGGCTTCGAAGACCACCGGCTTTAAGATCCGCCAGGCCGATGGCACGCTGGACACGGTGTCGTTGCGGCACGCCGCCGGCGCCCTGCTGCAGATGGGGGTCAAAGAACTGGTGATCGTCCACTTCGCCGAAGGCGCCTTCGCCCGGACGCGGAAGGGCGATGATCACTGGCAGTCCGCGCTCAATCTGCCGGCCAAGTACATCGCCGGAACGGCGGGCGCGGGCGATGCCTTCTGCGCCGGGGCGCTCCTGGGCTTGCACGAAGGCTGGGACCTCAAGCGCTGTCTCATGGCCGGGGTCTGCGCCGCCTCGGCTTCGCTTGCCCACCCCACCTGCACGGCGGGGATGAAACCCCTGGCCGCCTGCCTCGAGCTCGCCAAGAAGTACAAGCCGCGTCCGTCGCTCGAGCCGGCCGACTGAGCCCGCGTCTCTTCCGTCGTCCGTCTCCCTCACCGATCGGTGGCGCTGAAGCCGACCACCACCGGGCGGTGATCCGAGGCCGTTCCCCAGTTCGGAAACGCGAACACGTAGCTCGCGTCGCGATCCCATTCCCGTGCCATGCCGGGGCTGACCAGCACGTAGTCGATCCGGTCGTAGCTGTCCTGGAGGCCGTAGTAGTAGGTCCACGTGATGCGGCGTGGTGCCCAGCGCGGATTGGCGGAGGGGGCCGAGTCGCCGTTGCGCTCGGCGGGGCGCGTGTCCACCAGCCGCGTCCGTCCCTCGCCCCGGAGCCGGCGCAGGGTGGGGGAATCCTGGGTGTCGTTGAAGTCGCCCAGCACCACCAGGTTGAGCTGCGGTTGCCCGCGGAGCCGGGTATCGATCAAGGCCCGCAGACGTGCGGCCTCCTGTTCTCGGAGCTCGGCTTCATCGGCATAACCGACGGCGCGACGCGATTTCAGGTGTGCGGTGATCAGGGTGAACCGGTAGCGCGCGTTAACCTGGATCTCCACTTCGGCAAACCCGCGGCTCACCTGGTAGCGCCGCCCGCGCAACAGGAAGTTCTCGTTCGTGTGCGGCCGGCGCGCCACGAGGGGAAACCGGCTGAGAACGCCCACGAAGATGTTGGTGTCCGGGCCGCTGACGTGTTCCCAGTCGGGGTAATCGAGGCCTTCGGCGCGCAGGGCGGCCCGGAGTGCGAGCAGCGCGCTGGGCCGTCCGATCTCCTGGACCGCCAGCACGTCCGGGCGCACGGCCAGGATCGCCTCGTGGACCTTGGCGCGGGAGTCTGGGGACTTGGCGGCGCGATCCCCCACGGGTGCATCCAGGTAGTTTTCGAGGTTGTAGGTGGCCACGGTGAATGTCCCGGCAGCCCGGCTGGTGAGGGGAATGCCGAGGAGAGCGACGAGGAGAAGCGCCCTGGGCAACGCCAGGATCGCCCGTGCACGCCGCCGCGGATGCCGGAGAGGACGGTTCATGAAGGTCATTCAAACGTTCGCGCCTGACCGGGTCAAAGCATTGCCCCGGCAAAGACCGGGAGATTCGGGAATGTCGGCCGGGAGGGTGGGCGCAATGACCTTGAGCCGGGAGGC
This sequence comes from Verrucomicrobiales bacterium, assembly GCA_015075445.1. Lineage (GTDB taxonomy): Bacteria > Verrucomicrobiota > Verrucomicrobiia > Limisphaerales > J093 > DSVZ01. The sequence continues at coordinate 87,046 of JABTUJ010000020.1, forward strand.
GGCCCGGGCGATAACCACCCCGCGCATGCCTGCTCCCGTCACGCATTATCAGGGTGATGCCGGCCGTCATTACCACGAGGTCAAGCGCGGTCTGCCGGAGGAGGCCCGTCCGTGGCTGGCGCGGCTGCGCGCCGCCAAGCTGCAGCCCTGCGTCCAAAGCTCCGACGTTGTGCTCGAGTACGGGGTGGGCGCGGGCTGGAACCTCGCCCAACTGGCGGCGGCGCGGCGCATCGGTTTTGATGTCGCGGACTTTCTGCGCCCCGAGCTCGAAGCGCAGGGCATCGAGTTCGTGACGGACGTGGCGACGCTTCCCCCGGCTTTGGCGGACGTGGTGATTTGTCACCATGCCCTCGAGCACGTGCTGAGCCCTTCCCAGGCGCTGGCGGACATGCGGCGTCTGTTGCGGCCGGGGGGACGGCTTCTGCTGTGGGTCCCCTTCGAGGACGAACGCCGTCACCGCCGCTTCGAGCGCGGCGAGAAGAACCACCACCTGTACTCGTGGAACGTCCAGACCCTCGGGAACCTGGTCGAGGCTTGCGGGTTCCGCGTGGTTCAGGCGGGGCTGGCGCGGTACGGCTGGGATCGGTTTGCGGCGGCGTGGGCCGTGCGTCTAGGCGGGGGTGAACGGGGTTTCCTTGGCTTCCGGGCGCTGCTGCAGGCGCTGCGTCCGTTACGCGAAGTGCATGTGGCGGCGGCGTGAGGCCGGCCTTTTCCGGGTGAGGTTCGTCACTTCCTGGCAGCCTCTCGTCCCGCCGGGGTGCCACTGGTCACAAAGCCGTCGGCAACGGGGATTCTCGGGCGTAAAGAGGAGCCACGATGAAGACAACGAACGACCCTGATGTGATGCCCGCTCGGGCGCCCCGGTTGCCGGTGGAGCCGGCGACGGGCCTGGAGGGATGGGTTCATTTGGTGTTGGGCGCCGCCGCGGTGGCGATGGTCTGGCTGATGCTGGCGTCGATCCAGGACTTTGTCCCGCGGGCCGGGACGTTCGCGGAGCGCCTGCGCGAGACGCCGGCCCTGTTGGTGGACCCCGCCTACGCCGCGCACTCGACAATCACCAATCGCGGTGCGGCCACCGTGCTGAATACGGCAGCGACAGTGAAGTCGGCGACGAACGGGCCTGCGCGGTCGGGTGCGGAGCGGCCGGCGAGCTGAGCCGGCAACTCGTTCTGGCGTCCACGGAGAATCGCGCGTAGCGTCGCGCCAATGCCGTGATGAAGACGGGTTGGCAGCAGTTGTGCCGCGTGTGCAACCGGCCCGCCGGACGGCTGGGTTGCTGGTTTCTTGCCTTCACCCTGCTGGCGCTGGTGGATGCCGCCCAGCTCTACGCTGCCCAGGGATTCGACGGCTTCACGATCTCCTGGACCACGGCCATCCGGCGCGGGCTGGAGAGTCACTACACGATGGCGGTGCTCGGTCTGGGAGTGCTTTGGATGGCCCGCCGCTTTCCCTTCGACCGCGCCCGGGGGTGGCGCTGGCTGGGGATTCATCTCGGGGGGGCCGTGCTGTACTGCCTGCTTTACAGCGTGACCTACGCGGCGTTGGTCAACGGCCAGATGTCCGTGAAAGGCAAACTCTTCGTGTTCGGGGAGACGCTGCAGAAGCTGCTCATCTTCTACACGTTTGGGAACATCGTGTTTTACTGGCTGCTCTTGCTGGCTCATCACGGCTGGCATTACTACCAGCGGTTCCGGGAGCGCGAGCGACGGGCCGCGGAGCTCGAGGGACAACTCAGCCTGGCCCAGCTTCAGGCGCTGCGCATGCAGCTCAACCCGCATTTCCTGTTCAACACGCTCAACACGATTGCCGCCCTGATCCACGAACAACCCGAGGCCGCTGACCGGGTGGTGATCCGGTTGAGCGAGCTGCTGCGGGCGAGTCTGGAGCGGCCGGAGGCGCATGAGATTCCCCTGGGGCAGGAGCTCGGGTTCCTGCACCGTTACCTGGAGATCGAGCAGGCCCGGTTTGGCGAACGACTGGCCGTCGAGTTCCAGGTGCCGGCTGAGCTGGAGGACGTGCTGGTTCCGGCCCTGCTCCTGCAGCCGATTGTTGAGAATGCCATCCGCCATGGCGTCGAGGAGCGCGAAGAGGCGGGGCACATTCAGATCTCGGCGGCCCGGGCGGACGGCTGTCTCGAGTTGCAGGTCGTGGACAACGGCCCCGGCTTGCCGGCGGGGCGCACCGCCTTCCTCCGGGAAGGCATCGGCCTGAGCAACACCCGCTCCCGGTTGCGGCATCTTTACGGCGACTGTCAGCGCCTGGAACTGACCGCCGCGCCCGGCGGGGGACTCTGTGTTCGGATCCGACTGCCCAGTCGGACGGCGCAGGACCCGGTACCGTCGCCCGGCCATCCGGCAGTCGTCGTCGGCTGCAACCCGTCCACGGCAACGACATGAACGACTCGCTCATTCGCGCGTTGATCGTCGACGACGAAGCCCCGGCCCGCAGCCGACTCCGGCATTTGCTCAAGGGAGAACCCGGGTTCGAACTGGCCGGGGAAGCGGCCAATGGCCGGACCGCGCTCGAGGCGATTCGCCGGCTGGGACCGGACCTGGTGTTCCTGGATGTGCAGATGCCGGGGTTGAACGGCCTGCAGGTGTGCCATGAGGTTGGCCCGGAAGCCTTGCCAGCGGTGGTTTTTGTCACGGCCTACGACCGGTTCGCACTGCAGGCCTTCGAGGTTCACGCCGTGGATTACCTCCTGAAGCCGATTGACCGCGAGCGCTTCCAGAAGACGCTGGGCGTGCTGCGTGCCCGGCTTCGGGGTCCGGGGTCCGGCCCGGCACCGCACCCGCCGCTGCAGGCGTTGCTGGCGGAACTGCGCCGTGAAACCCGCGGCGTCGAGCGCCTGGCGATCAAGGTGGACGGGCGAATCCTGTTCATCCGCACCGCCGACATCGCGTGGCTCGAGGCCGAGGGGAACTACGTCCGCCTGCATGTCGGGAACACGCACCACCTTTTTCGGGAGACCCTTTCCGCGCTGGAAGCCGATCTGCCGGCAGACCGTTTTCTCCGGATCAGCCGCTCGGCGATGGTCAACCTGGACGCCGTGCAGGAGCTCGAACCCCTGTTCTACGGCGACTACGCCGTACGGTTGCGCAGCGGTCAGCAGCTCACCCTCTCGCGCCACTACCGCGACCGCATCGAACGCCTGCTCGATCGCCAGACGGGGTAGTCCATACCCTCCCGCCCGGCTGTCGCCTGCCCTCTGTAGGCGCCGACGTGAGGAGGCGTTGTGTGTAGGCGCCGACGTGAGGAGGCTTTGTGTGTAGGCGCCGACGAGGGAGGCGTTCTGGTCACCGTGGTCGCTAGCCGCTTTGGGCGGTGGACCCCGGCCTTCCCCCCCCACCGTCGGCGCCTACGGTCTTTCGGGGTGTCGTCTTTCGGGGTTGTGTGCGCCTTCCCGGCTGCTAACCTGCCTCCGGTTTCCTTGATACTCGCCATGAACTTGTTGACCCGACGTCAGATGTTGCGCCGGACCGTGACCTCGGCCGCGGTGCTGGCTTCCACTTCCTCCCTGGCTCCGCTGTGGGCCGCCCCGGAGTCGCGCGCCTTTAAGATCGGCGCCTGCGACTGGTCCATCGGAAAGATGGCCACCCCCGATGCGTTGGACGTCGCGCGGGAGATTGGCCTGGACGGAGTTCAGGTCAGCCTGGGGACCGAGAAGGACCAGATGCACCTTCGCCAGGCCGCGGTGCAAAAACGCTATCTCGAGGTTTCGGCCCGGACCGGCGTGGCGCTGGCGTCGCTGGCCATTGGCGAGCTCAACAACATCCCCTACAAATCCGACCCGCGAACCATCCCGTGGGTGAGCGATGCCGTGGACGTGCTCCCGGCCGTCGGGTGTCGGGTGGTGCTATTGGCGTTCTTTGGCAACGGGGACCTCAAAGGTGACCGCGCCGGCACAGACGAAGTGGTGCGTCGGCTCAAGGAGGTCGCGCCCAAGGCCGAGAAGCAGGGGGTGATCCTGGGGATCGAGTCGTGGCTGAGCGCCGAGGAGCACATGGACATCGTGGATCGCGTTGGCTCGAAGGCGGTGCAGGTCTACTACGACGTGGCCAACTCGGAGAAGATGGGTTACGACATCTACCGGGAGATCCGGTGGCTGGGGAAGAAGGGGGTGATCTGCGAATTCCACGCGAAGGAGAACGGCGCGCTGCTGGGGCAGGGGAGGGTGGACTTCCAGAAGGTCCGGCAGGCGATGGACGAGATCGGGTACCGCGGCTGGATGCAGATTGAAGGGGCGGTGCCGCCGGGCGGCCAGATGCTGCCAAGCTACCAGGCGAACCTGAAGTACCTGCGCAGCGTCTTCCCGCCGCCGGCGTAAACGCTCACGGCACTGGCGACGCTCCGCCTCCTGACGTCGGCGCCTACGGGTCGGCGAGCTTTCCTGCGGGGCACGAAACCTCGGGCCCCGTAACTTCCCTTCGCCCTTCGTCCTTCGCGCCTCTTCGCGCCCCTTCGCGCAGTGCATCCGGAAGTTGTTGGTAGTTTCTGCTGAACTACCAGGCGTGGGTGGGAGACAACCGTGGGGTGACGACGCCATGGATGGTTCAAGGCCGGTGGGTCGAGTCGGAGGACTTGGCCTGGATCCGGAGTTGGAAGCCCGCTTGGCCTATACCGCCACGGAAGTCGGCTCCTACGAGCGCGCCGCCCGCATGGCCAGCACCTGGGGCATGCCCGGCCAGCGACGGCTGCATCCATGAGCATGTGCAGCGGTTGGGCGCGGTAGCGGAGGACCTGGAGCTGCCCACGCCGCCGCCGCCGCCGCGGGAGCCGGAGTTCAGCTTGGTGATTATGCTCGACGGCTGGATGGCCCGGGAACGGGACCCGGACTGGGGGGCGGGTCCCCGCCAGAAGCAGCCGCAGCGCATTGCCTGGCATGAGATCAAGTCCGCGGTCATCTACCGTTTGGAACAACGCGCGCAGAGCGCCGGCGGCCGGGGATTGCTGGTGGAGAAGTATGCGGTGGCCACGCCCCCGGAAACCTCCCCCGTGGACTTTGGCGCCGCGGTGGTGGCCCAAGCGCGGCGGCGGGGGTTGGGGCGGGAGCAGGTCCTCTATGTGGTCATGGACGGGGCGGTGTGGCGAAATCCCTGCGCACGGGGCGTGAGGCGCGCGTCGTCCGCCGACTGGAGCAACTGCTCGAAGCGACGACGCCTCGTCCCGCCGCCACCCAAACCGAGCTGGAACGGGAAGTCCGCTACTTCCAGAGTCACCGCGACCACCTGCATTACCAGGCGATGGAACAAGCCGGAGCCCCGCGCGGCAGCGGGGCGGCCGAGTCGCTGGGCAAACAGTTACAGCAGCGACTGCGGGGCTGTGGGCAGAGTTGGAGCCGCCCGGGCCTCACCCATCTCCTGCGCCTGTGCGTCTTGGTCAAAAACGGTGACGACGTCCACCTGTGGAGCTGAAGGCTACCAACAACCTGGGGATGCACCGCCCTTCGCGGCGCGGAAGAATCCTGGACAAGTCAGTTAACAAAATATGGAAGAGTAGTTTACGTAAACGCTCAAGAAATGATGGTTCCCAACAGCCTCGCTGAATCCACCCGCCGGGGACTTTGTGTTTCCGGCCTGCGCGGCGCGGGGGCCCTGCGTGATGAAACCTGGAGTACACCCCCTCGGCCGGGTCCTGATGGCGGCGAGTCTGGCCCTCGGGCGCGGGCTGGGCGCCGAGGACGCCGCGCTCGCGTTACGGACCCAAGCGATCCGGCTGGAGCCGGGCTGGAACGCGGTTTGCCTGGAGGTGTACCCGTCCGAGGCGGAACCGGGGAGGGTGTTTGCCGGGCTGCCGGTGGACGTGGTGGCATCGTTCTACGAGCGGCCGGTCGCGGCCCAGTACATGACGGATCCGGGGGCGAACCTGTTCCGGAAGGCGGGTTGGGGGGTGTGGTACGCGGAGGACCGGCCGGATGCGTTCCTGAAGTCGCTGCACGCGATTCACGGGCAGCAGGCCTATCTGGTGCACGCGACGCGGGGGTTTGTATGGGAGGTGACGGGGGCGGTGGTGGTGCCCGAAGTGGCGTGGACGCCGCACGCGTACAACCTCGTCGGCTTTGCGGTGGACGCGCTGTCGCCGCCGACGTTTGCGCAGTTCTTCGACGGATCGGCTGCGCACCGGCACAACCGGATCTACCGGTTGACGGACGGGGTGTGGCGCCGGGTGACGCTGCCGGGAGCCGAGCGGATGCGGTCCGGGGAGGCTTTTTGGATCTACTGCCAGGGGGCTTCCAACTACCGCGGGCCGCTGGCGGTGGAGACGCGGACGCGTCAGGGCGTTCTGGTTGGGCAGGGGGCCGTGCCGGTGACGTTGCGCAACCGCACCTCATTCCCAGTGGTGCCCGTGTTCGAGCATGTCCCGGGTGGGGGGGCGACGGTGCCGCTGTCGCTGGTGGTGCGGGCGTTGGGCGAGGGCCAGGGGGAGATGCGGTCGGTGGCGGTGCCCCGTCCCGAGGGGGCGTGGAGTTTCGAGTTGCCGGCGCTGGAGGCCGGGCAATCGCTCCAAGTGCCGCTCGAAGCGCGCACGGAGTCGCTGACGCGGCCGGCGCAGGCCTCGGTGCTGCGGGTGCGGAGTGAGGTGGGTGCGGAGGTGTGGCTGCCGGTGTTTGTGATCCGGCCGGACTTGGAGGAACCGCGATGATCTGCATGGTGGCGGTCGGCCCGCGCGGTGCGTCGGGCGACTGGTGGGCGAGGGCCGGTTGCCGGGGCTGGCTGAGCTGGCTGGCGGCGGGCGCGCTGGTCGTGGCCGTGCGGGCGGCGGATCCCTACCGCGGGCTGGGTGGGGGAGGTGACCTGACGCATGTGAACGAGGTGAGCGTGCCGATGGACGCCCAGGGCGTGCCGCGCGCGCCCGATCCGCGGATGCCGACGGCCACGGCCGATCAGGCCCATTTTGCGATTGATCCTGCATGTGGATGGGGCGGGGCAGGTCCGGTTGTTGCGCGACGTGGCGTTGCTGCGCCGGGACGTGGAGGGAAGCGGGGCGGGGGGCGAAGCGACACCGCTGCGCTCGGAAAGCGAGGTGGCGCTGGTGACGGACGCGCGGCTGTATGGCGAGTTCCCGCCGCAGCCGGCGATGCGCTGGGCCTCGGCGGGGTTTGATTTTGGTGACAGCCAGGCGGCGGTGGTGCACGCGGCCGAGGAAGCGGCGCCGGCGGCTGCAGTCGGGGCAGCGCAGAACACGGCTGCGGCCTATGCGGACGTGGCGGACGATTACCATCGGCTCCTGGCGGGGAAGACGTTGGGGGCGCTGATCACCGAAGGAGCGGCGGCGGCGCTGGAAGGGACCTTGCGGCTGGCCGCCAGCCATCCGACGAATCCGTTCCGGCACCGGCGGCATCCCGATCACCGGGTCGGGTTCGACGTGACGCGGAAGCTGCGGCTGGACTTTGACGGGGAGGCGGGGGGGACGCTGGAACGGGCGGGGTACGGGGTGGACCGGATCACGGGGGTGTATCGGGAGGAGATTCTGGGGCTGCACAAGCCGTTGGGGCCGGGGCGGGATGTGGGGTTGCGGGTGGAGGGGAAGTTCCGGCTGCAGCGCCTGGCACTGATTGAGACGTTAAATGCCCGCTGACTTTTGCCATGAGATTGTCTTTCTTGTCTTGGATGCCGGAGGCGGTGGGTCGCGGGGGATGGCGGGCGGTCCTGCTCGGGCTGGGGCTGATGGGGGGGAACGCGGCGCAGGGGGCGGCGACGTCCCTGGCCTTCACCATCACGATGAGCGGGAACACGAACGTCCCGCTGATCACGGTGCGGAACGACTCGAAGACGGCGCAGATCAGCCGGTTCGAGATGACGATCGGCGACCTGTCGAAGTCGTTCGACTCGGCGGCCGATTTCGTGCCGCCGCCCGGCGGGAGCATCGTGCGGGAGTCGCCCGACGGGGTGAACGGCGGGACCCGCAGCTCGAAGGTGGTGCTGCAGCTTTCGGGTTTTGATCCGGGCGAGAGCTTCAGCATGTACGTGGACGTGGACGCGCTGGCCGCGGACACGGTGGAAGATTACCGGCGGACGTTTTTCAACAACGGGGCGGCGCCGGAAGCGGTGGTGACGGTGGCGGGGGAGGGCTTGACGGCGTTCCTGGTCCTGCCGGCCAACCCGGGTCTGCAGTCCTCCTACAGTTTCAGTCTGCAGCCGCCGCTGCGGACGCTGCGGATCACGTCGGTGGCGGAGGCGGGGGGGAGCGAGTTTGTGACGAAGGCGCGGTTACGGGTGGACGGCGTGCTGGTGACGGGCAGCGACGGGAAGCCGCTGGAGATCGGATCACAGTTCACGACCAATGTCTTTGACGGGGCGACGATCGAGGTTTCGGCGCCGCAGGAGGTTTACAGGAACATCCACGGGGTGGACATCACGGACAGCGTGGAGAACGACCCGGCGAAGATCCAGCAGGACGCGGAGGAACGGTTCACGGCGATGGGGATCACGGTCAATGACGTGCCGCAGACGGGGGACCCGACGCTGTACCGGTTCGACATCAGCCGGACGACGGACGTGGTGGTGAAGTGGCGGCATGATTACGCGCTGACGATGGCGCACGATTTCGCGCAGACCGAGAGCCTGGAGAAGGACGCATTCGGGAATCCGTGGGCGGGGCCGCTGGCGTCGGAGGCGAGCGGGAATCCGGAGCCCACGGTGAAGAAGAACTGGGTGAAGCGGGGGGACACGGTGGTGGCGCAGGTGGACGGGCAGGTGCTCGATTTCAGCCGTCCGGGGTTGGATGTGCGGTACGTGCCGAAGGCCTACAAGGCGTATGGTCCGCCGAACGTGTTGCGCTCGGCGCAGGCGAATCAGGCCGACCGGTTGGGGGGCACGGACATTCGGACGCAACGGGTGAGCGCCTTTGACTTCACGGGGGTGGCGCAGGCGGTGGACCTGGCCACGGTGGAGATCCCGCAGTCCCCGCCGTCGCGGCAGCAGGTGCGGGCGTTCACGATGTCGGGGCCGGCGGGGATCACGTATGTGTGGCAGCTCCAGTTTGGGGTCCGGGTGAACGTGGACAGCCTGAGCTTTGCGGCGCTGCCGCGGGTGTACCGGGTGGCCAACGGGGCGGACGTGGAGGTGGGCAGCGGCGAGGGGACGTTCTGGTTCAAGCCCGGGGCGCGGGTCAAGGTGGTGAGTGCGGCCCAGGCGGCGGGTCCGACCAGCCCGGCGTTGAACGGGTGGATGAACGGGGACGGGTACTACTTCAGTTCGAGCGGCGACATCCGGGCCAGCGACGGGCAACTCGCGCAAGGGGGGCCGGCGACGGGGCCGAACAACGGTCCGGTGGGGCTGTGGCTGGCGGAGTACCCGAGCCCATCGGCTCCGGGTCAGACCCAGTACCGGGGGCTTGAGATTTCGCAATTGCAGCGGGCGGCCCGTGTGTTGTGGCGTTACGGGGCCCCGGTGCTGGTGGTGGAGGTGGCCATTGGCGAGCACCTCTTTCAGAACGATCCGGCGCGGGCCGAGGAATTCAACCGGCCGCCCGACCAGATTCAACTGATCACGGTGGATGGGCGGAACCGGACCGTGGGGCCCAGCGATTTGACGGTCTGGGATCCGGAGGCGGCGCGGCTGTACCCGGTGGTGCCCGGGCAGTTCCGCGCGACGATGCGTCCGGCCTCGGCGGTGGACCAGACGGTGGACGTGCTGGTGACGGCGCGTTATCCGCAGCCGGCGCACTACCGGCACATTGCCGGCACGCCGCCGGTGGCGTTGGATCCGGATCCGAACGACGACTTCATCTTCCGGGAGGTGCGCTACAGCGAGAACGACGCGGCGGTGGATGGCAACCGGCGGTTCACGGCCGACGTGCAGGGGCGGACGGTGTTGCTCTTCAGCGAGCGGCAGCGGAGCGGGCGGGTGGGGCAGCCGCGGGAGTTTCTCCGGGTGCGGGTCGTGGAAACCCGTGGCTTCGAGGACGGGTTGACGGCGGGGGAAGCGATCGTTGGCCAGCGGATCGCGGATCCGGGCTTGGACCGGGCGCGGTTGGGGACGGGCTACGTGATGTCGCAGTCGGCGCTGCTCGGGCAACCGGACACGGCGCGGTACAATTCGCGGCTCTACGACGCGGCGAAGCTGGAGGGGCTGGCGGCGAAGGACGTGTACGATCTGGAGGCGCTGCGATCGGATCAGGCCGAGAAGCGGGTGATCCGGCCGGAGAACCTGCCGGGGCCGATCATCCCAGTGAACCTGCACCCGGGGGCGGCGCTGCCGGAGCGGGTGATCGGGGGTGTGGTACGACGATCCGGCGGAGAACGACGAGCTGCTGTGGCCGCACCGGGCGCGCTACTACCTGCCGCGGTGGCCGGACGCGAGCGAGGGGCTGGGGCGGATCGTGATTGCCAGCCAGTTCGGCAGCGAGAGCGTGGACGCCCAGGGCGAGGATCAACGGGTGGCGCCGGCCGTGGGCAACGCGCCCGCGGAGACGACCTTCAACCCGTCGCGCCTCCAGCAGGTGCAGGTGTACAGCCAGCCCGATCCGGGGTTGCCGGGCTACAACCCGAACGAGGAGCATGCGCTGATGGCGCCGTCGTTGCGCTTTGCCGAGGTCTCGCCGCGTCCGCCGGCGGTGTACGCGCTGCGGGACCGGGACTTGAACTACTACCGGCCGGACGAGGAAGGGGAAGCGGGTCAGCCGGCGAACGACACGTCGCATCCGTACGTGCTGGTTGAGTTCTTCGACGTGGCGGAGCGCGAGGCGAAGATGCGGGTGTACCGGATCGAGCGGGACGATCCCGGCCAGGGGTATGCCTTTGCCAGCCAGACGACCGTGACGCGGGGCAGCGGGGGGCAGGTGACAGCGACGTCGGCGCAATTGTTCGCCGAACCGCATGTGCGGATGGAGGCGGGCGAGCCGGTGATTCCTTTCTATCCGTTGGGCGTCGTGATCGGGGCGTCGCCGTGCGCCCAGACGTTCGGGGAGGATCTGAAAGGCCAGGCGACGTATTGGGAGGATCACAAGGGGTCCACGTGGGCGGTATCGGGCGGCACGGAGGCGTGGTTCACGGTGTCGTTCCACTATCCGCTGGCGCCGGACTTCTGGTGGCCGGCAGACGAGCCGGGGTTCATCCGGGAAGGCGTGGAGAACCGGGTGGTTGTGCGGCGCGCGACGGTGCCCGAGGCGGGCGATTGCGTGGCCTTCTTGCCGAAGCGGATTCGGGCGCTGCGGAGCCTGGCGCCGGATGCGGTTGTGGAGGTCGCGAAGCTGCGCGAGGACCTCACCCCGACCAAGGTGCTGTTCAAGAGCGACTGGCCGGCGGTGGCGCCGATTCTGAAGGCGGGCGAGACGCTGACGTTTGCCGGGGGCGAGTACCGTGCGGATCCGGGGCATGCGACCACGCCGGTGGTGGATGAGTCGGGCGAGGTGCGCAACGTCGAGACGCCGGGTTTGCCGGGCGTGGTGGCGTTTGCGACGGCCGAGGTGGTGTTCGACTCGCTGAATCCGCTGGCTACGACGGCGGGGTGGACGACGCGTTGGACGGCGCGCATTGCGCAGGTGCTGGACCGGCGTGCGGTGCCGTTGGCGCTGGCGGATTTCCCGCCGGATCTGCAGCCGGCGACACGGCGGACGCGGGCCAAGGAGGGGAAATATCTCTTCACCGAACTGCCGGCCTCGTTGCAGAAGCGGGTGCGCTACGATCCCTTGCTGGGCAAGCTCGAGATGGTCGGGCTCTTGAACGACAAGGAGATTGGGGATCGGACGCTGACGGCCGCGCCGCCGGCGGTGTACATCCTCGAGCCGAACATTCTCACGCGGGAGGAGGAGGAACGGTTGCTGGCGTTGTCCGGGGAGACGAAGTGGGTCACGGCGGTGGCGCAACTGGCGCGACTGACGCGCAATCCCGGCTTCGTGGACAGCACCACGCTGCCCGCGGCGAACGATCCCGAGTACCGGTCCAAGCTCGAACAGTTCTGGAAGGCATACTACCGCCGGGTGGGCGACCTGCCCGTCGGGGGCGAAGTGCCGCCGATCGCACCCATCTTCGACCTCGACACCGGCTATCTGGTTGGGCTCGAGCCGAAGGTCTTGCGGGACGGGACGGGGCTGGCCGTGACCATTGAGGATCCGGCGGTGCCGGGCCTGCGCCGGCCGGTGAGTGACCCACGGCAGGCCGCGCCCGTGCGGGCGTTCGGGCCCGGCCTGGCGCTGGTGCCGAATCCGGACTTTCTGGATCCGGCGGTGGATTTCCCGGAGAGCTGGGTGGTGGTGGTGGCGGAGAACAACGACCCTTCGCTCGGAGGATCCCCCATCACGCTGCACGTGATCAAGGTGCTGCAGGAGGAGCGGTATCGGGGCGCGATCAAGACGGTGGTCTCCGACAACGTGTTTGATGAGAACCTGGTGTTGTGGCACACGGGGGATTTCGGGGCGAACGCGGACGCGCTGGTGTTCGAGTGGTGGTACCGGCCGGACGACGGGACGCCGAACGTGCCGCCGCCGGACCTGGTGTCGCCGCTCCAGCCCCATCCGTGGAAGGTGTTTCCGGATCCGACGGGCAAGCGGGGCCAGGGCCGGTACCAGGTCACGCTCAAGGGCAATCCCAATGCGCCCGAGGCGCTGCTGGCCGACTCGTGGTGGTTCGTGCGCTATCGCCATGTGAACGATGTCGCGCAGGGCACGGACTGGCGGGTGCGCCAACCCAGCGGACGCGACGGCGTGAACTTCACGTGGGCCGGCGCCGGGAACTCGGATCCGTTCAACGACTTTGACGGCGACGGCGTGTTCGACTACCGCGCGCAGTTGGCGCAGGGCTGGATCAAGCGGGTGCTGGACGCGGTCAATCCGTACGAGGCGCGCATCCGGGATTTCGAGGGGGAGAACCCGTCGACGCGGGTGAGCATGGTGTCGCAGTTCGGACCGCGATTCGAGGGGCCGGTGGCGTTGAATCCGGACAAGAACGTCATCGAGAACGTCGGGCTCATCGAGTTATACGAGACCATCCTCAAACGGGGCCGGGATCTGAGCATCGACCTGTCGCGGCCGGTCTCGACGCCGGCGATCGCGAACGCGCTGCAGTTGGCGTCCACGCGGATCGCGGACTTCTACACGATTCTGGGGAATGAGGCCTACGCCGACGCGCAGGACCCGTCGGTGGGGATCACCGACAGCGAGGGCGAGATGGACCCGGGGCATGTCTGGACCTCGGTGTTCAGTTTCCAGAACCAGATGGGGTCGTTGATCGCGGAGGAGCTGGCGCTGTTGCGGGGGGTGGACGACGAGTTCGCGCGGCCGGTGTACAACCGGCTGTTCTGGAACTTCACCAAGGGGGAGGGCGAGGCCGCCTACGCGGTGAACTACGAGATCAGCGACGTCACCCAGGACGGCTTCGTGGATGAGGACGATGCGATGCTGCTCTATCCGCAGGGGCATGGGGACGCCTGGGGGCACTACCTGACGGCGGTGCGCAACCAGTACGAGCTGCTGCAGCACGAGAACTTCAACTGGGTGTCGCGCTCGGAGAATTACAACCTGCAGGACATCGTGCTGACGGTGGACTTCCTGGACGAACGCAAGTTCGCGGCCACCGCCGCGGCCCGGGCCAAGACCGGCGCGGAGATCGTGGGCCTCAGCTACCGGGACAAATACGTCGAGGACCCGACGGCGCAATGGCAGGGTTACACCGACAGCAATCCGGACCGGGCGTGGGGGGTGCAGGAATGGGCCCGGCGGGCAGGGCAGGGGGCGTACTTCGACTGGGTGATGGCGAACGCGCTGTTGCCAGCGGTGCACCCGAACGACCGGCTCGAGGGGATCGAGAAGGTCGACCGCAAGGCGAACGCGGACATCGCGGTCATCTCGGCGAATTTGAACGCCATCCAGAACACGTTCGACCAGGCCAACAAGGGGCAGAACCCGCTGGGCGTGGCCGCGAACGTGGTGCCTTTCGACATCAACCCGATCCTCGTCGAGGACCTGACGATTTACGGGAAGACGCATTTCGAGCAGATCTACGAGCGGGCGCTGAAGGCGCTCGAGAACGCCCAGACCGTCTGGAACTACGCGAACGACCGGCGCAACCGGATCCGGCAGATCAGCAACAACGAGATCGAGTTCCGGAACTCGGTCTTCCAGGAGGACCTCTCCTGCCGCAACCAACTGATCGCGATCTTCGGCAAGCCTTACGAGGGCACGATCGGGCCCCGCCGCGTGTACCCGGCAGGCTACGACGGTCCGGACCTGCTGCTGTACATGCACGTCGATGTGCGGGAGATCAACGACCAGACGGTGCCCGGGCCGACGACGACCTTTGCCACGTTCACGGGCAACACGCTGACGGACGGCGAGCTCTGCCAGGCCTTCCAGAACGGAGTCGGGCGCGGCGGCTTGTTCGGCTCGCAGGTCGGGCGGCAGAACCTCTACAAGCTGCTCGATGTCAGCGCGGACGTCCGGCAGTTGTTCTCGCCGACGCTCGCGCCGGACGCGAACGGGAACACGAGCGCGCTCGCCCGCGACGGCTGGTATTCGGTGAAGTACACCGATCTGGAGAGCCCGAAGGTGGCGCTGGAGAACCTGACCAAGTTCATGCCGGTGACGGCGGCGGGCTACACGTTCCAGGCGCGGCGAGACTAGGGGCGGCGGCAGGCGCAAGGCGAGGTGCAGAGCCTGATCAACCAGATGCTCCAGCAGGAGGCGGCCATCGCGACAAGGCGGTGACCGAGACGACCAGCAAGTTCTTCTACGCCACCGGCGAGGCCATCCCGACGGGCCTGCCGATTGTGGGGCTGGCCGTGTCGCCGGGTGACGCGCTGGCGCCGGCGCGCTCGGGCATCCGCGTGATCGAGGCGTCGACGCTCACGGGGCTCAAGGCCATCGAGGGCGTCTTCAAGATCGGGAAGGTCATCGCCGAGATCACCCTGGACATAGCGGAGAACGAGCTGGACCTGTTCGAGAAGCGTGAGCAGGACGGTCAGAGCGTGAAGGAGGCGTTGGTCGAGCTCGAGAACAAGCTGGGCGACGAGCCCATCAAGCGCATCGAGGTGTTCAAGGAAATCCAGGCGCTGGGCGACCTCTCGGAGCAATACCGCGCAAAGGTGGACGAAGGGGTGCGGCTGATTGACGAGCGGGCGGCGTTCAACAAGCGGGTGGCTGCCCAGACGCAGCGAAGCCGCTACCAGGACATGACCTTCCGGGTGTCGCGCAACCACGCGCTCCAGAGCTATCGCGCGGACGGTGGCAACCACCAAGCCGAACCCGGCCTCGTGCTGCGGTTCAGCACGCGGGTGGTGGCCGGCCAGAACTTCTTCGGGCATCCCTTGAGCGGCGGGGATCACGCGTTCGACCCAAGCCAGTAGGCGATCAAGATCCGCTCGGTGGGCGTGTGGTTTTCGGACTACCTGAGCGAGGACGTATTGAACGACCTGCCGGCGACGCCGCGGGTGTATTGGATCCCGGTGGGCACGGACATCAAACTGGTCTTCCAAACCTATGCCTACTCTGGTGGTTGAGCCGGCCTCACACCTTTGCGAACTATGCGTTTGATTCCTGAGTTGTTGTCCGCCCGGTGGGGGTGCTGTCTGGCCGGGGCGCTGCTGGCGGGTGTCACGGGTCTGGGGCCGAAGGCAGAGGCGGCGGCCATTGGCGAGCCGGCGACGGTCTTCTACGGCCGGATCCTCGGGACCGGTTCGGAACGTCCGTTTGTCATCACCACCGGCGAACTGCGCTGGACGTTGCGGCGGGCGGACGGTTCGAGGCGGCCCAGGCCCGGCGCGCGGCCACCTACCGGTTGGACCTCGAAGTCCCGCTGGTCGCCGAGGATTCGGATGGCGACGGCTTGCCGGACTGGTGGGAACAACTGCACGGGGCCGATCTGGATCCGGACGGCGATGCCGATGGGGACGGACGCACGAACCTGGCGGAATTCCGGGCGGGGACCGATCCGCGGCGTGATGATCGCCGGCCGCGGGTGCTGACGCGCGAGTTGCGGGCGTACGCCGAGGCGACGACGGGGGTGCGGCTGCGGGTCGTGGATGGCGACACGCCGCCGGAGCGGTTGGGGTACACGCTGGAGCAGGTGCCCGAGGGGGCGCGCCTTCTGTTGCGCAATGCCCGGGAGAACCCCACCACGCCCGACGTGGTGTTGGAGCCGGGTGATCACTTCACCCACCAGCAGATCCTGGACGGGCGGGTGGTGCTTGAGCCGCAGGGGGTGGGCCCGGCGCCGACCCGCTTCGTCGTGAGCCTGGCGGATGGAACCGCGGAACATGCGGCAGAGACGGCCACAGTGCAGATCACGTTCTACCAGGCGCCGGAAAGTCTGCGGAACCGTCCGGTGGCCGCCGAGCTCCTGGCGCTGGCCCACGCCGCGGAAGCGTTGCCCGGAGTCGAAGCCTTCGAGGAACAGTCCGCACGCAATCAGCTCCTGGGCAAGGCGTGGGGCTGTGTGGTCTGGGACGGGGCGGATGAGCTCGGCGACCAGGAGTTGGCGGCGCCCAGTTCCTGGCCGAAGGAGATGTGATTGATCTGGGACGGGCGCTCGCCGGGGCTTCCGCGCGGCTCGAAGACTACGTACGGGTTGAGCGCGCCGATGGGGTGGTGGTCCTGGCGGTGGATGCGGAAGGGCGGGGCGTGGCGTACAACGATTTCCGGGTGAGCCTGGCGGGCGTGGCGGCCGGCGACGCGGACCTTCACCGGTGGGTGGCGGAGGGCAACCTGGTGACCGGGTCACGGCAACTCCGGCCGCGCGTCGAGCTGGTGGCGAGCCAACCCCAGGCGAGCGAAGAAGGGCCGGTCGAAGGCGCCTTCCGTCTGACGCGGCTGGGAAGCCTCGAAGGTGCGCTGACGGTGCGGCTGGCGACCAGCGGATCGGCGGTCAACGGTCTGGACGACGCGCGGCTCGCCGAGACGGCCACGTTCGCGCCGGGGGAACGCGAATTGTTCATCGCCGTCCGGCCGTTTGCGGACAACCAGGCCGAGCCCGTCGAGTCGGTCGAGATGACGGTGCTGCCTGGAGAAGGGTACGAGGTGGCGGCCGGGGCGCAGGGCAGCCGGGTGCAGGTTGCGGATCTGCCGGTGGTCATCGCGCTCGAGACGTTGGAGCCGGTGGCCACGGTGGAGCCGCCGTTGCCCGGGGTGCTCCTGGTGCGTCGGAGTGCCGTGTTGGATCGGAGCGTGTTGGTGCGGCTGGAGATCGGGGGATCGGCGGCGGCGGGCGTGGATTATCTGGGGCTGCCGCGGTTCGTGGGCGTGGGCATCACGGAGGTGGACGATCAAGGCCAGGAAACCCTGGTCGTCCGGGTCCTGGTGGACGATCCCGACGCGGGCGCGTTCACGAGCTTGGGTGGTTTCGTCGAAACTCCGGCCGGCAGTGGGCTCGACCAGTTCACCGGCACGGCCGCGGCGGCCACGACGGCGTTGCACGGTCTGGGCTTCGTGCCCATCGAGAACTACTTCACCGTACCGACGACTCAACCGGTGGCCTTCACGCTCACGGTGGAGGACCCCTACATCACTCAACCCGTGGCGGCTTCGCGGGTGGTGAATGTTCAGACGGTCAACGATCCGCCCGTCATAGCGGGAACGGTCGCCGGACAGGAAGTGTATTACCTCGGCACGATCCGGCCGTTTGCCAGCACCACAATCAGCGAGGTGGATGCCCGGACGCTGCAACCGCTGGTGGTCACCGTCGCGTTCGACGCCAGCCGCGGGGTACTCGTGAATCCCAACGGCTTCACGCCGCAGTCCCTGGGACAGTTCCGGTACGACGGCACGGCGGCGCAGGCCACCGCGGCCTTGCGGGGCGTCGTGTTCGCCCCCCAGACCGCGAACCGGTTGGTCGTCGATCTGACCCCGCCGCCCGGCACCGAGGAGACCCACTTCACCCTGACCGTGGAGGACGGTTTCGCGCCGCCTGTCGTGGACGCGACCACCTCGGTGATCGCCGTGCACAGCTTGATCCGCAAAGGGGTGGCCAGCGATGCAGCCAGTGGCGATCTGCTGGGTTATGCCGTCGCCGCCAGCCGGGATCTGATCGCCCTGGGCACGCCCGGCCAGGACGACTTCGGGAGCGACTCGGGCTCGGTCTATGTGCGGGCCCGGAACCAGGGCGGGTTCGAGCAGTGGGGGACGGTGACGCAGTTGTACGCGTCCGACCCGGCTGCCAATGCCCGCTTCGGCCATGCCGTGGCCCTGAGCGGCAACCTCCTTGCCGTCGGCGCGCCCCAGGCCCGGGTTGGCAGCACCCAGTCCGGGACGGTGTACGTCTTCGAACCGAGCGCGCCCGGCGCGACCGACGGGCAGGCGGGCGTGGTGCGGCTGACGCCTTTCGACGGCGCCAACGGCGACGAGTTCGGCTACGCGGTCGCGCTCAGCGGCGACACCCTGGCGGTGGGAGCCCGCTCGGACGACGACCGGGGCAGCAACTGCGGCGCGGTGTACGTCTATCGCCGGGTGGCCCGGGGCAACTGGACTTTGCTGACCCCCAAGTTGGTCCCCGCCGACCTCGCGGCCGGCGACCAGTTCGGCCACGCCGTCGGGCTTCATGCCAACACGCTCGTGGTGGGCTCGCCCTTGGACGACGACCACGGCACGGACTCCGGCTCGGCCTAATTCTACGAGCTTCGCCAAAACAACCCGCCCGCCGTCGGCACACCCATCCCCGAACAGCGCGCGATCATGGGGGTTCCCTTCACATTCCTGCTACCACCGTCCGCCTTCGGCGATCCCGACACCGACGACGGCCTCACGTTCAGCGTCGGACCGCTGCCTGGCTGGCTGACATTCAACCCCGCCACCGCGACGTTCAGCGGAACGCCGGGCGCCGCCAACCTCGGCCCGTCCACGATCACCGTCACGGCTCGCGACCGCGACGGGCTCGAGGCCTCGACGACCTTCGCCGTCGCTGTGGTCTCCGGCACCACCCCCAACGGGCCCGGCGCGCTGGCGCTGGCGTATCCGGACTGGATCGCCCGCTACTTCAGCGGCCGCATGCTGGCGGACGAGCGTCTGTCCGCGTCGGCCTGGGGTCTCGATGCCGATCCCGACGGTGACGGACGGAACAACCTCGAGGAGTATGCGTTCGCCTCGAACCCGGTCACCGAGGGCGACGCGCTCCCGGTGGTCCTGAGCCGGGGAGGGGACGGCCAACTGTGGGTCTCGTACCGCCGCCGCACCGGCGACGCGCGCCTGGCCTTCCACGTCGAAGTCTCGGCGGACCTGCAGACCTGGCAGCCGGCCGCAACCGTCCTGGGTGAACCCCATGCGGCTCGCATCGATGCCCAGTCCGAGTGGATCAGTGCCCCAGTGTCCAGCCCCGCGGCCGACACGGCCCGGTTCTTTCGCGTCCGCGTCATTTACTGAAGCCGCGACAGACCGTAGGCGCCGACGTGAGGAAGCGGGTCGCGTTGCTGCCAGCCCCTATCGCCTCCTCACGTCGGCGCCTACGGCGGGTAGGAGATCTCCAGGCCGACCCTCCGCCCGCCCGACCGCGCCCTCCGTGGCCATCGGGGTGAGGAACGAAGCTTGCGTTCGCTCGCCATTCCGGGTTCAACGTCGGCCGCCGAATGCTCGTTCTCCTCAAGCAGTGGGCGGAGTTCGTGAAGTTCTCGCACACGGTCTTCGCCCTGCCTTTTGCCCTGGCCGCCATGGCCGTGGCGGCGCGGGACGACTATGGCTGGCCGGGATGGCGCACGTTCGTGCTGATCCTCGGGGCGATGGTCTGTGCCCGGACCTGCGCCATGGCGTTCAACCGGATCGTGGACCGGCGTTTTGACGCCGCCAATCCGCGCACGGCCGATCGCCACCTGCCGACGGGTCGGATCAGCCTGACCAGCGCGTGGACGCTGTGGGCCTTGTCCGCCGCGGGGTTCATCCTGGTGAGCTGGCTCCTGAACCGGCTGTGCTTCTATCTCTCGCCGGTGGCGCTCGGGCTGGTCTGCTTCTACTCGTACACCAAACGGTTCACCGATTTCACGCACGTCTTTCTCGGCGTGGCCCTGGCGCTCGCGCCGGTGGGGGCCTGGATCGCGGTCACGGGCGGGCTGGACTTCTTCCCCGAGCGCGACGGCGCGTTTTCGCTCAAACACAGCGCCTTCCTGCCGGGGTTGCTGGCGTTGGCGGTGGTGTTCTGGCTCATCGGGTTTGATGTGATCTACGCCGTGCAGGACTACGAGTTTGACCGGCGGCACGGGCTGCACTCGCTGGTGGTTCGCTGGGGGGTGAAGAACGCGCTCGTGGCGGCGTTTTTGTCCCACGTGATCATGTGGCTGCTGCTCGGGGCGTTCGGCCTGGCAGCCCGGTTCCGCCTCGCGTTCCTCGTGGGCATGCTGATCATCCTCGGCTGCCTGCTCCTCGAACACTGGCTGGCGCGCAAACGCAGCCTGAAGTGGATCAATCTGGCGTTCTTCCGCCTGAATGCCATCATCAGCGTCGTGTTTCTGGTGGTGACCCTGGCCGAGGTCGTGTTCCCATGGTTCCGCCTCCAAGTCCGATGAATCTCTCGCTTCAGCACAGCGAACTGGCTGATCTGCACGGGAAAGTGGCCGCGGGCACCCGGCTCTCTGAGCCCGACGCCCTGCGCCTGTTCGAGACCCGCGACCTCCACGCGCTCGGGGCGCTGGCCGACCTGGCCAACCAGCGCCGCAACGGTCGCCGGGCCACGTACCTGCTCAACCGCTACCTCAACTACTCGAACTACTGCATCCTGAGCTGCCAGTTCTGCGCCTTCGCCCGGAAGAAACGCGACGCCGACGGGTTCGAGCTGACCATCGAGCAGATGGTGGCCAAAGCGAAGGAGGCGCTCGCGCTGGGCATCACCGAACTGCACATCGTCGGCGGGCTCCACCCGTCGTTGCCCTTCGGATACTACCTCGACATGCTCCGCGCCCTGCGCGAGGTCGGTCCCCTGCTGCAGCTCAAGTGCTTCACGGCCATCGAAATCCTCCACCTCGCCTGGCTCGCCCGCCAAACCGTGCGCGACACGCTGCTGGCCCTGCGCGAGGCCGGGCTCGATGCGCTGACCGGGGGCGGAGCCGAGATCTTCGCGCCGGCGGTGCGTTCCCGGATTGCGCGGGGCAAAGAAAGCGCGGAGGAATGGGCGGACGTCCATCGGACCTGGCACCAATTGGGCGGACGCAGCACGTGCACGATGCTCTACGGGCACGTGGAGTCGGCGGCGGATCGTGTGGATCATCTCCGGCGCTTGCGCGAACTGCAGGACGAGACCCGGGGCTTCGTCGGCTTCGTCCCGCTGCCGTACCAGCCGGAGAACAACGGCCTGCCCGTGACCAAGCCGCCCACGGGGTTTGACACGCTGCGCACGCTGGCGGCCAGCCGGCTGTACCTGGACAACTTCGATCACATCACCGCCTACTGGGTGGGATTGGGGATGAAGCTGGCCCAGGTGGCGTTGAGCTATGGCGCGGATGACCTGCACGGGACCATCCTCGAGGAACATATCTTCCGCATGGCCGGTGGCGCCGCGGGACAGCACCAGACCGAGGCGGCCATGGTCCGGGCCATCCGCGAGGCGGGCCGGATCCCCGCCCAGCGGAACACGTTCTACGAACCGATTCGCTTCTGGGAAGGCGATGTCCCGCCCGGACCGCCTGGGCTCTCCACCCAGGCCGGCATCCTCGAGGCCAACCTCGCCACCGCGTGAGCACTCCTGCACACCGCGGTGGCCGGCGGCGGAACCACCCCCACCCCGGGGAGGCAGACGCCCGGCCCGAGGAGCCGCCGTCCATCGCACCTCCGCTCCCGGATGGAGGAACCGCCAAAGCGGCCGGGGAGGAGCGCGGCTCCCGTGGCGAGCCCGGTCCGGTTCCCCTGCCTGCGGCTTCCCCGCTCCGGATCGGCTCGGTGGCCTATCTCAATGCGTTGCCGTTGACGTGTGATCTCGAGGAGCAGGTACTCTTCACCACGCCCGCCCGGCTCGCCGCGCTGTTGCGACAGGGCCAGCTCGAAGTTGCCCTGGTTAGCATCACCGAGGCGCTCTTCCACGACGGCTACGTTGTGCTCGACGGGGTCGCCATCGCTTCGTGTGGTCCGGTCAAGAGCGTGCTGCTGGCCCATCGGTTGCCCCTGGAGGCGGTGCGCGAGGTCCACTGCGATCCGGCCTCGCTCAGCAGCGTGGCGCTCCTCCGTGTCCTGCTGGCCGAGCGGGGCCTGCAGCCGGCGTTCGTGCCGCTACGCGATTACGGGGCCGCCGCAGATCACGATGCCGTGCTGCTGATCGGGGATCGGGCCCTGGATTTCACCCTGCACGGGACGGGGCACCAGATCTGGGACCTGGGCGAAGCTTGGTACGAGCGATTTGGTCTGCCGTTCGTGCACGCGGCGTGGATCGCGCGGCGCGAAGGGCCGGGAGTCAAGTTGGGGTCGGAGCTGCGGGCGGCGCGCGATCGTGGGTTGGCCCGGCTGGAAAGCCTGATTCGGGCGCGCACGGACTACACGCTCGAGTTCCGACGCCGCTATCTCACCGAGAACGTCCGGTTTGAGCTGGGCGCGGCCGAGAAGCGGGGGATGGAGCGGTTCGTCGAACGGCTGCGCCGGCACGGCCTGACCCCGGTCGTCGAGCCGCAGTTCGTGACCTGAGCGATCGCCGTAGGAGTCGAGGTGACGAGACTCACACCCAGCCCACCCACCCCCGTAGGAGTCGAGGTGACGAGACTCAGACTCCGCCCTCCCACCCTCCCTCCCGTAGGAGTCGAGGTGACGAGACTCACACCCAATCCCCCTGTCCCCGTAGGAGTCGAGGTGACGAGACTCCACCCGTCAGGGCCGAGGGGTCGAACCCTGGCTCGGCGGTCTCAAGAGTTCGCGGGGGAAGGGCAGAGTCTCGTGACCTCGACTCCTACGGGAGGAGCGGGGGAAGGGCAGAGTCTCGTGACCTCGACTCCTACGGGAGGATTGGGGGAAGAGCAGAGTCTCGTCACCTCGACTCCTACGGGAGGAGCGGGGGGAAGGGGGGGAGGGCGATGGGTGGCGGTCGCGATCTGTCTGGGCGCGAGCCTTGTCGGTTCTGGCCATGCCGACGAGCGATCCTGGCAGAACTTCGCCGAGGGACGCTTCACTGTGCTTGGTCCCTCCGGCGCAGGCCAGACGGGTTTCACGGAACTGGAACCTGGGCCCCTGGGCATCCTGTTCACCAACCGCCTGGCGCCGGAGCGGTATCTCACGAATCAAGTGCTGCTGAACGGCGCCGGAGTCGCGGCCGGGGACGTGGATGGCGATGGCTGGTGCGATCTTTACTTCTGCAGCCTGGACGGACCGAACGCCCTGTATCGGAACACCGGCAACTGGCAGTTCGTGGACATCACGGCCTCCGCGGGTGTGGCTTGTTCAGAGCAACCCTCGACGGGGGCGGCCCTCGCTGACCTGGACGGCGATGGCGACCTCGATCTATTGGTCAATGGCCTCGGGCACGGCACGCGTCTGTTCTTGAACGACGGGCGCGGTCGATTCCGCGAAGCCACGGCTACCGCCGGTCTGCGCGGGGGCACGGGCGCGCACTCGCTTGCCTTGGCGGACGTGGACGGTGACGGCGACCTCGATGTGTACGTGGTCAACTACCGGCCGACCACCTTCCGCGACGAACCCCCGAAGCGGTACCGCGTCTCGCTGGCTGGGAACCAACCCGAGTTGCTGGCCGTGGATGGCCGGCTGGTGACCGAACCGGACCTGGTGGGCCGGTTCACCGTGGACCGCGTCCACGGCGTGCTCGAGAACGGCGAGGCCGACGTGCTCTATCGGAACGAGGGTGGGGGACGGTTCACTGCGGTGAGCTGGACCGACGGCACTTTTGTGGATGAGGACGGCCAGCCGGTGCCGGTGCCGTATGACTGGGGTTTGTCCGCGATGTTCTACGATCTGGACGGCAACGGCGCACCGGACCTCTACGTCTGTAACGACTTCCAGTCCCCGGACCGGATCTGGCTCAACGACGGGCATGGGAAGTTCCGCGCCATCAGCCGGCTCGCCATCCGGCAGACGAGCATCTTCTCGATGGGGCTGGACATCGCCGATGTCGACCGGGACGGACACCCGGACCTGTTCGTGGCGGACATGTTCAGCCGCGAACACGCCAAGCGGCAGGTGCAGTTGATGGAACGTCAGCCGGTGCTGGTGCCCGTGGGAGTAGTCGAAAACCGCCCACAGTACTCGCGCAACACCCTGCTCCGGAACTGGGGCGATACCACCTTCGCCGAAATCGCCCAGCTCAGCGGCCTCGAAGCCTCGGATTGGACCTGGTGCCCCGTGTTCCTGGACGTCGACCTGGACGGTTACGAAGATCTCCTGGCGGTGACCGGCCATGTGCGCGATGCCCAGAACATCGATATTTCCCGCCAGATCGACGCGCTAACGCGCCAGCCGAACCTGCCCTGGCGCGAACAGTTGCTCCTGCGCCGCTTGTTCCAGCCGCTCCTGAACCCGAACTTCGCCTTCCGCAACCGTGGCGATCTCACGTTCGAGGAAGTCGGTCAGGCGTGGGGTTTCCACTCGCGCAAGGTTTCCCAGGGCATTGCGCTGGCGGACCTCGACAACGATTTTATGACCTCGGATGTGGCCATCAACTGCCTCGACAACAGCCCGTTGCTCTGTCGGAACAACTCTCCCAAGCCACGCCTCGCGGTCCGACTGCGCGGCGCCGGGGCCAACACCCATGGCATCGGCGCCCGCATCACCGTCCACCAACCCGGTTGGCCACCGCAGACCCAGGAGATGATCAGCGGCGGACGTTACCTCTCGAACGACGAAGCGCTCCGGGTGTTCGCGGCCGTGGGTCTTACCAACCTGGTCACCCTCGAGGTCGCCTGGCGCAGCGGGGCCTTCACGCGAGTCACCAACGCCCGCCCCAATCGCCTTTACGAAATCCACGAGCCGGCGTCGGCCCTTGCCCCCGGTGAACCACGCCCCCCGCCACCGGCCGCTCCCCCCGCACCGTTCTTTGATGATGTCAGCGAGTTGCTGCGCCATCGGCATCAGGACGAACCGTTTGACGATTTCGGCCGCCAACCCTTGCTGCCCCACCGGCTCAGCCAGCTCGGCCCGGGCGTGAGCTGGTTCGATTACGACGGGGACGGTTGGGAAGATCTGGTAGTGGGCGGCGGACGGAGCGGTTCCTTGGCGGTGCTGCGCAACCAGCAGGCCGGCGGCTTCGTGTCCCTCGAGGAACCGGCCCGGGCCACGCCGTTGGGTCGCGACCAGACCACGGTCCTGGGCCTGCGTCTTGGATCGGGCCAGGTTGCGCTCATCGCCGGCACCGCCAACTACGAGGACGGATCGTTGCGCGACGCCGCGGTGCAGGCCTATCTCCCGGGCGCGCCTGCACCGGCAGATCTCGTGCCTGCCTTCTTGGACAGTCCCGGTCCCCTGGCCCTGGCGGACGTGGACGGGGACGGCGATCTCGATCTCTTCGTGGGGGGCCGGGTGCGCGCCGGCTGCTATCCCGAGCCTGCCGACTCGCGGCTGTACCGCCACCACGAAGGCCGTTGGGTCCTGGATGTCACCCAGGCCCCGGGCCTTGCCTCCGTGGGCCTCGTGAGCAGCGCGCTGTTCACCGACCTCGACAACGACGGTTTCCCCGAGTTGGTCCTGGCGCTCGACGCCGGTCCGCTTCGCATCTTCCGCAACGAGCGAGGCCAGCTCCGCGAATGGGTGCCGACCCTGCGGCCGCGCCCCAGCAGCCATGGCTCGCTGGCCGGGTTCCACGCGCTCGACCAGCTCACCGGCTGGTGGAACAGCGTGGCGGCCGGCGATTTCGATGGCGACGGTCGTCCGACCCCTGCCGGCAACTGGGGCCGCAACACGCGCCACCAAAAGCCACCTCGCCCAACCGTCTGGCTGCTTCTGTCGGCGACCCGACGAGGACGGTGCCTGGGAGGTCATCGAAGCCTACCACGCGAACGAGCTCGGTTATCTCGTCCCGCTGCGTGACTACGAGACCCTCGCAGCGTCGCTCCCCTTCCTGCGCAACCAGTACCGCAACTTCACCGAGTTCAGCACCGCCCGGCTGACGGAGGTCCTCGGCCCGCACCAGCAGGACCTCCACGAGATCCCCATCCGGACGCTCGACAGCGTGGTGCTCTTGAACCGGGGCGACCATTTCGTGCTGGAGGCGTTGCCGCGCGAGGCCCAGTTCGCCCCGATCTTCGGCGTCGCGGTCGCCGACTTCGACCACGACGGCTGCGAGGATGCCGTGGTGGCTCAGAATTTCTTCGGGGTCGCGCCGATGACGTCGCGGCACGACGCCGGGCTGGGCCTTTGGCTGCGGGGGGATGGTCGCGGAGGTTTCGAGGCCGTCTCGCCCTCCGCCAGTGGTATCCGCGTCTACGGCGAGGGACGCGGGCTCGCGGTCGGGGACTTCGATCAAGACGGTCGCACCGACGTCGCGGTGGGCCAGAACGCGCAGGTGACCCGGCTGTTCCGCAACGTGGGCGCGAAACCCGGGCTGCGCGTGCGGCTCGAGGGGCCGCCGGGAAACCCGACCGCGGTGGGCGCCTCGATCCGGTTGGTGGCGGCGGACGGTACCGGCGGGCCGGCGCGTGAAGTCCGCGCGGGCGGCGGGTACTGGTCCCAGGATTCGTCCATTCCCGTCCTGCCCCGGGATCCGGCTGCGCGGGCGATCGCCGTGCGCTGGCCCGGGGGTCAGGAGACCGAGTTTGCGTTGCCGAGCAACGTGGCGTCGCTCGTGGTAACGCCGCGGGGGGTTCGGGGCCTCAAGTGAAGTCGCGTGGAGTGAGCCGGCCGGTCCTGACCAGGCGGGTCTGCTCGGAGAGGCTGTGGGTTTCCGTCACAAACCTATTGACGCATCCCGCGGCGCATCGGCACAGTCATCACAAGTCAACCAACCAGTATTGGAACTATGAGAAACTCATTGTGTCCCCGCGTACGTGCCGCCTCCGTGATGGTCCTCTTGGGGGGCCTGCTGGCGGCTGCTGCCCAGGCCCAAATCACAAACGTTCTGATGACGGAGAACTTCGAGGGGCCCGCCCTGGATCCCGCGAAGTTCACCCGCGCCACCCCGTTCTTTGAGGGCGGCGTGGGCACTTTCGACGTGGTGCAAAGCGGCGGGGTGGTCGAGTTCACCGGCACCGTAAACCAGCAGTGGTGGCCGGCGGCCACGCTGCAGGTGGCCGGTACCTACCCCGCTTCGCCGGAAAGCAACGTGGCGATTTCCGTGGATCGCGTGGCCGAGTATGGCGCGGGGACCGCCTCGCGCAGCATGCTCTGGATCATGGACCCGGGCACCAACTACTTCGTCCTCTTCGCCGACGTGCGCGGGGAGGGAGGCTGGCGGTACAACCGGAAGATCGGCACCGCCGGCGACGTGCCGACCGGCGGCGGCACCGAAATCACGACGTTCAACGACGCCGAGGACCTGGGTCTCCACAACATGAAGATGGTGGCGAACGGGTCCACGGTGCGCCTGTTTCTGGATGATCGGTTCGGTGCGGAAGTGGCCTTCCCGTTCCCGGAAGTCGTCTTCCAGTTCGGCACGGCGGCCCGCGCTAACAACGACACGGCCTGGACCATCTTCGACAACCTCAAGATCGAGTCCATCGGCACCGCGACGTTCTCGGCCACGACCCTGCGCCTGGGGACGGGCCAGACCGCGCAGGGGCTGGTGGTGCGCATCCCGCCCGGGGCCAATGCCACGCGCGCCATCCCCATCCGGGTCGTTGCCAGTCATCCGGCCATCGCGGCGCCGGTGGGTGCGGTGGGCAACACGCTGACCCTGAACTTCGCCGCGGGCGGTCCCAACACCTTGACCTTTGATATCCAGGGCCTGGCCGTCGGGGCCTCCCGATTCACCCTCGAAAACGACGTCGGCCTAACCGCCGGCAACCGCCTTGACGTCACCGTGGTTTCCGGGCCGGGCGTGCAGTTGACCGAGGACTTCTCCGCCAACACGATTGACGCCGCCAAGTGGGAGGTGAGCGACCAGGGCTTCGAGGCCGGCAGCGGCACGTTCACCGTCACGCAAAGCGGCGGTCGCCTGAACATCAGCGGTTCGACGGACTTGGATTACTGGCCGGGCGCCTCCCTGAAAACCGTGGGCACGTTCCTCGCCAGTGAAGACCTGCCGCTGGTCTTCGAGGTGGACCGGGTTTCCATCGATCCCCTGTCCCTGGACGAATTCACACCCAGCACCGGCGCCCGCACCGGGGTGTACATGACCACGGACGACCGTTCCCAGTACATCTTCTTCGGCCAGAACGTCGGCGAAACCGGCTGGCAGGTGAACGTCAACCCCGGCAACCCGACCGGGTCCGGCACCGATCTGATCATGTTCAACGACCTGGACGGCTCGCTGGGCAATCATCGCCTCAAGATCTGGACCAACGGCAAGGAGGCTGAGGTGTTCCTGGATGGCGTGTCCGGCGGGCGTTTCCCCTTCACCGCCACGGCCTTCATCCACTTCGAGATCGGGGCCTATGCCCGCGCCTACTTCGACGCCGTCAAAGGCCAGTTCGACAACGTCAAGATCGAGAATGTCCTGCCCTGCGTGTTGGTGAGTCCCCCCGTCATCTCGGCTGAACAGGGCTCCAGCGGTAACACGGCCAGGGTCACCATCCCCCGTTTGCTCAACGCGCTGACCACCAAGGTGACGGTGACCAGTCAGAACCCGGCCGTGGCCGTTCCGGAAGGCGCCGTTAACGGCGTGCTGACCCTCACCTACGCACCGGGCTCGACCAATGTGCAGAGCTTCCGGGTCCAGGCCGTCGGCGTGGGCACCACCACCTTCGACGTCACCAACGACCAGGGCGTATGCGTCGCCAACGGCATCAACCTCACCGTCACCCCGCCGCCGGTGACCCTCCTCTCCGAAGACTTCGCGGCGGGCACGATCGACCCGGCGAAATGGCGTACCGATGACACGCCGCTGGTGCCGGCAGGCGTGGCCACGGCAGACTCCGTCATGAGCGTCGTCGAAGGCGTCCTGAACATCGCGGTGACCGGCGAGGTCACCGGATGGCCCGGGTTCGCCTTGATGACCACCGCGAGTTACACCGCCGAGACGACTCGGCCGGTGACCTTCGAGATCGACCGAACCAAGCTCAACTACACCCTGGTCACGGGCACCTCGGCCAAGCAGCGCACGGGCGTCTGGATCACTGACAACACGCGCTCAAAATACGTGTTCTTCAACGAGTACAAGACGCACGACGGCTCGGCGGGTGGCTGGGAGTATGCCCGGGTCATCGACGCCGCCGGCGATGTCCCCCTCGCGCTGGACGGGGCGGCCACCACCCTTGCTGTGCTCAACACGCCCGCGTTCAACGACGGCGGGAAACATCGTCTCAAGGCCGTCGCCAATGGCACCACCGTGCGGCTCTATCTGGATGATGTCTTGGGGGCCGAGGTTCCGTTCCCGGTCAGCAGCGGCATCGTCTTCGGTGCGGGCGGCTACGTGCGGGCGGGCACCGACGTGATGTCCGGCCTGTTCGACAACGCCCTGATCACGCAGCCGGGTCAGGATGTGCCCCGACCCGTGATGAGCATCGCCCGGCAGGCGGCCAACGTCGTCATCACCTGGACCGGCGCGGGCACTCTGGAATCCAGCGCGGCTCTGGGGAGCACGGCCAACTGGACCCCGGT
The DNA here is from genome assembly GCA_015075445.1 of Verrucomicrobiales bacterium. Taxonomy (GTDB): domain Bacteria; phylum Verrucomicrobiota; class Verrucomicrobiia; order Limisphaerales; family J093; genus DSVZ01. Next base: position 116,572 of record JABTUJ010000020.1, read on the forward strand.
CAGCCCGGCTCCTGCGGGCAATACGCTCACGGTGCAGCCGACCGACCAGGCCCGGTTCTACCGGGTGAAACAGTAGTCGGCTGCGGGGAGGCTCCTCCCCCCTCCAGTTTCCGTCTTCACGAAGGCGGCGGGGTCATCGTACTCCGCCGCCTTCCCTTTCCACCGTAGGAGTCGAGGTGACGAGACTCCTACGGGAGGATTGGGGGAAGGGCAGAGTCTCGTCACCTCGACTCCTACCGATGGGCTCAGGCCGGTTGGAGGAGGGCTTCTTGCCAGGGCAACAACCCCACGTCGGCACCGGGACTCCCGGCGGCCAGCGTCACCAGCATCGAGCGGCTCGCGATGAGCGTCGGATCTAAATCAAGCCGGGCGGCGGCCCGATCGCGCCACGCGCGAAGTCGTTCGAGTTGGTGTTTCTGAGCCGTGGTGAGCCGGCGTCCACGGACCTTGCGGGGGATCGGCCAGTCGCTCTCCGGGACGGCCCGCGCCGCTTCGATGGCCTGTTTCAACCGCTCTCGCCGGCGTGGCGAGTAACGGCGGGGGATGAAGGCGTCGGGGGGTTCCCCGTTGGCCAGGGCGACGGCCAGGCCGAACAGGGCATCATGGGTGAGGATGAAGAACGGCGGGCGATTCGAGGCGACGGCTTCGCGGTCGCGCCAATGCCAGAGTTCCCGCAGGATAGCCATGCCCTGGCGGCTGAGCCGATCGGCCTGCTTGATGCGCCAGGCGTCATCGTGGTTGTTGCTGGGGGGCTGGCACGCCTCGTGGATGAGCTGCTCGCACATCTGCGCGTGCCACTCGAGCCGGCCCTTGGCTTCAAGCTCCACGCGCAGCCGGCTCGCCAGCGGTTCGATGTACCGCGCGTCATTCCGCGCGTAGGTCATCATCCGCTCGGTCAACGGCCGGCGCGACCAGTCCGCCCGCTGCGGTCCCTTCTCCAGGACCACACCGAGGAATTTCTGGACCAATGGGTTAAGCCCGAACTCCTTGAGCCCCAGCAACCGCGCGGCCAGCATCGTGTCGAAGACCCGCGTCGGTACGAACCCCGGCCCGCGATGCAGCAGCCGGAGGTCGTAATCGCCGGCGTGCAACAGGATCTCCCGGCCGCTAAGCGCCTGCCACAGCGGGCGAAGGTCCATCCCGGCGAGCGGATCCACCAAGCGGTCCTCACCCGGCAGGCTGATCTGCACCAGGCACAGCTTTTCCGGGTAGGAATGCAGACTGTCAGCCTCCGTATCCAGGGCGACCCAGGGGGAGGCTTTCAACCGTGGCAACCACTCGGTCAAGGCCGCGTCCGTCGCGATCACGCGAGGAGTCTATCGGCAGGATTGCGCGGGGGAGAAGCGCGGAGTTGCCAGCAAATCGCTTTTCAAACCCGCCGCCCTCCGCCATGTTCAGCGGCCAGCAATCTTAACCCGACTCAAACCATGCCCCGCAAACCCAGTTCCATCTGCGCAGACTGGTGGGATTACACCACCCTGGCCCCCGACCTGGTCGAGGCCGTCGCGCGGCTCACGGTCCGCGACGTCGAGAAGCTCTCCCGACCCGGCTTCCAGGTCGTCATGTACGACACCCACGAGGAGTTCTACCTCGCCGAGGCCCTCGAGTACGTCCGCGCCTGGCAGGAGAGCACGGACGACAACCCCGTCGGCATCTGCGGCCCGATCGGCCCCACCGAGCAACTGCCGCTGGTTCCCCTCATCGTTAACGCGCTCGACCTCGACGTCCGGCGCGGCCACTTCTGGGGCATGGACGAATGGTGTGTCGAAGGCCGCGAGGTTCCCGTCACCCACCCGCTCTCGTTCGAGAAGGCCGACCGCGAGCTCTGCTTCAACCGCATCCGAAAGGCCCTGCGGATGCCCGACGCGCACCTGCATTTCCCGAAGGCCGACACCACCGCGTACCGGAAGAGTTGGGGGGCGGGCGTGCGCTGCGCCGTGATGCAGGGCGGCCAGGGCGACGTGAAACACTGGGCGTTCAACGATCCCCTCCGCCGCAAGGGGCGGTGGAAGGACGAGCCCCCGCCGGCCGCGGAGTACCGGAAGCTGGCGACCCGCATCGTGGATCTCCATCCGCTGACCATCGCGCAGAACGCCCGCACCAGCGGGGGCGGCAACATCTCGCTCGTCCCCACCCAGGCCATCTCGGTCGGGCCCGTCGAGACTTGGCAGGCGGACAAGGTCTCGATATGGCACGACGGGCATCATGACAACCCGTTCGGTCAGCGGCTGACGGCGTACATGATCTCGAAACGCATCGTGGACACCGCCGTCCCGATGTCCCTCCTCGCCGACCATCCGAACGTCCAGTTCAGCTACTACCGGCCGGGCCTGGGCACCTGCGAGGTCGTGATGCATTGACGCCACCGGCGCAAGCGCAGCGCATTCCCGATGACCAGCAAATCCGACGCGCCCATGGCGGCGGCACACACGATCGGGCTCAGGAACCCAAGCGCGGCCAGGGGCACCGCTGCGGCATTGTAGAAGAATGCCCAGAACAGATTCTGTTTGATCGTCCGCAACGTCGCCTGGGCCAACCCGATCGCCTCCGGGATGGCCTCGATGTCTGACCGCAACAACACCAGGTCCGCCGCCTCGCGCGCCACGTCGCTCGCCCGGCTGACGGCAATGCCGAGATCGGCCTGCTCGAGCGCCGGGGCGTCGTTGATGCCGTCCCCCACGAACGCCAACCGTTCCCCGGCCTGCTGCCGAGCCGCAATGAAATCCGCTTTCCGCTCGGGCTTTGCGTCCGCCAGGACGTTCGCCGCCGCGATCCCCGCGGCCTGGGCCACCGCTGCGGCCGTCCGCGTGTGATCGCCGGTGACCAGGTACACTCGCTGACCCTGCGCGGTGAGCCGCTGCACGACATCCCAGGCATGGGGTTTGAGAGAATCGCGCAAGGCGAACAGCCCCAGAAGATCGTGCTCCGCCCCCAGCCCGATGACGGTTGCGCCCTTGTCCGTCCAGTTGTCGGCGAACTTCGAAAGTCCGTCCAGGCGCACGCCGCATTCCCGCAGCCACGCCAGCGAACCGAGCCGAACCAGGCGCCCTTCCAGCCGCGCTTGCACGCCCTGCCCGCGCAGCTCCGTCCAAGCCCCCGACACCTCGTCCGGGCCTTTCCCCGCGCTTCCGAATGGCTGGGACCGGCGCACGTCGGCGGCGTTGGTGGGTTTGGCGTCCCGCCAGCGCGGGTCCGACGGGGAGGGGAGGGGAGCGCTGGAGGGCTCGCGCCCTTGCGCGCGCGCCCACTGGACGACCGCGAGGCTGAGCGGGTGGTTCGAGGGGCGGGCCAGAGTCCCTGCCAAGCGAGCCAACACGCCGTCCGCCCGGTTCCCGCCTTGGATTTCTTCCACCGCGGCCACTTCGACCTGTCCGCGCGTGAGCGTCCCGGTCTTGTCGAACACCACGCCCGTAAGGCGGCCGGACTTCTCAAGCGCCTGGCCATCCCGGATGAGGATCCCGCGCCGCGCCGCCACGTTGGCTCCCACCATGATGGCAATGGGCGTGGCCAGACCCATGGCGCAGGGACAGGCCACGATCAGCACCGCCGCCGCGTGAATCGCCGCCGCGGCCCAAGGGGACGTTGGGAGCGTCGCGTGCCAAAGCCAGCCACTCAACCCATGATGGACCGCTTGGGCGCGGTCGAAAGCCAGTCCCCACCAGAGCGCGGTCGCCATGGCCACCAGCACCACGATGGGCACAAACACCCCGCTGACCCGGTCCACGAGCCGTTGGATGTTCGCGCGGCTGTTCTGCGCCCGCTCGACGGCTGCCATGATCTGCCGCAAGGCCGTCGCCTCGCCCGTGGCCGTCACCCGCAACACCAGCCGGCCGCTCTGGTTCACCGTGCCGGCATAAAGCCGGGCGCCCGATGCCTTCTCGACGGGCATTGACTCGCCCGTGAGCATCGCTTCATCGACGGCCGATTGGCCTTCGAGGACCTCGCCGTCGGTGGGCACGCGGTCTCCCGGCTTCAGCAGGACGCGGTCACCGACCTTCAATTCGGCCGCCGGCACCGTGGTGTCGGTTCCGCCGGAATCGAGCCGGCGGGCGGTGGGCGGGGCCAGATCCAGCAGGGCTTCGAGCGCGCTGGCAGCCCGGGCGCTCGCTCGCGCCTCGAGCCAGTGGCCGAGGCTGATCAACGTGAGAATCGCCGCAGCTTCAACGAAGTACAGGTGCCCCGGCCAGCCGGCCAACAGCGCCACCGTGCTGTAGAGGAACGCGGTGGTTGAGCCCAGCGCCACCAATGTGTCCATGTTCGCGCTGCCGGCCCTCAGTTGAAGCCAGGCGCCGCGATAGAACCGGGCGCCGCAAAGCACCTGCACGGGCAGCACCGCCGCAAAGCACAGCCACTGGAACCACCGCTCCAGACCCCACCCGAACACCCATTCCCCCAGCAGCAGCGGCACCGTGACCGTGAGCCCTACGACCAGGTTGAACCGCCAACCGGCCAGCGGTGACCACTTCGGTTCCGCCGGTTTGGGTTGGTCGGCCGCCAGCACCGAGGCCGGGAAACCCGCCCCCCGCTGCAGGGCGTCCACAACCGCTTGCGGGTTCGGAGCCGTGCCAGGCGCCCAGCGGACGGTGGCGCAGTTGCCGGCAAGATCCACCGACGCGCCGGCGACGCCCGGCACCGACTGGATGGCCTGGGTGGCGGCCCGCGCACATCCCTGACAGGTCATGCCGGTGACGCGGAACTGAACAGTGGCAGCTTCAGCCATGCGCCCAGTGTAGCGTCACCCCGCCCGTCGGTGAAGCGAGACGCTCGCGAAGCGTCTGGAGATTCCCTCAGCCCAGTCCCCGCTGTTGACATGGGGGGAAGGGGCGGTCTGCGGTGCATCGTTGACCGCGAGGGGTTGCGGAGTAATCTGCGCCGCGTGAGTCGAGGGTGAGCGGCCGGGCTGCGGAGGTCAATTGGCCGGGCAACAGCAGGCGGGCGTTCGAGGAGTTGGATGGATGATCGGGAGTGAGGTGCGACATGGAGCGTTACGTCATTGTGCTGGCAGGGGGGCGCGGCGAGCGGTTCTGGCCGGTCAGCCGCGAACAAACTCCGAAGCAGTTCCTGAAGCTGCTCGGCGAGCGGTCGTTCCTCCAGCAGACCGTGGATCGGGTGGACCGGTTGGTCCCGACCGAGAATGTGCTGGTGATCACCAACGCCGCGCAAGCCGCCGAGGTGCGCAAACAGTTGCCCAAGCTGCCGCGCGCCAATGTAGTGGCGGAACCGGTGGGAAGAGATACCTGTGCCGCCGTGACCTTGGGGGCTGCGGTGGTGGGGGCGCGGTCGACCACCGCCGTCATGGCGGTGCTCCCGGCGGATCACGTCGTGCCGGAGATCCCCAAGTTTCGGCGGGTGCTGGAGGACGCGTTTGACCTGGCCAGTCGTGGCCAGGTGCTGGTGACCATTGGCATCCAACCCACGGAACCTGCGACCGGATACGGTTACATCAAACTGGGCCCGGAGCTGCCGCCACCCGCCGGGGCCAAGCGCTGGCGCACGACGTTCTTCAAGGCTGAAGCGTTTCGCGAGAAGCCGGATGAAGCGACGGCACGGACCTATCTCGAGAGCGGTCAGTACCGGTGGAACGCGGGGATGTTCGTGTGGTCGTTTGTGAGCCTGACCGGGGCTCTCGAGCGACATCAACCCGAGATGCACGCGGCCTGTCAGCGCTGGTTCGCCGCGGCCGGGAAGGGGCCGACGGCGTTGGGGAAGGTGCTGGCGCGCGAGTATCCGGACGTGCGGAAGATCAGTGTGGACTACGCCGTGCTCGAGAAGGCGCACAACATCGTGTGCGCGGACGGTGCGTTCGCGTGGGATGACGTGGGGACGTGGCCGGCGCTGGCGCGGCATCTGAAGACGGACGCGGAGGGGAACGCGGTGGTGGGCGAAGTCTGGCACGTAGATGCGGCGCGGAACCTGGTGTTCGACGCGCGCACCCAGGCGAAGCGCACCCCGATCTGTCTCGTGGGCCTGCGGGACGCCGTGGTGGTGCAGACAGACGATGTCACCTTGGTGGCGTCGAAACACCAGGCGCAGCAGGTCAAGGAACTGGTGAACCGGCTGGCGCGGGATCCGGCGCGGAAACGACTGGTGTAACGCGGGCGAGCCGGCCAAGACCGACCCGCCCGCGCCTGCCGTAACCCAGGCAGTTGCCTACTCGACCGTGAGGGCAATCAGGAACGGTGCCGAATCGGTGCCGGTGCTGCGGTAATCCATCGTGGTGATCTCGACGTCGGGCAGGGGGTTTTCCCAGGTGGTGAGGTAGATGGACTTGGGCGGGCCGTTGGGGTTGGCGAGGTTGGGGCCGCTCCAGGCGACAGTGGCCTCGCCCGAATCCGGGGCCGCGGTCCACCAGTCGAGGACGTCCTCGCCGTAACGGATGGGGATCTCCCGCTGCTGACCATCGGCATAGTGGACGATGTAGAGGCCGATGACGGTGCCGGGCTCGGCGGGCCAGCCGCAGGCATGGAGGAAGTGAAGGCGCGAGGCCGTGCGGTGGATGGCGATGTTCTCGACGGCCTTCGGGAAGGAGACGCTGAGCTGTTCGGCGGCGAGCCGGCCGTACAACTGGATGACGCCGCGAACGTCGAAGGTGACGTCGCCGAACGGCTGCAGGCCCTGGGGGAGGTTTTCCAGGGTGTTGTTGGGCACGCCACCGGCATGCCAGGAATCGGTGAGCGCAGCGTTGTAGTAGCCCGAGAGGTCGATGGCTTCATCGGGCGTGTCGGGCGAGCGGTCCGGGATCGAGTTCCGCGGCCGGCCTGGCGATTTGGGCTGCGGGCGTGGGAGGAAGTGCCAGCGCGGGTTGGCGAGGAGGATCTGGTCAAAGGCCTCGGGGTTGCCGTCTTCGCCGCTCCAAAGGGTTTCCCGCAGCTTCTGGTGAGCGGCCGGCGAGGCGAGGTAAGTCTCGGCGATGGCGTTCCCGAGGGTGGAGACGAGGCGGGTGAAGGCCTCGGTACTCTGGAGCAGACCGACCTGATATAGTCCGGGGGTGACGCGCGTGTAGACGAGGCTGCCCCCGACTTCATCGGCGGTGGAGGCGTAGCCAGCGAGGACGTCTTGCAGCAGCGGCAGCACCTTGGCGCGGGGGAAGCGGAGGTTGCCGGGGAGGGTGACGTAGAGTTCGCCGGTGTCGGGCTGGCGGTTGAGCGAGTAGAGGAGTTCGGGCATGGGCAGGTCGGCGAGCCGGGCCTTGAGCTCGTCAGGCGTCTCGGCGCCGTCCGCCTTCTGCCGGGCTTGGACGAGGTAGGCGGCGAGGTCGGCGTGGACGCGGTCCTCGAGGCTGGCGAGCCAATCCACGAACTGCGGGAGCTGCTGGAGCGAGCGCTGGATGGCGACGTAATTGACGTCGGGCGGGAGGCGATCGAGGAGTTTGCCGACCGCCGGTGTGAGGGGGCGCGAGGCGGAGGCGTCGAGCTGGGCGAGCCAGTCGGCGTTGTTGCCGCCCTGGTGAAAGACGAGGAACGGGCCGACGTGGCGAGCGAAGAACCACCGGCGGTTGACGAGTTCATGCTGGTCATAGCCGAAGAGGCCGCCGTGGGTGCGCCAGGTGCTTTCGGTGACGAGGCGGCGGACGCCGGCGTCGAGGGATTCGGCGAGGAGGCGGTTGTCGTGATCGAACCACGGTTCCTGCTGGGTGGTCAGGCGGTTGAAGGTAATGGCGGCCTCGCGGTTGCGATTCCGGACGTCGGCTTGTTCACGGAGGCAGCGTTCGAGGAGGGCGGGGTCGGCATCGGGGACGAGCTTGACGGCGCGGAGATGGGGGAGGCGAAGGGCCTTGAAATAGGCGAGGAGGCTTTCGGCCTGGGCGAGGTCGGGTTGTGGGTCGACCGGGGCGCTCAGGGTCAGCGTCCAGGGCACTTGGGATTCGATTGTTGGCAGAGCGCGGGTGTCTTCCAGGAGAGTGGCGAACCGGTCGAACCAGGAGGACTTGAGGCCTTTCCTGGCGAACGCCTCGCGGACAGCCGCGACCCAGTTCTTAACGCCGGGATTGGCGGCGGGGGGAGGCTGACGGCCGGAGACGGTGAGACGCGGGGAGTCGCTGCCGATCCAGCGGAGAACTTCGGCGAGTTCGTCGCGCGGGATGGGGCGGGTGGCGGTGTCCGGCTGGTATTGCTGGTTGTAGATGCGGAGGCCGAGCTCGGGGAAACGGGCATCGAGGCGCGCGGTGAAGCAGAGGCCCTCGAAGGTCAGGAGCTGGTTGGTGACGTAATCGAGGAGCTGGCGGCTGGTGACATCGACCACGGCCTCGAGGTAGTCCGCGAACTGCTCGAGGTTTTCGACCCCGAACTGGGCGCGGAACTGTTGCTCGAGCTGCTGGCGGGCAGCCGGAGGGAGGTCGGCAAGGAACTCCTTGCGCTTCTGCTGAAGGAGCATCATGCCAAGGGGCTGGAACTGGGCCAACTGCACGGCGACGGGCTTGATCATGCGAGGATCGCAAACCACGGCAACGTGTTGCTGGGCCGCTTCATTCAGCGCACGAGCCAGGAAGCCGTCGGCTTCGAGGCGCTCAGCGGGCGGGAGAGCGAAGAGGGAGAGGGTCAGGGCGCGGTCACCGCAGAGGTAGGCGCGGTCCTGGGCGCACGCGAGGTAGAGCTCGGGCAGCGGGACGGCGGTGGGCACGATCCGAACCGCGGCGCCCTGACCGAGTTCAACTCGCTCGACCTCACGGGGTTTCAGCGCTCCGGTCAGGAGGCCGGCGAAGGCGTCGGGCTGCGCGACGGGCAGCGTGATGATGAACATGCGGCGCGGGTCGCCGAGGTAGAGGCTGACGGTGGCGGGTTGGCGGGCGGCGAGGCCGAAGCTCTGCGCGATCTGGGCTTCGTCGAGCGGCGCGCCGATGGTCTGGAGACCGGCCAGCAGCAGGATGGGGTTGGGTGACTCGAGGAGGTTCCGCGCGTCGGGCGGCAACGCCTGGAGCGGGGCAGCGGCCTTGAGGATGCCTTCGAGACCCTCGATTACGGGCAGCAGGCCGTTGAACTGGGCGTGCAGGATTGCGCCCCGCGGCAAGATGGCGGAGGCGGGGCCGGCGGCGAGCCGGTGTTCGCTGAGATGTTGCGGCTGAATGGGTTGCAGGTCAGCTCCGATGATGGGCGTGAGCCAGAGCGGGCCCGCCAAGGCCCAGAGCAGAAGGCGTTTCGTTCTCATGGTCGAGTGTTCTGGATTGACGTCTGCCAAACGGCGCGGACCGCGTGACCCGACAGCGTGTCACGGGCGACGCGCCGATAGGGTATGGGACACCGCAGGAGGCGGGTTTGTTTCAACGAGACTCGGTCGGCCGGGGGTGGGATGGGTCGGGGTGCCGGGAGCGCAGGCAGGATGCCCGCACCACAAGGTCCAGCCCGGACACTTCACACTCGGCGCGAAACCGCGGCGGACCGTAGGCGCCGACGTGAGGAGGCGATGTGGGCCGGGGGCAATTCCCTTCGCCTCCTCACGTCGGCGCCGACGCCCGCAAGGCCTCCTCACGTCGGCGCCTACAGCGCGTACGAGAGCGGGTATGGGATTCCCATGTTAGGGAACGCCGGGTCGCTGGGCGGCGACGGCCCGCACGGCTTCCTCGGCGAGCGCTTCGCGGGAGAATACGACCTCGGCCAGCGCTCCCTGGAACACTTCGGGCCCGCTGAAGTTCGGGTTGCAGCCGATCCCGAGGTTCTTTGGCCCTGGCACAAAGCCCGCCGGGACCGGGGCCTGAGCGATTCGCAGGCCATTCACGTACAGGCTGAGATCGGTAAGCCGCTTCACGACGGCGACGTGCGTCCACCGGCCGTTCTCGACCCGGCCGCCGGAAAGACGACAGCCGCCGCCCGGTTGCTCGATGGCCACCACGAGTTCGAGGTCCTGCACCGAGATGCGCAGCGGGTCGTTCACCGGCGCGCACCACGCCGACACGATCTGATGCCAGCGCCGCCCATCGACGGTGAGCCCCTGAGGACAGAACCAGGCCGCGAAGGTGTAGGTCCGCAACGGGAACTGCGCGGCGTCATAGACCAGCCTCGAGGATTTGCCGTTGAAGGCCAGCGCGGTGTTCGCCATGCCGCCGCGCCCGGTGGCAGGTGAAACGTCCACGCTCGCAAGCAACCGGCCTTCCTGTGGGTCGGGAGTCCCGGCCAGGGCCGCGCTCAGCACGACGCCGCGTCCCGTGGTCGGTAGGCTCGCGTCCAAGCGAAACGCGAACGGGCCGTTGGCGGCCGTGGTCCGCTGGGCGCCATGGACGGTTTCCACCTGCCAGTGATAGGGAAGCTCGGCTGGCGGCGGAGAGGTCCACGCGAACGCGGCGGCCGTGAGGTTCGTCGCGCGGAGCACGACGTTCTTGAACGCGGCGTCGGTCGCGACCCGCAGTTCGTATCGCGATCCCGGCTCGGCTTGACTCCAGGCAAACGGGATCTCCTCGGCCGGCAGCTCGGCGTTCGGCTCGGGGTACTGCAGGTAGAAGGGGGCGGGAGGCGCGTTGCGCACGGGCAGCCACGAACGGTAGAACGTTCCGTAGGCGCCGGCGGAAGCGAAGTCGCAGAGCACGACGCGTTCGCCCCTGACCGCAGTTACCGCGAAGGCCGCGAGCGGGCCGAGGACCTGGTCTTGCAGCAGCGGATCGTCGGCCGGCAATGGGTTCAGCTCAAGTTTGGCCAGGTCCAGTTCGGGGACGGCGGCCGGGTCCATGGTGTTGTGCTTCTGATCGAACGCCAGGAGCAGGGGACCGCGGAAGAGCGAGGTGTTGAACTGGACATGGTGGTCGCCGCGCAGGGCGCGGGGGTGGAAGTCGAACTCGAGCGTCACGGTGTCGCCCGGGTGCCAGGTGCGAAGGAGCTTGAGATAGGCGCCTGATTTCACCTCCTGGACAGGCGCACCGTTCACCGTGACCCGGGTTTCCCGGGACCATTCCGGGATGCGCCAGAACAAGGGCAGGGTCGTCGCGGCGGGTGGATGCACGACACAACGCACGCCCGGCTTGAGGGGATAGTCGGTGGTCTGGACTAACCGCCAGGAGGCACCTTTCTCGAGCCGGACCTCGGTGGTGCCGGGGCCGTAGTAGTTCACGTAGAGGCCGTTGGTGCCGCCCAGCACCGCCCACTGGCTGAGCAGGCCCAGGCCGTTCGGGCCGTTCACACTGCAGCAGTTGAGCTCCGGCGTGCCAGGTCGGGACTGGAACACGATGCTGTGGGCGGAGGCCAGGCGCTTGCCGTTCATGGGGGTGTCGTAGGTGCACCAGCGGCCGCTGGGATGCTGGTAGCCGAGCACCGCGTTCCAGGTGGCAAGTTCGAGGGCGTCGGCGATGCGGCTGTCGGCCGTGAGACGCAGCGCCTCGACGCTCAAGGCCAACCAGGCGACGGTGCAGCAAGTCTCGATGGCGCCGGGTCGGAACGGGTTGCCCACGGCCTGTTCGTCCGTGCTGAAGCTGCCCGAGTTGTGGATGTCGGTGCGGCGAATGCTCCGCCACCAATGCACCAGAGCCTGCCGGTGGGAATCGTCGCCGGTGATCCGGAACAGCTCGGCGAGACCGAGCATGGGATGCAGGCTTTCCCAACGCGGCTTGGGGGTTTGGTAGAACTCGACACCGGACGCGGCCAGCCGGTGGTAATCGCCGGCGGGCGGTTTCTGCCAGTCATTCTCAACCTCGTGCATCAGTCGCCGGTAGGAGGCCCGACCTGTTTCGCGATAGAGCAGGGCCAGAATGTGCATCACGGCCATGTTCATCTCGTGAGAACCGGCGTCGTGCACCCGCCGGCCGGTGTCGAGGAACGTGGCACACATGAGGTCTGCGGCGCGTGTCGCGGCCCGGAGCGCTTCAGCGTCGCCCGTATCCTGGTACCAGAGATAGAGCGCCAGCATGCAGTGGTAATGGCCCCAGAGATCCCAGCGGTCCAGCAGGTGTTTGTCCGGGAAGGGTCCGAGATAGCCGTCGTCGGCCTGGGTTTGGATCAGGTCGTGGACGACTCTGGCCGTCAGTTGCCGCAGGGCCGGGTTGTCCTCAAGCCGGCCGATCAGGACGCAAGAAGTGAGGTACTTGCCCGCGAACTCGCCCGCCCAAGGGACCGGATCTTCATACGGCGGTTGGCGGTCGCGCAGCCGCATCATCTCGAGCATGCCGGGGTTGGCGTTGGGAGCCGGGAGCAGCCAGTTCTGGACGATGGCGTCGAGACGTGTACGCAGGGGACCTTCGAGATCGAGTCGGACACGCGGCGCGGGAAGGTCGCAAGCGGGTTCGTTGGGCGTGGAGGCGTGCGGTCGAACGACGCCGAGCGCCATCAGGAGAAGTCCGCTCACGAGCATTGCCCACGGCGGGATCGAGCCCTGTGTGCGAGGTCGGGCTCCGGTGGGTTGGTTTGGGTGGCGGCGGAGCGTTGAGTTGATCATGGGCCGGATGGCTGTCTGGCGTCGGCCCCGACGCGTTACCCGTCACTTGCCAGCGGTGGCGAGTGGAGGGAAGCGGTACGGGCTGACGGTGGGGAGGCTGCCGGAACGGTGGCGGCCCTACAAGGGGGAATCCGGGTTGCCCACGCAGCGCGGCGCGCCCCGGCCGCCCTGGCACGCCGTGCCGGTCCCGCTTACCGGGTGGTCACCGCTTCGGAGCTCGGGCAGGCTTCAGATTGCGTCCGACACTGACGACTTGGGAGGGATCCACGATACGAAACCCACCCTCCGGCAAGACAACGATGAACTCGGGATTATTGGGGAGGAACAGCAGGTGATCGGTGGTGATCACCGGCAGCATGCGGCCGTCGGCCAGGTGGATGTCGAAGGGCCGGAACGGGGCCGTGTCGCGCATCTCCCGTAAAGTCTTCAACGTCATGGTGGGCCCAACGTGCCGCGATCCGGCGGGCGTGTCAATGTGGGCCGGGAGCGACCGAATGTTAAATGTTAAGATCCGACCCCTGGAGGGTTAGACGAGGCTCTTGAGGTGCTGATGGGCGCTCGGTTTGCTCGACGGTGCGCGTCGCATTCGGACCGACAGGACGATGTCGCGCGGGCAGTCTTTCTTGAGGATGTCGATGACCTTCTTCCAGTCCACCACGCCCTCGCCGCAAGCGCACCCGACGGGTGTGCCGGTCACCTTGCCGCGCTCGGCGGCGCCGTGCTCGACGGAGATGTCCTTGGCATGGAGATGGACGAGGCGCTTGACGACGCGCTTGAGCCACTTCAGCGGGTCGTGGCCGCAGAGGAAGGCGTTGCCGGTGTCGTAGTTGATGCCAATGCAAGGGTTCTTGACGAGCTTGTAGATGCGGTCAAGACCGTCGGGGGTCTTGCTGTACTGCTGGTGACACTCGAGGCCGATCAGGATGCCGCGCGGTTCGGCAACCTTCGCGGCTTCCATCAAGGTGTAGCGCATCAGCATGAAGTCCTCGTCCTCGGTGGTCCACGGCTGCTTCGGGCCTTCGTCGGTGTTGATGACGGGGGCGCCGCATTCGGCGGCGAAGCGGATGGCCTGCTTCAGATACTCGACGCCGATCTCGGGTTTCGTGAGGGGGGTGTGGGCCGAGAGACCGGAGAGCTTGATCCCGGCCTCGGCGCAGGCGCGGCTGAGGCGGAGCGGGTCGTCGAGCATCGAGACGCTGTGGAAGTAACCGGCCTCGCTGAGGAGTTCGCGGCCCCAGTGGACCATCGGTTCGACGTGCGTGTAGCCGAGCTCGGCGGCTTTCCGGACGCCCCACTCGAAGTTCTTGTCCGCGTGCCGGACGAATTCCATGTTGATTCCGAAATAGACTTTGGCCATAGGGGTCTGTGATTTCTGATTTCTGATTTGGACGTTGGACGTTGGACGTTGAGCGTTCCGTTTCACCAGGCAACATTCCTTCACGGATTGTATTTCCCCCCGTCGAGTTCCGGCGGCCAGACGGCGAGGTCGTCCGGGGTGTTGAAGTTATCGTGGTACCAGCGGAGCTCCTTTTCGCGCTCCTCGCGAGGTAGGCGGGCCCAGGCGGCGCGTTCGTCACCCATCGAGCGGGCGAGGGCTTCGTAGTACTCCTCCGAGTACTCGATTTCGGGCTCGGCCGGGACAACGCGGATCGTCATGGGAGCAATTCCTCCACCGGTGGCAACACCTGGTCAATCTCGTTTCGAGTCGCGTGGGCAACGGTGGCCACCTCCTCGAGGGCGGCGGCAACGAGTTGCTCCGGGCGAAGACCGGCCAGCGGATCGGGGGGGAGTTGATGGCGGCGGACAGCGTCAGCGAGGTAGCGATGCTGCAGCCAGAACGGCTCGGCGTTCGGCCAGTCCCAGTCCTCGTCGCCACGCCATTGGCGATGGAAGCGCTTCCAGGCGCGGGTGAAGCGGTCGTAGCGCGCCTGGTTGACTCGTTCCCAGACCATCCGCTCGAGGAGCAGCCAGCGTTCGAGTTGTGGGCGGGGGGGCGGGGGGGCGGCGTCGAGGACGCGCAACAGCGGGCGCCGGGCGGCGAGCGGAGACCGGACTTCGTCGGGGCAGGTTTGCCAGGCGGTGGTGAGCGCGTCCGGACGCGTGAGATGGAGCAGGCCGAGCGGGTTGTTCCGTTCCCAGAGCTGTTGCCCCAGCCCGTGAAGGATGGGCCAGTCCTTGTCGCGGTCGGTGCGCTTCATCTGGGCGACCACGTGGCGGGTCACCCAGCCGTCGGAGTCGGCTTCGATTTCGTGAGCTTGGACCCGGGGCGGTTTGCTGAAGATGTCCACCTTGTGCTCGACGGAGGCGGCGTTGTCCCAGACGGTGAGGTGGCTGGTCCAGCCGTGTTGCATGTATTCGGCGTCGAGCGGGGCGCCGAAGATCTGCCGGTAGCTCACCCGCCAGGGCGGGAGTTCGCCTTCGAGTTTGGCCAGCAGTTCCCGGAGCCGTTCGAGCGCGTCGGCGGGGATGATCCAGTCCGAGTCCTTGGTGTTCTGTTGGAGTCCGTAATGGACGCAGGCCATGCCCGAGGTGATGGCGAAGGGGATGCCCGCCGAGCGCAGTTGGCCGGCGAAAATCTTGAGGAACTCGAGCGGCGCGCTCATCGGAGCTCTTGCAGCCAGCGCTGATGGCGGGCGTCGAGCTGGTCCTTTTCAGGCAGGCCCGACTGCACCACGACCAGGTAATCGAGAGCGAAGCGTTGCCCGCGCGCGTACTGGCGGGGTTGCTGGTCGAGTCGCTGCGTGGCCGAGAGATAGGCGAACGGGGTGCGCATCGAAAGGAACCACGGAGGGCCGCCGGGGTTGTGCGGGTGGCCGAAGAGGGCGAAGGTGGCGGGGCGGTCGGGGCGGTTGAAGGCGACGGCCGCCCAGGGGTGTTGCGAAACGTCCTGCCGGTTGTCGGCCAGATCCAAGCGGCCGGTGGCGGTGAAGTGGTCGGCGAGCGGATCCAGTTCCTGGAGGAATCGGGCGCCGAGGCCGTAGTAGTTGGCGCCGCCGAGGGTGACGACGTTGGTGGCCGGGCCGACCTCGAATTCCGAGCGCCAGAGCAGCGCGACCTCGCGGCGGGGAGCGTCCACGGTCAGCGTGAGGGTGCGGTGTTCGAGCAGCAGGGCCTTGGAGGTGCTGTCGTGGAGGAAGGCGTTCTCCGGCGCCAGCCAGTGCAGTCGCTGGGTGAGAATGGCCTGGGGCACGCCGGCGGGGGAGAGGCGGGTGGTGGGCTCGGCGGTTTCGACGGGCCGCTGCACGCCGCAGCCGGTGGTTTCCTCCCAGAAATTGATGCCGTTCACGCGGATGGCGAACATGAGCGCGTGATGGTGGAGATGATCGTGCGGGGCATCGCGGAGGAGGTTGTCACCGTCCACAGTCGCGAGCGTCCTGACGTAGGGTTTGAAGGTGCCCGGGACGAAGGCGTAGCTGAAGAGGGTGCGATCGTTCTGACGCACTTTCCACTCGACTGTGCTGACGCTGCTTTCGACACGGAGCGGTGCAGCCGGGTCGGCGGCCTGGAGGCCGCCGGCACCGGCGGTGGCGAGAGCTGGGGAGCAGTGCCAGCCAGGAAGCGGCCTGTTGCTGGACCGGCTCAGGGGCCTTGAACTGGGGAGGGTGCAGGCAGCCCGCACCACAGGTTCATGGAGCGCGGCTGACGGCGCGGGAGGGCAGGGGAGGGGGGGGAGCCGGGGAGATGCCGGGGGTGCATGGAGGGACGAGATGATTGGATGGCGGGAGGTTTCAGCCCAGGACGATGTCCTGCTTCTGCGTGTCGTACGTGGCGACCTTCCGGTTGAGGAAGGCGAGCATGGCCATGTTCATGGCGGCCTGGACGTAGAGGCCGAACTCGACGTCGCTGACTGGCTTGGCCCGGGAGCGGACGCACTCGAGGAAGTTCTGCCAGTGGAGCAGGGTGGTGTTCGGCTTGCTGCCGGGGATGACCTGTTTCTCGCCCTTGCGCGGGAGGAAGGTGACGCTGTCGAAGCCGCCCTCGAAGGCCGGGCCTTGCATGGTGATGGTGCCTTCGTCGCCGCGGATGGCGGGTTCGGTGGGGTGCTCGTTGGCCAGGGTGCAGACCAGGACGATCGAGAGTTTGGAGGGGTAGTCCAGACACATGTTGAACGTGTCGGGCACCTCCCGGTCGTAGGTGTCGTACTTGAAGATGCCGCCCGAGGCGACGGCCAGGGAGGGGAACTTGAGGCCGAGCAGGCTGATGAAGGGCGTGAGGACGTGGGGGAAGAGGTCGGTGCACGGGCCGCCGGCATAGTCGAGGTACTTCCGCCAACTGAAGAAGCGGTCGACGGTGAAAGGCACTTTCGGGGCGTCGCCGAGGAAGCCGTCCCAGTCGAGGTCGGGGCCGGGTTTGGCGTTCGGGTCGGAGATGGGCATGCGTTCGCCCCAATCGCCGTAGCGGTAGTAGCCGGCCTCGACGTGCTGGGGCCGGCCGATGGCGCCCTGGCGGATGAGTTCGGCGACCTTCTTCCAGGCGACGTTCGAGTTGCCCTGGTTCCCGATCTGGACGACGCGCTTGCGCTGGACGGTTTCCTCGTAGAACTGCTTGCTCAGGGCGAACTGGCTCCAGTGGCCCATGGGCTTCTCGCAATAGACGTCCTTGCCGGCCCGGATGGCGGCGAGGGCTTGCGGGACGTGGAGTCGATCGGGCGACGCGATGCAGACGACATCGATGGCGGGGTCGTCGAGCAAGGCCTGATAGCTGGGGTAGGTCTTGGCGCGAGCGTGTTCGGCGTTGGCCCGCATGCGGGGACCATAGGTGTCGCTGATGCCGATGACCTGGAGGTTGGCGCCCTGGTTGATCATGCCCAGGACGATGTCCAGGTGGCCGCGGCCGCGCCCGCCGACGCCGATGAAGCCGACTCCCAGCCGGTCGTTGGCGCCGAGGACGGAGCGGGAGGCCACGAAGGGGGCGCTTACCAGGCCGAGGGCGCCGGCGGCGCTGGCGGTTTGGAGGAAGCCGCGGCGGGTGAGGACGGCGGTGGAGGCCTCGGAGTGTGGAGGATGAGGATGAGGATCGTGGGTGGTCATAGGAGAGTCGAACGAGTTATGGGGTCAGGGATTGCCGCCGAGTTCGGGCTTCAGCCAGGGGGTGCCGGCCCAGTACCATTTGCGGGGCTGCAGACTCTCGACGTGTCCGTCGGTGAAGGCGACGGCGGAGCGACCGCCGTGGCGTGGGTGTGGTCCACCCCAGTTGGGGTCGTCCGAGGTGGTACAGCCGGTGCAGGGGGCGTCGTCGCCGGGGTCGTGGACGATCCAGGCGCCGGGCTTTTCCGGGCTCGAAGTGGTGACGCAGCGGAGGGGATCGGTGGTGCGGAGGGGTTTGGTGGCGGCGTCGGTGAGGTGCACGGTCGTGGACGGGGCGCGCACGCCGGAATCGGTGACGCCGGGCCAGACCTTGACGTCCCAGACATTGGGCCAGTCACAGCCGCCGAGCCGGAAGTTCATGCTGTAGTTGGAGGCGGCATGATCCGGCGCGTCGCTGGGATAGTTCTGGAGGAACTCCTTGAACTTCTTGGTGCGCACGGGGCAGACGAGGATGTTGGTGGTGGCCGTGTAGGGCAGCAGGAAGTTGAACCACGCCTTGCGGAAGACGTTATCGCCGCGCACCTGGAAGGTGTGGGGATAGCGGCCCCGGTAGTCATCGGCGTAAAGCTTGGTGGCGATCATGACCTGGCGCAGGTTGTTGATGCACGAGGTGGCCTGGCCCTTCTGCTTCGCCTTGCCCAGGGCGGGCAACAACATGCCAGCGAGGATGGCGATGATGGCGATGACGACGAGCAGTTCGATGAGCGTGAAGCCGGCGCGGCGGGTCCGGCGGGGGGAGCCGTGGGTCTGAATTTTCATGTTCGAGAACGTGGATCAGCTCGAGGGGGTTTGGCAAGAACACTCCCGCGATACTGCCGGGTTACTGTGCAAGTCGGAAGAACCGGGCCGTTCCGGTGGCCGGAAGCGTGATCGAGGAGCCCGTGACACCGGGGACGGTCTGCCAGGGCGCGGCGCCGAGGGCGTCGGCGGATTGCAGGGTCCAACCGGTGGCCTCGGCCGGCCAGGACACGGTGATGCGGCCGTTCTGGTACACGATGCTGACGCGGACCTCCGCGGGGGCTGCGGTGGCCTGCGTGAGATCGCGTCCGGCGAGTCCGGCCGTATAGATTCCCTGCACTTCGGCGGGGGTGAGCGGGCGCTGCCAGAACCCGACGTCGTCCATTTTCCCATGCCAGTATCCGAAGGCCGGGGTGACGCCGTCGTCGCGGGTTTTGACTCCGAGGGCGAGCGAGGCCATGGCTGGCGGGTTGATGAGCGTGCCGTCGTAGGTGGCGGCGGCGGCTTGGAGACCGTTCTGGTAGACGCGGAGCGTGCCGCCATCGCAGACGAACGCGACGTGTTCCCATTTGCCGGTGGGCAGGGGCTGTTGGGTGCGGGCGCTGACGACGCTTCCGCCGCTTTGGGTGATGTAGTTGCTGAGGTCGCCGGCGCTCTCGTTGGCGCCGAAGTGGAACTGGCCGGTGGAGCTGGGGTCGCCCCAGTTCTTGGCGATCGAGGCCCAGGAGGGGAGGGATTCGGCCCAGACCCAGGCGGAGAGGCTCATGACGCGGTCCGGTTTGGGGTAATCCGGGATCCAGACCCACTCGGACACGGAAGGTCCGCCGAAGTTGAGGGCGCCACCGATCTGGCCGCTCACCCATTGCGAGTCGTCGCCGGCGTAGTTGGTGAGTTCGCCATCGGGAGCCACGGCGCCGCCGGTGACCGAATTCTGGGCGGTGAGGCCGGAGGTTTCGTCGAAGCGCCAATGGCCGATGAGGCGGTCGGTGATGCTGGCGGCCAGGACGAGCGTGGCGCCGGCGCTGGTGACGGAGGCGGCGGGGTTGGTGACGACGACGCGGTAGTTGCCCTCGTGGGCGGAGGTCACGCCGGTGAGGGTCAGGGTGGCGGTCTGGGAGCCGCTGATGCCGGCGCCGTCGCTCACGTCCACGCCGTCTTTCCGCCACTGGTAGCTCAGGGGCGAGGTGCCGGCGGCGGTCACCTGGAAGGCCACGGTGCTGCCGGCAGCGACGGCCCGGCCGGCGGGATGGACGAGGATGACGGGGGGATCGTAGAGCAGCACATCGACACCGGTTCGATGGGCGGTGAGGTTGAAGGGGTTGCCGGCGTAGCTGCCGACCGGTTCGCTGGCATCAAGCAGTCCGTTGCCGTTGACGTCGCGGAAGGCGGTGACGTGGAAATCGTTGCCCGGGGGGATGTGCGCGATCACGTAGGGGCCGGGGTTGGCAATGGCTTCGGTGTAGGCGCTGCCCATCGCGGCGATGTCGGCGGGCACGATGGCGGCGTCTCCATTCAACTCGGCGTGGTTGCCGTTGGGGCTGAGGTCGGTGCCGGTGCCGTCATCGAAGTTCCAGTAGCCGGCCAGGCCCTCCTCGTTCCCGGTGAGGCTGCTCCGTTGGCCGGCGGCGATCTCGGGTCCGGAGAGGGCGCGGCGCCAGATGGAGATTTCGTCGAGTTCGCCGGTGGCAAATTCCCCGGAGCCACCGAAGGCGCCGAAGTAGAACGGGGCATTATGGTTGGGGATGGGCGTGGCGCTGCTATCGCGCTGGGCCACGAGCTTGCCGTCGAGGTAGCTGGCGAAGCCGCCGGGGGTGCCTTGAGTCCAGGTGAGGGCGACGTGGTGCCATTGGCCGTCGGTGAGGTTGGGTCCCGCGCTGATGCCGTTGACGCCCCCGTCGTTCGAGAGGATGTGGAGGCCGTTCCAGGTGGAGACGATCCACCCGCCGGACTGCTGACGGACGGCGGACTGGGACACGCTGCCGCGGAACCAGTATTGGACGGTGAGTTCGGCGCCGCTGACATCGATGGCGGGGGTGATGGCGAAGTCGCCGTTGCCGTCGAGTTTGAGCACCTGGTTGCCGACGCGGCGTTGTCCGGCGGTGACGAGGAGGGGGCCGGTCTGGGCGCCGGCATAGGTGATTTCGCCGGCGATGCTCACGCCGCCGGCGACGACCTCGAGGCTGGCGGGGTCGCTGGTGGTGCTGCCCGGCGTGTTGCTCACGACGACGGAGTAGACGCCCGCATCGGTGGGTTGGACGCCGGTGAGGGTGAGCGTGGCGGTGCGGGAGCCGGCGACGCGGCCGCCCTCGGTGAGCGGCAGGTTGTCCTTGCGCCATTCGAAAGCGAGGGGGGCGGAGCCGGCGGCTTCGACGGTGAAGGAGACGGTTTCGCCGACCCCGGTGCGTTGGCTGCGGGGCTGGAGGGTGATGCGGGGCACTTCGACGAGCACGACGTCGACGCCGGTTTGGGTGCCGGCGAGGGTGAAGGGGTTGCCGGCGAAGGCGCCGAAGGGTTCCGTGGGATCGCGGTGACCGTTGTCGTTGACGTCGCGGAAGGCGATGACGGTGTAGCCGGGTCCGTCCGGGAGGCCGCTCAGTTCGTACGGGCCGGGGGCGTCGAGACGGAGGTTGGCGAGTCCGCCGCCGAGGCCGGGGATGTTGGCGGGTTCGATGAGCGCGTCCCCCCACAATTCGGCGTGATAGAGGTTGGGGGAGGTGTCGTTCGGGGTGCCGTCGTCGAAGTTCCAGTACCCGATGAGGTCGGGTTCGTTGCCGGTGAGGCGGCGGTTCCACTGGGCGGTGACTTCGGCGGGGGTGAGGGCGCGGCGCCAGAGGGCGATTTCGTCGAACTGGCCCTGGGCGAATTCACCGGTGCCATTAAACGAGCCGAAATAGACCTGGGCATCGTGGTTCGGGATGGGGGTGTCAGCGCTATCCCGTTGCTCGACAAGCTGGCCGTCGAGGTAACTGGCGAAACCGCCGGCGGTGCCTTGTTTCCACGTCATGACGAGGTGGTGCCATTGGCCGTCGGTGAGCCGTTCGCCGGCGGAGATACCGGTGGTGGCGCCGTCGTGGGAGAGGATGTGGCGGTTGTTCCAGCCGGCCACGAGGTAGCCGCCGCTTTGCTGCCGCACGGCGGACTGGAGGCTGCTGCCGCGGAACCAGTACTGAATCGTGATTTCAGGGCCGGAGAGGTCCGTCAGGGTGGTCGAGGCGAAGTCGCCGTCGCCATCGAGCGCGAGGACCTGGTTCCCGGGGAGGGTTTGGACGGCCTGGACCCGGACCGGGCCGGGCTGGTCACCCGTGTAGGTGATGGTGCCGGCGACGCTGGCGGCCTGGCCTACGAGGGTGAGGCTGGGGAGCAGGGAGGCGACGAGGAGGGGAGCCAGGAGGTGCTGGCCGTGCCTTGCAGGACGGGTCGGTTTCATAAGCTGGTAACGGGAGAGAACGTAGCGATGCGAGGCCGGGATGGCGTGCACAATCTGGTATTGGGAAAAATTGAACAAAGTGGCAGCGGGGGATTGCGGGCGGCCTCGAGCAAGCGTAAAAATGCAAGCCATGAAGCCCGCTTCAAGACCGGCGATCTTTCTGAGTCCGGGAGCGACGTATCACGCGGATCGGTGTGAGCCCTTGGTGCAGGCGGTCGAGCGCGGCGAGGTCGAGCTGGTGGCGTGGGTGCATCGGGGGTACCCGGGGCGGGCCCTGCCGGCGCGGCTGCTGCCGGAGATCTCGACCGTGGGCTACTGGAATGCGACGGGCGTGCCGGGCTGGGGACTGGACTGGCACCGGAACGAGGGCATTGAGTTGACGTTCGTCTCGCGGGGCCGGACCGCGTTCCTGGTCGAGGGGGAGCGTTTCCCGCTCGAGAGCGGGCATCTGACGGTGACGCGGCCGTGGCAGAAGCACAAGGTGGGCGACCCGCACATTGGCTCGACGCGGCTGCACTGGCTGATCCTGGATGTCGGCGTGCGGCGTCCGGACCAACCCTGGCAGTGGCCGGACTGGCTGATTCTGTCGCCGGCGGACCGGCGGCGTTTGACGACGATGTTGAGCCAGAACGAGCAACCGGTGTGGCGGGCGAACCGGGAGATCGCGGAGTGTTTCGAGCGGATGGCCGGGCTGGTGCGAACGGGCGAACCGGTGGCGGCACAGAGCCGCTTGCAGGTGCGCATCAACGAGCTGCTGCTGGCCCTGCTCGATCTGCTGACGCGGCGCAACCCGACGCTGGACCCGCACCTGGTGACGACCCGTCGCTCGGTCGAGATGTTCCTGCAGGCTTTGGACGATCATCTCGATCAGCCGTGGACACTCGAAGAAATGGCGGAACGGTGCGGTCTTGGGCGCAGCCGGTTTGCCGATTACTGTCGGGAAATAACGAACATGACGCCGGCCGCCTTCCTGACGCAGCGCCGGGTGGGGGCCGCGCAGCGCCTGTTCCGGGCGGAACCGGGGCTTTCAATCACCGAGGTGGCGCTGCGCTGCGGGTTCCAGAGCAGCCAGTATTTCGCCACGGTCTTCCGTCAGGTGACCGGTCGGACGCCGCGGGACTACCGGCGGGCTGCGGGATGAATCCGGGCTTCCGCAAAGCCGGGCGGTTGAGGAACGGGCGGGGCCACGGCTACGCTTGGCGGGTGCAATGGGAATCACGGTGTGGGTGGCCGGCGACTTCGGGCCCGGCGACCGGGGCAGGGGAACCGCGCTGGCGGGCAAGCGCCGGCCGGCCGGTGGGCTTCACGCTGATCGAGTTGCTCGTGGTGATCGCCGTCATCGCGGTGCTGGCGGCGCTGCTGCTGCCGGCCTTGAGCGGGGCCAAGCGGCGTTCGAGCGGGGCGGTGTGCCGGTCGAACCTGCGGCAGATGGGGTTGGCCTGGGAACTGTACCTGGGAGACCACAGCGAGCGCTTCCCGGATCGTCGCGATTTGAAGCGGTCGTTGCCGGGCGGGTATCGGCCCTGGACGACGTGGCCGCCCTCGGATCCGCGGGCCGGCTGGGCGATGGAGGTGCTGGCCCGCGAGTTGCCGGAGACGGAGGTCTGGCGATGTCCCGAGACCCGCCGATCCGTCTGGGCAGACGCGACGGCGGTCTGGCAGGCGGGCGGTGCGGGCCCGGAGGCTCCACGGTCCAGCTATTGGATGTGGCGGTTCGATCGAGCGGATGAGCCGGTGCCGCTGGATGTCTTTTGGGGGAAGACGCGCTCCCAGGCGGTCGTGGACCTCGAGCAGTCCGGCAACCCGCAAGTGGGAGCCGTGCATGGACCGGGGGACGTGGAGCTGGTCACCGATGTGTATTTCCCGGCCACTGCACCGGGGGTCGAGGAGGGGCTACGGGGTCGCGCGCCGCATTCTGGGGGACGGCACCGGCTGTTCCTGGACGGCCGCGCCGTCTGGTTCCGCGACCGGCGGCTGCATTGAGGACGGTTCGCGCACAGGCGAGTCGAGACAGGCGAATGGGGACCGACAGAGGGGAACAGACGAATGGGGACAGGCGAATGAACAAGGGCCTGGGCAGGGCGATGGGGAGAGTATGCGCCCTCACCGATTCGCGCCGCCCCATCCGCGACTTCCCATTCACCAGCCCCCATTCACCAGTCCTCATTCGTCTGTCCTCATTGTCTGTTCCCCTCTGTCGGTCCCCATTCGTCAGTCTTGCCCCCGGCCGCGGGACGCACCAAGCTGCGCTGGATGGCTGGCTTCAAGGTTGTGGTGCTGCGGCATGGATACCTCTCGACGGAGACCGAGCGGCGGGTGGTGCTGGCGGCCGGGGGCACGCTGGTGGACACCGACGGGTGGCCCCTCGACGCAGCTTTGAAGGAGTGCGAGGAGGCGGAGGGCATGCTGGTGCGCTGGTTCCCGCTGGGACTGGACCTGCTGCGCCGGTTCGGGCGATGCCGCATCGTGGTTCGGTACGGGGTGGGCTATGACAACGTGGATTTGGCGGCGGCGACGGCGGCCGGGATCATGGTGGGGCACGCCCCGGCGTATTGCTGCGACGAAGTGGCGACGCACACCCTGGCCTTGTTACTGGCCTGTGTCCGGAATGCGGTGACGATCCACCAGCGGTTGGCGCGTGGTGGCTGGGAACCGAACCCGCCGGAGAAGAGCCATCGGATGGCCGGTCGCACCTTCGGCTTGGTGGGGTTCGGGAACATCGGGCAATCCGTGGCGCGCAAGCTGGGCGGCTGGGGGATGCGTTTGTTGGCCACCGATCCGTACGTGGAGCCGGCGCGGGCCGCGGCCGTGGGGGTCGAGCTGGTGGACCTGGAGGCGTTGTGTCGCCAGTCGGATTACGTGTCGCTGCACGTGCCGTTGTTGCCGGAGACGCGACACCTCATCGGCCGTCGCGAGTTCGAGTGGATGAAGTCGGGGGTGACGGTGGTGAACACGGCGCGCGGGCCCGTTTTGGACACGGCGGCACTTCTGGCGGCGCTCAATGCCGGGCGGGTGAACGCGGCGGGGCTGGACGTGTTTGAAGAGGAGCCGCTGGCGGCGTCTTCGCCCTTGCGCGGGCATCCGCGGGTGGTTCTGTCCGACCACACCGCCTGGTATTCCGAGGAATCGCTGGCCGAGTTGCAGCGCACGGTGGCGGAGGAAGCCGTGCGGGTCTGCACCGGCGGTCTGCCCGTGGCGCTGGCCAATCCGGAGGTGCTCCAGCGTCTGGGTCGCGCGTCCGAGTGGACACCGAACGATTCCGCCCGGTGGCAGCTCAAGCGACTGGCGCACCAGCGCGTCCCGGTCGAGGCGATCTCTGCATAAACACACCATGAAACCATCCTTCTGGTCCCCAATGTCCTGGTGGCGTGAGGGCCCCAATCCAAACCGAACCAACTCCCTGAACGGCGGCGCCCTGTGGCGCCGTGGCCGCGCCCCCGGTTCCTGGCTTGGGCTGGCTGTGGGCGGGCTGCTTCTCGGAGGGTGCGGAGGTTCCTTTGCGACAAGAGCCGCCGACCGGGCTGACGCGGCTGGGACGTCCCGACGTGCAGCCACGCCGCTGTTCGCCCGGACGAACCTGGTGGCGTGGTGCGTCGTGCCCTTCGACGCCGGGAAGCGGACGCCCGCTCAGCGCGCGGCGATGCTCCAGCGATTGGGTTTCGGGTGGCTGGCCTATGACTATCGGGCTGAGCACGTCCCGACCTTCGATGACGAGTTGGTGCAGCTCAGCAAGCACAATGTTCGCCTGCTGGCGTGGTGGTTCCCTGGGGAGCTCAACGACGAGGCGCGCCACATCCTTGACGTCCTGAAACGCCACGATCAGCGCGGGGTCCAGCTCTGGGTCAGCGGAGGGGGCGAACCCGTTCGCGATGCCGCGGAGGAGAAGGCCCGCGTCGGGGCCGAGGTGCGGCGGCTCCGGCCGATTGCGGAGGCGGCGGCCCGACAGGACTGCGTCGTGGCCCTGTACAACCACGGCGGGTGGTTTGGCGAGCCGGAGAACCAGATCAAGATCATCCAGCGGTTGAAGGAGGACGGCATCTCCAACGTCGGGATCGTCTATAACCAGCACCACGGACACGCGCATCTGGATCGGTTCGAGGAGCTGCTGCGCCGGATGAAACCGCACCTGCTGGCCTTCAATCTCAACGGCATGACCCGCGACGGCGATCAGCACGGGAAGAAGATCCTGCCCTTGGGCCAGGGTGATCTGGATCTGACGTTGCTGCGCCTCCTGCGGGACAGCGGCTGGCAGGGGCCGGTCGGCTTGCTCAACCACACCGACGAGGACGCGGAAGGTCGGCTCCGCGACAACCTCGCGGGGCTGGACTGGCTGGTGGCCCAACTCGAGGGTCGTCCGGCCGGGCCCCGCCCGGAGCCCGCGACCTGGCGCTAGCCCGGACAGCCCATCCTCTGCACGAAAGCGCGACAGACCGTAGCCAGACCGTCGGCGCCTACTTCGGGGAGGAGGTATCCGTCGGGTGGGAAGTGACACGCTTTACCGCGCGGCGTCAGGCGGGCGGGGCACCTGGCCGGGCCGGGAAAGGTAGTAGATCAGGTCGCGGAATGCCTGGTCGCTCAAGCCCTCGAGCAGGCCTTCGGGCATCATGCTCAGCGAGCTGCGGACCTCCTGCGCGATGTCCTCACGCAGGATCGTGACCAGTTCGTTCGCCGTCTGGAGCACGACCACCCGATCGTCCCTGGACTTCACGATGCCCGAGAGGATGCGCCCGTCGTGGGTCTCGATCTCGGTGGCCTGATACTCGTTGGGGATGACGGCGTTGGGGTCAAGGATCGTCTCCAGCAGGTAGTTCAGGTCGCTGCGGTTGGCGCCGGTGATGTTGGGGCCGACCAGCCCGCCCTCGTCAAACAGCACATGACATTGCGCGCAGATGCGGTCGAACACTTCCCGTCCGCGCGAGGCGTTCCCCGGCTGGGAACCGCCCTGGTGGTAGAGGTTCCGGAAGCGCGCGATCTCGGCCTGCTTGTCGGCGCTGGCCTCGCGGGCGACGCCGTAGAGCCGGGTCAACTCCGCCTGCAACGGCTCGTCCTTGTGGCTGCGAAGCTGGCGCACGAGCTCGGCCGTGAGGTCCTGGGTTGGCACCCGGCCGGCATCCACCGCCGCCAGCAAGGCGCGCGCGTAGGCGACGCGGGAAACCAGCGTGCCCAGGGCGTCACGCTTCTGTCCGCCGTCCAGTTCGGCATAGACCGCGAGGATTGCGCCCGGCGTTCGGGGATCGTTGTAGGTGGCTAATGCCCGCAACGCCGCGGCGCGCAACGCAGGGTGGCCCAGCAGATCCAGCAGCCGATCGGGCAGGTGGGCATCGCGCACGCGCAGCAGCGCGTCCAACGCGGCGCGACGGACACCGGCGGGCGCCGCAGCGTCGCCAAGCGCCTGGCGCAACGTGGCCAGGGCGGCCGGGCTGCCGAACGTGAGGGACAAGGTCTGCGCGAGCGTGCGGATGTCGGCCCGCGTGCTGGCGCCAAGCCTGGCCTCCACTGCGTCCCAGCCGGTGGGCATCGGCACATGCCGTTCGCCTCGAAGGGCGGCTTCGAGGCCCGTGAGCATCGCCCGCTGGCGCGTGGGATCCTCGAGCGCCCCCAGCCGGGTCGCCACCAGATGGCGCGCCTCGGGCGTGCCCAGCGACGCGATGCGGCGGGTGGTGAACTCGAGGATGCGGGGCAGTGGCGTTGCCAGCGCGGCCGCGAGCGCCTCGGGCGGATGATCGGCCACCCACGGCTCCATCGCGAACCACACCATGAGCGGCAGGTTGTGGTCGTCACGATCTTCCGCGCGCGTCAACAACCCCCGCACCATGTCGGCGCGCACGCTCTCGTTGGGCGCCCGTTGCGCCGCGGCGGCGAGATAGAGTCGAACCAGCGGTGAGGGATCGGTCGCCGCCAGACGACCCGGCGTGGGATCGGCGGGCAACCCCGCCTCCGCCGCCTCGCCGAGGAGGCGCTGCAGGTTCTCGACGCTTTCGAAGGCCAGTTGGAGCGTCCACGCGCGAGTCCATTCGTCGTCGGATCGCAGTCCGTCCCGGGCGGTCCGCGCGTCGAGGCCGCCGGTGACGTGGAGCGTCCACAGGGCTCGCAGCCGCGCGGGCGTGTCCGGAGCATCGCCCCACTGCCGGCGCAACGTGTCGTGCAGCGCCGGCGGCAGGCCGCGTTCGTGCGCGCGGGCCTGCAGGAGGCGCCGGGCGTGCCGGCTGAGAAACTCGTTCTTCGACGCCACCAGCGAGACGAGTTCCGCGTCGCTGGATCGCGCCAGGTCCAACCGGGTCACGGGCTCCCGATGAACAGATGACCCCGATACTCAGCCGGCCAGGACGCCCCCAGGTAACACAGGAGGCCCGCGTGCGCGTGTCCCCCTCCCTGGGCATCGCTCCGGGCGTTGGCCGCGTGCGGCCCCAGGTCGCCGGCCCAGTGGACGTGGCCGGCGTGGTGCTTGAGGTCGTCGTAAAGGTGCGGGTGCACCGTCTTGCGCTGACCGGGGCGGGCGTAGCGGAGGGTCTCCGCCGCGTTGAGGGCGTAGTGTTGACCGCCCTGACGCTGGAGACGCGCGCCCTGGATCATGTGCCAGAGATGTGGGATCACGCACATCTCGGCCCAGAGCTGGCCGTACTCATCGAAGTCCATCCCCCACGGATTGCTCCCCCCTTCGGTGAAGACCTCGAACACGTGACGCGTGGGATGGTAACGCCAGGCTGCGGCGTCGCACCACTGTCGTTCGGTGTCGGGCGTGCCGGGCTTGCCCACCAGGCTGGGGCAGAAGACCCCGTGACAACCGTAGAGCCAGCCGTCCGGTCCCCAGGCAAACGTGTTCAGCGTTTCGTGCGTGTCCGCTTTGTAATCCCAGCCGTCCAGCAGGATCCGCGGATCGCCGGCGGGCCGCGGGTCGTCCCCGTCCGTTACCGGCACAAACATCAAATACGGCGCCGCGCCAATCCATACCCCGCCGAAGCCAACCTCCAGCCCGCTGACCAGGTTGAGGTTCTCCAGGAAGACCGTCTTCCGGTCGAAGCGATGGTCGCCGTCCGTGTCCTCGAACACCAGAATCCGGTCCGCCCCGCCGAAGATGTCGCGCAACTGACCGGGCGTCGGCTGGCTGCGGTCGGCACCGGGCGGGCGGTTGTCCGGTGGCGGGTGGCCGCGCCGGACGGGATACGTGTTGCCTTCGGCCACCCAGACGCGCCCGCGCGGGTCCAGGCAGAAAGCGATCGGCTGCACCACGTCCGGCTCGGCGGCGAAAACGTGCATCCTGAATCCGGGCGGCAGCGTGGCATGGTCGCAGGCCTCCTGCGGGCTCAACCCGGCGAACGGCACGAGGTCGGCCGGGGGCGCGGCGGCGGCGAGGGACAAACAACCCAGAACCAGGATGGGGCCAGGCCCCAAGCGACAGCAACGCGTCTTAAACTGTACAGCATTCATTCTGATGAGTGCGAGAGACTGCGGGAACCTCGTCGCCTCTTCAAGCAGAAGTGCGGGCGGAAACGCTGGCCGGGGCCCGGGCCGCAAGCAGGCAAGGCGACGCTGCGGTGCCGCCGCTTACCCGCGCGTCTGCCAGGGCGTGCCGCCGAGGCTTTCCCAGAGCGGCTTGAGGTCGGGATCGCGTGCGGCGGCTTGCTTCACGGTGCGTTCATCCAGCGCGAGCGCCCGCTGGAGCCAGGTGCGGGATTCCTGGATACGCCCCAGTTGCGCGCAGTAGCAGGCGAGGTTGTAAGGGATGGTCCAGACGGCCGGGAACCGGTTGGCTGCCGGCACCAGTTGGTCGAACGCTTCCTGGGTGCGCCGGGCTTCGTGGAGGGCGAAAGACCGGTGAATCCAGGCCGTCGGGCGCCGGGGATCGCGCTCGAGCAGGGCGTTGGCGATGGCGACGCACCTTTCCCACTGTTTCGCGCGTGCGCCGAGGTGCCAGCGCGCCTCGAGCACATCCGGATGAGCAGCGAACTCCGGCGCGATGCGGTCCAGCTCGGCGGCGGCTTCCCGATCGTTGTCCAGCTCGAGCCAGCCTTCGGCGGCCCGGAGATGATGCCGGTCGGGTGGAAGCAACGGTTGCATCGCCTTGGTCACGGCGGAGTCAGGTCCATGAAGGTGTCACTTCAGGTGACGCCGACGGTAAGGTGGGCGGAGGGAGCGTCAAGGACAGTCGACGTGCGCAATCGGCGGTGTTCGGGAGCGCAGGGTCAACAGCGCTGCCGTGGCCGGCGAGAACGCCCTGATGGGGCTCCGGGGCGATGCGAACGCCGCGATCGAGGTGAACGCGCCTTAGCGGTGGTGCAGGCCAGGGGCCTGGAACCATCGTAGGCGTAGGCATCGCCCACCTGCCAGGCCCCCAAGGGACGATCACGGTCAGCGCAGCCCCGGCCTTGGTCGCCGCCTCCGAGGGATCGGTGAAGATGAGGCGTGACCCGCGCGGTCCTGGGAAGGCGCAGGGCCTGCCGCCGGCAACAAACCGCTTGACCCGGCCTTCCCCGGGGCGGAGCCTTCCCCGCAAGACACAGCACGAAGGCCATGGGTTCGGCCACCGCCCAGGAATGCGGCCCTGAGGACGCGCGCGGTTCGTTGCGATCCAGCGTGCGAGGGGGTCCCACTCCGCCCCGGCTCACCGAGCGCACGGTCCGTGGTGGCGTGATCTGCCCGAGCTCCGCCACGTCACGGGGCGACCCTTCACCCGCCGGCATCCGGGCCCTCGGCGGTTCGCCCACTCCGCCTATCCGGTCAATGCGACCCCAATGGTTGGTCTTATCTGCTATTCCCGCCGTTCGTCCGCCTATACAGTGTTAGCCTGTTATGCCGGACACAGACCCAAACGAGTTCACCGAGCGTGAGAAGTTCATCCTGAGCTATTACCGTTCGGCCGAGCTTTCCGGCTCACGACGAGTGGCGTTGTACGACATCGCCATTGGCCTCATGTCGATCGCTTGTATCGTGACATTTCTCGCGAAAGATGAGACCGGATTCGGATTTGTCGGCTACGCATTGGTGATCGGTCGCCTTTTCTATTTGGTCGTTGAGGGAGGTCGTTGGAATCGGGATTTTCGCAGCATCTTTACCAAGTATGATGCAAAGCTAAGGGCGATGGCTGAGGCACAGCGCAGACCGAAGGGAGCGGCGAATGACGATGGCTAACCACTCGGTCGAGGCGAACCGCCGCCCCGCTGCTCCGCTCGACGTTGGCAGGCAGTTCGGATCGCCCCTCTCCGCCCGAGCCGGCTTCCCGGCGGCGGTTGCTTCACCTCATTGTTAGGCTGCATCGCGCCATGAAAGTGCTGAGGATATTTCTTCTGATGTTCATGGCATTTGTCGTGTTGTTGATGGCAGGTTGTCCGGGCCTCTACGATTCCAAGCGCCGGTTCTCTTCGCACCGTCAGTTTTACGATGCGCGGCATCAGCATGAGACTGCACCCACAGCAGAGACGCAGCGAGCGATGGAAGCAGCGCAGAGGCAGTTGGAGGACGCGAAGCGTTTGGACAGACGAGACATCATGTTCTTCGAGGCTTTCATGCTGGGCATTCTCGGAGTTTCGATATATGCATTCATTCGTGCTGGGAAGAGTGTTCACAAGATTTCAACAGCCTAACCATGCGCTGCAGCGAACCCGGCATGGCGTCCTGGTTTGCAATTGGAGCGTCCCGAGTGCCGGGTCGCTGAGCTTGGGTCGTTCGGCAAGAAACCCAACAAGAAAGTGCTTGCGCACTCGGCTTGGCGACGGTATGAAAAGCATACCGCGATGGAGTTCGAGTATGATCCGGGGAAAAGCAAGGCCAACGAGGTCAAGCACGGGCTCGACTTCGAGCAGGCCAAGGCACTCTGGTCGGACGATGACCGACTGGTCATTCCCGCCCGGAGCGACAGCGAGCCCCGTTGGGCGATGCTGGCCCAGCACGGGGCCAAGGTGTGGGCTGCGTTCTACACCGTTCGTGAAAGCCGGGTGCGCCTCATTTCGGTGAGGCGGGCGCGCCCTAACGAGAAGGTGATGTATGAAAGCGGAAGAGCTGGATAGGCTGTTCGATAGTGGGGCGGAGGACATCCTCCCCTACTTGGACCTTGCCAAGGCCGTGCGTCCCGGTCACGCGGCCAAACGGGTCAATGTGGATTTCCCGCAATGGATGTTGGCCAGGCTCGACCTCGAGGCAGACCGGCTGGGAGTGCCCAGGCAGTCGCTGATCAAGGTCTGGATTGCCGAGCGGCTCACCCGAACGAAGCAGATGAGATCAGCCGAACCATCCGCTCCACCGAACCGCCGCCTCGCATCGCGCTCCCGGATGTGACGCCCTTCTCGCACGCGAGGCGCCGGCCAACGTGCGTTCCTGGCGGCGGTCGGTGAGCTTAGCGTTCGCCATATTTAGATCGCTTGTAGAATGTCAACAGCCTACATCGAAACGAGCGTGCCAAGCTATTACGTGGCCAGGCCTTCGGCTAACCTTCTGCAGGCGGCCCGCCAGGCAATAACTCGGAGCTGGTGGGATGGGGGTTGTTCGGGCTTAGACCTCTATACTTCGACGGAAACCACGGAGGAGGCCGGACGGGGCGATCGCGAGATGGCGGAAGCCCGCCTGCAGCTTCTGAAGGACATTCCACGGCTGGCGATCAACCGGCGGGTGGGGTTGCTGGCTGCCAGGCTCATTGCCAGGGGGCTCATCCCGGCGGTGGCGGGCTCGGATGCCATCCACATTTCGGTCGCTTCCGTTCACGGCCTGGATTTTCTCGTCACCTGGAACTTCCGGCACATTGCGAACCCATTTATACGCACTAGATTGGGCGAAGAAGTCGAGGCCTTCGGAGTGCGGTTGCCCGTCATCTGCACGCCCGAGGAACTTGTTGAAGATCATGGCGACCATTGAGATACAAAAGTCGGCCGAGGACTCGGTGATCACGGAGTTGCACCGGCACAAGCGGGCATTGGCGCGGGAGCACGGAGATGACATCGCCCGGCTGGTGCGGGCGCTCCAGCAGCGCGAGGCCGGGGATTCCCACGTCTTGGCGGGCCCAAGAGGCGAACCAAGCGGTCCAGCGAACGGGAGCCAGCCGGTTCGCTCTCGGAGGCATCGAGGCGTTTCTGCGGCTGGCTCCCGTCGCTGACCTGATCGCTCGCTTCATGGAACAGCGGAGGCGGTCAATCGCCGGCCCAACGGCGGCGTTGACCGAGGCGCACGGGGGAGGGAGACTACGGGAGCATGAACGCAGAATTGCCATTGGCGCAAATGACTCTGGCGGAGAAGCTACGAGCCATGGAGTCCCTATGGGCGGACTTGTCAACCCGGGCCGCGGACGACGTTGTTCCCGCGTGGCACGCCCAGGTTTTGGCAGAGCGGGAACGCCGGCTTGCGGCCGGCCAGGAGCGCGTAGTGGACTGGGACGAGGCCAAGCGACAATTGCGCCGGGAGCTGCATGAAGGTCCGGGTTCTTGAATCGGCGCGGGAGGACCTCCGGGAGGGATACCGATTCTACGAACAGCAGCAGGAGGGGATCGGTGATCACTTTCTGGACATGCTCAGCGCGGACATCGACTCGCTGGCGCTGTACGGTGGTATCCACGCGACGTGATCGGGTTACCACCGGATGTTGTCGGCGCGATTCCCCTTCGCGGTCTATTACCGGATCGAGCACGGCGCGGTGGTGGTGCGGGCAGTGCTCGATTGCCGTCGCGATCCTACTTGGATCCAAAAGCGACTGACATGAGAGCGAACCACTCGGTCGAGGCGAACCGCCGCCCCGCTGGC
>JABTUJ010000021.1 GCA_015075445.1 Verrucomicrobiales bacterium
TCATCACGGATCAAACCCTCGACCCCACCGTCCCCCCGTCGCACTAACCCACCGTCACACCTCCTCTCTTAAAGAACACCATGCCTGCCATTCAACCGCCCCCTTCCCGCGCCCGGCTCGCCAAAGCCACGCCCGCCCGCAACCACGGCAACAAAGCCCGCAACGGCAAGCCGCAGCCCGATTTCCACGTGCGCGACCTGAGCCTTGCCGACCTCGGTCGCAAGGAGATCACGGTGGCCGAACAGGAGATGCCGGGTCTCATGGCCCTGCGTGCGAAGTACGGCCGCCAGAAGCCGTTCCGCGGCGCGCGCATCTCGGGGTCCCTCCACATGACCATCGAGACCGCCGTGCTCATCGAGACGCTCGTCGAGCTCGGGGCTTCCGTGCGGTGGGCAAGCTGCAACATCTTCAGCACCCAGGACCACGCCGCCGCCGCCATCGCCCGCGCCGGCATTCCCGTCTTCGCGTTCAAGGGTGAAACCCTCGAGGAATACTGGGAGTTCACGTTGGCGGCGCTGACCCATCCCGGGGGCCGTGGTCCCGAACTCATCGTCGACGACGGCGGCGACGCCACCCTTCTCCTGCACAAGGGCTGCGAGATGGAACAGGGCAGCGACTGGGTGAAGACGCCCAGTTCGAGCCAGGAGGAACAGGTCATCAAAGACCTGCTCAAGCGGTGCGCCAAGACCCGCCCCGGCTGGTTCACCCAGGCGGTGAAGGACTGGAAGGGCGTCAGCGAAGAGACCACCACCGGCGTGCACCGGCTCTACCAGATGCTCGAGGCCGGCAAGCTTCTCGTGCCCGCCATCAACGTCAACGACTCGGTCACCAAGTCCAAGTTCGACAACCTCTATGGCTGCCGGGAGTCCCTCGGCGACGGCCTCAAACGCGCGCTCGGGGTCATGCTCGCCGGCAAGACGGCCGTCGTGTGCGGCTACGGGGATGTGGGCAAGGGCAGCGCCCATTCCCTCCGCGGGTTCGGGTGTCGCGTCATCGTGACGGAAATCGATCCCATCAATGCGTTGCAGGCCGCGATGGAAGGTTTCGAAGTCAAGACCATCGAGGAGACCCTCGGCAAGGCTGACATCTACGTGACCGCCACGGGCAACCGCGATGTGATCACCCTGGAACACCTCCTGCGCCTGAAGGACCAGGCCATCGTCTGCAACATCGGCCATTTCGATAACGAGATTCAGGTCGACCGGCTCAACGCCGCGAAGGGCGTCAGCCGCGTCAACATCAAGCCGCAGGTGGACCGCTATGACGTCCCCGGCCGCCGCAGTTTGTATCTCCTGGCCGAGGGTCGCCTCGTCAATCTGGGATGCGCCGAAGGCCACCCCAGCTTCGTCATGAGCAACAGCTTCTCGAACCAGGTCATCGCCCAACTGGACCTCTGGAAGAACCGCAACACCTACCAGGTCGGCGTCTACCGCCTGTCCAAGAAGCTCGACGAAGAAGTGGCCCGCCTCCACCTCGGCAAGATCGGGGTCAAGCTGACCAAGCTCACCCAGGCCCAGGCGGATTACATCGGCGTCCCCGTCGAGGGACCCTACAAGCCGGAACACTACCGCTACTGATCACCACGGATTTCTCCGCAGATTCCGAACATCGGGAATTGGGCTGAAGGCATCTCCGGCTTCCCCCAATCCCCTATGTTCGTAATCGGCGGAGAACCCCCCCTACCGCTGGATCCTCCGCAGATTTCGAACATCGGGAATTGGGTTGAAGGCATCTCCGGCTTCCCCCGAATCCCCTATGTTCGTAATCGGCGGAGAAATTCCCTGCCCCTGGATCCTCCGCAGATTGCGAACATCGGGAATTGGGCTGAAGGCATCTCCGGCTTCCCCCGAATCCCCTATGTTCGTAATCGGCGGAGAGATTCCCTGCCCCTGGATCCTCCGCAGATTGCGAACATCGGGAATTGGGTGGAGCGCCGTCTTCGAGCCGCGCTGTCATGCTACGTCACACAATGCGGCGTAGCGCAACCCGCGCGTGGTGATCCGCAGGGATTCGAAACCCAGCACCGCCATCAGCCCCTCGTAAATCAGCGTCCCCGTGAGCATCACGTCCGCCCGTTCGGGAGGCAGCCCGGGGAGGACGCGACGCCGGGCCAACGGCAGCGACCACAACTGTTCGAGTCGCGCCGTGACTTCCGCTGCGCGCAAGACCCGTCCGTCGATGGCGGCGCGGTCAAACGCCACGAGTTCGAGGGCCATCGCTGCCAGCACGGAGGCCGTGCCCCCGGTACCCACGAGCTGGAGGGGCCCTTGGCGGACGCCGACGAGGTGGGGTTGAAGTGGCGGGACGACGAGCGAACCCACGGTTTCCGCGAGCTCGCGCCGGCCGCGCTCGAGCTCGCTGGGGCGCGGTGGGTCGGAGGGGTGCAGACGTTCGAGCCAGCGCACCGCCCCGAGCGGGTAACTGGCATGGAATCGGAGGTTGCCGACCCGGCCTAGCGCGAGCTCGGTGCTGCCGCCGCCCACGTCCAGCAGCAGGATCGAGCGATCCTGGAGGTCGGGGTCGGTGGTCACGCCGGCGAAGCCCCAGCGCGCCTCCTGTTCGCCGGACAGGACCTCAACGACCAGCCCGGTCGCGGTGCGCACGGCGTCCAGCAGGTCGCCGGTGTTGCTCGCCTCGCGCGCCGCACTGGTGGCGGCGATGCGCACCCTCTCCGCGCCGAGCTGGCGGGCCTCGGCGTGCAGGCGGGCGATCACGCGCACCGTTTCGGCCACGGCCGCGGGATCGAGTCGGCCGGTGGTGGCGAGCCCCCGTCCGAGTCGCGTCTGGATGCTCCGTTCGAGGACGGGTCGGACGGTGGGGGGGGCAAGGTCGGCGACCAGCAGCTTGACGGAGTTGGTGCCGACGTCGAGGACGGCGCGGCGCACGCTATTTGGTGCTGCGCTTGGTGAGGACGGCGCCGCCGGTGATGCCGGCGTCATCGCCGAGTTTGGAGGGCAGGATCTCGATGCCGTGATCGGTCCCGTTCATGGCGTAGTCGTGGGCGGTTTCGATGATGATGGCCATCATGTCATCTTCGAGCGCATCCATGAGGCCGCCGCCGATGACGACCACCTCGGGATTGAGCAGGTTGATGACGTTGGCGACGGCGATGCCGGTGTACTCAGCGGCTTCCTCGATGATGCGCTCGACCAGTTTGTCCCCGCGTTTGATGGCCTTGCGCAGGTCGCCGCTGCGCATGTCCTCGAGTCCCGGGCCGAGGAGGTCCGTGAGAGAGGTCTTCTGGCCGTCCTTCACGGCGGCCTCGATGGTCTTGAAGATGGCGCTGCGGCTGGCCAGGGCCTCGAAGCAGCCCTTGTTGCCGCAGGCGCACTTGGGGCCGCCGACCTGGAGGACCATGTGGCCGATCTCGCCCGCCGTGCGGTTGAACCCGGAGAAGGGTTTGCCGTCGAAGATGATGCCGGCGCCGATGCCGGTGCCGAGGAAGATGCCGACCAGGCTCTTGGGCTTGGACTGGAGCTCCTTCGCGTAAACGCCGAGGGTCTGGAGGTTGCAGTCGTTCTCGATGAAGACGGGCAGGTTGAGGCGCTTTTCGAGCTCCTTCTTGAGGGGGAAGTTTTTCCAGCCCAGGTTCGGGGCGAAGATGACCGTGCCGCTGTCCGGGTCGCAGGCGCCGGGCGCGCCGATGCCCAGGCCGCGCGCCTGTTTGACATGCAGATCGCACTCGTCAATGGCCTCGAGCACGCAGGCGGCGACGCGGTCCACGACGGCATCGGCGCCGCGCTGGGCTTTGGTGCTTTTCTTGGAGCGCCCCAGGCATTCGAGCTTCTCGCTGAACACACCGCAGAGGATCTTCGTGCCCCCCAGGTCCACGCCCAGCAGGTACTCTTTGTTGCTTTCAGCCATGCACGTGGGTCGGGTTGGTCGGTGTCAGCCGGGTGGGGCGGCCAGGACCGACTCGATCCTCTGCCGCAGTTCCTCGTTCAGCTCCGCCACGGAGCGGTTGCCGTCGAGCATTGTGAAGTTGTAGATGGACTGCAACCGCAGGAACTGGTCGCTGACCAGCCGCTGGTACCGGATGAAGCTGTCGAACATGTCCCGCGAGAGTCCGAGGTCCATGCCGCTCTCCCAGTAATCCAGCTCGTGGCTCTTGGCGAACGTGCGCTGGATGAGTTCCTCGGGCGGCACTTGCAGATAGAACACCGCGTCGGGGACGACGGCGATGTCGTAGAGGTTGCGCAGCCAGGCCTCGTCCATGCCCCGCACGAGGTCGCGGGCCATCAGCGTGTAGATGTAGCGGTCGGCCAGCACCATGAAGCCGGACTTCAAGGCCGGCAGCATCACATTCTCCAGTTGGTCGGCGAAATCCGTGGCGTAAAAGAGGCTCAGCGTGATCCGGCTGAGGATGTTGCCCTGCTGGGCGCGCTCGAGTTCCTCGCTCACCAGCGTGGAGCGTTTGAGGCCCACCTGCACGGTGGGATGGCCCTGGCCCTCGAGCCAGTGCACCAGCCGCGCGATCTGGGTCGAGCGCCCCGAGCCGTCGGCGCCCTCGACCACAATCAGCCGCCCGGTCAACGAGCGCGGATCCACCCCCGGGATGCCGTGGCCGTAGAACCGTTTCGGCGCCGGGGAAGGCACCTGGACGGAGATGCCGGGCCAGTCGGCGGCAGCGGCAGCGGCAGCAGGGGCGGAACGACGGGGCTTGGCCATGACGATTACACGGCTTGCGGGGCCAGGTAGCGGTCGAGGGGGATGCGGTCAGCAACCAGGCGGCGCATCACGGCCTGCTTGGCCTCGACCACCTGGCCGGCGTCGAGCACGTGGAACTTGAACTCGTTGCTCATGGCCAGGTACTGCTCGAGAAGCCGGCCTTGGAAGAGCCGGTAACTCTCCTGCGGGTCCGTGGACAGCCGGAGGTCCATGCCCGCCTCGAAGTACTTGAGCTCCTCGCGCCCGTTCAAGATTCGCGACAGCGACGTCTCGAGGTGGGCCCGCAGGAAGAACGTCAGGTCGGGCAGGGCAGCGAAGCCATAGAGGCCGCGGACCCAGGCGGGGGGGCAGCCGCGGACCACGTCGCGCGCGAAGGCGGTGAAGATGTAGCGGTCGCACAGCACGAGGTAACCGGCCCGCAACAGGGGCAGCAACTGGCGCTCATAACGGTCCGCAAAGTCGGTGGCGTGGATGACGCTGAAGGTGGTGGGCGTCAGCAGGTGGGTCTTCTTGCCGCGCGAGGTGGCGCTCTTGACCAGTTCGGACGAGTTCCAGGCGCTCAGGAACACCTTGAGCCCCAACTGCTCGAGCCAGCGCTGCAACAGGTGAATCTGGGTGGACTTGCCCGAGCCGTCGATGCCCTCGACCGCGATCAGTCGGCCCGGAAAGCCCAGCTCCGCAAACGTCTTCATCACGTCGCGCCTCAGGCTACGGGCTGTCGCGACGATGACAACCTCTTTTGCGGGCGATTCGCGGGGCGGGCGGGCGGTGTTGCCTCCGGCCGGGTGCGAACGGCTCAGACCAGCCCGACACCGCGGGCGATGGCGCCGAGGGTGGCCAGGGTGGCGCCGGTGATGAATCCTCGCACCGGCGGGATCTGGAGGGCCACGATCACCATGAGCAAACCGTACCGGCAGAGTTGGGCATACGTTTCCTCCCGCATGCCGATCAGGTTCTTCACCACGTGCGACCCGTCCAGCGGCGGGATCGGCAGCAGGTTGAAGAAGCACAGGACGAGGCTGATCACCGTCATCCGGATCGCCACCTCGACCATCCCCGGTTGGCCCGCCAGGTCGAACACCCGGGCCAGCGCCATCAACCCCACTGCGAGCAGGAGGTTCATCGCCGGACCCGCAAGCGCGACCAGGGTGCCATCCGCCCGGCGCCGCCGGAGGTTGCTCGGATTGACCGGCACCGGCTTGCCCCAACCAATGATGAAGTTGGCCATCTTCGAGTCCACCGCGCCCAGGAACACGACCAGCAGCGGCAGCACCACCGTGCCCAGCACTTCCATGTGGACAATCGGGTTGAGCGAGACGCGCCCGAGGTCCTTCGCCGTGTCATCCCCGCACCGGGACGCCGTCCAGGCATGCGCGAACTCGTGAAACGTCAGCAGGATGATCAGACACACATAGGTCAGCAATCCGTCGAAGATGACGGACACCGGAAGGGCGGCGAACACGCTCATGCGACGCGCAGCGTATCACAGGCTGTTCCCATGCCAAATCCAACCGCCGCGGGGAAAGGGCGAAGGGCGAAAGTCGAAGGGCGAAGGGCGAAAGTCGAAGGGCGAAGGGTGAAAGTCGAAGGGCGAAGGGTGAAGGCCGAGGGGCGAAGGCGAAGGGCGAAGTTATGGGCCGGTCGTATTCGCGCCCTGTTCCTGGGCAAGATCCGCCAATTCCCGGCACTACTCGAGCCTGCCGCCCCACGACTCATCCGACGCCACCATGCGTTACGGCTCGGGGTCGAGGCCTGCACGTGCCACCCTCCCCCAGCCGCACCTGGCGTTGGGCGCCCAACCAAGAACTTCTAAGCTGTGACGGCCTGCCATTGCGTCCCCAGGCCGCGCCGAGTGATCCAATCCTCGAGCTCCGGCTGGTTCAGCTCCGCACCGGACACGGCCAACATCGCGCGGATGTCTCTCAGGTGTTTCTCCGAGCCGCCTTCACGATAATACTCGAGCTTGCGCACGATCACGTATTCGGGAGGTGCAACGCTCAAGGGCTCACCGCGGTATTCCAGGCGCCGGGCTCGCCGGAATGCCCAGGCGTGCAGCTCGTCGCGACCGCTCGTGTAGAAGTCCGCTTTGAACCCGGTGTCGGCGTGAATCACGTGGAAGTGTCCTCGCTGCTCGCGCGCGACCTCCAGGGCGATGACCTCCGGGGGTGGCAGGTAGAACGCAGGTGCGGCGAACACTTCCCGCAGGCGCCCAATGTCGTCCTTACGCAGAAACACCACGAAGTCCACGTCGTGCGTCAATCGGGGTTCGCCGTAAAGCATCGCTGCCACGCTGCCGCTGATCAGATAGCGCACGCCCAACTGGTTGAGCGGACGCACGAAGAGCAGCCAGAGCTCAGGTTCGGGCATGCAGAAAGCTGCGCGTGATCTCGCGCGCGATATCCGTCTCGGACCAATCCGGATGTTGGGCGCGCAGCCAGGCAGCCTTCCACTCGCTGATGCCCTGGACCAAGCTCATGGTTCTCCGGGCAGACGGACCGCATCCTGTCACGGCAATGGAGAGCGGGCCCGAGAATCACACGGAGGGTCCCGGGTCAGCGGCGGGGGGCGGTGCGCAGGAGCCAGGCCAGCATCCAGGCGGCGGCGATGAAGAACGCCAGCGCGATGAGCCAGGCCAGCAGTTTCCAGAGCAGGGCTTGGCGCCGCATCCGTTCCGTCTCGGCCTGCTGCGCTTCGTGGAGGGCGGCCAGTTCGAGCTCGATGGCTTCGCTGACGGCCGCCTCGTCGCGCAGGGCGAGGGTCTGCCAGGTGTCGCGGGCGGGACCGAACGCGGCCGGGAGCTTCTTCAGGGCGGTCGGGAGGGCGGGTTCGAAGCCGGCGGCGCGCCAGGGTTCGTCCAGGCGGCCCCGCCACCAGAGTCGCACGACGCCCTGGCTGCGCGCCAGGGTGAGGACATGTTCCCACAAGGCCGGCCAGGCCTCGGCCTGTTGGGTGGCGGACGCGAACGCAGGGCTATGGAGAAGGGCCTGCTGGCCAGTGACGTGGCAGCCGAGTGCGCCGGTGACGACGCCGTCGGGCCGGGCGACGACGTGGAATTCGGTGAGGCGTTTCTCGAGTTCGTAGCCCGGGAGCCGTTCGAGCTGCCACAACCCGCGGAGCACCGGGAGATCATCCAGGTTGGCGCGGCGGGAGGTGAAGGCGTGGGCCGGCATGGGGAGGACTTTACGCGGCGGGTGCAGGGGGGACAAGTCAGACCCCAGGGGTCAGCCCTTAATTTAATACTTAACGGGCTAGGCAACAGGGCGGCGGAGGGGCATGCTCCGGTCATGCCAGACCCGGTGGTTGATGCGGAGTCGCCCGGCAGCGAGCAGGCGCTGGACGAATTGCTGAGCCGGCCCACACCCGCGCTGATCGAGTTCATCCGGTCGGTGTCGAGTCCCCTGCTGATCCTGGGGGCGGGAGGGAAGATGGGACCGAGCCTGGCGTGGCTGGCGCACCGGGCGGCGGAGGCGGCGGGGCATCGGCTTGAGGTCATCGCCACGAGCCGGTTCGCGCAATCGGAGAAGCGGGCCTGGTTCGAGGAACGGGGGATCGGGACAGCGGTTTGCGAGGTGTTCGACGCCGGCTCGCTGGCGCGGTTGCCGGACGCGGCGGACATCCTCTGCCTGGTGGGGCTCAAGTTCGGCACGGCGGCGAACCCGGCCGTGACGTGGGCCACGAACACGCTGACGCCGGTGCGGGTGTGCGAGCGGTTCCCCCGGGCGCGGATCGTGGCGCTGTCGACCGGCAACGTCTATCCGCTGAGCGAGGTGCGCCGGGGCGGCTCGGTCGAGACGGATGCCCTGACGCCGCTGGGGGAGTACGCCAACGCTGCGGTGGGGCGGGAACGGATGTTTGAGTTTTGTGCGGCGCGGTTGGGCACGCGCGTAGCGTTGCTGCGGCTGTTCTACGCGGTCGAGCTGCGCTACGGGGTGTTGGTGGATGTGGCGCGCCGGGTGCATTCAGGGGAACCGATCGACCTGGCCAACGGCGCGTTCAACTGCATCTGGCAGGGCGATGCGAACGAGCGGATCCTGCGGGCGCTGGGGCTGGCGACGTCGCCCCCCTCGGTGTGGAACCTGTGCCGGCCGGAAGTCCTGTCGGTGCGCACGGTCGCGACGCAGTTCGGCGAGCGGTTTGGGCGGGCGCCACGTTTTCGGGGGGCGGAGTCGGCGACAGCGTTGTTGGGCAACGCGGCGAAGCTGGGCGCGGTGCTGGGCGAGCCGCCGGTGTCGGTGGCGCGGATGATGGACTGGATCGCGGACTGGATCCGGCGGGGCGGGCGGGACCTGGGGCGCCCCACGCACTTCGAGGAACGCAATGGGGTGTATTGAAGAGACGCGGGGGCGGTTGGGCGAGGGGCTGTGTCTGCCGGCCTGCCCGCTGGCACTTGATGCGGGGCGGCGGTTTGATGCGCGCCGGCAGCGGGCCCTGTTCCGCTACTACCTGGATGCCGGAGCGGGGGGGCTGGCGATTGGCGTGCACACGACGCAGTTCGCGATCCGCGATCCGCGGCACGGGCTGCTTCGGCCGGTGCTGGAGGTGGGTCGGGACGTGTTGAGCGAGCGCCGTCAGCGGGGGCGGGCACCCGTGGGTATTGGCGGCATCTGCGGCGACACGGAACAGGCGGTGGCGGAGGCGGAGGGGTTGCGGGAGCTGGGGTACGACGCCGGGTTGTTGAGTCTGGGGGCCCTGCGCGAGGCCGGCGAGGACCGGTTGATCGAACATTGCGGGGCGGTGGCGGAGGTGATTCCGCTGTTTGGCTTTTACCTGCAAACGGCGGTGGGGGGGCGCCGGTTGTCGCTCGGCTTCTGGCGTCGGTTCGCCACGCTGCCGAACGTGGTGGCCATCAAGATTGCGCCGTTCAACCGGTACCAGACGCTGGACGTCATCCGGGCGGTGGCGGAGACGGGGCGGGACGATGTGGCGCTGTACACGGGCAACGACGACTCGATTCTGCTGGACCTGCTGACGCCGTACCGTCTGCGGGTGGGCGGAGGCGAGGTCGAACGATGGATGGTGGGGGGATTGCTGGGGCATTGGGCGGTGTGGACCCGGGTGGCGGTAGCGGATCATGCGGAATGCCGCCGCTTGGCGCGGTCGGGCGCTCCGATCCCGGCCGAATGGCTACGGCGCAGTGTCGAGGTGACCGACGCGAACGCGGCGTTTTTCGACGCGGCGAATGGCTATGCGGGGTGCATTGCGGGGCTGCATGAAGTGCTGCGCCGGCAGGGGTTGTTGGCGGGGACCTGGTGTCTGGATCCGGCCGAGACGCTCAGTCCGGGGCAGGCCGAAGAGATCGATCGTGTCCAGCGCGCGTATCCGCATCTGAACGACGACGGTTTCGTGGCGGCGCACCTGGATGAGTGGATGGGGTGAGGCGTGGGAGGTGATCCGTGATCTGTGATCCGTGAGGCGTGAGGCGTGATCCATGATGCGTGAGGCGTGATCCGTGAGGCGTGATCCGTGATCCATGATGCGTGAGGCGTGAGGCGTGAGGGGCCGGCCATTTTCCGCTTTGCCGTTGCCGCGGCGATGTTAAGTTCGCCGCCCGTGACTTTGCCGTTCACCAAGATGAACGGTGCGGGCAACGACTTCATCCTCGTTGACGACCGCGCCAACCGCCTCGCCCTGACCCCGGCCGAGGTGGCGCGTCTTTGCCATCGCCAGCGCGGCATTGGGGCCGACGGCTTCCTGCGGCTGATCCCGTGTTCGGACCGGACAGCGGACTGGGCCTGGGATTTCTACAACAGTGATGGCAGCCGAGCCGAGATGTGCGGGAACGGGGCCCGGTGTTTCGCCCGGTTCGTCCAGCGCCTGACGGGGGTGCAGGAGCGCGTGACCTTTGCGACGGTGGCCGGGGTCATCACCGCCACGTTTCGCGGGGAGCTGGTGACAGTGGCGCTGACGGTGCCGCGCGATCTGAGGCTGGACCAGTGGGTCGAGGCGGGGGGCCACGCGCTGTGTGTCGACTCGCTGAACACGGGGGTACCCCATGCGGTGTTGTTCGTGCCGGACGCGGATCAAGCAGCGGTACAGAACCTCGGGGCGGTGCTTCGCCACCACCCGCACTTCGCACCCAAGGGAACCAACGTGAATTTCGTGCAGGTGCTGGCGCCGGGCCGGATCCGGGTGCGCACGTACGAACGGGGCGTGGAAGGCGAGACGCTGGCGTGTGGGACGGGTGTCACCGCTTCGGCCCTGATCACCGCCCGACGCCACGGGTTTCCCTCCCCGGTCCAGGTGCAGGTCCAGGGCGGGGACACGCTCGAGGTCAGTTTTGAGACCGCGGGCGACGGATTCCGGAACGTCGGGCTGACGGGCCCGGCTGATTTTGTGTTCGAGGGCACCATCGAGGTTTAGGCTGCCCGGCGCCGTTTTCCCATGACCAACAAACCCCAGTT
Organism: Verrucomicrobiales bacterium; assembly: GCA_015075445.1. Classification (GTDB taxonomy): domain Bacteria; phylum Verrucomicrobiota; class Verrucomicrobiia; order Limisphaerales; family J093; genus DSVZ01. Next base: position 11,070 of record JABTUJ010000021.1, read on the forward strand.
TCCCGGGACCTACACGGCGATCGTCACGCCGTTTCAGGGTGGTGAAGTGGACGCTGACGCCCTGCAGCGGCTGATCCGGATGCAGATCCGCGCGGGCGTGGACGGCATTGTGCCCGTGGGCACGACCGGCGAATCGCCCACCTTGAGCTACGAAGAACACATCGAGGTCATCCGGCTCTCGGTGCAGTTTGCCGGGGGCAAGATCAAGGTGATCGCCGGCACGGGCGGCAACTCGACCAGCGAGGCCATCTACCTGACGAAGGCCGCCGAGGAAGCCGGCGCCAACGCGTCGCTACAGGTGGCGCCGTACTACAACAAGCCAACGCCGGAAGGGCTGTTTCAACACTTTCACGCCGTGGCCCGCGCCACGCGCCTCCCCATCCTCCTTTACAGCATCCCGGGCCGGTGCGGGATCGAGATCGGCGTGGACACCGTCCATCGCCTGGCGCACGACAGCGTCAACATCGTGGGGATCAAGGAAGCCAGCGGGAATGCGGACCGCATCAACCAGCTCCGCGCCGCGCTGGGGCCTGGCTTCACGCTGCTGAGTGGCGACGACGCCTTGACGCTGCCGTTCATGGCGGCCGGGGCGCACGGGGTCATCAGCGTGGCCTCGAATGTCATCCCGCGCGAGGTGAGTTCGATGGTGCGCAGTTTCCTGCGTCACAAACCCGACCAGGCCCTCAAGCTCCACACGAAGTTCTATCCGCTGTTCAAGGACCTGTTCATCGAGACCAACCCGGCACCGGTCAAAGCGGCGCTGGCGATGGTGGGGCTGATCGAGGAAGACCTGCGACTGCCACTCGTCCCGATCAGCCAAGCCAGCAAGCAGAAACTCGAGGCCACCCTCAAGGCCTGTGGGGTGCTGTCGTGATCACGCTGGCCATCATCGGTTCGAAAGGGCGGATGGGCCAGATGCTCCTGGCCTGTGCGGCGCGTGAAGCCGACCTCCAAGTGGTGGGCCAGGTGGACCAGGGAGACGACCTCGAATCGGCCGTCGCTGCCGCGCAGGTGGTCATTGACTTCAGCCTGGCCGAGGCGACGCGCCCGGTGGCCGCATGCTGTGCTGCCCACCGCAAGCCGCTGGTGATCGGCACGACCGGCCACGCCGCCGGCGAGAAGGCCGAGATCGCAAAGTTCCAGGCGCTGATCCCGATGGTCTGGAGCGCGAACTACTCGACGGGCGTCAACGCGCTGTTCTGGCTCACGCGCAAGGCCGCGGAGATCCTGGGACCCGGCTTCGATCTCGAAGTCGTCGAGATGCATCACCGGCACAAAAAGGACGCGCCCAGCGGCACGGCCACCACCCTGGCCGAGATCCTGGCGGCGGTTCGGCATCAGCAACTGGCTGAGGTGGCGCGCCACGGCCGCGTCGGGTTGGTGGGCGAACGCACCGCGACGGAGATTGGTCTGCACGCCCTGCGCGGTGGCGACGTGGTGGGCGATCACACGGTGATGTTCGCGACCGCCGGGGAACGCGTCGAGTTGACGCACCGGGCCACGAGCCGCGCGACCCTGGCCAATGGCGCGCTTCGCGCGGCCCGCTGGGTGTTTGGCCAGCCGCCCGGGCTCTACTCGATGCAGGACGTGCTGGGGCTGAAGTGAAGTGAACCCCAGCCCGGAAGTCCCGGCCCCCTCGCGGCGTGCGTTCGTGGCGCTGGGATCGAATCAAGGCGACTCGGTGGCCCTCCTGCGCCAGGCGGGTACCTGGCTGGAAGGTTTGAGCCGCTCGCCGCTGCGTCGCTCCTCCCTGTGGCGCAGTTCCCCGGTCGATTGCCCGCCGGGTTCGCCTGCCTTCCTGAATGCTGTGGTCGCGCTCGAACCCTTGCCCGGAGTGACACCGGAGTCGCTCCTGCTCGAGCTGCAGGCGATCGAGCGGGCGTTGGGCCGGCGGCCGAAGCGGGTCCTGAACGAGCCGCGTCCGTTGGATCTGGATCTGATCGCCTTTGGCGAGGAGACGCGGCAGTCCGAGCAACTCACGTTGCCCCACCCGCGCGCGCACCGGCGGCGGTTTGTGCTCGAGCCCTGCCGAGATCGCTCCTGACGGTCCTGCCTGGACACCATCAGTCCGTGCGGCAGCAGCTCGAGACGCTGTCGACGCCGGAGAGGCTCGAGCGTGTCCTGGCGGCGTGGGAGTAGCCTGGGGGCTTCTTCCCCTCCCCACAATGGGGTCAGATCCGTACTATTTACGAACACTGCTCGCCGTCGCCCCCTGACGCCACGGTGGGCAGCGTGCGATCCGTACTCTTGACGGATGAGCGAACGCGCTGCCACAGCCACCATCACGGTTTCTCCTGGCGCCCCTGAGCCTCCGCCTCATCTCTTCCACAAACCGGATCCTCGCCGCGTCCAGGGGCATTCTGTTGGGAACTGCCGCATCGCCCCAAAGGCGGCGCCATGCCGTCAGCCCGCCCACTGCCCTCACCACCTCCGCCAACCGATTGCCATGCCGCACTGCCACGTAGATTGTCCCGTCGCGTCCCCAATCGCCCCAATCCGCCATCTCGGGCCAACGCTGCCCACGCAACCGTTCCGCTATCGCCAATCTCCGCCCACGCGATCCGATCCGTCGCAAGATCTGGCGCGGCCGTCTGTGCCCCGGATTCACGCTTCCTGACGCCAATCCTTCAGCAACGCCTGCGCGTACCCTTGCCAAGAATTGCCGCCGGACAGCCCTGACCACGGTTGTCCAGCCGCCCTCGCGCACGGGGGCCTCGCTGGTGTACTGCGCAGCCCGGGCGCTGTTGTTCCTGGCTGCGCCCGCCAGCTCAACCTGATCACCCGGTTTCCAGCCACCAGGCGCCGGCTCTGGCCCCACCGTACACTCGCCACGAACCCAGGTACCTGATCAGCCCGCAATCGCTGCTGGACCAACGCTGCCCGGTCAACGCCTCCGCCTGCTCGGGACTGACGCTGCGTCTACCCAGCCCCAAGCGGCCCAACGGCACTGGATTCAGATGGACGAAGCGCGCGACCGCCGCCAATCGCCTGGATCTTCGATGATGAGGACCGCCTTGTACCGCCCCTGAAAGAGGTGCCTGCACCGCCGACAGCCCACCGAAACGACTGGGTGTAACCACGTGCAACCAGTGCATCGCCTCGCCCAAGTTAGCTCCGCGTCCGGACCACCAGATGATAATGGTTGTCCATCAGCACGAACGCGTACCTTCCAGGCCAGACTGTTCCGGCAGCTCGGCCACCAGTCCCAGAAATCGCCGCCGATCCGTGTCCGTCCGGTAGATCGCTTCGCGCCGGTTGCCCCGGCTGGTCACATGATACCACCCGCCTGCCACCTGGATTCTCAACGGTCTGGCCATGGCGCGAGCCTGTGCGCCAACACCGCATTCGTCAACAATACGGATCTGACCCCATTGCCTGCGCTGCCTGTCAGGACGGTCTGCCCGTCGGGCGAGAGGAGCACGGCCACCGCCGCGCCAGGGAGCTGCCAGACCTTCTGCCAGTTGGCGGTGTCCCACACGATCGCGCTCTCCGCATTGGCGATCGCCAGCAAGCGCCCGTCGCTGCTGCACGAAAGGCTCCGGGCGGAGGTGGGGAGATTGGTGATGAGCACGAACAACTCGATCCGCTCCCGGGTGCCGAACCGGTGGGTGCCCATGCTCAGCTTGAGGAGCTTGTAGCGGCCAACGTGCGTGGCCGCCTGATCGGCAACCGAGCCCTCCGCCAACCCGAGTGTCCCGGGGAGCGCGGAGGGCTCCGTCCCGGCTGCGGGCGGCACGTCCGCGAGATGCATGAGGCAAACCGGGCACAGTCCGCCCGGCGCATCCGCGGGCAGCGGCCGGCCACAATCGGGACAGGTCCGGTTGATCATCGGGGTTTCGTACCGCCGAGCAGGGCGAGTTCGAGCCACTTCCAGTGACAGTCCACGTCCTCGAAGCCAATCTCACGCAGCCATTGGAGTTGGAGGTCAACCGGGGCGCACTGGTTGGACGGATCCTCGTCGGCGGCCGTGATTCCCAACGCCCGCAGGAATCGCTCGTGCAATTCCGGACTGGCCGGGCTCACGTGCTCCAGATTGCAGAACACGCCGCCGGGCGTCAGCGCCGCGTGGATTTCCGCGTAGAGCGCGCGCTTCCGGGCGTCGGGCACGTGGTGAATCGCAAAGCTCGAAACGACGGCGTCGAAGCCGCCTAGGTCCGGCAGCGGAGCCTCAAGGTTGTGGTTGATGAGGCGGACGTCCCGGTCGCCGTGAAAGCGCTTGCGCGCGGATTCGAGCATGGTGGGGGAGAAGTCCAGGGCCACCCCTTCGGCCTCCGGCCGGTCGATGCGCAGCAGTGCCAGCAACCGGCCGTCTCCGGTGCCGAGGTCCAGGACGCGCCGAACCGTCCGGGGGACGATCTCGAGCAGCACACCCTCGCCCTCGGTCCGGTGCGGAATGCGATCCGCGCGCGCGAGGTACTTTAGGGCGTGCTCGGCGGTGGCGTACTCGTTCAGGGTGGCGGCACTCATTCTACTCCATTCGATTCCAAAGCAGGATCTCGGCGTAAGGCCGTCCGGCCCGGTCGCCCTGGAGATGCGGTCGCAGTTGCTCGAAGAGCCGCTCCTTGCCCGCGGCGCGCAGTTCGCCCTCCAGGCTTCGCATCGTGAGAGCCAGCACCGCAATCGCCCAGTTCCGCTCGAAGTCCGCCTCGTGGGGACTCCGCCCCCGCCGACGGACTTAAGCGTATAGGGGATACCAGTAATCCCGGTACAGCCGGGCGAAGGCGTCCACGCTTCCCGGTGTCTCCGGGCGCGCCGCTTCCAGCACCACGGACCAGTGCGTGGTCGCGAACCGCGCCGAGCCCCTCGGCGATTCCGTCGTTCCGCCCTCAGACGAACCTTCCGTCATTCTGGGGAGAGGGTAGTCGGACTTGGACCCGTATTCCAGTGCGCGCGGCGCGGCCGCGCTGTCGGATCCGTTCGGCCGGCAACGGGTGCCGCTGGGACGGTCAGTCAAGCCCGCCCGGCTTGTACGTGAAAACCCGGGAGAAAAAGAGGCCCGAAGCCTTCGGGAGACGTCCCAAAACCCGACAACTCAGCTAAGGCCAATGGCTTGGCGTGGTCCGACCCCCGAGTGCCGGTCGTGCTTCCCGCTTGGAGCAAGCCGCGGCGCCCGTTACGCTCGCCCGCCAGATGAACCGACGATCCGCACCCTGCTGCCCGCCCGCGGTCCCCTCCGGGGATTGGATGGAACGATTGCGGAGTCAGGCCGGCCGGGTCACCCGCTCGCGGCGCGGCGTGCTCGAGGCGCTCGCCCGGCTGCGGCGTCCCTCGACACCGCGACAGATTGTCGACGCAGTGACCGAAGGTTCCTGCGATCTCGCCACGGTTTACCGGTCCATGGCGCTGTTCGAGAAGCTCGGCCTGGTCCACCGGATCGATCTTGGCGATGGGCTGGCACGGTTCGAGATCGCCGATGACGACCCGCACGGACATCACCATCATCATCTCGTCTGCCGCGAGTGCGAACGCATCATTCAGCTCGACGACTGCATCCTGGCGGAGATGGAGACCCGGCTGAGCCGGCACTACGGCTTCCACGAGATCACGCACCGGCTCGAGTTCTTTGGCGTTTGCCCCGACTGCCAGCGGGTCCGGAGTCCGGGCGACCGTCCGAAGAAGACCCCGGCCCGCAAGCCGCACGGGTCGTGACACCCCGGCGAAGTGGGGAGGCCGCGGCCGCGGTTCTGGCTTGACGGGGCCGGTGCGGACTCAAGCCTATCGCGCCATGGACCAAGCCACGTATTTCCCCGGCCGGCGTCACCGGGCGGGAAGGACCCTCCTGATTGCCGCGCTGCTGGCTGCGGGCGCCGCGCGGACCACGGCCGACGCCCTTGAGGCTTATGTCGGCGCACCCGATCCGAGCTTCAACTGGAAGCGGTGTGAGCAGAAGCCGCTGAAGGACTGGGGGACGCTCACGCACCTCGAACTGGTCTCGCAGACGTGGCGGGGGCAGTTCTGGAGTCATCACCTGCTGGTGTTGCGGCCCGACACGGTGCGGAACCCGGACATCGCGCTGCTGTTCGTCACGGGCGGCAGCTACAATGCGCCGAACGAGAAGGAACTGGGCATGTTCCGCACCTGGGCGGAGCGGGCCGGGGCGATGGTGGCGGTGCTGAACAAGGTCCCGAACCAACCCTTGTACGACGGCCGCTATGAAGACGCGTTGATCGCCTTCACGTTCGATCAGTACATTCGCAGTGGCGATCCCTCCTGGCCTCTCCTCTTTCCCATGGTCAAGAGCGCGGTGCGGGCGCTCGACACGCTCGAGCAGTTTGCCGTTAGCGAGTGGGGGCAAACCCTGAAGCGCTTTGTGGTCTCCGGCGCATCGAAACGCGGCTGGACGACCTGGCTGACCGCGGCGGCCGACCCCCGTGTGGTGGCGATTGCCCCGATGGTCATCGACATGCTGAACATGAAGGCCCAGCTCGAATGGGCCGATCAGGTCTACGGGAAGCAGAGCGACGAGATCAGCGATTACACCCAGCTCGGTCTGCACCTGCAGATGGATGATCCGCCGATGGTCCGGCTGCGTGGTTGGGTGGATCCTTACTCCTACCGGGCACGTTACACCCTTCCGAAGCTGATCCTGCTCGGCACCAATGATCCCTACTGGACGGTGGACGCGCTCCGCCATTACTGGTGCGAACTGCCGGAGCCGAAGCTCGTGTCCCAGACTCCCAATGCCGGTCATGACCTTGGCGATGGGCAGCAGGCGATCGGCGCCCTGGCGGCCTTCTACCAGATGATCGCGGACGGTGAAACGCCGCCGAGCCTGCACTGGACGCTGGCGAACTCCGCGAGCGGCACCACGATCAGTGTTCGTGCTTCGCAGGCCGTCGAGCGGTTCCTGCTCTGGACGGCTGACTCGAAGGACCGGGATTTCCGCAACGACCGTTGGACCAGTGAGCCGCTCACGCCAACCGCCAACGGACGGGAAGTGCGCGCCGAGGTGACGCAGCCCGCGGAGGGCTACCGGGCGTTTCTGGTCGAGGCAGTCCTGCCGACCCGCACCGGGCACACGTACCAACTGTCGACCGAGGCGCGGGTGACGCCGGATGGGATCCGGTGATGCCGGCGTCCCTGGCCGTCAGCTTCCTGGCACCCGCGGACTGGGCGGTCATTCTGCTCTACCTCGGGGGGATCGTCGCCTTCGGGCTGTGGTCCGGGCGCCGGGCGCGGTCCACGCGCGACTACTTTCTGGGGAGCAAGAACCTGCCCTGGTGGAGCGTGGGGTTCTCGATTGTCGCGACGGAGACGAGCGCGCTGACGTTCCTGGGGGTGCCGGCGATGGCGTACGGTCCGGACGATCTGACCTTCATCCAGATCATCCTGGGCTATGTGCTGGCGCGGGTGGTGTTGGCGGTGGTGTTGGTGCCGCACTATTTCCGGGGGGAGATTTACTCGCCCTACCAACTGTTTCACCAGGCGTTCGGCCAGGCGGCGCGGCGCACGGCGGGCGGTTTCTTCCTGTTGTCCGGCGTGCTGGCGGCCGGGGTGCGGGTGTACGTGAGCTGTATTCCGCTGCAGCTCATCCTCGGGTTCTCCGAGGCAGCGATGGGCTGGGTGATTGGGCTGTTCGCGGTGTTGGCGCTGGCCTACACGCTGCTGGGCGGAGTGAAGGCGGCGGTGTGGGTGGAGGCGCTGCAGTTTGTGATGTTTCTCGCCGGGGGCCTGTTCGCGCTCTGCTTCATCCCGACGCTGGTGGATGGGGGATGGAGCGGGGCGCTGGCGGCGGCGGCGGCGGGCGGGAAGCTGCACTGGCTGAATCTCGAGTTCACGCTGGCGAAGCCGTTCAATCTCTGGATGGGGCTGATCGGGGCGACGTTCCTGGTGATGTCCTCACACGGGGCGGATCAGTTGATCGTGCAACGGGTGCTGACGTGTCGCTCGGTGAACGACGGTCGGAAGGCGCTGTTGTTGAGCGCGGCGATCATCCTGCCGCTGATGCTGGTGTTCCTGCTCGTGGGGGCGATGCTGTGGGTTTATTACGCGCAGGCTTCCGCGGTGCCGTTGGCGCTGCCGGAGGCCCGGCCCGGGGTGACGAAGAACGACTATGTGTTTCCGACGTTCATTGTGACCGCGGTGCCGCCGGTGCTGCGGGGGTTTCTGATCGTGGCCATCCTGTCGGCGGCGCTGTCGTCGGTGAGCGCGGCGCTGTCGGCGCTGGCGTCGGTGTTCACGATGGATTTCTACAAGGGATTGGCGCGGAAGCCGCGGAGCGAAGCCTTCTATCTGCGGTTCAGCCGGGGTTCGATGGTGTTCTGGGCCGTGCTCCTGGTGGGGGTGGCGACGCTGACGCGCGAGGTGACGTCGGTGTTGAACGCGGCGTTTGCGCTGAGCGGACTTACCAATGGCGCGATGCTGGGCGGACTGGCGCTGGCGCTGTGGTGGCGGCGGGGGTCGGCGACGCCGGTGATCGCCGGGATGCTGGCGGCGCTGGGGGTCATGGTGACGCTGTATCTCGGCTGGCGGGAGGTCGTCGCCTGGCCGTGGTACACGCTGATCGGCAGCACGGTGACCGTGATCGTGGCGTTGGTGGTCCGAGGCGCACTGGGGGAAAAGAAAGGGACCGAGCCGGAGCCCGGTCCCTTGTGAGTCCGACCCGCTGGTTCGCCGCTAGCGGCGGATGCGGTGGAAGCCCTGCGTCTGGCTGGGCGTGAACGTGTAGGGGCTGGCGGCCCCGGCGACGTCGGTCCAATCCCCGGTCACGGCCGGCGCGCTTTGGAGGGTGCCGCCCCCGGTCCACTCCACGGTGAGGGTGCCGTTGGCGTTCTTCGCGATGCGGGTGAACTCCGGTGCCCCGCCCACGGGCGGCGTCGGGTCATCCTTCGGGTCCGGGTGCGAGATGACGGTGTAGAAGTTGAGCTCGCGCGGGGAGTTGGCGCCATTGGCGGGCTGGTTGGCGAGGTTGATCTCGCCCTTGGCCGCCACGAGAATCTGCTTGGTGGTCATGGCGATGCTCATCTGGATGGTGCGGATGCCGCCGGTCTCAGCCGCGTTCACGAACGGGAGGAAGCTGCTGGTGAGCGGCGTGATGGTCTTGGCGTCGGGATTGAGCACCAGTACGCGGGCGGCGACCTGGTTCTGCTCGTAGCCGGGCGGCTGCGATACCCAGGAGACGGCGACGCGGTTGAGCGCATCCACGGCGAGGTTGGCGCGGTCGAAGTTGCCGGCGAAGCCCGCCTCGCTGACCTCGGCGGCGGCGACGAACTGCTGGTTGCGGCAGTCCCAGGCGGCGACCTTCACGATGTTGCCGTCGGTGACCTTGCCGGCGAGGAAGACGTAGGGACTGTTGATGTGACCGGCGATGCGGGTGCCGTCGCCGCGGCCGGCGTCGAAGTTCGAGCCGGAGGTGGACTGGTGGGCTTGGCCCTTGAGGACGCCGGCGTTGTCGTAGAAGTAGAGGACGCGTCCGGCGCTGCCGTCCTGCGGTTTGGCGCGGACGACGAAGCCACCCTGACAGGCGGCGACGTTGGACCAGATATCGCCGTTGGCGACGACGAAGGTGTCTTTCACCACGGTGCCGTCCGGCGCATAGATGGTGGCGGCCACGTAGTCGCTGTCGGCCACCAGCACGCGGGAGCGGTCCTCAACGACGGAGACGAAGTTGCCGTTGCCGAGGGCCGCGATGTCACCGCCGAACCGGGTGATCTGGTTTCCGGGAGGGACGCCGGAAGTCGCGCGGGCGTTGGAGGAGTCGATGGCTTTGAACAGGGGCGAGGGGGTGAGGGTGCCCACGTCGAGGCTGAAGGCCTGGACGGTGCCGTAGCGGCCATCGGTCAGGCGGTCGAAGCCGAGGTTCCAGCGGTTGTCGGACTGGAATTGGGAGTACACATGCGGCGAAGCCTCGCCGCCGACCATGTAATTCACGGCGCCGGGGCGGGTGTCGCCGGCCACGCGGCCGGGATTGCCGTTTTGCCGGGAAGCATTGATCTGGCCTTTGAAGGGCTGGCCGTTGTCGGCGTAGAAGCCTTCGACCATCTTCGGTGCGCCGCCGGCGGCGGGCTGGAGCATGACGACGTAGCGCTGATTCATCATCAGCCCGTCATCGGCGAAGGTGTTGCCTTCGATGAGGAAGGTGCTGGTGCCCAGGACGGAGGCATAGGGCTCCCAGTTGCCGAGGGCGTCGGCTCCCGGATTGATGACCGGCGTATCCGGCACGATGCGGGTCAGGCCCACGGACTCGATGCTGCCAGGCTTATGGGCGATGCCGAAGGTCCGGCCGGCCACGACGCGGGTGCCGAAGTCGAGTTCCGAGTTCTGGCTTTCCCAGACCACGGCGAAGGCGTCTTTGCGGACCGCGATGCGGGGATGACGCGATTCGTAGAACGCCTCGAGCGGGCCTTCGCGCTCGCTGAGGAAGAAGGGCTTGTCGACCGGGCTGCCATCGGGCTTGAGCATGGTGCCGATGATCAACGGGAAGTTGGGGTTGTCGTTGGCGGTCGTGCCACCGAAGACCACGAACACGCGACCGGACTCATCGATGGCGGCGTCGACGCGGCCGACGTTGGTGAGCGGGACACCCGGCGTGGCGGCCTTCGAGTAACGGAGGGTGCCATCGGCGTTGAGCACGGTCACCCAGACCTGGCGGGCGCCTCCGCCATCGAGACCGGTCGTCGCGCACACGTAGGCGTCCTTGCCGTTGCCGTGGAAACCGATGCCGTCGCCCCGGCCGCCCTGGGCGGCGAGTTCGTTCTCGGCGAGCGTTCCAAGGTCGATGTTGGCACTGGTCGGGTTGCCCGCGTTGTCGAAGAGCCGGACGGTGCCACGGCCTCCCAGGCCGAACCGGATGGCGAAGCCGTTGGCGGTGACCGCCGCGCCATGCCACATCTCGGTGACGCTGGGCACCTCGCTGGCGAGCGACACGGCCTTTACCTCCTGGCCGGCGGGGGTGACGATGCGGTAGATAACGTGATTACCGGCCGCCGCGCCGCCGTACCTGTTGACCAGGTCGTCGCCCTGGCGGCTTTCCCCGACGACCACGATGTTGCCGTTGGCGAGGTAATCCCAGTCACCGATGCGGATGTTGCCCGACGCCGCACCGTAGTCGGCGGGAACCCCGCTGACGATGCCCAGGGGTTCGCTGCCGCTCGAGAGCAACTGGACGCCGGGCCAGTCGCCGCCGGCATCCCAATCCGCCCAGGCGGGGACCTCTCCGCCCAACGCGTAGACGGTGGCGCCCATACCGAAGCCATCGCCGAACAGGTTGGCCTTGATCTTCGGACCCCACGCGGTGTTGCCGGGGATGGGGGACTTGTCGGCCCGGAAGTAGGACAGGAACTTCGAGGTGATCTCGCCGCCGAGATTCGAGGTGATCGTCGTGTCCGGGGTGACGGAGACGCCCCCGCCGCTGTAGAGCGTCCACACGGCTCCGAGGTAGTTCAGCTCGGCTTCGTCTCCGGCATCGTCCTCCCACCCGATCACGACGTCGCCACTCGAGGTGATGGCCACGCCGAGGCTCTCCGTGCGGGCGTTGTTGATGGTGGCCGACGTGTTGACGTAGAACGTGGCCGAGCGGGCGGCGAGCTGGTTGCTCTCGACCGTGCCGGTCACGTCCTGGCCGAAGGCGGCGGCACTCCCGGCGAGGGCCAGGGTCATCACACTGGCAAGGAATGGTCTCATGGTTGATCCTTCTGAGCGGATTGAGTTGTGCTTTGGTGTCTCCACGACCGGTGGTTGGCCACCCGGCTCGCCGGGCGCGCGCAACGCGAGCCCGGCCACCGGCTGCGTGGAGGATGGACAACATGTAATGCGGCCGGCGAGGGTGCGCAAGCATAGACCTCTTAATGGGACAGGGCTGTGACAAAGTCGATCTGAGACTGGGGTCCGAAGAGATCTTGCGGAGGGCGAAATCCCGGCGGCCCTGCCCGCACCTCTCCGCACCTGAACGGCCATCGCCGGCTCCGGACCGCCCTGCGCGAAGCCCCGGAGGCGCACGCGACAAAGCCAGCCGCGACGCTGCGGCGGCAGCGCCTGCGGTGGCGAGGTGGGCCCTGGGTCTATTCCTCCGCGCGGCGTCGGGTCAGCGACGGATCAGACTCTGCCGCGGTGCACCGAGGCGGTAAAGTCGGCAGCGACATTTTCGCGCGGGGCCGCGGGCTTGTTGCTCGCAGAGGAAGATCGCCAAGGAGCGAAACAGGGAGAGATTGCGCGCCGCGCGGTCTCGTGCACCGGACGGCGATCCTCGTCTTGGGTACGATCCGCCGATAGTGCTGGCCGTTTTGATGCTCCAATGGTCGCGTGCCCGCTGCAGCAACGCTTCCGGTCCGGCCTCCGTGGGGCCCTGGGTGGTCACGGCAAAGCGGACGTCGTCTCTCTTTGACCACGCGGCCTTGGCGCACCCTGGCTGTGGCAGCGCACGCGGACGACCTAAGCCACGCTGCCAGGCCAGGGTCTGCGGCTCAGTAGCCGTGCACCAGAGTTCGCGCGTCAATGCGTCCGTGGGCCTTCCAACGTGCTGGCCTGAGGGGAAGGGCGCTGGCAGGAAGTTGTCGGCCTGGCCAGCGCGGTGGGCTGGTTGCCTTTAAGAAGAGGAAGAAGTCCGCGCCGTTGCGCTGGGTCAGTTGCCGACAGTTGGCCTTGGTGAGGAACGCCGCATCGGCGGTCAGACAGACCCGCCAGATCGATCTTGGGCAAGTGCGCGGCTACGGCGGCCTCTTCGTTGGTGTCGCTGGCACGGCCACCTGATCGACCAGGCGCTGGTGGGTGGTCTGAAGTTCACCAGGTCAGCGCCTTGTCGGCTGGGTTTCTGGAGTTCGGGCGGATCTCCGAGGGCGCCAGCGCGGCCTCGGCCTGTTACGCGGGGAACGGGCGGCGCCGGGGCCGCATTCTTCACCACCTGCCGTCCACATGGACGACGCTCAGGGTTCAGGGTCTTCGGCGGCCATCCAGCGGGTGAGCGCCTGCTTGATTCCTCGGGATCCACCCGCCTGGCAGGCGGCGGAAGGTGCGTTCGCAGGGACGTCATATTCGGCGCCGGTACTGGCAGGGCTGCAGCAGCCAGCGCCGTTGGGGATGGCTCAGGCTTTGGGCGAATCGGCTGATGGCATGCGCGCCCTGGGCCCTGCCGTCACCGCCAACGCGATCAGGGTCGGAGCGTGGCCAGGAGGTGGCGCACCCGCGCGGATCGCGGATCGGTCAGCCCCGGTAAAGCACTCCAGAGCGAATCCAAGTGATCGGTGGGTACCGGACAGGTGGGGCAGCGGCCCCTGCGGTCGCGCAGCGCGGGCAGTTCGGGGCCCGGACCTGTTCGAGGGCCGCCGCCCAGGGCGCAGACCCACAGTTGCTTGGGATGTTGGGTGTCGGTGCAGAAGTCCCGCCAGTCCGCTGATAACCTTGCGTGAGCCCCAACTGTTCCCAGCCCGCCGTGGTAACAGGTGCCGCGGAAGCGCTGGGGTCGACGAGGTCCGGCCACCAGGACCGGCAGCCAAAGTGCTCCTGCCAATCCTGCGGCAAGCGCCCTGCACCCGTTGCAGGACCCGGCTGGCCAGATTGGGCCAGCGGCCCGGAGCAGCCAGCACGAGAAAGCGCGCCTGCTGCGCGATCAGATGCCGCCGCCCTTGACCTGGCGGGGACCACTGCAGCCACTGATCGCGCGCTTTGATGTGCCAGGCCGCGAACTGAAGACCAAGGCGCCACCCACCGCCCGCGGTATTCGGCGACATACCGCAACACGCGCCCCACGGCGTCGGCGTTGCGCAGATAGTGCTTGCAGGTCAGTTCCTCATCGCGCTCCCGTTCCGAGGCGTGGAGGCGAACGCTCAGGGCCTCGAGAAGCGCGCCTCGGGCGGATTCGGGCCAGGGAAGCGTTGAGAGGTGAACGGACATGCGTCCAGTCGAACAAAGCCCGCCGGGAGGGCTGAAAAATCGCTCCAAACCCATAGGCCCAACTCCTTTCCTACCAGCTTGTCAGCCGCCGTGCTTAATAGGATCGGTAAGGGGTCGGACGCCCTTAGACTTGCCTTCCCGACGCATCCGCCCAGACTCCGCGTCGTGATGCGAGCGTTCACCCACTCCTCTCCTTCCCGTCCCGCCCGGATCTGCCGGGGGCGGTTGGCGCTGCTGGCAACGGTCGGGTTCGCGATGCTGGACGCGTCGGCGGCGGATTACGGGGTGTCGGAGCGGGGACGAAACGCCGCTGGCCTGGCCGTCCGGGAAGCGGGCCGCGGTGAGTCTGACGTTCGACGACGCCCGGCTCAGCCAGGTGGATGTCGGATTGGCGTTGTTCCAGCGGCACGGCTTGCGGGCGACGTTCTACGTGTCGCCGGACCGGCTGGACGCGCGGCTGGACCGGTGGAAGGAAGCGGTGCGACAGGGTCACGAGATCGGGCATCACAGCCTGACGCATCCCTGCACGGGCAACTTTACGTTTTCCCAGGGCAACGCCCTCGAGGACTACACGCTGGAGCGGATGGGCGCGGATCTGGCGGAGGCGACGGTGGCCATTGAGCGGCGGTTGGGGCTGCGGCCGGTGAGCTTTGCCTATCCGTGCGGGCAGACGTTTGTCGGCCGGGGAGTGAACACCCGCAGCTACGTGCCGCTGGTGGCCCGGCTGTTCGAGTCCGGACGCCTGTGGCTTTGCGAGGACATGAACGACCCGCTCCGCTACGATCCGGCGCAGGTGATGGCGCTCGAACTGGATGGCAAGACGTTTCTCGAGGTGCGGCCGCTGCTCGAACGGGCGCGGGAACAGGGCCGCTGGCTGGTCTTCGCGGGGCACGAGATCGGCGCGGGAGGGCGACAGACGACGCGGGTGGACACGCTCGAGGCGATTCTGGCGATGGCGGCGGATCCGGCGAACGGGTTCTGGTTAGACACCGTAGGAGTGATCAACCGGTACGTGCAGGAGAGGCGGGGGCGGCCGGCGGGGACCGCGGTTCCCTGAGGGGCGGCGGGCGAAGAGGAAGTCGGCGTGACGGGCTTGACGTTCATCCAGGATCTGGCGGTGGTGATGTTGATCGCCGGGGGGGCGGCGTGGCTGTGCCAGCGGCTCCATTTGTCGGCGGTGGTGGGGTATCTGGTGGCGGGGGCGGTGATTGGGCCGCACACGCCGCCCTTCGCGCTCGTGGCGGATCTGGACCGGGTGCAGACGCTGGCCCAGGTCGGCCTGGTGTTTCTGATCTTCTCGATTGGCCTGAACCTGAGCCTGAACCGGCTGCGGAACCTGGGTTTCTCGGTGGTGGCGGCCACGGCCATCGGGGCGCTGCTGGTGTTGAATGTGTGCCGGGCCATCGGGTGGGCGGCGGGTTGGAGTGCGACGACCAGCCTGTTCCTGGCGGGGATGCTGATGGTGTCGAGCTCGGCGATCATCAGCAAGGTGCTGGAGGAGCTGAATCTGACGCACGAACGGCCCGGGCAACTGGCGCTGGGGATGACGGTGTTGGAGGACGTGGTGGCGGTGACGATGCTGACGCTGTTGATCTCGCTGATCCAATTCGGGAGCGACTCGCCGCCGCCGTTGTTGCCGACGCTGGGGGCGCTGGGGGCGTTTGTGGTATTGCTGGCGCTCACGTCGCTGCTGTTTGCGCCGCGGCTGTTGGCGCGGATGACCCGGCAGGTGTCGCCGGAGATCCGGACGCTGGTGGTGGTGGGGGTGTTGCTGTCGCTGGCCTGGCTGGCGGCGCGGGCCGGCTACTCGCTGGCGCTGGGCGCGTTTGTGTTTGGCGCGATTGTCGGGAGCACGCGGCACAAGGCGGACATCGAGCGGACGTTTTCCGGGCTGCAACAGATGTTTGGGGCGGTGTTTTTCGTGGCGATCGGGATGCTGGTGGATTTCGGGGTGCTGCGCGAGGCGTGGGGGCTGGTGCTGGGGGTGACGGTGTTGGCGGTGGTGGTGCGGCCGGTGGCGTGCGCGTTCGGGCTGGTGGCGGTGGGCAACTCGAGCCGGGTGGCGTGGCAGGCGGGGTGGTTTCTGACGCCGCTGGGGGAGTTCTCGGTCATCATCGCGCAACTGGGGGTGGAGGCGGGCGCGGTGCCGAAGGCGTTCTATCCGATGGCGGTGGGGGCTTCGCTGCTGACCTCGCTGCTGGCGCCGGCGCTGACTCGGCGGGCGGAACGGCTGAGCGGGACGTTGGTGCGCCTGGAGCCGCGGTGGATCAGCGAATGGATCGCGTTTTACCACGACTGGCTGGGGCGGCTGCGGCAGCGGCAGACGACCAGTGTGCTGTGGCAGTTGACGCGCAAGCGGCTGTTGCAGGTGGCGCTGCACGTGCTGGCGATCTCGGCGCTCGTGTTGCTGGCCCGCCCGGCGTTTGAGCGGGTGCGGGTGGCGTTGGTGCCGGCCTGGATCGAGGCGACGCCGCTGCTCTTCGGGTTCTGGACGGCGTTTGGGATCGTGTTGCTCGGGCCGCTGATTGGCCTGTGGCGGAATCTGTCGGCGCTGGCGATGATCCTGGCGGAGGGGGCGACGATGGGATCGCCGCGGGCGGCGCGGCTGCGGCCGCTGATCGAGACGGCGCTGCGGAGCGTGGCCTCGGTGGTGCTGGTGTTCTGGCTGCTGGCCCTGCTGCCGTCGGGCGGCTCGTTGCTGGGCGTGACCGGGATCGTGCTGGCGGTGCTGGCGGTGGTCGCGGTGGTGTTCTGGCGGCGGCTGGTGCGGATGCACAGCCGGCTGGAGATTGAGCTGCGGCGTCAGCTTCGGCAGGCCAGCCACGCGACGGCCACGTCATCGTGGTCGGACCTGCTGCCCCAGCAATCCGCGGACTGGGACCTGGACATCGACGAGGTGCTGCTGGCCAGCGACTCGGCGCACGCGGGGAAGACGCTCGGGCAGTTGGCGGTGCGCCAGGATTTCGGGTGCTCGGTGGTGGGCATCGACCGTCAGGGTTACGGGATCGTGAACCCCGGGGCAGACACCGTGCTGTATCCGCAGGACAAACTGCTGCTGCTCGGGCGGGCGGAGGATCTGGCGCGGGCGGCGGAGGCATTGGGCAGTGCGGCGGCGGGCGACCAGCTCCCGACCAGTTTCGAGGAACTCACCATGGAGACGGTCGTGTTGCCCGAGGGTTCTCCGCTGGTGGGGCCGACGCTGCTGGAACTGGATTTGATCCGCCGTGTCGGGGTGCAAATCGGGGGGGTGCGGCGCGGCCGGCATCGCCCGCTCATGCCGCGGGGCAGTGACCGGTTCGAAGTGGGCGACGAGGAGCTGGTGCTGGGGACCCCGCGACAGATCCGGGCGCTGCGGGCCTGCGCCGCCCCGCCGGTCCCGGGCGGAGCAAGCAGCGACGCCCGATGCGCTGACGCAATCCGCTTGTGACGGCAGGTTCACCGGCTAGGCTTCGCCCGCATGTGGATTCGGTTCTGGCACCGTTTCGAGCGGTGCCTGATCTACAATTTCATCCGGCTGTTCCGGCTGCGGAGCGCCACCGAGCATGTGGCCCGAGGGTTCGCCATCGGGTTGGTGGTCAATTTTTTTCCCACCTTCGGCATCGGGATGTTGATCTCCGGAGCGGTCGCCAAGGCGGCGGGGGGCAGCATGGTGGCGGGTTTGGTGGGGGGAGCGTCGTTGTCGCTGGTCTGGCCGTTCCTGTTCTACCTGAACCTGCGGATGGGGTCGGTGTTCATCCGGCCCACCATCATCGTCAATGAGTTCGAGGAACTGACCGAAAAGACCCTGAGCGCGCTGAAGTGGGGTCAGACCTTCACGCTCGGGGCCATCTTGAACAGCCTGCTGGTCGGCCTGGCGGCCTACTTCTCGATCCTGTTTCTCTACCACCGCGTCCGGCCGCAGACCCTCGCCTACCTGCGCCGGCACGCCCGCGAGCATCAAAGCCGCTTTCGCCGACTGAAACCACCGCCGCGGTCCCGGGGGGCGTAGGGTTCGTGAGGACGCGAGGGAGGGAAGTTGAAAGTTCAAAGTTCAAAGTTCAAAGTTCGAAGTTCGAAGTTCGAAGTTCAACGTTCAACGTTCAACGTTCAACGTTCAACGTTCAACGTTCAACGTTCAACGTTCAACGTTCAAGGGAAGCTCCAGGAGTTCGGGGGCAAAGCCGGCCCAACGAAGGGCGGTCTGCCAGATGGTGTGGAGATCACCGACTCCCCGAGGCGATTCGGGGAAAGGAAGTAGCAGGCGGGACGCCTGCACCACAGGTTCATGGGGGCCGCCTGTTCCTGCCGGAACTGCTCTGGGGGCATGAACCGACCAAGCCGGATGCCCCTTCTGCATTCCGGTTCCTGGGAAGACGGGGATCAGCGTGCGGCTGGCGCGTCGAGGGTCTTGAGGAGGCGAAACAGATCGCTGTCGGTGGTGAGGATCAGCGTCGTATCGTTCGAGAGCGCGGTGCGGTAGGTTTCGAGGGTCTTGAGGAAGGCGTAGAAGCCGGCGGCGGCCTCGCTCTGGTTGTAGGCGCGGGCGTAGATCTCGGTGGCGCGGGCATCGGCGGCGCCGCGGATTTCCTGGATCTTGCGGTAGGCCTCGGACTCGATGGCCTGCAGGTCCTTCTGTTTTTGGCCGAGGATCTTGGCGGCTTCGCCGGCGCCTTCGGAGCGGAAGCGCTCGGCGATCTGCTGCCGTTCGCTGATCATGCGCTCGTAGATGCGCAGGGCCACGCTGGGGTTGTAGTTGATGCGTTTGAAGCGGATGTCGAGAAGCTCGATCCCGAACACGGCCACCTTGGGGGCGGCGCTGGCGAAGATCTCCTGTTCAACGAGGGCGCGGCCCTTGCGGATGGGGTAGAGCTGGCCGGCGTTGGACTCGCGCCCGCCCTGGAGAATGTCGTCCACCATGGCTTCGCGGTCCTTGGTGGTGCGGACCAATTCAATGAGCTCGTGTTTGGCGATGGCATTGCGGATCTCGCTGCCGAGGATGTCATCGAGCCGGGACTGGGCACTGCGTTCGTCGCGGAGGCGGAGGAAATACGGCTGGGCATCACGGATGCGCCAGCGTCCGAAGGCATCGACGAGGATGTAGGTCTTGTCCTTGGTGGGCATCTCGGTGGGGCGTCCGTCCCAGCGGAGGACCCGTTTCTCGAGGCGGTGGACTTCCTGGATGAAGGGGAGCTTGAAGTGGAGCCCGGCATTCGTGACGGCGTTGCCGACCGGCTTGCCGAACTGGGTGATGATGCCCTGCTCGGTTTCGTCGAGGCGGTACAGGCTGCCCAGGAGGAGGAGCAGGACGACGAGGCCGACGGTGGCCAGGAAGATGAGTTGGCCGGCGCTCTTCATGGCGGGGGCTTCTCCGGGGTGAGCTGCAGGAGGGGCAGGACCTGGCGGGCCGCCTCGTCGAGCACGACCTTGCCCTTGAGCCGTGGCAGGAGCTCGCCCAGGGTCTCGAGGTAGAGGCGCTGGCGGGTGACGGCCGGGGCCTTGGAGTACTCGGCGAACACGGCCTGGAAGCGGTTGGCATCGCCCTCGGCTTCGTTGATCCGGCGGATGGCGTAGCCTTCGGCGGTGCTGATCTTCTCCTGGGCCTCGCCGCGGGCGCGGGGGACGGTCTTGTTGTACTCACCGCTGGCCACGTTGATGGCTTTCTCGCGTTCCTGCTGGGCCTGGTTCACTTCGTTGAAGGAAGGCTGGACGGGCGCGGGCGGGTTGACGTTCTTCAACTGCAACTGGTCGATGCTGAAGCCGAGGTGGTACTGCTCGACCATCACCTTGAGCCGGTCGAGGGCGTCGCTCTCGATCTCCTGGCGGCCCACCGTGATGACCTCGTCCACCGTCCGGTCGCCCACCACCTCGCGCATGACGGATTCGGAAAGGTCGCGGAGGGCTTCGGCGGGGTCGCGGAACTGGAAGAGGAACATCCGGGGGTCCGTGACGCGGAACTGGACGACCCACTCGACCGTGGCCGCATTGAGGTCGCCGGTGACCATGCTGCGCTCGAGGTCCTGTTCGCTCGCGCTGGTGGATTGATAGGGGTTGGTGGCTCCCGGGGTGGCGAAGCCGAACTCCTGTTTCAACTGCCGGCGCACCGGCACGCGATAGACCCGGTCGACGCCGAAAGGCACCCGGGCGCGCAGGCCGGGTTCGACGGTCTTGTGGTAGCGTCCGAACCGCAGCACGACTCCCTGGAACTCGGCATCGACCGTGTAGAACATCGAGGAGGCCCCGGCCAGAAGGAGCGCCACCACCAACGCCAGTCCGAGCAACCGCAGGCGGAGGGTGTAGAAACTGGTGCCGATCCGGACGAGCATGACGGGGGCGAGCGTGCCGGAAGGGGGGAGGGGCGTCAAACCACGATTGAGTCCGCTCGCGGTCGCTGGCACGCTGAGGTCCTATTCGGTGGGTTACGCATGAATCTCCCGGCCTGCACTGAGACATTGTTTCGCCGGCAAGGCGCTCCGGCGCCGCGGCTGGCGTTGGCGCCGATGCAGGACGTGACGGACCTTGCCTGCTGGTGTCTGCTGCACCGCTACGGCGGCCCGGATGTGTTCTTCACGGAGTACTTCCGGGTGTACGCCACCTCGGTGCCGGACCCGGAGACTGCCGCCGCGGTCGTGGAGAATCCCACTGGCCGTCCCGTGGTGGCCCAGATGATTGGCAACGACATCCCGGCGCTGGTGCGGACGGCGCGGCAGTTGCAGGCCCTGCCGGTCGCGGGCATCGACTTGAATCTGGGTTGCCCCGCACCGGTCGTGTACCGGAAGTGCGCCGGCGGCGGGTTGCTGCGGGAGCTTCCGCGCGTGGATGCCATCCTGGCGGCCCTGCGCGAGGCGGTGCACGTGAAGCTGAGCGTCAAGACGCGCGTGGGGTTCGACTCGCCGGCGCGGTTCGAGGAACTGCTGGCGGTGTTGGCCCGGCACCGACTGGACCTGGTGACGGTGCACGGGCGGACGGTGACCGACGGCTATCGCAGCCCGGTCCGGTACGATCTGGTGGCTCAGGCGGCGCGGCACCTGTCCTGCCCGGTGCTGGCCAACGGCAACGTGTACTCGGCCGAGCACGCCCTCGAGGTGCTGGGGCAAACCGGTGCCCACGGCTTGATGATCGGCCGCGGGGCGATTCGGAACCCCTGGATCTTCGCGCAAATCCGCCAGGCGCAGCGCGGGGAACCGCCGTGGCGACCCCGGGGCCGGGACGTGCAGGCCTATCTGCACGCGCTGCTCGAGGCCACCGGGCGTCCAGGCTTGAACGAGGCTTCCCACGTGCAGCGGGTCAAGAAGCACCTGAATTTCATTGGCTTGGGCATCGAGGCGAGCGGACGGTTCCTGGCGACGGCGCGGCGGGCCCGCACCCGAGAGGAGCTGGAAGGGTTGTTTGCAGAGTGGCTGGACCACGACGACCCGATGCCGCTGGAACCGCTGCCGGTGCCGCTGGGCGAGCGGGATGTGCTGGCGGGCGTCCACCGGTAGGACTGCGTAGCAGGGTCCCTTACGCGGCGATCCATCCAACCTCATCTTTTCGCTGGACGCCGACACACGTCTGTAACACTTTTCGAACGTGGACGCCGGTTCCGGTGTCCATCCGTACGAAATGTCCTGGGCAAGGGTATGCAACTGACCCTGCACAAACCAAGGAGCCGGCGGTCGAGCCGGCGAGGTCGGGCGTCTCTTCCCGGGCGCAACCTAGGTGAGATCCAATGCCAAAACCACTCGCAGTGATCACCGAAACCATCCGCAGTACGAAGCATCCGTTCCGGCACACGGAAGATCGTCCCGGCAAAGCCAAGAAGAACCGGTACGAGCGGCGCAAGATCCGGGAGTATATGCGGTTTGGTGATTGGTCGCAGGACCTCGCGAGTTAACCCCCAACCTACAAACAGCAGGAGAAGCCACGCCCGCCCCGGCGTGGTTTCGTTTTTTAGGCGGCCCGCTGGCCAATCCGGCGGAGCGCGTGTCCACCAACCGGTTGCCCAAACGGGTTCCGCCTCAGTCCCGCGGCGGTCGGACCGCGCTGAGCGCGTCAGACCACCGGGTTTGCGCAAACCCGTGGTCCTCGTTGCGCAGCGCCGCGGCGATGGCCTCGCGCCTGCCCCGGGGCCGGACCGGGAACACCTCCAGGGCGGCGGGATCACGCACCACAGTCTCGTGCCGCAGGCTGTCGACCATGATCCGGCCCACCTGCGCGTAGAGCAGCGTCACCAGCCCCAGCCACAGGCTGGAAAGTTTGGGCGTCAGCAGGAATCATGAGTCGCTTCAAACCCCGCTGCCGGGCGCACTCGCGCATGATGTCGCCAGAGGACACGCGGTCGGCACCGCCAATCTCGAACCGGCGCTCGTTCATAGCCGGGTCTTGAGGCCACAGGCCCGGACCAGGCACCAGCCACGCCAGGCCTCGAACAACGCGAACGCGCCGGCGACCGCCAGCGCGAGCGCCAGCAGCCCGTGCACCGTGAGGGCCGGAAGCGAGCCGACCAGGAGCACCCCGCCCATCACGGCGCGGACCCGGCGCCCGGGACGTTCGAGGTTGGGGCGGAGGAACGCGGCGAGTGAGCGTGGCATAAGCGTGCGGGCCGGGGGTTGAGCGACCTCGACGTACGTTCGAGTAGTCTGGGCCCGAGGTGATGTCAAATCGGTGTCGAATTCATGTCCAAGGTGGGGCGAACCTCCGTGGGTGAGGGAAGGGTCTTGAAACCGCCCTCTCTCCCATGTCGTTTGGGGGTTGAGCACGATGTACCATCAGCCGGTTCTGCAGGAGGCCACCGCAGGGTCGCGTCCGCGCGCCGCCTTCCCCCGGACGTACCGCGGGATGCGCCGGGGAACGCCGCGAGGCACGCTTCGGCACGGCGACCACCGGTGCCACCACTCCCCGCCGGGCAGATCGACTGAGGACGCCTTTGTACGTTGAACGTTGGAGGTTGAACGTTGAAGGCCCTTCGCCCTTCGCCCTTCGCCCTTCGTCCCCCCTTTCGGCCGGCTCGCCCCACCGCGTCGCGCAAGACGCCGTTCTACTCCGGCTCGGCCTGCCAGCGGGGCATGAGTTGGTTGGGGATGCCGAGGTGATCGAGGACCCGGCCCACGACGGTATCGGCCAGATCGGTGATGGTTCGCGGGCGGCTGTAGAAGGAGGGGTTGGCGGGGAGCAGGACCGCGCCGGCCAGGAGGAGAAGCTCCATGTTACGGATCTGGACCAGGTTCAGCGGGGTCTCGCGCGGGACGAGGATGAGCTTCTTGCGTTCCTTGAGCATGACGTCGGCGGTGCGGAGGAGGAGGTCATCGCTCAAGCCGTGGGCGATCCGCCCGAGGGTGCCCATGGTGCAGGGGATGACGACCATGGCGTCGAAGGCGTTCGAGCCGCTCGCGAACGGAGCGTTCATGCTGCGGAGGTTGTGCGTGACCGTGCCGGTGGGCGGGCGGAGTCCCTCGGGGAGTTCCTCGGTCAGGACCTGCTGGGCATAGCGGCTGAGGATGAGGTGGACCTCGTGTTCGGGGGTGGGCAGGTGGTCGAGGAGGCGCTGGGCATAGAGCATGCCGGTGGCTCCGGTGAGGGCAACGACGATACGCATGGGGGAGGGGTCAGTCGAGGATCACGAAGGCGGTCTGGCTCAGGTTGGTGAACGCGCCGGTGCCGGTCACGACCAACTGCGCGGCGCAGATCTGGTAAACCGTCCGCGCGCGGGGGGCATCGGCGTCCGTGAAGGCAAGGTCCGTGATGGGCGCCGGGGTCAGGAGGTCCTGACGGCGGTTGGCACCAGCCGCCGAACGGAAGACGACGTAGCCGTTGGCCGCGTCGGGGGAGGCCGACCAGCTCAGCTCGGCCCTAGCTCCTTGCCGCTGGCCGCGGGCTGCGGTGGGCGGTGCCGTGACCTGGACCCGGAGCGTGGGGTCGCCGAGGAGGAAGGTGGTGCGCGTGCTGGCGCCGCCGCGGGCCGTGCGGACGAATCCGCTGCCGAGGGTGTCGCCGGCAGCCAGGGTTTCGAAGCGCCAGAGGGTGTCCATGGTCCAGCAGGAGGCGAGGCCGTACGTGGGGGTGGCAAGCAGGGCGCGAAGGAGGTTGTCGCGATAGAAGTTCCACTCGCCCAGGTACGAGGCTTTGAGGACGTAGAATCCGGCGCGCGGTTCATGGAGGTTGGTGGCCAGGATGGAGGACATGACCACCTCGACGCCCTGGGCGGCGGCGTCCTGGCGGTTGTTGTGGATGGTGTCGACGGCGCCGTACCCGCCTTGCATGGCCCAGAGGCTGGCGCGTGGGGAGGCAAACGCATCGCCGTGGGCGACGCCGGCGAGCCCCGCGAGACGTGTGCCGGTCCACAGCCCGTTCCGATGGATCGCGCGGCCCACCGGGTTGAACGGGGATGAGAAGAACGCGCCGACGGTGGCCGTCTGATCGAAGCGGAGTTGGCCGTGCCGGTAGCGGTGGTTCTTCTGGAAGTAGCGGCGCAGGAGGGAGACCTCGGTCTGACCGGCGAAGGCGGGGAGCCGGACAAAATCGATACGGCCGACGGCGAGTTCCACGCCGTGTTGGCCGTCCGGGGTGGTGAGGTATTGGTTGAAGGTCGGGGGGTCGAACTTGCCGTCGTCGGGCAGGTTGCGGCGAACGGGGCTGGCGATGTTGGTGCCCGTGTTCATGACCTGGTCCGACCATTCGCCGTCCATGTCTCCGTAGAAGCTGTCCGCGGGCCAGGCGCCGTTCATGTCCCAATGCCCGTCCTCGTAGGCGACGCCGGAATAGGGGATGGTGACATGGCCGATGAGGACCACCGCCCGGAGTTCGGCCGGGGCTCTCTCGTAGGCAGCCTGGATGAGCGACTTGACGCGGCGCACGTCAGCGATGTACCGGCGATTGACCGGTTCCTGGAGCCAGGCGTTGTCGTCGTGACGCGGCGCCTCGACCCGGTCGACGGACCAGCCGTCGCCTACGAGGTTGGCGCGGAACTGTTCGAGTTCGGCGCTCAGCGGGCGGGCGATGCTCTCCTCGACGACCAGCAGCACGCGGCCGCGACGTTCGACGGGACGGCCGTAGAGGCTGACGACGGCCGAGCGGTTGCCGACGTCGTATTCGTAGGTCTCGCCCAATTCGAGGTCGGGGCTGCGATCGACGAAGGAGAGGCTGCGGCTGAGGTTGGTCAGCACCAGCCAGTTGGTGCTGGTGAGGACGCGGCGGCGGATGGGGATGGGTTTCCCGGACAGGTCGAACCAGCGCAGGGTGACTTCGGGCGGATCGGACGTCACCGCCGCATTGAGCACCACGGGGTCGCGGACCGCGTAGAGATCCAGGGGGGTCAGGGCCCGGTGGTAGGTCTCGACCTCGTCGATGAGGCCCTGGGCGGGCCAGTCGCCGCTGGGATCACTGCCCAGGGCGAAGTGCAGCTTGGCGCCGCGGGTCGCAAGGCCGCCCACGCCGGGGCCGGCCAGTCGCTGGTTGGACCAGTCCTGCACGAGCAGTCCCTCCACCATGAGACTCGTCTGAGTGGGCGACCAGGAGACGGCGATCTCGCGCCAGGGCCGGATGAAACGGCGGTCAAGCTCGGGCTGGGGATAGAGCCAACGGACGGCGGCCTGACGATTCGTGCGGAAGGTGCCGTCCGGTGCTCGTGCTTCGAGCACCAGGTTGGTCCCGTCGGCGTCCACCGAAAGGGCCAGCAGGGGCGTTGTCTTGCCGTCCTGCGTGGCCTGCAGGGAAAAGAGGCGGGCCCGCTGGCCCGGGCCTCGGCCCCAGCCATAGGGGGGGCCGACGGCCGGCATGCGCGCGGACCATGCCGGTTGGTACAGGAACCGGATCGAGCCCTGGGGGAAGGTCAGGTTCGTTCGCCCATCGTCGGTGACCGCGGGGCACACGAACCGGGCGGTCTGGTTGGTAGCACCGAAATCCAGCGCGAGCCCATCCACGCCTGGGACGACCCGGACGTCCTGCGACACCTGTGGCGCGCGACCGTCCACCGTGAGGAAGCCCGGCTCGTTGAAGGTCCAGTGAGCCAACCGACCGGGCGCGGGCGCGAAGGCGGTGGGGCTTTCCCCTCCGATGGCTCGCAGCAACGGCGCGAAGCAGCAGCAGCAGGCAACCACCGCGAGGCCGAGGCGGCCGGCGAGGCGGGGCGGGCAGGTGGTGGGGTGGACGGTGTGCATCGGCACCACCCATAACAGCAGGCGTGCCGCGTCTCAAGCTCTATGCCCACGCAAAGGTCCCATCGTCTTCCGTCACGAGAACGCCTTTCCTGCGAAGGCTGGCGGGTTGTTCACCTGATTTTCACTCGCCATGCCAGAAGGAGTCCGTAGGCTCGTCACATGCTCGAACCGACCCCAACCCCGTTGGAGCAGTCCACGCCGCCGGCGCCGCCGCGGTTGGCGTGGGGATTACCCAGCCCGCACGCCGAACCCGTCCATCGGGCAGCTTTTGTGGCGTGGCTCTGCTTCACGTTGGGCGAGGTGATTGCCGCGGCGGCGGGGCTGCGGCTGTCGCCGGGGTGGTCGTGGGTTCATGGGGTGTATTTGATGCTGACGGCGTTCACGATGCTCGTGGCGCTGGCGCGCTGGCTGCCGGTGCAGAACGTGGTGGCCTGCGGTCTGGTGCTCTCGCTCACGTCGGCGGTGGTGCTGGCGCTCAGCGTGAAGCAGGGTTTCCCGTTCGGGCGTTTCGAGTTCACGGACGCGCTGGGGCCGCGGCTGCTGGAGGCGTTGGCCTGGCCCGTGCCTCTTCTCTGGGTGGCGGTGTTGCTGGCGTCGCGACAGACGGCCAAGGTGATTCTGCAGCCGTGGCGTCGGAGCAAGCCGTATGGGTGGTGGCTGCTGGGCACGGCCACGGTTTTGACGGCGGTTCAGACGCTGGCGCTGGAGCCGTTCGGGCACCGGGTGATGGGGTGGTGGGAGTGGCCCAAGACCTCGGACGCGGTCACCTGGTATGGTGCCCCGCTCCTGATGATCGTGGGGGCCGTGCTGCTGGCGATCGTGCTGCTGGTGCTGGCGGGTCCGTGGCTGGTGGCCAAGCGTCCCACCGGGCGTGTGCCGGACTTCGAGCCGGTGTGGGTCTGGCTGGGGCTCATGGTGTGGTGGACGGTGGGCAATCTGCGGGTCGGGCTGTGGCTGGCTGCGGGAGTGGCGCTGGTGGCAGGCGGCGTCACGTTCTGGGCGGCGTGGCGGGGGGCGGGCTTCACGTTTGGGTCTCTGGCGAGGAAGGTGGCGGCCGTGTCAGCTTGAGCCGGGTGATCCGGAGGCCGTCGACGGCCTCGACCTTCAGGAGGCATCCCCCGACTGTGACCGTGTCGCCGGGTTGGGCGAAGCCCCCGAGGCGCTGGGTGACCAGGCCGCTGGCGGTGGTGACATCCTCGAGCGGCAGGGCTTCACCGACCAGCTCGGCGAGTTCGTGCAGGGGGAAGCCGCCCTCAAGGGTCCACTCGTTTTCGGCGGTGCGGATCAGCGGCGGTTTCTCCTGATCGAACTCGTCCTGGATCTGGCCCACCAGTTCTTCGAGGATGTTCTCGAGGGTCACCATGCCCACGGTGGTGCCGTACTCGTCCACGACGATGGCGAAGTGGAGGCGTCGATCCAGCAGCAGTTGCAGCAGCTTCTCGAGCCGGGCGGATTCCGGCACATAGATGATCTTCCGCGCGGCGGGCAGGAGATCCGCGGCGGAGCGCGCCTTGAGGCGGAATGCGTACAGGTCTTTGATGTGGAGGACGCCGAGGGTCTGATCCAGGTCGCCGCCCCGGCAGAGGGGGAAGCGCGAGTACCGGGTCTTCTCGGCCAGGTCCAGGCACTCGGCCAGGCTGGCTTCGGTGTTGAAGCCGACGATCTCCCGCCGGGGACGCATCACTTCCCGCACCACGCGGTGACGTAGATCGAACGCATTCAGGACCAGGCGACGGCCGAAGCTGGCCTCGCCCCCGGGCGGTCCGGTGCCCGCCACCAACAGGCGCAGCTCCTCCTCGGAATGTCCCGGGCCGGCCTCGCTCACGGCTTCAAGCCCCAAGCGCCGCAGGATCCACAAGGAGGCCCGGTTCAGCACCCAGATGAACGGGTAGCTGAGCCGGTGAAACCACTCCAGGGGCTGGGACACCGCCAGCGCCACGGGCAGGGAACGCTGAATCGCTAGCCACTTCGGCGCCTGTTCGCCCGCGGTGATGTGCAGGAAGGTGATCGAGACAAAACCGACCACCACCGCCACCGCGTGGCGCAGGCCGGCGGCGTCGGGCCCTGCCAGGCCCAACCACGGCCAGACCGGCGCCAGCAGCGCGCCGAAGATCGGTTCGCCGACCCAGCCCAACGCCAGGCTGGCGAGCGTGATCCCCAACTGACAGGCGCTGAGCGAGGCGTCCAGATTCTGCACGACACGGCGCGTGACCCGGGCCAGCCGGTTGCCCTGGCCGATCAACGTGCGGAGCTGCGTGTCCCGGATCTTCACCAGCGCGAACTCGGCGGCCACGAAGAAGCCGTTCAGGCCGACCAGCGCCACGACGGCGAGCGCCTTGAGCAACAGCGACGCGGCCAGTTCCCAGCTCACAACGCCACCTCCCCGAACAGTCGGCGGAGCAAGTCGCTCAGCGTGATCAACCCCACCATCCGTCCCGCGCCATCCACCACGACCGCCAACCGATGCCCGCTCCGCTGGAACCGCGGCAGCGCCTCCTCGAGCCGCAAGGAGGCCTCCAGCCGGAACACCTCGCGCATCAGGTCCTTCACCGGTTGCTCCGGACCGACCTGCGGGCGGTAGAGGGCGGCGCGGAGACTGATAATCCCTACGACGCTCCCGGTTGCCGGTTCGCAGACCGGGAACCGCTTTCGGCCTGTCTCGCGGCAGAGTTCCAGGAAAGCGCGCAGGGGCCGATCGGCGGGCACGGTGAC
This sequence comes from Verrucomicrobiales bacterium, assembly GCA_015075445.1. Taxonomy (GTDB): domain Bacteria; phylum Verrucomicrobiota; class Verrucomicrobiia; order Limisphaerales; family J093; genus DSVZ01. The sequence goes on from JABTUJ010000021.1 coordinate 39,722, forward strand.
GACCTGGGCCCAGGGCGTCATCACGGATCCGACCGTGCGCTCCTGGAGGTCGAGGACGCGGTTGACCAGCGTGCGTTCCTCCCGCGTGAGGGCCTGCTCGGACTCCTGCATCAGCCAGCGCAGCTCGTCCCGACTGCCGAACAGGCGGCCCTTGAACCGCCGGCCGCCGGTGAGGCGCAACAGCCCGTTGGCCAGCCAGGCCACCGGTGCTACCAGCGGGCGCAACGCCAGATGAATCCCCTGAAAGGGACGGGCCACGGCCAGGCACAGCCGGTTGGGGAAGGCCCGGAACAGCATCTTCGGCAGCAGATCCCCCACGGCGTACAGCAGGAACGCCACCACGGCGAGGGCCCCCAGCAGCAGCCAGCGGTGGCCGCCCAACCAGCCGTGCAGCAGCACCAGCGCGGCACACAGCAGGACGAAACTCGCCAGCGTGTTTCCCACCAGGATGGTCCACAGGAATTCCTCCGGTCGGTCGAGCAGCCGCTGCAACACCCCCGCCGACGCCTGACCCTGCCGGTGCGACAGTCGGAGCCGCAGCCGGCTGAGCAGCGGGATCCCCGCTTCCATCCCCGACAGCATGAACGACAGCGCCAGCGCCAGGGTCAGTGCCACGACCAGTGTCAGGGTGCCAGTCATGCTCCCTCCTTGCCTTTCCGTCCCTCGACCGTCACGAGCAACTCGCGCACGCGACGGTCTTCCGCCTGCAGCACGGTGAAGCGCAGCCCGCGGAAGGTGACCGACTCGCCCGGCGGTGGCACGACCCCGGCCTGGGCCAGCACCAGCCCCCCCAGCGTGTCCACGTCCTCCACCTCGCCCAAGCCCGGGTACACGCGTTGGAACTCCTCCAGACGCATCGTCGCCTGGGCCTGCCACTGACCTGGACCCACCGCCACCAGCTTGACGCCGGAGTCACGACCTTCCGGCCGGAAGGGACCCACCACGGCGCCGAGGATGTCCGTCGTCGTCATCACGCCGGCGGTGGAACCGAACTCGTCCAGCACGATCGCCAGGCCGCGGCGCTGGCGTTGCAGGCTCTGCAGCAGGGTCATCAGGTTCATGGTCTCCGGCACAAATGACGGCATCTCGATCGCCTCGGCGAAGTCCCCGTCCGGGTTCAAGAGCAGGCTCTGCGTGTTCAAGACGCTGACAATCGTGTCCAGCGACCCGTCGTACAGCGGCAGCCGCCGGTGCCCCACGCGGCGCGCAGCCGCGATCATGTCCTCGACGGGCAGGTCGTCCGGCAGGGCTGCCAGTTCGGCGCGCGGCCGCATCACGTCCCGCGCGGTCCGCCGATCCAGGGACAGGATCTGGAGGATCAGGTCTTTCTCGGACGGTCGGAGGGCGCCTTGCTGCCCGGCCCACTCGACCAACTCCCGGTACTCCTCGTCGGTCGGGTCGAGGGCCGGGCGCACTCGCGCCGGAACAAGGCGGCGCAGAAGAAACTCGTCCAACCGCTGGGCCAGCCAACGCAAGGGCCGGCTCACGTCCTGCAGGACCTGCATCGGCCGCGCCACCCGTGTGGCCCAAAATTCCGGCGCCCGCACCGCCAGGGTCTTGGGGACGACCTCGCCGCCGACCAGGATGAACCCGAGCACGCCGGCCAGCGCGCCGCCGACCCCCCAGCCGTGCTCCTGCACGAGCCAGAACGCGAGCACCACCAATCCGGCATTGGCCAGCGTGTTGCCCAGCACGATGGTCGCCAGCAGATCCTGCGGCCGCGACAGCAGTGCCTCGACCCGGTCGCCCCGCCCGGGATGGCGCGTCGCCAACTGCCGCACCTGCCATTGGCTCAGCGAGAAAAACGCCGTCTCCGCCAGCGCGAAAAAGAAGCTGGCCCCCGCAAACGCGGTCACCTCCAGCCCAATCATCCACGACGCTGCCATGAGTCCCGTCCAGCATGGCGGGAAGTCGCGCGATGGCAAAATCCTTTTGCCAGCCCCGCGGCCCTGTCCCACCTTTCGGCCCTGTGATGCACTGGATTCACCCGGCAACGGCCATGGCGACCCTCACCGCCCGACACGCTCCTGGCTTCCTGGCCTTCGCCCTCGCATTCGCGGGCGCAACCCACGCGCAACCCCGCCTCGAATCGCCTCGCGTCCTGCCCGAAGGGGTCCAGTTGCGATGGCAAGCCGATCCCGCCCAGCCCTCCGCCTACACGGTGCAGGTCCGTGGCCCCGGCCTGGATGACCTTTGGGTGGTTCCCCCGGCGACCTTTCCCTGGCCCACGACCGCCCTCGAATGGCTCGATGCCCGTCCGCTCGCTGACAGCCTCTGGTACCGTGTCCTCGCGGTCCCGCCGGCCGAGCGCGGCCAGTTGCTCAGCACTTCCTCGATCCGGAACTACACCGTGATCGAGCTCGGGTTCATCTTCGGCCTGGCGGGGATTCCCCTGACCCCCGAACACCCGGTGGCCCTCCACAAGCTCGTCTATGAAACCGTGGGGCCCTGGGGCGAACGCCGGCAGGCGTCCGGGGTCATCGCGATTCCCCAGAAGGCGGGCGTCGCCTGGCCGCTGGTGACCTATCAGCACGGCACCCTGGCCAAGCGGTCGGAAGCCCCTTCGGCGAACGCGCTCGGCGAGGTGTTGCTCGGGGTCGCCTTCGCCACCGCCGGCTACGTGGCCGTGCTTCCGGATTACCTCGGGCTGGGCGATTCAGCCGGGGTGCACCCCTATCACCACGCCCGTTCCCACGCGACGACCGGTGTGGATGCTCTGCGCGCCGCCCGCCGCTTCTGCGCCGCGAACAGCGTCGAGTTGAACGATCGGCTCTTCGTCTGCGGCTATTCGCAGGGCGGTTACGCCGCCCTGGCCGTCCTGCGTGAGCTTGAGCAGTTCCACGCCGACGAGTTCCCGGTCACGGCCGCCGCGACCATGGCCGGCGCCTATGACTTGTCCGGCGTGACCACCGACGATTTCCTCTCGGACCGCCCCATGCCCAGCCCCTACTACTTCGCCCTCCTGCTGGCGGCGTACCAGGAGGTCTATCGGTTGGCGCCTACGCTCGCCGACCTGCTCACCCCGCCCTACGACACGACGCTGCCCCCGCTGCTCCAGGGCCAGCACACCGGGGGGGAAATCGACGCCAGGATGCCGGCCGTGCCCACCCAGGCGCTGAAGCCCGCTTACCTCGCCGCCTTCCGCGCCAACCCCCAGCACCCGTTGCGCCAGGCGCTGCGGGACAATGACCTCATCCGCTGGCGGCCCCAGTCCGCGCTGCGCCTCTACCATTGCGACGGGGACCAGGCGGTAAGCCCGGCGAACGCCGACGCCGCGCTCGCCAGCTTCCACGCCGCAGGAGCCACGCAGGTGCAGCTTTTCAATCCCCAACCCGGTGCCGGCCACGGCGACTGCTCGGAGCCAAGCCTGCTGGCCGCCAAGGCCTGGTTCGACTCCCTCCGCTGAGCTCAAACCGCACCGCGGGCACGAGTAATCCGCATGCCCGCGGCGTGTCTGCCAGCCTTGCTGCGGCGCCTCAGTCCAGCCGCTTCACCCGGATGTTGCGGTAGTGGATGACGCTCTTCGGATCGTGGCCCTGGAGCGCGAAGGTGCCTTCGCCGAGCTTGCGCGTGAAGTCCGGATTGGGCTGTGCCCCGAGCGGTTCGGTGTACTGCAGCACCGTCTGGCCATCCACCTTCACGGTGACCTGGCGGCCCTGCACGATGATCTCCTGCAGCCACCACTGGTTGTCCTTCGCGGCGGCCAGGCCGGTGTTGACGATGCCATAGAGGCTGCCGGTCTTGATCCAGTCGCTGTGGGTGATGTTGACCTGCGACTCGAAACCCGCGCGCGGCCAGTCTTTCTCTTGATACTTCGTGTGGAAGTAGATCCCGCCGTTCGAGCCCGGCGTGGTCATCACCTCGGCCTTGAAGTGGAAGTTCTTGAAGGGTTGTCCGTCGCCTTCGTAGAAGAGATGGCAGCGGGGCCCGGCGGCAACGAAGGCCCCATTCTCGATTTTCCAGGTGTCCGGGCTCTCAGTGGCCTTCTTCCAGCCGTTGAAAGTCTTGCCGTCCATGAGCGAGACGAAGCCTTCTTCCGAGTCGGCCGCCAGCGCGAAGCCGCTGGTGAGCGTCGCCGTGAGCAGAGCAATCAGGGTGTGTTTCATAGCGGGCCGCGACGCTACGCCCGCCGCCCCGTCCCGCCAAGCCGCAAATGGTGCGGAAGGCGCTGGCGGGCGCACGCCCCTCGCTCGGATCCCTGCTACTCCGTCTCGAACCCTTGTGCCATGAATCGCAGCGTCCCTGCGTTCGCCAACTGAGTAGCGCCACGTCTTCGTACCGAGCTCCCCCTGGCGCGACTCGGGAATGACCCACCGCCGGCGAAGGGGTCGTGGAAGGAGGGCAGCTTGTGGCGGTCGAACAATTCCTTCGATGGCCTGCAGCGGCAGGGCGACTTCGATGAGTTTCTTGCGGCGAGGCGTCATGGCAGGACGGTCAGGCGGACGGGCGCGGTGGGAGGAGGAGTTCGGGGTGCTCGCCTTCGAGCCACTGGATGACGGCAACGCGTAGATCCTTGGCGAAGGCGATCAGTTCCTGGGCGTCCTGGTGCGAGGCGCTGCCGGCCCGGTCATATTCCACGGTGTTGCGCTTGCCGCGGCAGGCGTCGAGGTAGACCGCATCCGGCGTGCGTTCCGGGCCCAGGATAAGCGGGAGAGCCTGAATCGTCCGGTAGTGCTGGAGGGTCCTTTCCGGCCGGTATCCGGAAGCGTGGAGGATGATGGTGCAAAGCTTCAGCGCGGCGTTGTAGGCGATGCCGAATTGCCAGTCCGCGGAAATGTCCCCCTCGGCATCGGCCAGGTCGCGCCGGACGATGGCGAGCAGGTCCTGGATTTCCTGCGGACTGGGCTGGTGAGGCCGCAACCAGCCGTTAGCCGCCCATTGCTGCAAGCTCATACTCGGTGCCTTTCACAAAGAGCCGGGGCGAATTGAGCAGGGCGGTGACAAAGTGCTCGCGGCGTGCCTTGCGTTCGAGGAACTCGTCGGGTGTTAGGACGTGGGGGTTGATTTCGCGTCCCAGGCGTTCGGCCAGGCCGGCCAGCAAGGAAGCGAGACGGCGCAGGCCAATGGTGCCGATGACCATCAGGTCAATGTCGCTGGTGGCGCCTGCCTCGCTCCGCGCGACCGACCCGAAAACAAACGCGATCTTGACGTCGGGCACCGCGAGCACCGGTGCGAGTGCCCCGGCCAGTCCGTCTGTCTTCAGGACGAGGGAGCAGAGGTCGGGAAAGACGGGATGCGCCTCATTGGCGCGGTAACAGACCCGGTTGCCGTCCTTCCGCGCCACCACCAAGCCGACCATGGCGAGGCGGCGGATCTCCGATTGCACGGTGCCGAGGGACAAACCCGCCCGGCGGGCCAACTCCCGGAGATGCAGTTCGGGGCGTGACAAACCGAAGAGCGTCCCGAGCAGTCCGGCCTTCACCCGGGAAGAAACGATGTCCACCAAGGTCGTCATGTGTGGTTAAACCATACGTATGTACGGTTATACCGGTCAATAGTCATAACGTCGCGCCGGCCGCGGCCGGCACAATCAGCGCGCCGCCGAGCACCACCGGAGGCAGCGGCGCCAGTTGGGCTTCGAGGTACAGCCCGCGGAGCTCGCTCCACTTCCGGTCCTGACCAACGCTTTCGAGCCCAACTTGGATCAGGGCAGGAAGCCGCTCGCGACGCGATCCGCCCGTTAGAAGATCGCCCTCAGGGTGGCCGGCAGGCACTCTGGCGTGATGGCCGCAGCCATGGGCGGGGCGCGCGGGCACCCCCCGGCTCACGAAAGGCCGCGCTGGAAGCGGAAGGCGCTGCCCACGGCGCAGGTGCAGCATCGGTCGGGAAACGCCGCCCAAAGCCGGGCCGTCGCGGCCGGACCGGTGCAGTGCGCCGCCCCGATCATCCGCACGTCCAGCGCTGCCAGTGCTTCGAGGGTTGCCTGTAACCGCGCCTCAGAAGCGCTGAGGAGATGAAAGCCGCCCAGCACAGCCCGCACGGGTCGCCCCTGCGTGAGCCTCCCGATATGCCGCAGGGTATTGACCACGCCGGCATGAGCGCAACCCAGGAGCACCACCACACCCTCCGTCGTGTCGAAGAACAGGGCCTGGTCATCGAGCAACGGGTCGGGCTGCGTGCCCGCTTCGTCGAGGTAAAAGCGGCCGCCCGTGTCCTCGAACGCTGTCTCGCGCGGGATCTCGCCCGTGAGGAACACGCCGTCGATCACCTCCGTCGCCGCCCGCGTCCACACCACCGCCTCCCCACCCTCGCACACCACCGCGCGCGCGGCGTCGGGCAACCCGACCTCACGGGTGGAACCGTCGGGTTGGCCCGAGAACCGGTTGATCAGCGCATCGGGATGCAGAAACAGCCGGGCCCGCGGCGCGAGGTTCCGCAGGGTTGCCAATCCCCCGGTGTGGTCGTAATGGCCGTGACTGAGCGCGATGGCCTGGACGGCGTCGAGGTCCACTCCCAGCAGGGGCGCGTTGCGCGCCACCAGCTCACTCTGGCCTGTGTCGAACACCATCTGCCCGCGATCGGTGCGGAGGTGGAACGCGAGGCCGTGTTCCCCCTGGAGCTGACGGCCGTGGACGGAGTTCTCCACGAGAACGGTCACCCAGATGGAGGCGTTCCGCGCGCCTGGCGTCGCCGGACTCGCGGCGGGTGTTGTCAGGGATGGGGGCGCGGTTGGGGCTTCGTTAGCGAGCATTTTCATGGGGCAAGGACAGCGTTCCTACGATTCGTACAATCCGGGGTGCACGGCAGGCGTTGTGATCTTTGACCGCGGACTTCGCGGAGGACACGGATGTGGCCTGGTGAGGCGGAGGGTCCACCTCGAGGGTAGGGCTGGTGGTGGGTCCGTTGCGCTGTCACCGCCGCATCGCCGATGGGTCCGTCTCCATGGTTCATGGTTCCAGCTCTCGTGGGCAACGTTGATTGGGATAGTCCAAGGCGCGGGCGAACCCGCGTCGGCGGGGATCATCCGGCCCTTCGCCGGGGCGGAGTGGAGCGCAGCAGGGATGGGCCACCCTCCGACCCCCGTCGAGCCTGCCCGCCTATCGGCTGGGCGTTGGTGCCTGGCGCCCCGCCCTGCCCGACGTGAGGACTGCGGCCTCTCGCACGCGACCGCTGGCCAGTGGGGGGCAAGCATGGTTAGCTGGGCGCTGTGACGGACGGGTTGCTCGATTGCGTGCCGGACGGCGTGTTCACCGTGGACACCGAGTGGCGCATCACGTCCTTCAACCGCGCCGCCGAGCAGGTCACCGGCATCCGGCGGGAGGAGGCGCTGGGACGGCGCTGCTGCGACGTGTTTCGCACCAGCATCTGCGAGAACGCCTGCGTGCTCAAACACACGCTGACCACCGGGCGACGCGTGGTGAACAAGGTCGTGTACATCATCGACGCCCGCGGCCGGAAGATCCCCATCAGCATCTCGACCGCCTGCCTCAAGGACGTCCGGGGGCGGATCATCGGCGGCGTGGAGAGCTTCCGGGACCTGCGGGAGGTGGGTGCGTTGCAGCGGCAACTGGAGGAGCCGGAAGCGTTCGCGGACATCATCGGACGCGGTCCCGCCCTCCGACAGCTCCCGGATCTGCTGCCCGCGGTCGCCGGATGACAGCACAGCGCGCTGATCGAGGCGCCAGCGGCACCGGCAAGGAGTTGTTCGCCCGCGCGATCCATCACCTGTCGGGCCGGCGGGAGCGACGCTTCGTGGCCCTGAACTGCGCTGCGCTCCCGGACAACCTGCTCGAGTCCGAACTGTTCGGCTACAAGGCCGGCGCCTTCACCGACGCGCGTCGGGACAAGCCCGGTCGCTTCGCCCTGGCCGACGGGGGCACGCTGTTTCTGGACGAGATCGGCGATGTGTCGCCCGCGATGCAGGCGCGGCTGCTGCGTGTCCTGCAGGAGCGCGTCTACGAGCCGCTCGGCGGGGTGGAGCCCGTGCGCACGGATGTGCGGCTCGTCGCGGCCACCAACAAGCGCCTGCGCGAACTGGTCGAGCAAGGCCAGTTCCGCGAAGACCTCTTCTACCGCATCCACGTCATCCGGCTCGAACTGCCTTCCCTGCGCGACCGGCGCGAGGATCTGCCCGCGCTGATCGATCACTTCATCGCGCGGCTCAACCGTCTCCAGGGCCGCGATATCGCCGGTGTTTCGGATGACGTGTTGGGCCGGCTCATGGACCACGAGTTTCCCGGCAACATCCGCGAACTCGAGAACATCCTCGAACACGCCTTCGTCCTGTGCCGCGGGGCGCTCATCGAGCTGCCCCATCTACCGCCCCACCTGCGGGGCGCATCGCCCGACGCGCAGTTTCGCCCCCGCCCCGGGCTCACCCTCGCCGACGCCGAGGCGCTGGTCATTGCCGACGCGCTGCGTCGTCACGCGGGCAACCGCAAGCAGGCCGCGCGGGAACTGGGCATCAACCCCAGCACCCTGTTCCGGAAGCTCAAACGTTTCCGCCCGCCCGAAACGCGCGCGAAGAACGCACCGTGAGCGACCGTTCAGCGAAACAGTTGCGGCGCGAACTCGGCCAGATACTCGCGCCACTTGTCCCACGTGTGCGCGCCGTCGGTCTCCCGATAGACCACCGTGAAGCCGTGCTTCTGGAACATCTCCACCGAGGCGCGTGAGGTCCGGACCAGAGGTCAGAGGTCAGAGGTCAGAGGTCAGAGGTCAGAGGTCGGAGGTCAGAGGTCGGAGGTCGGAGGTCGGAGGTCCGAAGGGCGAAGGGCGAGGTAGGCGCCGACGTGAGGAGGCGTAGTCGTAGCCGCTGACGTGGGAACCTTGCCCCACCCGCGACGGCACGTTCCTGGGGAGCGGCCGGTTCCTTTTGGACCTGCTCAGAGGCCATGGACCGACCAGGCCGGATGCCTCTTCTGCATTCTGCATTCTCCCTTCTGCCTTCCGTTTCATTGGGTGGTGGCTGATGCCTGGGCGAGTGCGCCGGCGTCCGGGGCGGGCTCAAATGGTCCGCCGCCCCCGAGCACGGCGTAAAGCTGGACCTGGCTGACCCGCGCCTGGAGCCGCAGCAGCACCCACACCTGCTCGGCGGCGAAAAGCGAGCGTTGCGCGTCCAGCACGCCCAGGTAGCTGTCGATGCCTTTGTCATAGCGTGAACTGGCCAGACGATACGTCTCGGACAGCGCGTGTACCAGCGCTTCCTGGGCCGCCACCTGCCGGTCCACCGTCCCGGAAACCGCCAGCGCATCGGCCACTTCCCGGAACGCCGTCTGGATCGCCCGCTCGTAATCCGCCACGGCCATCTCCCGTTGGACCTTCGCCGCCTTGTGCGCCGACCACGTCCGCGCATCGAACAGCGGCATCACAATCTGCGGTGCATAACTCCACACGCCCGAGCCGGCCTTGAACAGCCCGGACAGTTCGCTGCTGGCCGTGCCCACCGCCGCTGTCAAGGAAACGCGCGGGAAGAAGGCCGCCCGGGCGGCGCCGATGTCCGCGTTGGCCGCCTTGAGCCGGTTCTCCGCCTGCAACACGTCCGGCCGCTGCAGCAACACGTCGGAGGGTAGTCCCGCCGCCACCGGCGCGAGGGATTCCACATCGCTCAAGCGGCTGGGCAACCACTCGCCGGGCACTGGGCCTCCGGCCAGCAAGGTCAGGGCGTTCTCATCCTGCGCGACCCGTTGCGTGTAGACGGCGACATCCCGGCGGGCCACTTCGAGGGGGGTCTGCGCGCGCAACAGGTCCAACTCGGGCACCAGCCCGAGTTCGTGCCGGCGCTTGACCAGGTCATACGCCCCCTGCTGCGCGGTGAGGGTCGTCTCGGCCAGGGCGAGGTTCTCGCGGTCCGCAGCCAGCGCCAGGCAGGCTTGGGCGGCCGCGGACACCAGCAGGATTTGCGCGCTGCGACGGGCCTGTTCGCTGGCCAGGTACTCCTCGAGCGCCCGGTCCTTCAGGCTGCGGATCCGGCCGAAGAAGTCGATTTCCCAGGCCGCGACCCCCAGGTTGGCGTCGTAACGCTCCACGGTCTGCGCGTTGCCGGAGCTGGTCAGATCCCCGGGCAATCGGGCCCGGCTGCCGGCGCCCACCGCGTTGACCGCGGGCCAGAGCGCGGCCCGCTGGATGCCGTAGATCGCCCGCGTCCGCTCGACATTCAGCGCCGCCAGCCGCAGATCACGGTTGTTGGTCAGGGCCATCCCGATGACGCGGCGGAGCGCCGGGTCGGTGAAGAAGTCCTCCCACGGCAGTGCCGCTGCGGGCGCGGTGGACGGTGACGCTTCGGCGGCGGCGTACGCCGGGCCATTCGGCCACGTCGCCGGGACGGGCGCCGCGGGTCGGTTGTAGGAGGGCGCCAGGGTGCAGCCGGCCAAGAGAACCGCCAGGCCCGCCGCGAACAGCAGCATGAGCGCATGGTCCCGGCCCTGGGTTGGACGGTGGGTTAGGAGACCTTGCACCCTGCGTGCGGACCGCGTGTGCTCCCGCGGCGTCCGGTCTTCTTCCATTCGGCGGACGGGTCCAGAGTGAAGTGGGGCGTTCATGTCAGGGTTGCGGCGAGGAGGCGGAGCGGGCGGCCTGCAACGCGCCCTTCGTGCGGCTCTTGCCGAAGGTGCTCTCGATCATCACATAGAACAGCGGGGCGAACAGGGTCACCAGGAAGGTCGAGGTCACCACGCCGCCGATGACCGACGTCCCGATGGCCGTCTGGGCCCCCGCGCCGGCGCCATGCGCCACGGCCAGCGGCAGCACGCCGAAACCGAAGGCCAGCGAGGTCATGACAATCGGGCGCAACCGCAGGCGGGCACCTTCGAGGGTGGCCGGGATCAGGCCCATGCCTTCCTCGACGCGCGCCTTGGCGAACTGGACGATCAGGATGGCGTTCTTGGTCGTGAGCCCCAGGGTGGCCAGCAGCCCGATCTGGAAATAAACGTCGTTGGGCAGGCCGCGCAGGGAGGACGCGATCACGCCCCCGATGACCCCGAGCGGCAGGGCCAGCAGGATCGAGAGCGGGATGGGCCAGCTCTCGTAGAGCGCCGCCAGGCAGAGGAAGATGACCAGGATCGAGAACGCGTAGAGCGGCCCGGCCTGGGACCCCGCCTGCCGTTCCTGGTACGAGAGCCCGGTCCAGTCGTACCCGATCCCCTGGGGCAGAGCCCGCACGAAACCTTCCATCGCCGCCATCGCTTCGCCCGAACTCCGGCCCGGGGCGGCCTCGCCGAGGATGTTGAGGGAGGGGAAGCCATTGAAGCGCTCGAGCTTGGGCGAGCCCGAGGTCCAGTGTCCGGAGGCGAAGGAGCTGAAAGGCACCATGCGGCCGGTGGTGTTGCGGACGTAGAGCCGCTCGATGTCCTGCGGCAGCATGCGGTAGGGCGCGTCGGCCTGGGCATAGACCCGTTTGACCCGGCCGCCCTGGATGAAGTCGTTCACGTACGCGCTGCCAAAGGCGGCAGCGATGGTGTTGTGGATCGAGGTGATGGGGACGCCGAGCACCCCGGCCTTGTCCCAATCCACGTCCACGCGGTACTCGGGGACGTCCTCCAGGCCATTGGGCCGCACGTTGGCCAGCACCGGGTTCTGGGCGGCCATCCCGAGCAGTTGGTTGCGCGCGGTCATCAGCGCCGCATGCCCCAGCCCGCCCCGGTCCAGCAACTGGAAGTCGAAGCCCTTGGCCTGGCCCAGCTCCACCACTGCCGGCGGCGCGAAGGCAAACACCATCGCGTTCCGGATCTTCCGGAACTCCATCATGGCCCGGCCCGCCACCGCCCCCACCCGCAGGTCCGGCCGGTCCCGGAGTTCCCAGTCCTTGAAGCGCACGAACGCCAGCCCGGCATTCTGGCCCCGACCCGAAAAGCTCACCCCGGACACGGTCATCACCGCGTGCACCGCCTCCCCTTCGGCGCCGAGGAAGTGGTCCTTGACCCGCACCATGACCTCCTTGGTCTGCTCGAGGGTCGCGTTGGCCGGCAACAACGCCTGCACCATCATCATACCCTGGTCTTCATCCGGCAGATAGGCGCTGGGCATCCGCGCGAACAGCAGCCCCATGGCCACCACAATGGCCAGGAAGACGACCAGATACCGCAGCCGTTTCACGAGCGAGTGGCCCACGAACTCCAGGTACTGATCCCGCGCCCGGAAGAACAGGTGGTCGAACCAGCGGAAGAAGGGGCGCAGGAACCAGATCCCGCCCTCCGCCGCTTCATGCCCCTTGGGCACCGGCTTGAGCAAGGAGGCGCACAACACCGGCGTCAACACCAGGGCCACCACCACCGACAGCAGCATCGCCGCAATGATCGTGACCGAGAACTGCCGGTAGATGACCCCCGTCGAGCCGGCGAAGAAGGCCATCGGCCCGAACACGGCCGACAGCACGAGCCCGATGCCGATCAGGGCCGGCGTGATCTGGTCCATCGACTTGCGCGTGGCCTCGAACGGGGGGATCCCCTCCTCGCTCATGATGCGCTCGACGTTCTCCACGACCACGATGGCGTCGTCCACCAGCAGCCCAATGGCCAGCACCATGGCGAACATGGTCAGCATGTTGATCGAGAAGCCGAACAGCCCCAACACCGCGAAGGTGCCCAGGATCACGACCGGCACGGCGATCGTCGGGATCAGCGTGGCCCGCATGTTGCCCATGAACAGGTACATCACCAGGAACACCAGTACGACCGCCTCGCACAGGGTCTTCACCACCTCGTTGATGGCCACCCGCACGAACGGGGTGGTGTCGTAGGGATAGATCACCTTCATGCCCGGCGGAAAGAAATGGCTCATCTCCTCCATCTTGTTCCGGACGTTCTCCGCGGTCTGCAGGGCATTGGCGCCGGCCGCCTGGCGGATCGCCATCGCGGAGGAAGGGACGCCGTTGTAGAAGGCCTCGATGTCGTAGGCGTCGGTGCCGAGTTCGGCGCGGCCCACATCCCGGACACGCACGATCGAGCCGTCCGGGTTGGTCCGCAGGGGAATGGCGGCGAACTCGTCGGGGGTCTTGAGCAGGCTCTGCACGAGGATGGCGGCATTGAGGCGCTGCCCCTCGACTGCCGGGGCCCCGCCGAACTGGCCGGCTGACACCTCGACGTTGTAGGCGCGGAGGGCCGCCACGACATCCGCGATCGTCATCTGATAGTCGGTGAGCCGGTCCGGGTTCAGCCACACGCGCATTGCGTACTGGCCCCCGAATACCTCGACCTCCCCAACCCCGGGGACGCGCGACAGGACCTTCTCGAGGTTGGACTGGGCGTAGTCGCGCAGGTCGTACCCGTCCATGCTGCCGTCCTCCGAGATCAGGCCCACGATCATCAGGTAATTGCGCGTGCTCTTGCTCACCCGGACGCCGGAGCGCTGCACGACCTCCGGCAGGTTCGCCATGGCGAGCTGGAGCTTGTTCTGCACCTGGGCCCAGGCCAGGTCCGGATCCGTCCCGGGTGCAAAGGTCAGCTCGATGCGCGCGCCGCCGGCCGAATCGCTGGTCGCCGACAGGTACAACATCTTGTCGAACCCGGTCATCTTCTGCTCGATGATCTGGGTCACGCTGTTCTCCACGGTCTCCGCCGAGGCCCCGGGATAGAAGGCGGTGATCGCAATCGAGGGCGGCGCAATGGGCGGGTACTGGGAGATGGGGAGCCGGTAGATCGCCAGCAGGCCGGCCACCATCAGGACGATGGCGATCACCCAGGCGAACACCGGCCGGCGCAGGAAGAAGCGCGAAAGCATGGCGTGGCCTCAGGAGTGGGGGGTGGCGGGCGAAGTCGCCAGCGCGGCCGGAGGATTGCCCGGTGGCCGTTTGGGCTCGAACGGCACGGCTTTCACCGCGACCCCTGGCCGCACCTTCTGGACGCCTTCGGCAATCACCCGGTCACCCGGCGCCAGCCCGGAACTGACCAGCCACTGGTCCCCCAGTGCCCGGTCCAGGACCAGCGTGCGCGGCTCCACCTTGCCTTCCTCATTCACCAGCAGGACCAGCGGGTTCCCCTTCGGATCACGGGACACGGTCTGTTGCGGGATCAGAATGGCCTGGTCATTCACCCCCTCCCTCACGACCGCGCGCACGAACATGCCCGGCAGCAGCACGCCGTCCGGGTTCGGGAACACCATCCGCAAGATCACCGACGCGGTCGTCGGATCCACCGAGACATCGCGGAACTGCAGCGTGCCCTCGTGCGCGTACCGCGTCCCGTCACCCAACACGAGCTGCACCTGGTTGCCGTTCGTGCCTTCACAGCTCAACCGGCCCTCCTCGAGCCGATGCCGCAGCCGCAGCAGTTCGGTCGTGGATTGGGGCACGTCCACGTACATGGGGTCCATTTGCTGGATGCTGGCCAGCGGGATGGGCTGATAGGCCGTGACAATCGCCCCGTCCGTCACGCCCGACTTCCCGATGCGGCCGGCGATCGGCGACACGACGCGTGCGTAGGCGAGGTTGATACGGGCGGTTTCGACCATGGCCCGCCAGTACGCCGCGTCGGCCTGCGCCTGCTTCATCGCTGCCTCGGCGTCCTCCAAGTCTTGCTGGCTTACCGCCTTGTCGGCGAGCGCCTGCCGGAAACGGTCCGCCCGCGACTCGAGCGCGGGCAGGCTGGCCTCGGAGCGACCCAGCGCCGCCTGCGCGTTGGCCAGCGCCGCCTGGAAGGGCGCAGGATCGATTTGATACAGTTCCTGGCCCGCCACGACGTCCGTTCCCTCGGTGAACAACCGCCGCTGGATGAGCCCGTTGACCTGCGGACGGATTTCGGCGATCCGATACGCGGCCGTGCGTCCCGGCAGTTCGGTGGTCAACAGCACGGGTTGGCGCGCCACCGTGAGGGTCGCCACCTCCGGCACCGCTGCCGGGGGAGGACCGGCCGGGCGCTGACACGACGTGAGGAGGGCCAGGACGGCCACCCCTGATAACCGAGCATATGTGACGTTCATGGGCTGCTAGACTTGCTTGCGGAGATGGCCTGTAACTTGTCCAGAATCGCCTCCTTGCTCGCCGTCCCCACCATCCGGCCAGCGAGCGTGCCGGCCACGAAGAAGAGCAGCGTCGGCACGGACTGGACGTCGTAACACAAGCTCAGCTCGGGATGATCGTCGGCGTTCACCCGCACCACCTTCACCCGGTCGGCGCACTCCGCGGTCACTGTGTCCAGCGTTGCCTCGAGGATGTGGCAGGGACGACTCCACGGCGCGTGAAAGGCCACCACGACCGGTCGGTCGGCGGCCAACACGACCGCCTCGAAGTTCGCCTCTCCGACGGCGAAGGTGGGGTCCCGTTCCGGCTCGCTGTTCATTCTCTTGCCTGCATGGTCGCGCAGCAGGCAGGGACGCAGGGAATGTGCCAGTCGGGGAGTGGTCTGTGTAAGCTGCTGGTAACCAAGGGTGTGTGGGCAGTGAAGGGCAACCGGCACTCGGCGGCACGGGGGCGATGGCAAGCCGAGGGTCGAGAATTCGAACCTGCCCGATGCCCCCCCTTCCCCTGCCACGATTCCGTCGGCGCACACGACGCACCGCCGCCGCGTGAGGGCACGCGGCCTACAGGCGGCGGGTTGGCGACCCGGCCCCGCGCTGGCACGCGGCCTACAGGCGGCGGGTTGGCGGCCCGGCCCCGCGCTGGCACGCGGCCTACAGGCGGCGGGTTCGCGGAGATTTCGCCCGGGTCACCTCACGGGGCGCCCGGCGATGAGGCAGTCAGGTCAGAACGCCTTGTGGGAGCCGTCGCAGAAGGGCGGGGTCCGCGTGTGTTTGCACTGGCACCAGGCGACCGTCTTGGCCTCGGCCACCTCGACCTTGAGGGGCACGAACTCGGTGGACTTGTGGGAGCCGTCACAGAACGGTTGCCCCTGGGATCGTCCGCAAGCGCACCAGTAGTGGGTCCCCTTGTCCGCCTGCTGCACGGCCGGGTAGGCATGAGCGATGAGCGGTGTTTTCATAGCTTGTCGTCGATGGATCCTGGACAGGAGGACGGTGCCCGGGTTGAGGCGGGTTCGCAACCGGCCTCTTGACCAGCGTTGGCCCAGATCCGGGCGAGACCCGAGTGCGGTCGAAAAATCGAACGTTCGATATCTCGTTCTTTTTCACTTGGACCGAGGGTCGGTCGCCGGCAAGGTCCAGCGCGCATGCAGTCCACCAGCGACAGCCGGTTCGACCCCAACTACGCCGCGCAGATGTTGCTCGACATCGCGCACGAGCAGTCGGTGGACAGCCTGCTGCAAAAGCTCGTCCGTCGCGTGGTCGAGCGCCCCAACGTGGCGTGTGTCCAGGTGTGGCTGACCGACCAGGGCGACCTCTGCGCCACCTGTCCCCACCGGGCGATCTGTCCGGATCGAACCCGGTGCCTGCACCTAGTCGCCGGGAAAGGCAAGACGCTGGGAGATCCCGCTGACGCGGGTCCCGCCTTCGACGATCCCCGGGCCCGGATTCCGCTGGGCGTGGGGTTTCTCGGCAAGGCGGCGGTGACTGGCCAGCAATGGGTGTTGACCGAGCTTGAGCAGGAGACCGAGGCCACGACCGGCTTCGAGTGGCTCGAACGCGAGCGGATCCGCGGCATCAGCGCCACCCCGATCATCTTCAAAGGGGAGGTCCTCGGCGTGACGGTGGGGTTCACGCGGGCGGCGATGCCGGAGGAGGCGCGGCCCTGGGGCCGGATTTTCGCGGACCACATCGGCGCGGCCCTGGCCAACGCGCGCGCCTTCGAGGAGATCCAGCGGCTCAAGGCGCAGCTCGAACTCCAGAACGCCTATCTGCAGGAGGAAGTGGTGGAGGCCCGGGCCTTCGGGGACCTCATCGGGCAGAGCGCCGCCCTGCGTCAGATCGTGAGCCAGATTGACCTCGTGGCGCCGACGGAAGCCTCCGTGCTCGTCCTGGGCGAAACGGGGACGGGCAAGGAGTTGGTGGCCCGCGAGATTCACCGCCGCAGCGCGCGTTCAGCGGGACCGTTGGTCCGGGTCAACTGCGGTTCCATTCCGCAGGAGCTGTTCGAGAGCGAGTTCTTCGGTCACGTCAAAGGGGCCTTCACGGGCGCGCTCAAGGACCGGCCGGGCCGCTTCGAGACGGCGGAGGGCGGGACGCTGTTGCTCGACGAGATCGGCGAGGTGCCCTTCGAGATGCAGACCAAGCTGCTCCGCGTGTTGCAGGACAAGTGCTACGAACGTGTCGGGGAAGACCGGACCCGGCACGCGAACGTGCGCATCATCGGGGCGACCAACCGGGACCTGAAACAAGCCGTCGCGGCCGGGCGTTTCCGGGAGGACCTCTACTACCGCCTCAACGTCTTCCCGATCCGGGTCCCCCCGCTGAAGGAGCGGCGCGATGACATCCCGCTGCTGGCCCAACACTTCGTGGCCCTTTCCGTGAAGGAACTGCGCTGCCCGCCGCCCCGTCTGACGCGCGCCGCCCTGGCGCGGCTGCAGCATTATCACTGGCCCGGAAACGTGCGTGAACTCCGCAACGTCATCGAGCGCGCCGTCATCCTGGCGCGCGGCGGCACGTTGCGGTTCGACCTCCCGGCCACCGAACCAGCCGCCCCGCCCCCTGCCACGTCGCCGCGACCGCCGGAGCGCGGTCACCCGAGATTCCTCACGGAGGTGGAGATGGAACGGCACGAGCGCGAAAATGTCCTTGCGGTCCTGGACTCGGCCGGCTGGCGCATCAAGGGCCCGGGCGGAGCGGCGCAGTTGCTGGGGGTGAAACCGACCACGCTCCTGTCCCGCCTCAAGCGCATGGGGCTCGTGCGACCGAAGGCTTGACCGCGCCTTGCCAAGCGAACCACGTCACTTCCCCAATCTCCGATGTTCGTAATCGGTGGAGGGACTCCCCGTCTTGGATTCTCCGCCGATTACGAACACCGGGGATGGGCCTGAGCGAGACGTTCCATGAACCTGTGGTGCGGGCGTCCCGCCTGCGCCCTCCGCGGTTCATGGCCCCAGGGCAGGTCTGAAAGGAACAGGACGCTTCCCGGCGTTCACCACCGTTCCACAGGCCCGCGCGGGACGGCGATCGACTCGCCGGCGCCCGTCCCGGCCCCCAACGCCGTAGGCATCGGCAGCGGTTGATAGCGCGGCAGCAGCGCACCTGCTGCGTCCAGGAACGGCGCCCGCCAGGCCCGGTAGGCCGCCAGAATCTCGTCAAACTCGACCCGGCGTTCGAGCCGCACCACGCGCCGCTTGAACTCGGCGGCCGGTCCGAAGCGCCGGGCGTACCACGGCGCCACCTTCCGAAACATCCGGCACCCATGGGCTTCGCCAAACACCTCGACCATGAGGTCCAGGTGACGGCACATGACCCGCACACGCTCCTCGAAATCCGGTTCGGGCAGGAGCTCCCCCGTGGTGAGGTAGTGGTGGGTCTGGGCGAAGATCCAGGGGTTGTAGAATGCCCCCCGCCCAATGCTCACGCCGGTGCATCCGGTCGCCTCGAGCATGTGTCGGGCCGCTTGGGGTGTGGTCACGTCCCCGTTGCCGATCACCGGGATCGAGCGCACCGCCGCCACCACGGCGCGAATGCCGGCCAGGTTCACGTGACCGCTGAAGCCCTGCGCCCGGGTCCGTCCATGGACGAAGACTGCCGCGACGCCCGCCGCTTCCAGGGCCCGGGCCAAGTCGGGCGCCGTCAGGTTCTCCTCGTCCCAGCCCAGCCGCATCTTGGCCGTCACGGGAATCCGTACCGCCTCCACCATCCCGCGAACGAGCCCGGCGGTCTGCTCGAGCGCGGTCATCATGGCGGAACCGCCGCCCACCCGACAGACCTTGCGCACGGGGCAACCCATGTTGATGTCCACGGCCGCGACGCCCCGGCTCTCGAGCAGCACCGCGGCGTCCCGCATCTCCTCGGGCACCGCCCCGAACAGTTGCACCGCGAGCGGCTGGTCGTCCGGGCGGGTCGCGATCAACTCCAGCGCCTTCGCCTTGCGTTCGAGCAGCGAACGGGCGTTCACCAGGTCGGTCGTGGCCAGGCCCAAGCCACCCCGCTCGCGCAGCGTCACGCGCATGGGCAGGTTCGTGTAACCCGCCAGCGGCGACAGGAACAGGGGCGTGGCCAGTTCGAGTGTTCCGAGCCGAAACATCGCGCGCACTGTAGCGGGAGCGATGCGGCAGGGCCAGCGGCGGGCTGCGACCGCGGCCGTCTCGAAACCGACCTTTGGGAAGCTCAAAGTTCAAAGCTCAAAGCTCAAAGCTCAAAGCTCAAAGTTCAAAGTTCAAGGGAAGCTCCAAGGTTCCAGGGGGCGGAATCGGTCCAGAGCTGGCCTCGGCCCACCGGGAGGGCGCAGGCGGGACCCCCGCACCACAGGTTCATGGAACGTCTCGCTCAGCCCCATTCCCGATGTTCGTAATCGGCGGAGAATCCAAGGCGGGTAATCCCTCCACCGATTACGAACATCGGGGATGGGGGAAGTGACGTGGTTCTCCTCGGACCTGCTCAGTGGCCTTGAACCCTCCCCGCCGGGTCGGGAGACCCGGCCTACAGGTTGTCGGTCCGGTGCCCTCACCGGGCGGTTCAGGGAGAGGTCGACCCGGCCACGGCTTGACAAAACCCGGCCGCTGAACGATGGATGCTGGCATCAGAACACCCAATGAACCCTATGACCGCGCGACCGGCCGGACGGCGCTCGTCGGCCATCGCGTCGGGTCCGGGGGGCGGCGGACGGAGGCTCGTCGCACGCTCCCGCTGAACCCAGATCCGCCTGCCTCCTCCCTGCCTGAAACCCCGCAATCCCGAACCCTGCAGCCCTCCTCCCATGCCTGAAACCGTCTATACCTATCGCGGCGGTGTGAAGATCGCCCTCACCAAACAGCCGGACGCCTTCGTGGTGCGCGCTTCTCCCGAGCGCGTCCGGGACCTGGGCATTGCCCATGCCGAACCGGTCTCGCCCGGCTCGACCCGGGTCGAGACGCCGCCGGCCGAACTCGAGACGCTGATGAGCCGGAGCCGCGCAGTGGCGCCCACGCACCACGCCTACACGCTCGGGGACACTTCCCAGGAGTTTCTCATCACGGACCGCGTGTTCGTCACATTCAAGGAACCCTTGGCCGCCACCCAGGTGGCCGAGTTTGCCGGTCGGTACGCCCTGCGGCAGTTGGAGGTTTACTCGGACCGAGACTACCTGTTCGAAGTCACCACCCACACCGGCATGAACCCCATCAAGCTGGTGGTGAAGCTCACCGAGGAGGACCCGTGGGTCGCCGCCGCTGAGAACGACCTGAACTACCGCGCCAGGAAACAGGCCCTGACCCTGCCCACCGATCCGGCCTACGCCCGCCAGTGGCATCTCCACGGCCATTTCCACCACCCGCAGGTGGACGCGCGCGCCCACGCCCGCTGCGAGGCCGCCTGGCAGCGTCTCGACCACTTCGGCCTCCGCGACATCGTCGTGGGGATCACCGACGACGGCTGCAAGCTGGACCATCCGGACTTCGATTCACCCGGCAAGTTCGCCCATTGGGCGTATTTCCAGGGCAACACGCTCGTGACCCGCGATACGCTCGGGGCTCAGCCGGCCCGCATGTACCAAACGGGCGCCGACCACGGGACCTCCTGCGCCGGCGTGGCCGGGGGCGAAGTCGATGCGGTTTTCACCGTCGGCGCAGCCCCGGGTTGCCGGTTGCTCCCGATCAAATGGGAATCCGACGGGCCGTATCTGTTGATCAGCGACTCGAAGCTGCGGACCGCCCTGGATTTCGTCGCGGACAAGATCGACGTGCTCTCGAACTCCTGGGGGCACGTGCCGATGAACCTGACCTCGACGGTGGTGGTGAACCGCATCGCCGAGCTGGCGCGCACGGGCGGGCGGCGAGGTCGCGGCATCCTCTTCCTCTGGGCGGCGGGCAACGAGAACTGCCCCATCCAGCACGACGCCGCGGTGCTCACGCCCTACACCGGCGGTTGGGAGTTCCGTGGCTCGTGGCAGTGGGTGGGCGTCGAACGAACGCGCACCTTCCGCAACAACCTGGCGGGCGTGCCGGGTGTCTTGCACATCGCCGCGCTCGCCAGCACGGCCCAGCGAAGCCACTACTCGAATTACGGCACTCACCTCGCCCTTTGCGCGCCGAGCAGCAACAGTCACGCCTACGCCCGGCTGCGCCTGGACGGCCTGGGCATCACCACGACGACCGGCACCGGCAACCGGTGGACCGACGAGTTCGGCGGGACTTCGAGCGCCACTCCGCTGGTGGCTGGCATTGCCGCGCTCGTTCTCTCGGCCAATCCCGCCCTCACCGCCCTCGAGCTCGCGGCGCTGCTCAAGCGGACCGCGGCCAAGGACCTGAACCTCGCCGGTTACCCGCGCACGCCCGCCGCCAGTTACGATCCCCAGCCCACTTGGGACGTGTCGCCCATCGCACCCTTCGATCAGGGGGATTTCCAGGACCTGGGCTTGCCCGAAGGGACGTGGAGTCCCTGGTTTGGCCATGGCCGCGTGGACGCCGCGGCCGCGGTGGACGCCGCCCTCGCCGCCGCGGGCGAGCCGGACGACACGGGCGGCGGCGGCACTGTCCCGTCACCGGAGCCGGTGCCTCCCCACCAACGCGTGTCACGCCCGGGCCTGGCCATCCCCGACAACCGCGCCGACGGGATCCGGGACGAGATCCGGGTGGCGGAAACGGGCCACCTTAACTTCGTGCGAGTAACGGTGGACATTCCGCACACGTTCATCGGCGACCTGCGCGTGACGCTGCAGGCGCCCTCCGGGAAGGCCGTCGTGCTCCACGACCGCCACGGCGGGAGCGCGAGCAACTTGCAGCGAGTCTATGACGCGACCTCGACCCCGGCCTTGCGGACCCTGGACGGTGAGTCGGTCCAGGGCGCCTGGACGCTCTGGGTGCAGGATCTCGCCCCCGCCGACCGCGGCCGGCTTGAACGTTGGGAGCTCGAACTGGGCTTCGCGACGGTGGACGTCGTCGAGGCCAGGGAGGCGCCGGGCACGACCATCCCGGACAACGTCGCGGCCGGGATCGTGCGGACGCTGACGCTCAGCGGGCCGGGACGAATCAGCGACGTGGAGGTGACCGTGGACATCACCCACACCTACATCGGTGACCTGACGGTGGCGCTGCATTCGCCCACCAACCGCGTGGTGGACCTGCACCGGCGGGCGGGGGGGAGCGCCGATAACCTGCTGGCGACGTACTCCTCGACCAACCTGGCCGCCCTGGCCGGGTTGCGCGGTGAACCCTTCGCCGGTGCCTGGCGCCTGCTGGTCGCGGATCACGCCGCGGTGGACGTGGGCAAACTTAACCGATGGGGGCTCCGTATCGTTCAGGCCGTCACGCCGGGTACGCCCATCGCGGGCCGGAAACGTCCCGCGCGCAAAGCGGCCGCCACCAAACGCACCACCAGTCGTCGGGCGCCCCCCGGCACGAGGCGCGCCAAACGCTGACGCCACCGGCTCTTCCGCTCCCGCAGGTCCGCCCCACCGATCGTTTGGCCCTCGGTCGGATCCGCCCGGAACAGGTGAGATCTGCTCAGAGAGGATCTGGGGGAGCCGGGGATTCTCTCAGCCCCATCCCCGATGTTCGAAATCTGCGGAGGATTCAGCGGGCGGGGGGGTTCTCCGCCGATTACGAACATAGGGGATTACGGGGAGGCGGAGATTCCCTCGGCCCCATTCCCGATGTTCGAAATCTGCGGAGGATCCAGCGGGAGGGGAGTTTCTCCGCCGATTGCGAACATAGGGGATTACGGGGAGGCGGAGATTCCCTCGGCCCCATTCCCGATGTTCGAAATCTGCGGAGGATCTAGGCGGGTTTTCCGCCGATTACGAACATAGGATTACGGGAGCCGGAGATTCCCTCGCCCCATTCCCGATGTTCGAAACGCATGGAGATCCAGGAAGGGTTTCTCCGATTGCGAACATAGGGGATTACGGGAGCGAGATTCCCTCGGCCCCATTCCCGATGTTCGAAATCTGCGGAGGATTCAGCGGAGGAGTTTCTCCGCCGATCGCGAACATAGGGGATTGCGGGGAGGCGGCGATTCCCTCGGCCCCATTCCCGATGTTCGAAATCTGCGGAGGATTCAGCGGGAGGGGAGTTTCTCCGCCGATTGCGAACATAGGGGATTACGGGGAGGCGGAGATTCCCTCGGTGTGGCGTTACGCGCTAATCCGTGGATCGGATGGCAAGATCGTCCGTGCTCGAAGGCTCGTGGGTGGCAGGTTGAACCCGTGGACCGCGGCACGCCTGGTCGACCCAGTTCCCTGAGCTGACGGAGTTGCCGCAGACAGCGCTGACGACGGCTTCTGGCCTCCCCGGCGACACGGGACCGAGGGCGAGTGCCGGCTGGCTGGGCGGTCGGAGCGGGCGGAGCTGAACGCGGGCGATGTTCAGGTCCTCCTCGAAGTGATCGGGCTGGAGGAGGTTGAGACTTGAGCGCCGACGTTGCGGCGCTGGTGACGGATCTCGCGCTGAGATAGGTGATGACCTGCCGCAGGTCCTCAGGTGAAGCTGGCGCGGAGCAGTTGAACCAGTGACGCTCGCGGTCGAAACGCAGGGTGAGCGCCTTATCCGGTGAGCTGGCAGAGTGGTGGGCGGCCTGGATCGAACCAGGCCGCCGAGACCGGGGTTCATGCGGTGGAGTTCTGCGGCGGGAGCGCTGGGGGAGCGCGCCCGGCACGCAGGGCACGGTTTGATCGCGCCTGACGCTCGGGCGTGATCCGTTGGGTGGGTGGCGGCCTGATCCAGGCGGCCCGCCAAGAGACAATAAGCTGCGGGGCACACTGCCACTGGCGCTGGCGAGCAGTCTGCGGCCGCGGGTTCCAGGCCCCGGGCCTCGCCGACGGCGTCGAGGCTGCGCAGGAGGTACTGCCCATATTCTGGTGGGCGTCCACACCGGCAGGGGGACGTGGCGGCCAGGCGGGAGTAGAGGGCGCTGATGCCGCAGCTTGAGGGTGCTCGAAGCAGATACTCGTCGCCCAGGAGGATCAGGGCGAAGCGTGGGCTGCGCGGGCAGGTTCGCCAGGAGGAGGCGGACTCCTCGAGGCTGGCGCTGCTCAGGTTCTGGGCTTCGTCGAGCAGGAGCACGGGGATGCGACGCTCCAGTTGGGCGAAGCTCCTCCAGGAACTGGAGGGTGCGCTCGGCGGAAGGAGACTGGTTTGCCCAGGCGGGTCGCCAGCGCGCTGAGGATGCCCGTGCCGCCTGGCTGCGGCCTGCGTGTCAGTGCACAGGGATGGTAGAGGCGGGTCCAACTGGCGCAGCCAGCGTCCGCCAAGGCACTCTTGCCCACGCCGTTGGGGCCGGAGAGGAGCAGCACGAACGGAGCGCGGCGGTTGGGTCAGCGCGCTCCACGCGCTCTGGGTGGCGGGGTTCAGCCAACCTGGGCGCTGACCAGGCCGAAGGGCACGGCGGTGGCGCTCCAGCGTCGGGCCAGCAGGGTGAGGTCCGCGTCAGGTTCACGTCATTTTCAGGCGGCGTCTCCGGCGCGGGGTAAGCGGCTGTTGAGGTGATGGTCTCCGGCGAGCCAGACCAAAGCTCTGGCCGCGGTAATCGACGTAATTCGGCGAAGGTCCAGGGGTCGTAGCGGAGGCGCACTCAAGCCGCGCAGGGCGAGGTCCACCTCGTGAAGCTGGCTGGCCAGGCGCACGGTGCCGTCCTTGCGCACGGTGCGCAGCTCCTGGGCGTAGAAGAGTTGGTCCAGGTTGAGGTGGGGATCGAGCAAACGGAGGTGGGTGCTGCCGCGTTGGAACCGTTCCTGGGGACTCATGCCGATGCCCTCGTGGTGGCGGGGGTGATAGACCCTCTGGATCCAGTCGGCCAGACGGCCGTTGAGTTCCTCCAAGCGGGAGGCCGCCTGGCCGGGCAGACGCAAGGTGGCTTCGAAATCCTGCTGAAGGGTATGAAAGAATCTTTCGATTCTTCCCTTCGACCAGGCGTGGTAGGGCGGGGCGTGGAGCAGGCGGATGTTCAGGTTGGCGCAGATCACGCGGGTGTGGTCGTTGATGAAGGGACCGCCCTGGTCGGTGTAGAGCTTGCGGGGGAGGCCGCGCCGGCGGATCGCTTCCTTGAAGCTGTGGTGAAAGGCGCGCGTGTCCGCACGCGGGTAGTAGGCCGCGTGCGGGATGATCCGCGAGTGGTCGTCCAGGAGCGCACACAGATGGTGGCCAGTCTCGGGTGGGCAGGCGCAGAAGGGACCGGGGAGAAGTCCACCATCCAGAGTTCGTTGACCAGCGGGGCCTCGAAGGCCTTGTCGGCCGCCCAGACTCTGCCGGACCAGGGAGCGGCGGAACGCTGGCCCAGGTCGTGCCGTTGAGGGCGCGGTAGATGGCGCTCAAGGCCGGCAGGGTGGGGTCCGTTTCTAGAGCCGGTAGAGGACCCGACGGCGATGGCCGCGGTCCCGGACCTGGAGCGAGGATGAAGCGTTCCGGTCCGGGGTGAGCACGCGGGGGATCCCGCGATCGGAGCGGACTTTGGGATGGAGAGCGGCAAAGCCGCCGTGCTCGTAGGCGTACCACCAGTCTTCCAGGGTGCGGACGGCGACCGGGGCGCTGGTGCCTTCCCCGGTGGGCCGCGTGGAGGACGAGGCGACCGTTTCCAGGGCAGGCGCAGCGGCACCGACTGCCGGAGCAGCTCCTGGAGCTTGCTGATGAGCGCATAACGGGCCAAGGCGACGGCCTCGGCCCCCGATTCGGGTGCATGGGTTTGCATGGACGCGAGGGTGGACCGGCCTGGGCCGGCCCGAAACAGAACGGTTGTGTGGGACCGGTTACCGGCTCCCCGGTTCCGGACGGGCCACGGCCCAGCGCGCTCAGGCCGGCAGGCGCAAGCAGCGATAATCCCCCAGGAGGGAGTGCTTGCCGCTCTGCGCCAGGAAGTGGAGGATCCCCAGCAGGCCAAAGGCGTCCTGGAGAATGCGGCCTCTGGTCTGGAAGCGAGCCCACGCCCGGTGCAGACACCCTGCCTCGAGCGCGCCAGGCGGCGGGTCGAGTCCGGAACCGATCCCCGCCTGGCTGTCCAGGAAGGCTTGCAGGCGCGCGACGCTGACGGGGCGGTAGGGCAGCCGCGTGACGGGCAGGATCGAAATCGTCAGCCCGCACTTGGGACAACGAAAGCGTTGGATCCGCTCCCGCTGGTCGCCGGCGGGGGCCGCGTACCGGAAGTAGCTCCCGTGGTTATGGACCGGGCCCGGGCAGTTCCTCGGGCAGGGCGGTCGCTCACCGGCAAAGCTGTCCGCACGTAGTTGAATGCCGCAGTGGAAAGCCCGATCCAGCCCGCCACCGCAATCCCAGAATGTGACCGGGACCACGGAATCTCCTCCACGACTCAATCCGTCGCCGTATCGTGAACTGCCCCACGAGGCACTCCGTTACGGAACAGCAATCCTCCCGTCCTCAGCCTTCCTCGGCCTTCCACTCGGCCAATCGCTCGCGCAGAAACCGGTGGAAAGCCGGGCGCTTCCGGGCAAACACGGGGAACGAATCCAGGACGTGCTGGAAGTCGGAAGCGGCCAAACCGTAGGCTTTGACCACCGATTCTTCCGTTTCCCAAAGACTTTGGAACATTTCTTCACGCTCCGCGAGCGGGAGGCGTTCGACCCCCTTGCCGCTGAGTGTGGGCTGAACTTGAATCCGTTGGAGAGCGAGTGGCGGTGGGGAGGCTACCCGCGAAGTGTGGGTAAAGTCCACATGCGCCATCACCCTAAACCGGAGCGCGTAGTCGAAACAGAGAGAGTTCAGAACGGTGCAAGCCTGTCCGAGGGTGCAAACCCCGCTGCTCAGCACTGGGAGGCCGTCGTTAGCGCATGAGTTGTCAGGAAGAAGGATGGCGGCCATGCCGCAAGCGAGACGGTGCACCGGAAGTTGTAAAGACTCCGCTGGCTCACTGGACGGTCCTCTGGTCGATCGTACCATGCGCCCGGGCCCAGGCCAGTGCGGCCTCCAGCAGGTGCCCGCGAGGGCAGTACCTCGCGAAAGGAGGTAGGAAATCTGGTAGGAAGAGAAAACCCAAAAGTTGTAAGCCCCTGCTTACACAATGGATAGATTTGGCGGGAGCGGCGGGGCTCGAACCCGTAACCTCTGCCGTGACAGGGCAGCGCTCTAACCAATTGAGCTACGCCCCCGCACAAGGCCGGTCAAAGTAGGAAACCACCGCCGACGAGTCAATGCCTTTTCCACTCGAAAAAAGCCTTGTCCGCCGGGTTTGGATCCGGCAGGGTTTGCGCCCCCTGCGACGGCGCGCGGGAGTGCCCGGGCAGGCGAACCAAGACACATCGACGTGAGATTCTGGTGGTGCATTCGTGGGGCGCTGGTGCTGGCCTGCTGGGCCGGCGGACCAGCGGGAGCGCTGGCGGCGGGAGCCGACGGGGCGCACCACGGATTGCCCGAGGCCCCACCCACGATCTTCCACATCGGGCCGTTGCCGGTGACCAACTCGATGCTGGTAACGTGGGTCGTAGCGCTGGGCCTGATCGCCTTCGCCCGCTACGCCACCCGGCGCATTCAGGACGTGCCCGAGGGAGCGCAGAACTTCTGGGAATGGCTGGTCGAGAGCCTGCATGACTTCCTGGAGGGCATCATCGGGCCGCATCTGGTCAAAAAGACCTTCTGGTTCTTCGCGACGGTCTTCATCTTCATCCTGTTCGCCAACTACTTCGGCCTGATCCCCGGGGTGGGCACCATCGGCTGGGGAGTGCAGGGCGAGCACGGTTTCCGGGTGGTCGATCCGTGGCTGCGGGGCGCGAACGCGGATCTGAACATGACCTTTGCGATGGCGGCCATCTTCTTCCTGTGCTGGACGGTCTGGGCGCTGCAGGAGAACGGAGCGAAGGGTTTTGTGCTCCACATTTTCGGTCCGAAGGGCGACACGACCGGGGCGTTGAAGCTGCTGATGGTGATGGTGTTTGTGCTGGTGGGGTTGCTCGAGGTGGTCTCGATCCTGTTCCGGCCGGTGTCCCTGAGCTTCCGTCTTACGGCAACATTTTTGCGGGTGAGAACATGCTCGAGTCCATGGCCGTGTTGGTGCCGTGGCTGGGCTGGCTGATTCCGATTCCGTTCTACTTCCTCGAGATTCTGGTGGGCCTGGTGCAGGCGCTGGTGTTCATGTTGCTGACGGCGGTGTTCACCCTGCTGATCTGCATGCACGACGAGGAAGGATCGCACGCGGGAGCCCACGGAACATGACCCTTTCGGCGGCCGGACCGTGCTTCGCGTGCGGGGGTCGCTGAGCAGCAGAAAGGAAGACGTATGTGGATGCCTATGTTGGCGGAGATGACTGGCAACCTGCACATCGGCCTCGCTTGTTTGGGCGCGGCCCTCGGTGTGGGCTTCATCGGCATGAAGGCTTCGGAGGCGGTCGGGCGCAACCCCGGCGCGGCCACGAAGATCCTGGTGCAGGCCATTCTCAGCACCGCCTTCGCTGAAGGGATTGTGTTCTTCGCCATCTTCTTGGCGGGGAAATAGACGATTCCCGGCGCGGGACCGCGAGCCGGTTCCGCGCCTCTACTTTGCTTGACCGGTATGGACCCGAATGCCCTCTTCGCCGCCAGCGGCTTGGCCGAGACCGCTCGCCAGACCGCGGACACTTTCGGCCTGAACTGGCCCCATTTTCTGGCCCAGTGCATCAGCTTCTCCCTGGTGGCCTTCATCCTCCACCGGTACGCCTACCGCCCCATCCTCCAGGTGCTCGAGGTGCGCCGGCAGCGGATCGCCGAAGGTCTCGCCAACGCCGAGAAGATCAAGACCGAGCTCGCCCAGACCGAGGCGGCCCGCAAAGACTTGCTGGCCCGCGCCAACGAACAGGCGATCAAGCTGATCGAGGACGCCCGGGCCGCCGCCGCGCGCGTGCAGGAACTGGAGACGCAGAAAGCCATCGCCGCCGCCGAACAGATCATCGCCAAGGCCCGCGAGGCCGCGGCGGCGGATCACGCCCGGATGCTGGCCGAACTGCGCGCGAGGTCGGACGCCCGGTCGTCCAGACCACCGCCAAGGTCACCGGCAAGATCCTGACCCTCGAAGACCAGCAACGCCTGGCCGAAGAGACCCGCCAGCAGATCGCCGCCTGAGATCCGGTCGCACCCAGCCTTCGCCCCCATGCGCACCGCCAAACAGTCCCGCCGCGACGCCAAGTCGCTGCTGCGCTCCTGCCAGGTCAACGGGTTGCTGGACGAGGCGCGGGCCCGCCAGGCCGTGCAGCAGGTGATCGACCGGAAACCGCGCGGTTACCTGCGGTTGCTCGCCTACTTCAAGCGCCTGGTCCAGTTGGAGATCGCCCGCCGCACCGCCCGCGTCGAATCCGCCATGGACCTCTCGCCAGAATGGCAGACGCGCCTCACCGGAAACCTGACCCATACTTACGGCCCCGGCCTGCGGATCACTTTCACCCGCAACGCGGCCTTGATCGGCGGCCTGCGCATCGCCGTGGGCAGCGACGTTTTCGACGGCAGTGTCCAGGGTCGCCTTGCCGTCCTGGCGAACCGTTTCTAGCCCTGAACCCATTCCCCTTTTTCCAGTCCCCGCGCCCCGTATGAGCACCCTGTTGCAGGAAATCGAAGCCCAGATCAGCGGTCTTCAGACCCAGGTCAACCGCCAGAATGTCGGCGTCGTGCGCGAAATCAGCGACGGCGTGGCCCGCGTCGAGGGACTCACCGACGCCATGATGAACGAGATGCTCGATTTCGGCGGCGGCGTGATCGGGCTCGCACTCAACCTCGAGGAGACCGAGGTCGGCGCGATCATCCTCGGCGATTACCTCTCCATCAAAGAGGGCCAGGAGGTGCGCACGACGGGCAAGCTCCTCCAGGTCCCGGTCGGGAAGGCAATGCTCGGCCGCGTGGTCAACACCCTCGGCGAGCCCATTGATGGCAAGGGCCCGATCCAGGCCGAGACGGTCTATCCGGTCGAGAAGATCGCCCCGGGCATCATCAAGCGCCGCTCCGTCAGCCAGCCTGTCCAGACCGGTATCATGGCGGTCGACGCGATGATCCCCATCGGACGCGGCCAGCGCGAGTTGATCATCGGCGATCGGTCCACGGGCAAGACCACGATTGGGATCGACACCATCATCAACAACGCGCGGATCAACCGGCAGGCGGAGGAGGCGGGCGATAAGAACCACCGGCCGCTCTACTCGATCTACGTCGCCATCGGCCAGAAACAGTCGAACATCGCCAACACGCTCCACGTGTTGGAGGCCGCCGGGGCGCTGCCCTACACCATCGTGGTCGTGGCCGCCGCCTCGGACTCGGCCACCAACCAATACCTTGCGCCCTTCGCCGGCTGCGCCATGGGCGAGTGGTTCATGGACAACGGCATGGATGCCCTCATCATTTACGATGACCTCTCGAAGCATGCCGTCGCCTACCGCCAGGTGTCCCTGATCCTCAAACGGCCTTCCGGTCGCGAAGCCTACCCCGGCGACGTCTTCTACCTGCACAGCCGGTTGCTCGAGCGCAGCGCCCGGCTCAGCGAAAACCACGGGAATGGCTCGCTCACCGC
The DNA here is from genome assembly GCA_015075445.1 of Verrucomicrobiales bacterium. Classification (GTDB taxonomy): domain Bacteria; phylum Verrucomicrobiota; class Verrucomicrobiia; order Limisphaerales; family J093; genus DSVZ01. Next base: position 70,060 of record JABTUJ010000021.1, read on the forward strand.
CCTCCCGATCATCGAGACCCAGATGGGCGACGTCTCGGCCTACATCCCGACCAACGTCATCTCGATCACCGACGGTCAGATTTACCTCGAGACCGACTTGTTCTACCAAGGCGTGCGTCCTGCCATCTCGGTGGGTCTCTCGGTCTCCCGGGTCGGCTCCGCCGCCCAGATCAAGGCGATGAAACAGGTGGCCGGCCGCATCAAGGGCGATCTGGCCCAGTTCCGCGAAATGGCCGCCTTTGCCCAGTTCGGGTCTGACTTGGACGCCAAGACCCAGGCGCTGATCGAACGCGGCAAGCGCATCGTCGAGGTCTTCAAGCAACCCCAGTACAATCCCCTCCCCGTCGAGGTGCAGGTGGCCGTGCTCTACGCGGCCCAGAACAACTTCATGGACGACGTGCCGGTCGACCAGATCAAGGACTTCCAGACGCGGCTCACGGATTTTCTGACCACCCGCCAGGCCAGCTTGATGACCCGGATCGCCCAGGAACGCGAGCTGAAGGACGAAACGAGCGCCGCCCTCAAGGCCGCCATCACCGAGTTCAAGCAGACCTACCGGTAGCGACCCGGAGCCTTGGCGCCGCCTCGCCGCTTGTCATGTACATGGATCACGAATCCCCCACGGCCCCCACCGAACCGATCCGGATCTGCATCCGGGTGTTTCGTGGCCAGCGGGTCATGCTGGATTCGGACCTCGCGCCCATCTACGGCGTCGCGCTCAAGAGGTTGAACGAACAGGTGAAGCGGAATCTCAGCCGCTTTCCAGAGGACTTCGCCTTTCAGCTTGACCGCGCGGAGTTTGCCAACTTGAAGTCGCAGTTTGCGACTTCAAGCACCCACGGGGGAAAGCGGAAGCTGCCCTGGGCGTTTACCGAGCACGGGGCGATCATGCTCGCGAGCGTTCTGAACAGCCCGGTGGCCATCGAGGCCAGTGTGCGCGTCGTGCGAGCGTTCTTAAGCATGCGCGAGCAACTCGCGGCCAGCCACGAACTCGCCCGCAAACTCATCGAGGTTGAATCCCATCTGGCAGAACATGACGAGGCGCTGAAGACGTTGTTTGCCGCCATTCGGCGGCTGATCGAACCCGTCACTCCGCCCCCGGCCGAAGCGCGTCCCCGCCGAGAGATCGGCTTCCACGTAAGGGACCAACGTGCGAGTTCCGGCCACCTGCGCCTCCGCCGCCGACTCCGTACCTGAACCATGGCCAGCATCCGCGACATCCGCCGCCGCATCCGCTCCGTCAAAGGCACGGCCCAGATCACCAAGGCCATGCAGATGGTCGCGTCCTCCAAGATGCGGAAGGCGCAGCAGGCGGCCGTGAACGGGCGGCCCTTCGCTGAACTGGCCGGCGAGGTCATGGCCCACGCCACCGGGGATGCCGGCGATTTCAGTCACCCCTTGATCGAGCCCCGCGAAGTCCGGCGACGCGGGGTGATCCTCGTCAGCACCGACAAAGGCCTTTGCGGCGCGCTCAACTCGAACCTTTTCCGCGAGGTGGCCCGGTATGACGCGGCCACGACGTCCTTCATCGCCGTCGGCAAGAAGGCCGGCCAGTTCCTCGCCCGCACCCGACGGAAGCTCGTGGCCGAGTTTGGCTATCACGACACGCCGACCTACGGCGAGTGCCAGGCCATTTCCCGCTGTGCCAAGGAGCTGTTCCTGAATGGTGAGGTGGACCAGATCGAGGTCGTCTATTCCCGCTTTGTCAACACGCTGTCCCAGAAGCCGGACACCCGGCTCGTGCTCCCGATGGGGGACGTGACCACCGCTCAGGCGAAGGTGGCCGGGCGGGCCGCTGCCACCGGCGCCACCGCCACTGACTACCTCTTCGAGCCCAGCGCGCCCGAGGTGATGGAAGTCCTGCTGGCCTACCTGCTGGACTTTCAGATCGCCCAGCTCCTGCTCGAATCCAAAGCCAGCGAACACAGCGCCCGCATGGTGGCCATGAAAAACGCCACCGAGAACGCCGAGCAGCTCATCAAGGATCTCACCCTCGAATCCAACAAAATGCGCCAGGCCAGCATCACCAAGGAACTCCTCGAAATCGCCACCGCCCAGATGGCGATCAGTTGAGCCCGCCCGGCGCCACCTCCTGACGATTGACCGCAGACCGCAACCCCATGAGCAAAGGCAAGATTGTCCAGATCATCGGCCCCGTGGTGGACGTCGAGTTTCCCGAAGGGCAGCTCCCCGCCATCTACAACGCGCTCGCCGTCGAGTACGAGCTCCCGTTGCAGGGCAAGACCCGCCTGGTCCTCGAAACCCAGCAGCACCTCGGCGACAACTGGGTGCGCGCCGTCGCCATGTCCACCACGGACGGCCTCAAGCGCGGCTACGACGTGACCGACACGGGCAAGCCCATCTCGATGCCCGTGGGCGACGGCGTCATGGGCCGCGTCCTCAACGTCACCGGCGATCCCGTGGACGAACGTGGGCCCGTCCCCGCGGACAAGTACTATCCCATCCATCGGCTGGCGCCCACCCTGACCGATCAGTCCACCACCCCGCAGATCCTTACCACCGGCATCAAGGTCATCGATCTCATCTGCCCGTTCCTGAAGGGCGGCAAAGTGGGCGCGTTCGGCGGCGCCGGCGTCGGCAAGACGGTCGTGATCATGGAGCTCATCAACAATATCGCCAAGCTCCATGGCGGCGTCTCGGTCTTCGCCGGCGTGGGCGAGCGCACCCGCGAGGGCAACGACCTCTACACCGAAATGTCCGAGGCCGGTGTCATCAACCAGAAGGAGCTCGGCCAGTCCAAGATCGCGCTCGTCTACGGCCAGATGAACGAGCCACCCGGCGCCCGCCAGCGCGTCGGACTTTCCGGGCTGGCCATCACCGAGTATTTCCGCGACGAGAAGAACCAGGACGTGTTGCTTTTCATCGACAACATCTTCCGCTTCTCCCAGGCCGGGTCGGAGGTCTCCGCCCTCCTCGGCCGCACCCCTTCCGCCGTGGGCTACCAACCCACACTGGCCGCCGAGATGGGCGACCTGCAGGAACGCATCACCTCGACCAAGAAGGGCTCGATCACGTCGTTCCAGGCCGTCTATGTCCCGGCCGACGACCTCACCGACCCGGCGCCGGCCACCACCTTCGCCCACCTTGACGCCACCATTGTGCTCGAACGTTCCATCGCCGAGCTGGGCATTTACCCCGCCGTGGACCCGCTCGCCTCCACCAGCCGGGCCCTTGCCCCCGACATCGTTGGCAAGGAACACTACGAGGTCGCTCGTGGCGTCCAGCGCGTTCTCCAACGCTACAAGGACCTGCGCGACATCATCGCCATCCTCGGCATGGACGAGCTCTCGCCGGAGGACAAGCTCACCGTCTATCGCGCGCGCAAGATCCAGCGCTTTCTCAGCCAGCCCTTCTCGGTGGCCGAGGTCTTCACCGGCCGGCCGGGGAAACAGGTGCCCGTGGCCGAGACCGTGCGGGGCTTCAAGGAGATCCTCGAAGGCAAGCATGACGAAGTGGCGGAAGCCAACTTCTACATGAAAGGACCGATCGCGGAGATCCAGGAGGAGCAGTAGGATCCGCCCGCTGACCCCCACCCACTGCCATGGCTGCCACGCTCAAGCTCGAGATCGTCACCCCGACGGGCCGGGTCTATGCCAACGACGTGGACCTGGTCACGCTGCCCGGCCGCGAGGGGGAAATGGGCATCCTGCCCCAGCACGCCCCGCTCATCACCCTCATGGGCACGGGCGAGGTCGTTGCCCGGCGGGGAACCCAGGAGGACCGGATTCTCGTGACCGGCGGCTTTGCCGAAATCACCGGCCAGCGCGTCGCCATCCTCACCGTGTTCGCCACGGACGAGAAGGCCATCGATGAAGCTGGCGCCGAGGAGGCGCGCCGTCGCGCGGAGGCGCGTTTGCAGGAAAAGCTGACCCCCGAGGAGACCGCGCTGGCGCAAGCCGCCCTCTCCCATTCGCTCAGCCAGATCCGGATCAAACGGCGCGGACGGTGATCCGCAACATCATCTTCGACTGGTCGGGGACGCTGGTGGACGATTTGCCGGCGGTGCTCCAGGCCACGAACCACGTTTTCCGCCTGGCCGGCATCCCGCCGCTCACCCGCGACCAGTTCCGCGCGGAGTTCTGCCTGCCTTTCCTGCGCTTCTACGAGCGCTACGTCCCGCACGTCCCGCTGCCCGAACTCGAGTCCTGGTTCCACGCCGAGTTCCGTCGCGTCCAGGACCAGGTGACCCCATTGCCCCACGCCCGGGAGTTCCTTGAGTTCTGCCGCAACCACGGGCTGCAAACGTTCGTCCTGAGCAGCGCCCACCGCGATCACTACGCCGTGCAGGCGAAAGAGACGGGGTTTGGCACCTTCATTGATCACCCGTACGTCCAGGTCCACGACAAGTCCGCCCGCATCCACGCCCTGCTCGCCGAGCACCACCTCGACCCGCGCGCCACGCTCTTCATCGGCGATATGGCGCACGACATCGAGACCGCCCACCAGGGAGGCGTCTGGGCCTGCGCCGTCCTCACCGGCTACAACGACCTCCGCCAGCTTCAGGCCTGCGGCCCCGATCTCATCGTCGAGCACCTGGGCGAGCTCCGCGAGCGGCTCGAACGGTCCGGCTTCAGCCTCAGCCGCGCCACCACCCCGCCGGCCGCGCCGGAAGAAGCCCGGGTCGTGGCCACCGTCGGCGCCCTCATCGCCAACGACATCGGTGAAGTTCTGCTCGTCCGCACCCGCAAGTGGTCCGACCGCTGGGGCATTCCCGGCGGCAAGATCCGCTTCGGGGAACCCGCCGAAGCCGCCCTGCGCCGCGAACTCACCGAGGAGACCGGCCTGGAAGTGACCGACATCCGGTTCGTGCTCGTCCAGGACTGCATTCAGTCCCCCGAGTTCTATCGCGACGCCCATTTTCTCCTGCTCAACTACACCTGCCGCTGCCAGGGACTGCCCCGGGTGCGGCTCAACGCGGAAGCCCAGGCGTTCCAGTGGGTGCGCCCGGCGGCGGCCCTCGATCTCGATCTCAACCAGCCCACGCGCCGTCTGTTGGAGGTCGTGCTCGCCCACGCCGCGGAAGGGGACTAGTAACATGGACCTGATCACGATTGCCGATCTCGAGGTGCACTACCACGTGGGAGTGCCGGACGAGGAACGCGCCGCGCCGCAGCGGTTGCTGCTGACCATCGAGCTGTTCCACGACTTCACCGTGGCGGCCCATCACGACGATCTCCGCACCACCATTGACTATCATGCCGTGAGCCAGTGGCTGCTGCGGTTCGGCGAGGGCCGGAGTTGGCGGCTGATCGAGTCGCTCGCGGTCGAGTTGGCGGAGGGGTTGCTCCGCGAGTTTCATCCCCGCACCGTCGCGGTCGAGGTGAAGAAGTTCATCCTGCCGCAAGTCCGATACGTTTCCGTGAGCGTCCGGCGCAACGCTCCCGGGCGGTTCGCTGTGCGTTGAGCCGCCCCCTGCCGCACGCGCTTTCCCGCGGACGGCCGCACGGCACTCCACCTGCCCGTGCTCAACGCGAGGGGGAGGAACCCACGTCGCGCCTCCCCCTCCCGTAGGAGCCGACGCGAGGAGGATGAACCCCCGTCGTGCCTCCCCCTCCCGTAGGAGCCGACGTCAGGAGGCTCTGCCTGTTCCAGCCGATCCAGCAGGTCCGCAGGCCTCACGCCGCGGCGGCCAGCACCAGGTGCTCGCCCGCGAGATCGATGTCCGCCCATGGGTGGTTCACTCCCGCCACCGAGGCCGCGAGCCGATGGGTCAGGAAGGTCCGCTCGATGCCGACGACCACATGCTGGTCCCCGAAGAAACAAAGCCCCCGAGCGGCCAACGCCCGGGGGCTCGGTTCAGCCTGGCCTGACCACGGTGGCGGCCAGGCTACGGACAAACCAGCTTGGGGTCCGTCGTTTGTCCAAACGGGTCCTCGGCCCAGACGAGCCCCTGTCCCTTGACAGTGATGATCGCCGCCACGCAAGAGGTGGTTCCCGGCCGGACACTGGCCACGGTGGCCTTGCTGATCCGAATCACATCGCCGGACTTGAAGGGGCCGGCGACGAACGTCGGTGTGGCGGAGTCGCCCACCCAGATCTTGAGCTGCATGCGCCCGTAGCAGTCGCTCGAGGCGGTCAACTCGCGGTAATAGCGTGCCAGGTTCGAGCACTTCGTGGTGGGCGCACAGCCCACGCGCGGAGGATCGCATATCGGGGTCACCTCGACCTCGTTGGACTGGCACAGTTCATCGCCGTTCAGCGCTGCCGGCCGCACCACGTAGTAGTAGGTGGTGCCGGAAACGCCGGAGTTGTCGTCGTAAGCTGTGCCCGCAACGGCGGCGAGCCAGAGGTAGGGACCACCCGCGATGGTGCTGCGATAGAGGTTGTAGGAGGCCGCGCCTGGATAGGCCGACCAGGTCAGCTTCACGACCTTGCCCGCCGTGGTGGCAGCCAGATCCACGCACCCGCAGGCCGGATCGTCCTCGGCCAGCACCGTCACCTGGGCCGAGGCCGTGTCCGAGAGATCTCCCATGCCGCTGCTGGGGAACGACGTCGCTGTGGTGTCGGTGACCCGCAATTGCACGAGATGGCTTCCCGGACCCAACGCCGCGAACCAAGCCGTCACATCCGGGGTCGGACCCACCGCGTCATCGAACTGCCCGTCGCCGTCGAGATCCCACTCGTAAGACTGGATCGTATCGCCCGGCAATGGCTTCACTGGCCATCGTCAGGGTTGCGCGACCAGCGGCCGTCAAGGAACCACGGCTGGGCCTGCGGCCGAAGCGTAAGGCCGTTGGCATCGGCCGTGGGCGCCACCGGCGGTTCCGTGATGCGCACGACCACAATGGTCTCGGCGGACTGCTCCGGCGTGCCGTTGTCGGTGACCCGGAGTTTCACCGGGTAGTTGCCAATGGCACTGAACGTCACCGTGACGAACGGACCGCTGGCATCGAAGGTGCCGTCGTTGTCCACGTCCCAGTCCCACGAGTCGATGATCAGTCCGGGGGACTGCTGGTAGGAGTCGGAGCCGTCGAGCGTGATCAACTCGCCCACCACGCCCGGATTGGAGATGGCCTTGGCCACCGCCACCACACGGGGATCCACGATCGTGCGGTTCAGCATCTGAATCGCCCAGGCGGTTTCGAACGGGTACTGGTCGCCTCGGTAATTGTGGCCCGACCAATAGCCCCATTGGGCTCCGAACGACTGGTCGTTTACCAGCGTGCGGGCCACCCCGTCCGTGGGCGCGCCTTGGCTGACCTCCGCAGCGTACCAGTCCAGCGGCGGAACCCCGGCGGTCTGGGACCGCAGCCACTTGATGGGCGTCGGATCCGGTGTCAGCGGATCCTCATCCCCGTCGTAGGGATAGAGCACCATCGACTTCACGAACGAGAGCAGGGCATAGTAGTAGTCCCGGATGGCTGAAGTCGCTCCTCCCGTGTTGCCAAAGTTGTTGCGGATGAAGGTCTCCGCCGCATCCCAAGAGGGCCAGCCCGTGGCCCCGCGACCCAGTCCGTCCATGATCATCTGGACCATTCCCGAGGCGGTTGTCGCATACGGCCCCCACGGGAACCAATAGCCTGGGTAGTATCCCAACGCGCCGTGGTAGAAGTTGCCTGGGCTGTTGTACTGGCTTGCCGCCAACCACGGCACATTCCAGTTTTTCACCCACTGCGGGACGGTCAGTCCCCAGTTGCGCTCGGCGGGAATCATGCCAATGGCGGCCCATTGGCAGGCCGAGTTGTCGGGATACTGGTTGGCCTCGTAACGCCAGCCTCCGCCCGGGTCGCCATCGTATTGGGCCCAGGCATACGCATCCACCATGTCCTGGATGATGTCCGCATACGTGCGGCCCAGGATTCCGGGATTGGCGCCGGACGGCGCGGGGCCGGTCACCGCGATGGCCGTCGGTGTGCCGCTCGCGATGATGGCATCCATCAGCATGCCGCCCTGGTAGAACTTGTAGTCGCTGGTGATGAGGACGCCGCCGTTCCTGCTGTCCGGGTTCCACCGCTGGATACATGGATTCGACCAGGCCGATCGGCGTGGGCATAGCGACTCGAAGACCGCCGCAGCCGCGCTGCACAGTTCCGTAGGTTCGTTTGCGCTCCCCGTCTCGAGGTGGCCGTTGACCTCGAAGGCGTTGACGTTGGCGGCCCAGACGCTCGGCCACGTCGAGTTCGCGTAACCACTGCATTTGCCCTGGCCCACCGTTGACCTCGACCGCGCCGCTCGTGAAACGGCGCTGTGCCTTGTGGAGGTACCAGAGGCCTTCGTCGATGGCCACGTTCACCTCAAACGGCAGCTCTTTCGGCTCGAGCTTGACGTAGTACGGCTTGCTGGCGCTCTCGCCGGTGTTCGTGTCGCGAATCGTGAGCCGCGCGGTGAAGATCGTCCCCACGGCCCCCGCGTAAGTGTGGCGCGCTTCGACGACGTACTTGTCAGACACCGTGCCGACGGCGGGTGCGGACCCGTCCCCGAAGTCCCAGATCCACTCGAAGTTGGCGCCTTGCTGATCGCAGGTCCCCTTCAGGGTGACTACTTCCATCGCAGGTGCCGCAATGAGGGATTGCCGAAGCAACGACGCAATGGTCTTGACCGTGGGCAGGACGGCCAGGGAGGTGGCGGACGTGGCAACCAGCGCCAGCAGAACGCCAACGCCCGCGGCAAGCAGGTTTTCATGGAAAGACTCCTTTCGGTCCTTGGTCGGGCGAGGTTCAGCTCCGTGGGTAGAACCGCCGCGCACCCGCCAGGGCGCACAGGCCCAGACCGGTGACCAGCGTCGCGAGACCGGGCTCGGGGATCGCGTTGATCATGAACTCGCCCGCCGCAAAGCCGTCCGAGTCCATGGTGGTCTGTCGCACATACACGAACTGCAGCGGGTCCAGTGGGTCGTCACTGTAGAACCCGATGTAGCTCGCCCCGGCGTCCCCGTTGATCGTCAGCGTCGTGACCGTCACTCCCGAAACGACTTGAAACTCAAAGTCATCCTTGAGGTTTGGCTGCACATAGAGCTGGAGAACGCTCTGTGCTGACCGGCAGCGCATCAGCAGGTCGGTTGCCGTTAGTTACATCACCAAAATTTGTGACCTGCGGTCCTACACTGAGCCGGCGAGAAAGGTTCAATCGGGTGGTATGAGATTGCCGGCCACCGCGCTACGTTTACGGGCTGAGCGTGCGGATCGGAAGTCCCTTCGCGAGGGATCGGCCGAAAGGCTGTCATGAAGTAACCCCCCAGCGTGCCTGGTGGCGCGCCGCTGCCCGGCGAGGTGTCGACCAGCACAGCGGCCCAACCGCTGGTCGTTAACAAGAGCAGGCCGACGCTGAGGAGGATGGAGGTGGGTCTCATAGGTTTGGCGAGGTTGCCGACAGGACTTCCCGCGGGTTCCTTGGAGATCCGCGGAGCCGCTCGTCTTCTTCTCCTGCCACCCCTACACTCCCTCCTCCCGGTCCTCGGCCTTTGACCTCAAGGTCAGAAGTCGCGTACGCCAAGGCGTACAACAAGAAGACCAGCCGTTTCGTCCCTAATTACGTGGGGATACTAATGCCGAGTGGCCGCCCTGTCAATGACTGCGTAAGCAGCGGTGCGCAGGGTCGGGCAACGGGACGCAAATCGCCGCTGGAAGTCGCCGCACTCCACACGCGTTGCGCCTGCCGTACGGTGTGGAGGTCGCGAAGCGTTTGGAGCGCGAGCGGTCGAGCGCCGCTTTGGGTGAGGGTTACAAAAGCGCTGCCTGGCAGGCCGTCCATGATGGGACCGATCGGTTCCCTGGCGCTGGAGCTTCCCTTGAGCTTTGGACTTTGAGCTTGGAGCTTCCCACGGGCCCCGGGCACAGCGCGAAGCGCGCGGACATTCACGAGGGAAGCGCCTGGACGCATCACCAGACGGCAACGGCTGACCTTCTGAACTCTATCTAGACGCGCTGGCCGTTACGCCGCTGGCGTCCCGACTGATCCGCCCGCGGCAGGCGCCACGAGCGCGAAGCGAAACCTGCCCCCGGATATCAAGCGCCTGAACAACTAACTGGGCCTGATCCGGGCCGGTTCTTCCGGCCGCAGCAGGCGACGTTGGACGCGTCGCTCGACCGCCTCGAGCAACTCCAGCCAATCCTTGAGCGGAGGATCCGGCAGGGGCTGCCACTCCTCAAAACGGCGGCCGCGTTCGAAAAACAACCAGCGGCCGCCGGTGTGCCGGGCGTAGACCTCGCGGCGTTCGCCTTCGGCGGTGCGCTGTTTCCAGCCGATTTCGCTCTTGGCGGACATGGTCCGGTGGGGGCGGCGACCGGACGGCCTAGCGCGGCAGATCCACGCTGGCCACGACCATCGCGGCGATGCCCTCGCCCCGGCCCAGGAAACCCAGCCCTTCGTTGGTGGTGGCCTTGATGGCGACCCGTTCGGGATGGATCTCGAGCGCCTCGGACAAGCGGTGCCGCATGGTCTTGACGTACGGGCCGATCTTGGGTTCCTCGGCCACGAGGGTGCTGTCCACGTTGATGATCCGCCCGCTGTGCAGATGCACCATCCGCACCGCCTCGCGGAGGAACGTGAGGCTCGGCGCATTCTTCCCATGAGGATCCGTTGGGGAAGAAGCGCTGATATCGCCCTCGCCCATGGCGCCAAACAGCGCGTCGCAGAGCGCGTGGATGAGGACGTCGGCATCCGAGTGCCCTTCCAGGCCCTTCGTGTGGGGGATCTCGACCGCACCCAGAACCAGCTTCCGCCCTTCCACCAGCCTGTGCACGTCGTAGCCGATGCCGACATGGATCATGGCGGCGACTATAGAGAGGTGGGTCGCGGAGTAAATGGGGAAAAGGACGCCGGCGGGCGCCAGGTCCGGCGGTAGGCCTCGGCCAGGAGGGTGACGGGGTGCGCCACCCGCAGCGGCAGCCCCCGGGCCCGGGCGCCGTTCACCAACTGAAGCTGGCAGCCGGGGTTGGCCGTGGCCACCACCGTGGCGCCCGTGGACCGGACATGCGCCAGCTTACGTTCGAGCAGCTCGTTCGCCATGACCGGCTGGATCAGGTTGTAGATGCCGGCGCTGCCGCAACACCACTGGCTCTCGGGCAACTCGACGAGCCGCAGGTTCGGGATCGCTTGCAGGAGCTGACGGGGTTGTTGGACGACCTTCTGCGCGTGGCTGAGATGGCAGGACTCGTGGTAGGTCACCACGAGCGGCACCCCGCCGGTGGGCGGGGGTGTTTCGAAGCCGATGGCCACCAGCCATTCGTGCACGTCCTGGCAGCGGCGATCCCAGCGCGGCGCGCTGGCAACTGGGGTCTTCGGCCAGCAGCGCGCCGTAGTGCTTGAGGTGCGAGCCGCAACCGCCGGCGTTGGTGATGATGGCGTCGAATTGCCCGGGCGGAAACTGGTCCAGGGTGCGGCGCGCGAGGGTGCGGGCCAGCTCGAGTTCACCGTTGTGGGCATGGAGCGAGCCACAGCAATGCTGGTGGTGGGGCGTGAAGACTTCGCAGCCATTGCGCGCCAGGACCTCGACCGTGTCGCGGTTGACGTCGCTGAAGATCAGGTCCTGGGCACAACCGGTCAGCAGCGCCACGCGGTAACGACGCGGGCCGAGGGCGGGTGGACCCGCAATGAGCCGCTGAGAACTTGCCGCAGGTCGGGGGTCGCTTTATCCCGCGCCAGCTGACGGGCAGCAGCCGCAGCATACCGCACTTGGTGACGACACCTGCGCCGAGCCAGCGCCACGGCATCCGAAGCAGGCGTCCGAACGCCTGCATGCGGCGCAGGTCCGGCGAACACCATTTACCGTGAACCACGATCAGGCGCCCGCGTTCAGGTGTCCCCACCTGCTCACCCGCCCGGGCATGTTCGAAGATCTGGCGCGCAATCTGATGGGCAGGCTGTCGCGCACGCGAGGCAACCGTTGCGAGAAGTACATCCGTCCATGAAGGTCCGGCTCCGCTGGTCGTCCGCGATGGCGCGAGGGCGGATGCGCTGCAGCCAGCCTTCGCCGGGTGGCCGGTGGTGACACGCCCGGTAGGCAGGCCGCAGTGCATGTACTGCCGCAACCACGGAGCAATCCAGGCCTGATAACCATGCCCCGCGTCATGCAGCTCTAGAGTTGGCCGCCGTTGGCCATTCAAGAGATATTGGCAGCGCGGTAACGCCAGGGGCTGCCAAACCCAGGCGGCGGATCGGGGTGCTACAGCGGCGTAGGCCCGCCTGCCTGGTCGCATACAGCGAGCCGCCCGTAGTCCGGTGCGCCGGGGCGCTGTACAGAAACAGCCCGCCAGCGTCCCTGTCCGGCCCAGTCCAGCGGCACCAAAGGTTGAAACGAATGGCTTCGCTTAGCACCTGGCGGATCGCCTCGACCAGCCGGGCCACCTGAACTCCCGTCAGTCGCCCCGCCGCCGTGCGCGGCGCAATTCCGGCGCGGAACAAGGCCTCGCTCGCGTAGATAAGCACGCACCCCGCCACGAGCGCCTGGTCCAGCAACCGCACCTTGATCGGCTGGCGCGAACCCCGCAGTCGCGCCCGAAACGTGGCTGCCTGGAAATCGTCGGTGAGCGGTTCAGCCGAGTCCGCGAAAGCATCCTGGAAGTCGAGTGTGAGCCGCCCAAAGTAGCGGGTATCCGAACACCAGGCGGCGCGAACCCAGCGTCAATTGCACAGCGGTGTGCTTCGGCAGCGGTGCCTCGGCGGCCTGGACGTGGATCCTTCCAGTCATGCCCAGGTGCCCGACCAACGAGAGCTCGTCCCGGGTCGCCGGGCGGCGCAGCGTAAACACTGCATTTCTGCGCTGCCGCATGGTGAACCGGGCGCCCTGCAAGGCTGCCGTGAACGCGGCTGCGGAGCCCGGCCGTACCACCTTTGCGCGGCGCACCTCCACCTGGGTCACGCGCGCCTCGCGCAGCAGCGGATCCAGGTGGCGGACCAGCACTTCGACTTCCGGCAATTCGGGCATGGGCTAACCGTAGCGATAAGGGGGCACGAACGGAAAGCTGTTGGGCAGGTGCCGCACTTCGCCCACCGCCTCGCCCACCAGCAGCACTTCCACAATGTCAAAGCGCACCGCCACGGACGGATGCTTGATCCGGGCCAGATAATCGTTACGTGAAGTCGACGCTGGTTTGCTGCCCTACCGCCGCGGCCGGACGGTTCCAGTCCTCGGACGAACGCGTCTTGACCTCGACAAACACCAGGCACGCGCCGTCCCGGAACACGAGATCGATCTCGCCGCGGCGGGTGCGGAAGTTCGCGGTCAGGAACTTCTGTGACCCAGCGGCCAGATGACGCGCGCGTTCGCCCAACCGGCCCCGCTCCAGGTGCGGCGCCATCGCGGGCGGGTTCCACCAGGCCCGCCACCGCTGCCACCACGTCCGCCATCTCACCACAGTTCCGGCCCGGCAGTCCGCAGCGGCGCAAAACTGCGGCGGTGAAGGGGACAGGGTCCGTGACGCGCGATGGCGCGAGGTGTTCTTGCGGGTGGATAGCCTTTGTGCTGGGCGAACCCGTAAGCGGGAAACAACCGGTCCGCCTCCAGCATGCGCCGGTCCCGCGTGACCTTGGCCAGCACGCTCGCCGCCGCGATCGCATAGCTGCGCGCGTCCCCCTTCACGAGGGCGGTGTGGGGACACGGCAACGCCGGCACGGGAAGACCATCGACGAGGGCATGATCGGCGGGGGGCGTCAGGAGAGCCACGGCCTCGCACATTGCCCGGTGCGTGGCCCGCAGGATGTTGAGCTGGTCAATCTGGTCAGCCTCCACCGCGGCGATGCCGTAGCGGACTTCGGCACAACCGGTGAGTTCACGGAAGAAGCACTCGCGCTCGGTGGCGGTAAGCTGCTTCGAGTCATTCAGGCCGGCGAGCGCCTCCGGCCATCGTCGCTCGATCCAGTCCCGGGGGACCACCACGGCGGCGGCCACGACCGGTCCGGCGAGCGGACCCCGACCGGCCTCGTCGACACCCGCGATGTGGCGCTGTCCTGCGTGCCAGAGCTGACGCTCGAAGGCCAGCCGATCCACGGCCATGACGCACCGCCCTCCGTGGCGATCGTCCAAGGGACGACGCTCAGCCTTGTTGCCCGGCGGCGGATGTTTCCGTTTCCGCGGCAGTTCCGGACGCTGCCGGCGCGGGTCCGCCCACGGGAGTGCGGTGGCGGGTCTCCCGCTCCTTGACCGCCATGGCGCCCTTGCCAATGCGTTTCCGCAGGTAAGTCAGCTTGGCGCGGCGCACGCGGCCCGCCCGCTCGACCTCGACCTTTTCAACGCGCGGCGAATGGACGGGGAACACGCGCTCGACCCCCTCACCGTAGCTGATGCGCCGGACGGTGAACGTGGCGTTGAGGCCGTGGCCACGCCGGCCGATCACGACGCCGGCAAACACCTGAATGCGCTCCTTGTCCCCTGATGACTCTTCGTGGTACGCGACGGTGTCGCCCACGCTGAACTGGAGCGATTGCTGCCGCCACTGCGCCGACTTCCGATCGGTCCACAAATGCCTGGGTCTAGTACGCGTCTCTTTCTCTCAAACCGATCTGACCGGGCGGAGCTCGCGGCAACCGGTGTTGAGCGTCCGTGCCACGCCCGTGGTGGGCGCGCTATTTGCGCATCGCAGCGGCGCCCGGAGACCAACACCCTGTGTACCCCAGCCCCTTCGAAATTCCGCCGGCCGCGTACTGGGTACTGAGACACCCGGTGCTGAATGACGGTCCGGGAACTCGCGTCATCACCCAGCACGCCCGGCAACAGCCGCGTCACCACGTCGATCAGCACCATCGCCGGCAGCGCCCCGTTCGTGAGCACGTAATCCCCGATGGACAGGTCGTCATCCACCAGAAACTCGCACCCGCTCATCGACACCCTTGCGCTACGCACAGCAGGATCAGTGCGGCACCCCGCCAACTGCGCGCCACCGTCAGGCCAACAACCCCGCCATTGGAGCAGGGATCACCTGGCCGTCCACCCACGCAGACTGATGGCTTCAAGATCGGTTCTGGCTTCAGCATGCGTTGCCGCCGAAGGGCTGGCACCTGGATGCTTGGCCGCGTCCAGTCTCGTGAATGGTGCTTGAGCTCGAGCAACCTGGTCCCGCGCCCGCGAGATGAAGCTCTCGTCGAGCCGGCCGGCGAACATCGCGGGGAACAACGTGAGAACGTCAATTCTCATGTCTGACCCTCCGCCTGCCGCCGGATCACGTCGTTCCGGTCTCGTCCCGGCTCCGGCCCCGGGCTGCTATTCCGGCGGCGAGTCCTCGACGATGTCCACGGAACAACGCCGTCCCTGCCGGGCCGCGCCGACCTGCAGCAACGCCCGCAGGGCCTTGATGGTCGCGCCTTGCTTGCCCACCACCTTGCCCACGTCCGCCGGATCCACCCGCAGCTCGTAGTGCGTCTGCCCGCCCCGCTCGATCGCGGTGACGCTCACCGCCTCGGGTCGATCCACCAGACCGCGCGCCGCGAATTCGATCCACGCCTGCATGCGAGGAGGGGTTAGTTGGTCGCCGCCTGCTTGCGGGCGGCGCGGATGAAGCTGGCCACCGTCTCCGTGGGCTGCGCGCCCTTGCTGAGCCAGTACTCGGCCCGCTCGAGCTTGAGCCGGTAATCGAGGCCCTTCTGCAAAGGCGTGTACGAGCCGATTTCCTCGATAAATCGGCCATCCCGAGGGCTGCGGCTGTCCGCCACCACAATTCGATACGCCGGGGTATTCTTGGTTCCGGCACGCTTCAGGCGAATCTTGACCATAAAACGGGAGGCGCGCCACCACGGGTGTCCGCGCCCTCTGCTGGCGGGCCGGCCACCGGGGTGGCAGGCCGCACAAGGGGGCGGACACTACCGGCAGGCCAACGGCATTGGCAAGACCTGTTTTGGTCCAATTTGCTTTGAAGGCCCCGCTCCGCGCTCACGTCCAAACCGCATTGAATCAGCCATGCGCGATTGCTCCGGCCGCGCTCCCGCGCCCGGCCGTTGCCGGCGATGTACCGCCGTGCGCGTGGTTCACCCCCTGTCAACCCCCGGGCGCGGGCGGGCAACCCACTCCCCATGCCTCGCGAACATCCGTCCCCCCGCCTTGAACTCACCCGCCGCAGTTTCCTGCGCTCGACCGGCACCGCCGCTGCCGCCTGCCTCATCGTGCCCAGTTCGGTGCTGGGTTTGCGCGGCCAAACCCCTCCCAGCAACCGCCTGAACATCGCCGGCATCGGCGTGGGCGGACAGGGCGCGTCGGACCTCGGCAGCATCCTCAAGGAAAGCCCGGGCGAGAACCTCGTCGCCCTCGCCGACGTCGACTGGCGTCACGCCGCCGGCACGTTCCGCCGCTACCCCGATGCGAAACCCTACAAGGACTACCGCAAGATGCTGGAGGAGGTGAAGGAGATCGACGCGGTGGTCGTGGCCACCCCCGACCACGTCCACGCTTTCGCGTCCATCGCCGCGATCACCCGCGGCAAACACACCTACTGCGAGAAGCCCCTGACCCACTCCGTCTGGGAAGCCCGCCAGGTCGCCACCGCCGCCCGCCAGGCCCGCGTCGCCACCCAGATGGGCAACCAGGGCGCCGGTTCCGAGGAAACCCGGCGGCTTAGTGAAGTCGTCTGGTCTGGCGCCATCGGTCCCATCCGCGAGGCGCACATCTGGACCGACCGCCCCTCGCAGGGGCTATTCAACGAATACTGGCCCCAAGGCGTGCCGCGGCCCAAGGATACCCCGCCGGTACCGGACACCCTCGATTGGGACCTCTGGCTGGGTCCCGCGCCGGAGCGCCCCTTCCACCCGGCGTACCTCCCGTTCCGTTGGCGCGGTTGGTGGGATTTTGGCACCGGCGCGCTGGGCGACATCGGCTGCCACGCCTTCGACCCGGTTTTCCGGGCCCTCAAGCTTGGTGCGCCCCTGAGTGTCCAGGCCAGTTCCACCCGGGTCAACGAGGAGACCTACCCGCTGGGTTCGATGGTCACCTACTATTTCCCGGCGCGTGATCGCTCGATTCAAGCGAACAACCCCCACGTGCTCGGCCTGAGCGGGCCCGGGGCGGGTGAGGTCGAAATGCCGCCGCTCAAGCTGGTGTGGTACGACGGCGGCCTGCGCCCGCCGCGCCCCGAACAACTTCCGGATGGCGAGATGATGGGCGACAACGGGCGCATGCTGGTGGGGGAGCGGGGCTTCATCCTGGGGAGCAACATCTACCCCGCCAGCGTGCGGAAGGAGGCGGGCGAGATTCCCCGCACCCTGCCACGGCTCAATGGGCATTACCGGGATTGGGTGGAGGCGTGCAAGAGCGGCAAGCCGGCCGGCTCGAACTTCGATTGGGCCGGTCCCTTGGCCGAGACCGTCCTGCTGGGCAACGTGGCGCTACGCGTCCAGGTCCGCGAGTTGCTGACCCGGCGCAAGCTGGAGTGGGACCCGGTCGCGTTCCGGTTCACGAACCTGCCCGAAGCCAACGAGTTCCTGCGTCGCGAGTACCGCCAGGGCTGGAACCTGGGTTGAAGTTGCGCGTCGGGCCGCCGGGAGAAGGCGTGCCAGGAAAAGAAGAACGGGTCGGCTGAACCGGGAGGTCCAACCGACCCGTTGCTTTAAAGAGAACCGGGTCCCGATCCTGAGGAAGGATCTGGGACCCGGGGAGTTTTCAGAGTACAACTGTGGGACTACGGGGAAGTTCCGTCACCAACCGGTACATAGCCAGCGACGGAAATTAAATGGGCATTCAAAGATCATTTCACTCAGTGTGCCCGAAAGCTGGTTTCGTAGCCCGCGCGTATAAAAGCAGTCCCCTGCCCAGGTGTCAAGAAGTTTGCTGAACTTTTTTTGCGCCCCCCACGACAACCCAAGGTGCTCGAAGTCCGGGCGTGAATCGCCTCTCATTTTCCCGGCCCGAACACCCCCGCCAGGATCGTCTCTTTGATCTTCCAGATCAGCGTCATGGTGAGGGCCAGTGGCAGCAACACCAGGACCAGGAGCATCGCCAATCCGAGATGCACGACCAGGCGCCCGAGCGGAACCATCTCGGGCGGCAGCGGGTCCACCTGCCCGAGCCCCATGCCCAGCAGCGCCAGGACGGCCGTGGTCGCCAGCAAGCCGAGGTTGAGGCTGGTGAACAACCGCGCTTCCAACCGCAGCGTCTGGTCGGGCAGCATGGCCGCCAAGCGCCGCAGCGCCAGGTTCAGGCAGAACAGAAACAGCAGGCCCGTGCAGCCCATGACGGCCACGGCCACCTGGTAATGCGGCACGTCGGGCAGCAGCTTCCACCAATGGAGGAACGGCGAGAGTCCGAGGTTGATCACCGCCAGCAGACGCACCCGTTCCAGCGCGTGCCGCCACACCCGTTCGGTGGAGCGGAAGCTCCCGGCCAGCATCAGCGCGTGGAGCAGCAGGGCATTGGCCACGACCGGCGGCAACATTCCAAACGACCCCAGCACCCCGGTGCGCGCCGTCTGCACACAGACCACCAGCGTGAGCGGCAGGCCCCAGAACAGCAGCGTCAAACCCCGCACCAGCCGGCCCAGCGACGGCATCAGACTCGCGTCGGCGGTGGGCGGTGGAGACATCGGGGCAGGGGAACAGCCGGCGTCAGGCACGGGGCGGCGCGGGGCCGGCGAGGGGGTGAAGAAGCCGCGCGCCGTCACGTGATCGAGAGGTAGGTGTATTCCTTCAGGCCCTTCTCGTATTCATCGAGCAGGCGCATGGCCTCGGAGGGTTTGAGTTTGTCCGATTTGATCGCGGCGTCCATCTGGGCCTTCATCTGGCGTTTGAGCTCGTTTTCGTCGTACTGCACCGCCTGCAGGGCCTCGACAATGGTGGCGCCCTGGATGATCTCCTCGACGTAGTAGCCCGCCGGCTCGTCGGGATCGAGAAACACATGCACTTCGTTGACCCGGCCGAACAGGTTGTGCAGGTCGCCCATGATGTCCTGGTAGGCGCCCATCAGAAAGAAGCCGAGGTAGTAGGGCTCGGTGCCCGGTGCCGCGGCGTGGTTCAAGGCGTGGAGCGGCAGGGTGTCGCGCACGTCGCGCAGGTCGATGAACCGGTTCACCTGTCCGTCCGAATCGCAGGTGATGTCCGCCAGCGTGGCCTCCCGCGTGGGCCGTTCGAGCAGCCGGCTGATCGGCATGATGGGAAAGAGCTGGTCCAGGGCCCAGTGATCCAGCAGCGACTGGAACACCGAGAAGTTGCAGAGGTACTGATCGGCCAGGCTGTCCTCGAGTTGGCGGATCTCCTCGGGCACATACGCCTGGCCGCGGAACGACCGGACCACCGCCGCGCCGATTTCCCAGTAGAGGCTTTCGATGCGGGCCTTGTCCGGCAATTCGAGCAGGCCGAGCGAAAACAAGGCGCGCGCGTCCTCCTTGTGCTCCTGGGCGTCGTGGTAGGCCTCAAGCTTGTTGAGTCGGGGCAGGCTCCGCTGGATATCGAGCAGCTCCCGGACCAGGCGGTGTTCCTGCCCGTTCGTCTCCTGAAGCCGGGGCGACTGGGTCTTCGCAATGGCTCCAAACACCTCGACGATCAAGACGCTGTGGTGGGCCACGATCGCCCGGCCGCTCTCGCTGATGATGTCGGGATGGGGCACCTTCTCGGCATTACACACGTCGCCGAGGTAGTACACGATGTCGTTCGTGTACTCCTGGAGCGTGTAATTGGTCGAGCTGTCAAACGCTGTGCGGCTGCCGTCGTAGTCGACTCCCAAGCCGCCGCCCACGTCGAGGTACCGGATCGGAAAGCCCATCTTCGCCAGCTTGGCGTAGAACCGCCCCGCCTCCTGCACCGCTTTCTTGATGGTCAGGATGTCGGGCACCTGGGAACCGATGTGAAAGTGCAGGAGCCGGAAGCTCCCGACGAGGTTCTCGGTGCGCAGCAGTTCGGCGGCGGCCAGCAGCTCGGCCGTGTTCAGACCGAACTTGGCATTCTCGCCCGCGCTCTGGGCCCACTTGCCCCGACCCTTGCTGGCCAGCCGGACGCGGATGCCGATCATCGGCTCGACGGCCATCTGGCGGGCCACCTCGAGGATCTGGCGGAGTTCCTCGATTTTCTCGACCACGAGGATCACTTCCTTGCCGAGCTTGCGGCCCAGCAAAGCCATGCGGATGAAGGCGGCGTCCTTGTAGCCGTTGCACAACATGAGGTTGCCCGGCTGCCCCTGCAGCGCGAGCCCGGCGAACAGCTCGGGCTTGCTCCCCACCTCGAGGCCGAAATCATGGGGCCGCCCGGCATCGAGGATTTCCTCCACCACCTCCCGCAACTGATTGACCTTGATCGGGAACACGCCCCGGTACCGGCCCTGGTACTGGAACTCCTCGATCGAATGCCGGAACGCCTGGTTGATCGCCTCAACCCGGTGGCGCAGGATGTCTTGAAACCGGATCAACAGCGGGAACCGCAGCCCCCGTCCCCGGGCCTCCTCGGCCACGTCGGTGAGATCCACCGCGGCGCCTTTGTCCTGCAGCGGCTTGGCGACCACATGGCCTTCGGCATTGATGTCAAAATAGCCCGCGCCCCAGCGGTCGATGTTGTATAGGCTGCGCGCCGCCGCGAGGTCCCACGGAGGCGCGTCGTCGGAGTGTTGGCTCATGCTCGGACCAAGTTGGCGGCACTATAGGAAGCCGCCGCGGAAGAATTCAATACGCTGCCCACGAAATCTTCGTGACGACATCCCCGGGGGATCGGATTCTGTCGCCCCATGCCGTCCGTAGCCCTGGCCACGCTGGCCCGCCACTGCGACTCCCTGCTTCGCCCCGGAGAATTCACGGACTGGGACGGCGCGTGCAACGGTCTACAGGTCGAAAACCGCGGCGCCATCACGCGCCTGGCCGCGGCGGTGGACGCCAGCCTGGCCACTGCGGAACTGGCCGTGGCCGCCGGCGCCAACCTTTTGCTCGTGCACCACGGTCTCTTCTGGAGTTCCACCCATCCGTGGACCGGCCATCGCTACCGGCTGATGCGCCTCCTGCTCGACCACGACATCGCGGTGTACAGCTCGCACCTGCCCCTCGACGCCCATCCACGGCTCGGCAACAACGCCCGGCTCAGTGCCGCGCTCGGCCTCCGTTCCCGTGCTCCCTTTTTCCAGTGCAAGGGGCGGCCCATCGGGTTCCAGTCCCGTGTGCGCCTGCCTCGCACCACCCTGGCGCAGCGCCTGGAACAAACGCTGGGCAAACCCGCGCTTCTCCTGCCGGGCGGCCCGGAGGTCTGCCGGCGCGTCGGCGTCGTCACCGGCGGCGCCGGCGCGGAGCTGGCTCAAGCGGTCGATGAGGGTGTGGACACGTTCATCACGGGCGAAGGGCCGCACTGGACGTTCGCGCAGGCCGAGGCCCTCGGCGTGAACGTCTTTTACGGCGGCCACTACGCCACTGAGACTTTCGGGGTCAAGGCGCTCGCCGATCATCTGAGTCGCGAGTTCAACCTCCCCTGGAGCTTCCTGGATCACCCCTCCGGCTTGTGACCGACCCGGCCCCGCCCCCGCTCGCTCCCGCGGCCGCGGAGACCGTTCACGGGATCCAGCCAGCCGGCGCTACGGCACAGCCCGTGCGGGTTCGGCTGCCGTTCCAGGCGATCGCCGCCATGGCCCTCAATCGCGTCATCGGCTGCGGCAACCGCCTGCCGTGGCATCTGCCCGAGGACTTTCGCTGGTTCAAACAGCTCACGCTCCATCACGTCCTCTTGATGGGGCGCCGGACCTTCGCGTCCATCGGCCGCGCGCTTCCCCAGCGCCAGACCATCGTGCTGACGCGTTCGGGCTGGACCCACCCGGAGGTGCTCACCGCCCCCGATTTGGATGCCTTGCCCCTGGTCCCGGACGATCCCCGGACGGTGTTCGTCTGTGGTGGAGCGGAGGTGTACGCCCAGGCGTTGCCGCGTTGCTCCGACCTCTACCTCACGCTCGTGAAACGCACGGTCGAGGGCGACGCCTTCTTCCCGCCGTTTGAAGACCAATTCGAGCTCGTCGGGGAGCTCCGGGACACGCCCGAGTTCAAGATCCTGCACTACCGGAACCGGCTCCTGGTGGCCGCCGGCACCCGTGCCACGCCGCATCCGTCCGCAGCTTCCGCCTTGAACCCGTGGCCTCCGGCCGGGTAAACCTCCGCGTGTGGGCGCCCAATGGAAACAGGCCGGTCGCGAGGCGGCCGCGCAGAAGAAGGGTCAGTTGGTCAGCAAGCTCGTCCGCGAGATGATGGTCGCGGCCAAGCTCGGCGGCGGTGATCCGGACCTCAATCCGCGCCTGGCCGCGGCGGTTGAGAAAGCCAAGAAGGCCTCGGTCACGCGCGACACCATTGAGCGGGCCATCAAGAAAGGCAGCGGTCAGACCGGCGAGATGGTCCACTTCGAGACCTTGATCTACGAGGGCTTCGCGCCGCACAAGGTCCCGGTGGTGGTCGAGTGCCTCACCGACAACCGCAACCGGACCGCGCCCGAAATCCGCAATCTGTTCCGGGCGGGCACACTCGGCCAGCCCGGCAGCATGGCCTTCTTCTTCGACCGCGCCGGCGTGGTCGAGGCCGCCCATCCCGACGCGACCCGCGATGCGGAGGCGGATGCCATCGAAGCCGGGGCGCAGAACCTGGAGGCGCTCGAGGCCGAGGAGACCCCGGCCGGGCAGGTCGGCGCACGGTTTCTCACCGACCCCAAGGATCTCACCGCGGTGAGCGGCTGGCTGGCCAAGGCGGGCTGGAAGATCCTGGCCAGCGAGCTTCGCCACCTGGCGAAGAACCCCGTCGAGCTCAGCGAGACCGAGCGCCGCGAAGTCGCCGAGTTCCTCGATGCGCTGGACGACCACGACGACGTGCACCACGTCTACGCCGCTCTGAAATAGCGCCGGGTCGTTGTGGTGCGGGCTTCCAGCCTGCACTCCCTGGCAGCGTGCGGGCCCTCTACCGTCGCGCCGGGCCGAAGTGGTAGACGCGCCCGATGCGGCCTCCCCGGGCGCGGCGCTGATGCAGCGGGGTGCTCCCCGGTTTGAGCTCCTCGAACAACGCGGTGTAGACGTACGGAAAATCGTCCAGCTTCGCCCGCTCGACCTTCCGCCCGATGAACCGTTCGATGGCCATCACGTGCATCGCGTCCTCAGCCGTCATCAGGGTCAAGGCGTCCCCGGTGGCCTGGGCGCGCCCGGTGCGCCCGATGCGATGCACGTAGTCCTCCGGGTGCTGCGGCACATCGTAGTTGATCACGTGGCTGACGTCCTCGATGTCCAGTCCGCGCGAGGCGATGTCGGTGGCGACCAACACCTCGTAGCGGCCGTCCCGGAACCCGCGCAGCGCCTGTTCCCGTTCCCGCTGCGTGCGGTTCGAGTGCAGTACCGCCACGGCGTGATTGTGCCGCTTGAGGGTGCCGGCGACCTGGTCCGCGCCGTGCTTGGTGCGGCAGAAGACGATCACCAGAATCGAAGTTCAACTGCTTCTGAATGGCCAGCAGCAGGTCGGTCTTCTGCCGGGACGACACGGGTAGATCGCGTGCCACCGTTTCCGCCGGGGACGCCGCACCCCGATCTCCACGACTTCCGGTGCGTGCATCGCCCAACGGATCAGCGTCTCGATCTCCGGGGGGATCGTCGCCGAGAACAGGGAGGTGTGTCGTTTGCGCGCGCACTTCTCGATGATCCGTTTCACGTCCGGCAGAAACCCCATGTCGAGCATCCGGTCGGCCTCGTCCAGCACCAGGTACTGGACGCGGTCCAGCCGCAACGTGCCGCGTCCCAGGTGATCCAACAGCCGGCCCGGTGTCGCCACCAGGATGTCGACGCCTTTGCGGAGCGCCTCGTTCTGCAGCCCATAGCCCACGCCACCGTAGGCCACCGCCACCTGGAGCTTGGTGAACCGGGCGTAGTCGCGGAACGCCGTCTCCACCTGCGCGGCCAGCTCGCGGGTCGGTTCGAGCACCAGACACCGCGGCCCCGGCGCCGGCGTACCGAGCCGGGAGAGAATCGGCAGCGCAAACGCCGCGGTCTTGCCCGTGCCCGTCTGCGCGCTGCCGATCAGGTCGCGACCCTCCATCACCAGCGGGATGGCGCGGAGCTGAATGGGCGTCGGTTGCACGTAACCGGCCGCACGCACCCCCGTCAACACCGGTTCGGACAGACCCAATTGGGCAAATGGCATGGCGGGGAAAGTACCAGCCGGTCGGAAAATGGGAACTCTTAAGCCACGCCATCCGCCATGCGCTCCTGCCCGTGTGCACCCACTGTGGCGCCGAGAAACCGGTCGAACCCGCGGCCGAACCCGCCCGCATTTGAGCATTGCGCCCGGGACGGCGGGCGTGTTTAGTCAACCGCGTCGGAGCGTAGCTCAGCTTGGTAGAGCGCCAGCTTTGGGAGCTGGATGTCGCAGGTTCAAATCCTGTCGCTCCGACCAGTCTCCTGTCGGCAGGAACTCCGAGGGGCTGCCGGTCCGGGGTCCGAGCTCGTGCCGTGGGGCCGTTCCTCTTTCGCCTGGCGGCGCGTCCAGAGCGGAAGGGTCTGCATCCACGGGTCCGGGGCTACGCCGAGCGCAGTTTCTGATTGTGAGCTGAAGCCGGAATCCTCTGGAAAGAGGCCGCCTTGATCCTATGGCCGCAGGCCTTTGCTTGTAGACGCAGTCGGGGGATGTAGTTTGTGTTCCGTGCGCATGCTGTTCAGGCCGACCAACTGGAATGTCGTCGTGCTCGGCGAGTGGAACGTCGCGATCTTCACGCCGGAGTGGATCGGGAAGAACGTGTTCGGGCTCGCCGAGGGAACGCCGATTTCCGTTGAGGTGCCGATTAATGTCCGCGCTCCCTGGCGGATTAAACACCAGAACGTTGCCGTGATGGCGAGCACCGGGAGGATCGAGTTTTCCTGCGATTCGCCCACATATGCGACCCTCGACGTCGCGCGGGGGTTTGCCCGCACCTCCCTGACAGAGCTTCCAAGAACGCCGGTTTCGGCCGCCGGTTTCAACCTTCGGTTCCAGAGCGGACAGACGCCGCCCGAGCTGGCTGAGGCCATATCGGGAGGTGTGGACGAGGCCCTTGCCGATGCCGCTTACCGGATAGCAGGCCGAGCCACCCGCCGCTCCCTGGAGTTCCAGGATGGCTTGATCAACTGCGAGATTGCGATGGACGGCGACGAAACGGCCCGAATCACACTTAATTTTCACAGAGGCTCGATCGACCCTGAGGAACTGAAGCGCTGGCTCTCGATTCCCATCGCTGAGGTCGAAGGGCACAGCGCCAGGATTCTCTCCACACTGAAAGGAGTCACTTATGAAGGAGATCACGAGCAGGACATCTGAGCAATCCGTCCAGTGTAAGTACGTGGAAGCAAGAGCGTTTTACCACGATACTTCGAGCGCCACTACCAACCACCACACCTCTGGGGGACGCACGTTCCTCGCCTCGAGCCAGAGCCAAAAGGTGACGGTTCGGTTCACCCCTCGGATGGCCGTTCACCAACCGAGTTCAGACGGGACGCTCTGACGGCGGCTGCCATGCCGACGCACTGGACGTACCAAGCGGTCCGCCCGGATGAAGACCTGCAGCAGGGGGATATTCTGCGTCCTACGCAGGAACTGAGCCAGGTGTTCGGGCAAGTCCACCCTCATTTCACGGACCCCAAGTACCTTTCGTTTCTTGTCCTTACCCAATCTTGTGACTTGGTCCGGCGAAACGGTCGATGCTCGACCCGCTACATCAGCGTCGCGGTTGTCCGATCGCTCGCCGAAGTGTTGATCCGCCTCCTTGACACGGTCTGCCCTCCGATTCAACCCGGGGTTTACTCCGAGCGACACCGCCCGAAGGCGGAGCAGCTTCTGGAACGAGTTTTCAACCAGAACGAGGGCAGACTGGGACTCTTCTACCTGTTTCCCGATGCCGATGTCGGCCTCGGTGAAGACGCGGTCGCTTTCCTGCGAGTGAGCGTCACCTTCCGGGCGGATCACTACCCGCTGATGGTCCAGGCCCGAACTGGACGCCTCGCCGGGCCGTTTGAGAGCAAGCTGGGCTGGCTGATCGGCAACCTCTACTCGCGGGTGGCGACACCGGACTGGGAACCCTCCGAGCTGAGAACGCGCACGGAAGCCTACCTGGGTGAGTCGGCGGAGCAAGGCGTCCATTGGGTTCCCGAAGAACGGCTGCGGCAACTGCGGAAGGCGGGGATTCCGGTGGACCGCCTCGCTCCCGCCGACCTGCTCGACCCTAAGGCTTTTCCGGTCCCGAACTCCAGGGATCTCGGCATAGAGCGCGTCGTGAACATCCTCACCGAGATTCTGGAAACTGCGGACAGCGGCCTGCTCAAGCGATTCAAACAGCGTCTTGAGAACGATGCGACGCTCCGATCGACCTTCCGCAGATAGGCGGTGCACCTTGACTGGCTCAGGGAAACGAGCGTGAAGTTGTGAAGTCTTGATGTCTTGTTGCCCACGCCCCCCCTCCATGACACACGTTCGCCCGCTCCGCCGGCTGCCTTGGGCCACGCTCCCGCTGCTCCTTCTGGCCCACGCCGCCCAGCTCCCCACCGCCGAATCCCGCTTCCGCGTCGACCTGCCCCCGGCGCGCTTCGCCACCGAGCTGCTCACCAACTCCCTCTTCGGGATCAACACCGCGCTGGACCCGGCCCTGCCTGATTTCGAAGAACACCTCCGCCTCATGCAGGAACTGGGCGTGAAGTGGGCTCGGCAGGACTTTTCCTGGCGCCGCATCGAGCGCCAGCCCGGCGAGTACCACTGGCAGCCCTACGATCGGCTGGTCGAGGCCAGCCGCGCCCGCGGCATCCAGCTCCTGGGCTGTCTCGCCTATGCCCCCTCGTTCCACGACCCGCGCACCGCCCCCGGGGTCGAGGCCTACGCCCGGTTCGCCGCGGCCGCGGCCCTGCGCTACGCGGGGCGGGTCGACCACTGGCAGATCTGGAACGAGCCCAACGGCGGGTTCTGGCAGGGGTCCGCCGGCGATTATGCCCGCCTGCTCACCGCCGCCGGTTTCGCCATCCGCGACGCCCATCGTCCGGCGAAAGTCGTCGCGCTCAACATGGCGTTCTGTGATGTCCTCTGGGCGGGCCGGGTGTTGCGGCAGGTGCCGGCCAGCGCGTTCGACATCGTTGCCTTCCACCCCTACCGCCCGCCCAACGCGCCTGAGGACCCCTTCGATTGGTGGACCCTCGACCAGTACGTCAAGGTCTGGCACGGCGGCGAACTGCCGACCAACTATGCGCTGGTCAACATGACCTTCCTGGAACAAACCGCCGAACTCCAGAAGGTGATGCAGCAGCTCAACCGCTCGAAGCCCCTCTGGGTGACCGAAATCTGCTGGAACTCGCACCTCCATCCCTACGGCACCAGTGAACTGCGCCAGGCCGATCTCCTCGTCCGCTTCCACGCCCTCGCCCTGGGCTCCCAGCAGATTGCCAAGGTGTTCTGGTGGACCCTGCGTGATCAAGGCGTGCGGCAGTTCGACCAGGCGGACATGGTGGGCCTCACCCGCTTCGACCTGTCGCCCAAGTACGCCCACGCCGCCTACGGCTGGATGACCCGCATGCTCGAGGGCAAGCAATGGGTGCGCAACGATGCCTTCGGTCCCGACACCTTCGCGGTGGTGTTCACCGACCCCGCCAAGGCCGAGGACCTGATCGTCGCCTGGAGCACCCGCCCCTTCGCTTACGTGCGCGTGAACAACACGGAACGCGGCCTCCAGGTCCACGATCTATTCGGCACCCGCCGCTTCATCGAGTTCGACCCGCTGCGCACAGCGAGCCTCTCTCTGCCGCTGGGCGAAAGCCCGATCTACCTCACCGGCGCCCCCGGCCTCAAGGCCGTCCCCAAACCGGATCCGGGGTGGTGAGACCCGAGCGGCCTAGTCGCTGCCGTGACTCCGATACTCGGAGGCCGGTTGAGCGGACGGTGTTCCGGCCGTGAGGTAAGCCCGGGCCAGGTCCTCCTCCGAAACCGGGACGGGGCCGCGGGCCAGTTCGGGTGCGTTGAAGTTGTCCAGGCACGTGTCGTAGTACGCCGGGTCCTCCTGGGGCAGGAGCAGGGGTCTCGAGAACCGGGCGGCACGATCCACATGCGCGATCAGGAGGCGGGCGAACACGCCGTCGAATCCCCGGCTGACGTACAACAGCCAGCGTCCGTTGGACGACCAGCAATGCCAGGTCTCCGTCTGATCGCTGTTGATCGGCAACCGTTCCCACTGCCGGGTGTCCAGCCGGAAGAGGAACAGATCGCTGTCCGGACGAAAGAGCGGGAAACTGCCCGACTCGCTCACCGTGAACACGACGTGGCGGCCATCGGGAGACACCCGGGGCTGGTGCGCGCTGAGGCCATGCTCGGCGCCGGAGACCAGGAGTTCCGGTTCGCCCCACTGATTCCGGTCCGGATCGTAGGGGATCCGCAGGAGGTCGTAGCGAAAACGGCGAGTCTGCGCGAAGGCCAGCGTGGGTCCGCTGCAGTAGTAGAGGTGGCGCCCGTCGGGAGACCAGCAAGGCCAGTTCTCGTTGCGGTCGGGTGCCGCGAGGACCGGCGGTTTCTCGACCTTGCGGTCGTCCACGTGAAGAATGCCGAGGTCCGAGCGGGCATCGAAGATGTCGCGGTTCACCGGCCCGGCGATGTGAAAGAACTGGGTGATTTCGTTGTCAGCGAAGGCCAGTAGTTTCCCGTTGGGATGCCAGGCGAGGTACCCCAGCTTGCGGTCCACTCGCGAGATGCGGTTGCTCTGAACGAGGAGCGTCGCAGGGCCCGACCGGCCGCGGAAGCTGAGCGCGAAACGATCCGGGGCCCCCGGCAGGAAGGTATGACAGTTCACGCAGCCGTTGCCGATCGTCTGGTTGCGCAGCACCGGCCGCTCTTCGAAGCTCTCCAGGTGACGCTCGTAGATCCCCAGGTGCCGGTAGGTGGAGTAGAGCGGTTGGAGCCGCCGATACACGACGTACGGATCGATCGCCTCCTCGGCCACCGGCGTTTCAAACGGGGCATACGACACCCACTCGCCCGTCGGACTGCGGACGTCGATGTTCCACCGCAGCGCCCCGCCGCGGTTGGCTTCCAGGAGCTGCCGCCACTCCTTGAGTGGGAAGCGAACCGCGGGGTGGGATTGCCGGACCTCGAACGCCCCACCCACGGAGCCGCTGATGCGTAACACGTACTCGATACCCGGCTCGCGAATCGCCAGGTTCAGCGGCGCGAGGTTGGGTGGGATAACCACTTCACGGTAGTCCGGAGCAAGGCGTGGCCAGCGCGCCGCCTTGGGAGAGCTTGACGCTTCGGCCACGGCCGAGGGCACCGGATCGCCCGATGCCAACTCAGGCTCAGCCACCGCGGCCACACCCCGGACCCCGACCAGCATGAGCGCCGCGCAAACCAGCCAACTTCGCCAACGCACTCGCGTGTCCCAGGTGCTTCCCATGAACCTGAAAGTCGTTCCGTTGATTTGCAGGCACTTACGACTTTCAGGTCCATGGTCACGGCGCATGGCAGCCCGGCCAAGGACGCTTCCCATGAACCTGTGGTGCGGGCTTCCAGCCTGCACCTTCTGCGGTTCATGGCCCCTGAGCAGGTCAGGCAGGAACAGGCCGCTTCCCATGAACCTGGGCACGCAACGTGCGCCCACGCCCGCGGCGTGCCAGACGGTAGCCGGGGGTCGAGCGGGTCCGCGAGCGAGACCCCCGGAGGCGGTCGTGCCCGGGCGAGCGCATCCCGGAGGGATGCCAGACGCCGTGACCCCGGACCTCTGGCACCCCCTCCGGGGTGTACTCGACTGGGGCCGAGGGGCCGGAGGTCGCCGACACGCGGCGACCTCCGGCTACCGTCTGGGACGCCTCCGGCGTTAATCCGGAAACCTCTGTCTCCATGAACCGGAAGGCAGAAGGAAGAGGGAGAATGCAGAAGGGCATCCCGCCGGGTCGATTTATGGCCCCTGAGCAGGTCAGGCAGGAGCAGTCCACTTCCCTCAAAGACCCGCAGGAAGTCAGCGCGCTCCCCAAGCTCCGCGCCCGGCCTGAGCCCGTGGCCTCCGCGCCCCTTGGCAGGCCCGCCGGTGTCGGACCGGTTCGGCCCCTTGGAATCCTGGAGTTTCCCTTGAGCCTTGGAACCCTGGAGCTTCCCTTGAGCTTTAGAATCGTGGAGCTTCCCTTGAGCTTTGGAGTCGTGGAGCTTCCCTTGAGCTTTGGAGTCGTGGAGCTTCCCTTGAGCTCTGGAATCGTGGAGCTTCCCTTGAGCTTTGAGCTTTGAGCTTTGAGCTTCTCCTTTGGTCCTTTGCTCCACCAAGTTCACGGTTACCCGGCAGGACCGCCAGGCCGAGGGGGCTCTCCTTGATCGCCGCCAGTCTGCCCATTCGAGCATCCTATTCATGAGGCTGGGGAGTCGCGGGAGCCTGGGGGCGGCTCCCTTCCGCGCGCGGGCCGAAGAAGAAGTAGTACCAGTAGGTGTTGCCGAAATCGCGCCACGCCTGGGGCCGGGCCTGCTCCAGCGAACCTGCGGCACGGTTCATCATCTCCCGGAAAGCCTCGAAGTTCGTTGCCACCGCTGGCGGCACCCGCGGCAGCAGGGCGCCGAGTGAGAGGCCCGGATAGAGGCTCCGGTGCAGCAGAACCGCTTCGGCATAGTGGCGTGGCAGGGGCCCTTCGCGGACTTGCGGGGAGCTCGCCAGCGTCCGCAGTGCGAAGAGCAGCCGTCGCTCCAGGAGTTGATGGGCCATGAGGAACTGAAAGGCCATCGGGTTCCCCGGATTTGCTTCGAGCGCCTGGCGCAGCAGACGTTCGGTGGTCAACCCCGCCGCGATCCGGTCCCCGGTAACGAGGTTCGTCCGGATGCGGGAGATCGTGGGGTCTGCCGCGGTCGGCGCGTCGCCCGCCAGCCCGGCCCGGAACCGGGCAGCCCACGCGCGGTGCTCCGGATAGGCGTCGAGCCGGTTCAGGAAGATGACGGAGGCATTCGTCAGTCCTTTGATCAGGTGGAGGCGGGCCAGCGTGCGCAGCGCCGCGGCGCTTTCCCCCTCCATCTCCAGCGAGTCAAAGGCCAGCCGCTCGGCGCCGTTGACGTACCCGAGTTGAAGCAGCGTCTCGCCGAGGTGTGCCGCCCCCGCATAGCCCTTGAGCTCGCTGGTGGAAAGCAGCTCGGGACCCGAAGCATGAACCCACGCGAACAGCTCCTCCGGGAGGCGCCCCGTTTCGAAAAGGGCCCGCGTCGTCACCAGCCGCAAGGTCGCGTTGGTCAGCGGATCACCCGCCAGCCCGGTCAGGAGCGCGGGCCAGTCCTCCAGCTCCAGCGGACGCTGTGCCTGCGGAGGAAACGCAGGTTGCGGATCCGCGGCCGCGGCTTGCCACACCGCCACCACCCCCAACATCGCCGCCGCCAGGGCGATCGTACCGGCACACTCCCCCGCTGCCTCTCCCCCACGCCCCCGCCGGATGTGACGAGTTCTCATGGCCGCGATTCGTTCGTCGGTCGGCAGCCTGCCGCAGGGGGGAGGGGCGATCAAGGTCGATCCTCACGTCGGCGCCTACAGCGCGGATGAGATTTCCAGGCCAGGGGTCAGTTCACGATCGACCGGCCCGGGCAGCCGGGGACCGGGACTCCCGGAACGTCACAACCGTGCGTTTGGCCAGGTTCGGACCGGAATCTCGCACTGAGGGGCATGACTCGAACACCATTTCCATACTCATCGGGCGCGGGGATCTCCGATTCCCCTGAAAACACGCGTGCTGGCAGGCAGGGCGAACCGAAGCACCGGGGGGGACTCCCCTGGCTGATGGCGGTTGGCCTGGCGATCAGCGGAATCGCCGGCACCGACCCGGCGACGGATGCCACCGGCAGCGGGTCGCTGCATCTGGAAGTCCGTCCCGACGCTCAGGGCCAGGGCGTGATCCTCCGCTGGTTCGGGCCCGAAGGTGTGCCGTGCCAGGTTCAGTACAGCACCAACCTGACCACTTGGACGGAGTCCGGTCCCATCCTCGCCGGCACCAACGGGTGGATGTCGGTCACGATGCCCCTCGGCGAGGATCCGCAGTGTTACTTCCGCGTCGTCGACGCCGGGGTGCACCAGCACTCCGCCGCGGCCGCCGCCGCGAGCGGTGTCGTCACGGCGTTCTTTTCCGCCGGAGTTCTGACGGTCATCGGCAGCGAGCTGGACGACCCGATTGCCGTCAGCCGCAACGTCTCGGGTCAGCTCCTGGTCAACGGGGGCGCCGTGTCCGTCCAAGGCGGCCCGGCCACGGTGGCCAACACGACCTTGATCAACCTCTTCGGACAAGGCGGCCACGACACCCTGTCCCTGGATGAAAGGAACGGCGCGCTGCCCAGAGCGCAGATGTTCGGTGGGCCGGGCAACGACATCTTGACCGGCGGATCGGGTGCGGACCAGCTTTTCGGGCAGAGTGGCCAGGACACACTATTGGGCCGCGGCGGCGCCGACTTCCTGTTTGGCGGCACCGAGAACGACCAACTGATAGGCGGCGATGGCAATGACTCCGTGTTCGGCGAGAGCGGGAACGATCTCCTGATCTGGAATCCTGGCGACGACACCGATCTTATGGAAGGCGGTCTCGGTGTCGATACTGTCGAGGTGAACGGCGGGAATGGCGCCGAGGCGTTCACTGCAATCGCGAACGGAACCCGCGTGCGTTTCGACCGCCTCAGTCCCGCGCCCTTCTCCCTCGACATTGGCACGTGCGAAAGCCTCGTGCTCAACGCCAGGGGGGGCAATGACACGTTCTCGGCGACCGGCAATCTGGCGGCCCTCATCCGCCTCACCGTGGACGGTGGAACCGGCAACGACACCCTGCTCGGCAGCAACGGGGCGGACGTCCTTCTCGGAGGGGATGGCGACGACTTCATCGACGGCCAGCAGGGCAACGACGTCGTCTTCCTGGGGGCGGGCAACGACACCTTCCAATGGGATCCCGGCGATGGCAGCGACACGATCGAAGGGCAAGGCGGCACGGACCGGGTCCTCTTCCGCGGCAGCAGCGCCAACGAGATGCTCACCGTCTCCGCCAACGGCCAGCGCGTGCGGTTCACCCGCAACCTCGGGAACGTGGTCCTCGACCTCAACGGCGTGGAGCAGCTTGACCTCCACCCGCTCGGCGGCGCCGACGTCGTCACCGTCAACGACCTCACCGGCACCGGTCTCACCCTGGCCAACATCTCCCTGGCCGGTACCCTGGGCGGGACTACCGGCGATTCCCAACCCGACCTCGTCGTGGTCAACGGCAGCCCGGGCGATGACCTTGTGGAAGTGACGGGCACAGGGACCAGCTACCGGGTGGCGGGACTGTCCACGGCCCTCTTGGTCAGCCACTCCGAGGGCGCCCTCGACTCCCTGGTCCTCAACACCCTCGGCGGCCATGACACCCTCACCGCCTCCACCCTCCCCGCCGGCATCGTCAAACTGACCCTCGACGGCGGTGCTGGCAACGACACCCTCCTCGGCAGCCGGGGCAATGACGTCCTGCTGGGCGGAGACCAGAACGACCTGATCGACGGCCAGCAGGGCAACGACGTCGTCTTCCTGGGAGCGGGCAACGACACCTTCCGGTGGGATCCGGGCGACGGCAACGACACCATCGAAGGCCAGGGGGGCACCGACAAACTGCTCTTCAACGGCTCCAACGCCAGCGAGAGTTACGACCTCAGTGCCAATGGCGGCCGGATCCGGTTCTTCCGCAACGTGGGCTCCGTGACTCTGGACCTCGACGACGTCGAACGGATCGAGTGCCGCACCCTCGGCGGCGCCGACCATCTGGTCGTCGGCGACCTCTCCGCCACCGACACGACTCAGGTCAACGTCAACCTCGCCGCCAGCAGCGGCGCCGGCGACGGTCAACCCGACACCGTCACCGTGAACGGAACCAACGCCAACGACAGCATCACCATCAGCGGCAGCGGCACCAGCGCCTCGGTGAACGGATTGCGGGCGACGGTCCAGATCACAGGCGCCGAAAGCGACCGCGACCGCCTGATCCTCAACGCGCAGGGCGGCAACGACACCGTTGATGCCACCCGCCTGGCGGCGGGCGTCATCGGCCTGACCCTGAACGGTGGCCTGGGTGACGACACCCTCCTGGGCAGCCGGGGTGATGATGTGGTCCAAGGCGGCGATGGCAACGATGTGGCGCTGCTCGGCGCGGGTAACGACACGTTCGTGTGGAACCCCGGCGACGACAACGACACTATCGAAGGCCAGGCGGGCTTCGACACCTTGCTTTTTAACGGCAGCGGCGCCGCCGAGAACGTCGAACTCTCCGCGAACGGCTCACGCCTCCGTTTCTTCCGCAACGTCGCTTCCGTGGTCATGGACGGCAATGGCCTGGAAAACATCCACTTCCGCGCCCTCGGCGGCAGCGACGTCGTTGTCATCAACGACTTGGCCGGCACCGACGTGACCTCGGTCCAAGTCGCCTTGTCCGGACCCGCCGGCGGCACCACGGGCGACGGCCAACCTGACTCCGTCATCGTGCAGGGCACGGCCTCGCAAGATACGGTGCTCGTGAACGGCTCGGCCTCCGGTGTCCACGTCATCGGCCTGATCCCCGCCGTGACCATCACCGGGAGTGAGGCAACCCACGACCGGCTCACGCTCAACCTGCTCGCCGGAGACGACCTGCTGGACGCCTCCAACCTCATCGCCGGCCTCATCGCGTTGACCGGCAACGGCGGCGCGGGTCATGACGTGCTCATCGGCAGCGGCGGTCCGGATGTTCTCCTGGGAGGCGACGGCGACGACGTGCTGCTGGGTGGGCCGGGAATCGACATCCTCGACGGGGGTCCGGGCCAGAACGTCGTGATCCAGGACTGAGATCGCGGCGCGTCTGCCGCCGATGGATGAATGGTTCCCACTGGCATTTCGGCCCCCAGGCCGCCGTCGCCGCCGGCTTGGTTCACGAGATTCAGGACGGCCCCACACCATGAGAATCACCCACCTCCGCGAACGCCCGCGCGTCGGGTTCCGCGAGCACACCGGCACCGATGAGATCCGGCTTGGCGAACCGAGGCCACCGCCGTGGCTGCCGCGCCGCGGAAGTAACGGAACTCCGGAGACTTCGGCTCCGAGGCACGCGCTCGCCGGACGGGAAAACCCCGGAGGCAGCACCGTGGCGTGCCGGATGCCGCATCATCTTTCGTGAACGGTGTACCGTTTCGGTTGTTTCGTTTATTCGCTTGCGGGTCGGACCCGCCAGGTGCACTTTTCGACCGATGAACGCATTCACGGAGAACCGATTGGATCCCTCGATGCTTGACCGCAATGAAAGGCAAATGCTGGCCCTTTTCGGGCGTGCGGTGAGCTCCGGCGGACGTCCAGCGTTGGTGGATGCCGACGG
The DNA here is from genome assembly GCA_015075445.1 of Verrucomicrobiales bacterium. Lineage (GTDB taxonomy): Bacteria > Verrucomicrobiota > Verrucomicrobiia > Limisphaerales > J093 > DSVZ01. Next base: position 105,221 of record JABTUJ010000021.1, read on the forward strand.
CAACCGTTTGCTGTTGCCGGAAGCCGTGTTCAGGCAATTGGTGAGGATGATCGAGGCTGTGAGGCAGGGTCAGGCCGTTGTTCTCCTCCCTGAGAAAGAGAGCTTTACGACCCAAGCCGCCGCCAATTTCCTCGGGGTGTCCCGCCCCTTTTTGGTGCGGCTGCTCGAGAGCGACGAAATCCCTCATCACCGGGTCGGAGCTCACCGGCGAATCTACCTCCGCGATCTGCTCCAGTACCGCGACCGACGCGACCGAATCCGAAGGAAGACCCTCGATGACCTAACCGCCTCTTTGGACGCCGACGGTCTATACGATGCGGTAGCGCCAGAACATGCACGCTGATTTTCGCGTGTTGTTGGACGCTTGCGTGATGGCACCGCACGGGCTGTGTGACCTTTTCTTACGCCTTGCCGAGACGCCCCGCCTTTACGTCCCTTGCTGGTCGGCGAGGATTCTTGACGAAGTGCAACGCGTGCAGACGGACCGACTGGAACCGCCTTGGCCCAAACCTAGATCAGATCATTGGCGGCGCGAAGTGGAGGCCGCGTTTCCCGAGGCTATCGTGGAGGGTTACGAGCCTCTGACCGCCGTCCTCGGGAACAGCGAGGGTGACCGCCATGTTCTTGCGGCAGCGATTAGGGGTGATGCGGACGTGATCGTGACCTTCAATACGCGCGACTTCCCGGCTGACTCACTTGCGCCATGGGGTATCGCCGCCAATCACCCCTCGGAGTACCTCAACGTGCTGTTCAGTATCGATCCGGTGGTCTTCGTATCGAAACTCGAGCAGATTGCCACCTGCCGCCGGCAATCGCTGGAGGAAGTGGTTTCTCGGCTCAGCAAGACCGTACCGACCTTTGCACAGAATGTTGCGTCACAAATCGGTCTGCGGTTGCCAGCGTAGGACGCGCGGTTGGCGTACCTTCGGGCCGCGGAGCCGGAGCCGGGGCCCTTGAGGTGATCGACCGCGCTGTAATCGTCACTACCGCCCTCACGAGCAAGCGCCACAGAACAGCGCAAAACGTCCCTGACATCCTTGGACGTGGCGATGCCGAGACGTTGGCGGAGAGAGGGAGATTCGAACTCCCGGTGGGGTATTAGCCCACTCACGCTCTCCAGGCGTGCGCTTTAAACCACTCAGCCATCTCTCCCGCCGTCGAAGATCAGCCACCGGGGCGGTGCCGATCCTCGGCGGCGTTCTTCGCACGAGTCCGCTTCCAGGGCAAGTTGATTCGAAGGATCCAGTCGGGGCGTTTGGGCTTCGGCCCGCCGAACGCAGGCGCGGGGGAGACCGACCGACGTACCGCCCAGGCACCGCGATCCGAAGGCTACTTCGCGGTCCGCGATGCGCCTCGTTCGAACACGGCGACGCGACGAATGAAAATCTCCGAGCCTTCGCACTGGAACAGGATCTTGCCACGGTTGGGGCGGAGGTCGAAGGCTTCGTTGACCAGGTGGCCGTTAAGCCGGATGGCAAGGCGGTTGCCGTCGCAGGCGCACTCGACCGTGTTCCACTCGCCGTAAGGCCGTTCGGGATCCTGGGGCCCACGGAAATCGAGTTCGTCCCGCCAGGCTCGGGACTTGCCGAACCAGTTCAGCCGTCCCCACGTCTCGATCGTTTGGAGCCGACCCTGGCCGTGCCAGAACCACCAGCCGTCCGCGTCCCGCTCCGGCGCCACCCGGGCCGTGAGGCGGGGCGCAATCAAGCGTCCGGCCGCGTCCTTCCCGCGGATGAGGAGGATGTCACCTGTGGCGCCCTGGAACAGGTTGCATTCAATGGCGGCCATGAAGGCGCCGTCGCCGTCGTGACTGTTGCCGTCCGGGCCCGTGGCATGCAGGAAGATGCCGGAATCGCGCGCGCGTCCGACGCGGTCATTCCATGGCGTGTTGAGTGTCCCCCACTTGAACTCGACCAGCAGCCGGTAGTGGGCGAAGGACTGGCGGGTGGCCAGATAGCCGAGCCCATCGCCGCTGATCCGAATCCAGCCGTTGGTGACGGTGAACACCCCGCGCGGGTCCTCGTGGCGCGTATCCCGCAGCCAGGTCGAGAAACCGGCCAAGTCCCGGCCGTTGAAGAGTTCGGCGGCGCGCCCATCGCCCGCCCCGACCCCGGCGAGCCACGCACACCCTGCGAAGAGCCCGATCGCGTTACACCGGCCCATGCCTGTCGCTCACGGCGTTGGTGGGTTAGCGATCGGACAGGACGGTCACCCGCCGGCGCGGCTGTGGCTCATCGAAGGTAACCGGCAGCCCTTGGCTTGCCGGGGTGCGGCCGTTGGCCGACCCTCGCCACGAACCCGAATCCTGTCGGGCAGGGATGGGCAAGCGGCGGCGCCCCGCCAGCCGAAGCTCACGCAACCAGGAAACGATGCGCTCGGCCACCTGCTGCCAGCCCGGTTCCAGCATCAGGTCATGTCCCGCCTCTTCGAAGAACTCGGCCTGGACCCCGTAAAGCCTCGCCACCCGCTCCGTCGCACGCCGGGGCACACTGCGGTCCTGCCCCGCCCCCAGCACCAGCACCGGTGTGTCCGTCTGCGCTCGCCAGACCACCTTCGGCCGCAACAGCAGTTCGAGGCAAACGCGATACGACTCCTCCTCGAGCCGGGCGAAACAGCGGTCGACGACGCGATTCGGAGTTTTATCAGAGAAAAACCGTTTGCGGCAGGCTTCCGGCGTCGGAAAGGCGAGCAGCGGGGACTGCTGCCGGTGAACCCGCAGAAACAGGCCGGGCTCGCGCCAGAAGTGGTGCCAAGCGGACCACCGGAAGGCCGTCGGATCCGTCGGGGCAAGCAGCACCACGGCAGGCGGATGGAGTTCCCGCATCCGCATCTGGATCAGCAGCGCCCCTAGGGAATGTCCGACGAGGATCGGCGTCGGATGATAACCCGCCACCATCTGAACCACGGCGTCGGCGTAATCGCTCAACGAAGCCCAACGCTGTTCGGATGGGTCCGCGCGGATCCCGCCGTGTCCAGGAAGATTCCCCACCTGGGTCCTAATCCCCTGACGGTGGAAGTACTCACGCCACGGCTCCGACCAGCACCACGAGCCATGCAACAGCCCATGGACAAAGAGGATCGTACGCCCGCCGGACAGGGATCGTTCATGATCCAATGTCATCACGATCATTTGCTTAAGCAGCTATCGGGCCAGGATCGGAGCCGCCCTCTTACGCGGTGCTTCGTAGCGGCGCTCCGCGCGGGCGTGGCGGAGGCAGAGAACCCCCGGAGGCAGGAGCGCATCGGCCGCCCGCCGTCCGGTTCAAGGCGCGACGCTGCTGCGGACGCGGAAGAAGCCGCGTGGTACTGCGTCGGGCGTCGCGACCCCGAGGCGGGTGCCTTCTCCGGTGCCGGGGAAACTCTCGACGGGAACCCACACCCGGCAGTCGGTGCTGTGCTGGAGTTCGTTCGTGGTTCCGGGGGGTGCGAGGATCTGCAGTTCGAGACGGCCGTCTGGGAGCCGCGCGATGCCGTTGAAGCGTGCCCGGGGCGGCGGCAGCAGCCATTGTCCGGTGCGGCGGTGGTTGGCGCGCGTGGTGGACCAGCCGGTGGGCGCGGGACGCAGATCGGAATCCAGGGCGTAGAGGGTTGCGCCGACCGCGAAGTAAATGCGCCCCGTCGGGCTCAACAGCGTGGGGGAGAGCGTCGGGAAGTTGGGCGGCAGATCGTAGGACCAGCGGATCGCGCCGTTGGACTCCAAGGCCACCAAGCGTGCCCGCGCCGAAGTCAGCCACGTGCCGTCGGCGGCGGCGGTGAGCGCTCCGCAATCCAGCGACACGTTGGTCTGCAACACCCCGCCGGCATCGAGCAACGCCAGCCAATCCGGGTAAAGCCCGCTACGAACCTGGGGAACACCCAGGCCCGCCAGCGAAAACACCGCCTCCCCCGGGTCGCCCGCCAGAGCCAGCTCGGCAGTCAGTTCGCCCAAAGGGTTGAACCATCGCAGGCGCGAGTCGTTACCAGGCGCCAGCAGGGCACCGGTGCCGTCCAGGGACAACCCCCGTTCGAAGACGCCGGCGCCGGGAGCGGTCCAGCGCAGTTGTCCGTCCGGGGCGAAACACTGGAGTTGCCGGCTCGTGCGGGTCGTGGCGTACACCGTGTTGTCGGCGCCCAGGGCCACGCCGGTAAAGGGCTCGTCCCAAACAGACCAGAGGTGCTCGCCTTCGAGGTCCAGGGCGAGCAGGCCGAAGCGACCCGCTGCGACTACCAGCCCAGACTCGGACACCGCCAGTTCCGCCGCGTCGCTTTGCAGGCGGTGAACGAGTCGCTGCCACCGCACATCGCCCCCGGGGTTGACCGCGAACAGGCGCATCCCGTGCCAGGCGAGGATCGTCCCGTCGGCCGCCACGACCGGCTGCGAACCGGGGGCGCCGGACACGTCGCCCTGCTGCCAGCGCACCGTGCCATCCGGACGGTAGGCGGTGAGCGTGTCCAGCAGGTGGTACAGCGTGCCGTCCTCCGCCAGCGACAGTCGCCCACCCGACCAGCTCAGGGGAGCCGTCCAGGCCACGCTCGCCCCTGAGGCGGTGGTCGAGGCCAGCGCGCCAATGCGCCCCACCTCGTTGCCCGCGAGGTCGAGAGCGCGCAGCCAATAATAAGCCGAGGAACCGGGCGTCCGGTCGCGGTCGATGTGCGAGGTCTGCGTGACGACCGGGCCCAGGAGCAATCGGGCACTGCCAAAATCGGTGGTGTCGCTTCGCCACAGCTCGATCAGGGTGAGACTGTCGGGCTGCTGCCAGCGCAACTCAACCGTGTTGAGGGAGTGAGTCGGCTCGACGGCAAAGCCCGACGGCAACGCAGGCGGCGCGAGCTCCTCCTCCCAGGAGGCCGAGTTGCGGCGGTCCTTGCGAAGCATGGCCCAGGCATCCGGTGCGGGCGGTCCGAAGCCGCGGAAGGCGACCAGGCAACCGGATTCCGCGAAGTAAAACACGCCATCCTCTCCCAGCACTGCACCCAGATTCGCGGTAGGCGGCTTCAGCGGCCAGACCGCGCGCAGGTTCCCGGCCGCGTCCTGCACGGTCACCTGTACCGGGGCTCGCATCAGGTACCAGGTTCCGTCCCCTCCCGCCACCACAGCGTCCGGCCTCGGAAAACCGGGGAACGTCGGCTGCCCGACCGGGATGCGGCTCAGCTCCTCGGCGTCGTGGTTGACAAGCACGAGTTCCGGGAGGGGGCCCGACAGGATGAAGCTGAACTGGTCCACGGCTGAGGCCAGCCCGGGTGACGCGGCCCGCCACGGCGGGTCGCCGGTGGCCAGCGTGCCGTCGGGTCGCACGACATGGACTAACCGGGTGGTGTCCGCGATCAGCAGATGCCCGGACCGGCTCAGCGCGGGCGGCAGGCCGGCATTGACCGGCACTTGGAACCGGACCGTGCCGTTGGGACGTAACGGCGTACCTTCTCAGGCGATCAGATGGTGCCATCGTGCGATGACGGACCAGGCTCGCGCCCCAGCCCCCGCCGCTTTCCAGCGCACGCCGTAGGCCCGGGCGGTGGTCCCTGTCTTTAGGATTGAACCGGCCCGACCGGGTCAGCGCCATGGGCCCGGTGGGCGGGCGCGTTGGTGGGGGCTGGTCGCTCCCACAGCAGGTCGCCCTGGGCGGAGAAACAAGCCAGGGCCTGCCGACCGGCGACGAACAGGCGTCCGTCCTCGGCCAGTACGGGGGCGTGGAGGCGCCCGGACGGGACGGTGAAGTTCGAGGCGCCCACGCTCCGCCGCCACAACTCGGCGCCGGTGGCTGCGGCCAGGGCAACCACCGTGGCCCGGGTGTCGGCGGTTTGCCGGATGAGGGCGTAGGCGGTCCCGTCGGCCGCCACCGCCGGGGGGCCCGTCAACCCGCCGCGCAACACAACCCGCCAAAGCCTCGTGCCCTGGCTGCCTCGTGCCGGTTCGCTCCAGGGTCCGGGCCCGTCCGCGGAGGTGGCGCGCACCCAATACCAGTGCGGCTGGTTGGCCGGCACGAAGAAATCGGTGAACGTGGTGGTGTCGGTGAGGTTCGTTACGAGGGGCACGGCCGCGGTGACATCTTCGATGGGGGCGCGGAAGAGCTCGTACCTCGCGGCGCCGGGCACCGGTTCCCAGGTGACCACCACGTCGGTGTTGGTGACGGCGTCCGTGGCGGTGACCGGGGCGGGCGCCAGGAGTGGTGGCAAGGGGGCGGGCAGCCGACCGTGATGGGCGGCGTTCCGGCCCAGCATGGGCCAGAGCGCGTCCGGAGGCACACCGCCCCCCACGCGAATGCGGTGCAGCACTCCGTCTTCCGTGCTCACGGCCAGTTCGCCGGCCCCGAGGACCACGAGCCCGCCCACCGGGCGTGCGCCCAGTTCGAGCCGCCAGCGCTCTTCCCCGTCGGTACATTCCAGCGCGAGCAGACGGCCTGCCTCGGTGCCCACATACACGAGATCCGGCTCCCCCAGCGCAGGCATGCAGGACACCGGGGCGTCCACGGGCGTTTCCCAACGAAGCTCGCCGGCACGATCCACCGCGCGGAACTCGCCGGCCTGGTCGCCGAAGTACGCCACTCCGTCGGCGTCCACCACCGCTCCACCGGTCACGTCGTTGGTGCCCACGGTCCAGAGCAAACGGCCGTCGGAAGCAAACCGGCTCAGCCCTGCCACCGGCCCGGTACCGCCGGACAGCACTTCGCCTCCCAAGTCCAGGGCCAGTGGCCAGGCGCGGTCGTGTCCATAGGCCCCCGTACCCCACAAGGCGTTCCCCTCCCGGTCGCGGCGCCCGATGCTGGTCTCCGTAGCCCGCCAGGAGGAGTCATCGCCCGCGAGCACCGGGGAGCTCAGGCGCACGAGATACGTGCCCAGCCAGGTCGCCTGGATCACTTCACCTGCGCGGGAGAGCCGCAGCGCCCACTGCTCACTTCCCTGGAGACCCGTTACCAGCAATTGGCCTTGGCTGTCGAGCGCCGGGCTGACGGGCGGCGACCTGAAATACTGCTGGTAGGGCAGTTTCCAAAGCAGCGTGCCGTCCGATGCCAGGCCGTAGAGGCCAGAGCTGGTGGCGGTGAAGTACAACCGACCCTCCGCCTCCACCAGCGGCGTGCCCACCGGCTCCTCCGTCCCCGTGGCGAACCGCCAACGTCGGGTGCCGTCCAGGGCCAGCGCGGTGAGCCCGCCCTTGGCATCGCCCACGTACAGCGTGCCGTCGGGCCCCTCGGCGGGCGCGGACAGCGACGCGTCTGCGATGTGGAAGCGGGCGACGTGCTCCCCTGGCCCCGGCAACGCGCGCTGGAAGGCGACCGGTTCATGGTACGGTCCGTACCCGGCGGCGTTGCGGGCGCGCACCCAGTACCAGTATTCGTATCCTCCCACGACGTCGGGGTCGGTCCACTCGTTGCTCACGAGGAACGCCGCCAGGCGCACCGCCTGGGTGAGGTCCGAGGTGAGGCCGCGCCAGACCTCGCAGGTGACCAGACCCGGTGGCAGTTCCCACGTCACGTGTGCGGCTTCGTTGGTCCAGGCCACCGCCAGGCTGGCTGGCGCGCCGGGCGGCGTCACGGAGGCCTGGCGGGCGTTGCGGGCGGGGTTGCCCCCAAGGAGTGGCCACGCCTCGGGCATGGGAGCCCCGGCTTGGCCGAGGGCCAGCACCCGGCCGTCGCGAAACCCGACCACCAGCGAGCCATCAGATCGCAACAACGGCGCTCCTCCGGCGAGAACGAAGTCGGGCGAACTCCACGAGGCGACCTGCACGCCTTGGGCGCTGTAAGCTGCGATTTCCCCGTTGCGCAACGGCAGCCAAACCCACCCGCCAGCGGCCAGCGCAGGGGCGATCTGCGCTCGGGAATACTCCGGAAAGGCGGGCGCGTCGATCTGGCGGATCAACTCTCCCAGGCGATCGCGAACTTCAATTCTCCCATCGGACCGGAGGGCGTAGATCGTGCCGTCGGCACCCACCAGCGGCGCCATCATCTCCAGCCCAGGCCAGTGCTCCCGCTGGATCGATCCGTCCGGGTTGATCACCAGCAACCAGCCGTTGGCCGACGTAACCACGAGGGTCCCGTCCCGGCTAAGCGCCGGCGCCCGGGTGGCGTTCAGACCGCCAGCCGCAGCCCACCGGACGCCGCCGTCCGGGCCGAGCGAAACTACGTGTCCGCCCACGGGCAGGATCAGTTGGCCGTCCGCCAGGACAGCGCCGGGGCCGTGTACCCAAGCTCCCAGTGAGCGGCGCAGATGGACCTCGCCGGTTGGCGACAACCGGAGCAGCGCGTGCGAGAGGTTGGTGTCGGGTTCGGTGACCGCGATCCAGAGGTCTCCGGTTGCGTCCAGGATCGGCGAAATCACTGGCGAACCGCCGGGGTCCAGGCTCCAACGCACCGACCCGTCCGGCGCGTAGCAGTGCAGCCGCCCCGCCCCGAATTGCGGCGTCCCCTCGGCCAGCAGCACCGCGCCATCCTCCAGCGCCACGGGCCAGCCGATCCCGTCCCACGTCAGGTCGTGCTGCCAGGCGAGCTCTCCGCTGCCGGTGACCTTCTGGATCCGCGACGGCACCGGCTGGACCCCTGGCTCGCTGAGCCGGTTCGGGACCACTACCACCACCCCGCCGTCTGGCGTGGCTGCGGGCACGATCGCGTCCGCGGGGCCGGAGGCGACAAACGTCCACAGTCGTGGTGGCACGAGCTGCCCCGCCACCCTGCCAGACAGAAGCGCCAGCAGAACAGCTATCCAAGCGCCGCGGAACGTCGTGCTTGGCTTCTCGTGAATCCACCTCCGCTTGCCGTCAATGACCGGAGCATTCATAGCGGTCGGCGTGCGGGTTGAAAATGCATCGCCGCCGTGCGCGAAGTCAAGGTGGGATCAGCAACCCGTGTGCTAATCCGGAGGAGAGCAGCGCACGCATCGGGACTCGGAGGGGCCGCGGGTCGGTTCGGTGCCCATTCGGTTGGCAGAGGATTGTTATGGTGAGGTGCTGTTTTCTTCTCGCGGTCGGCCCTGGCCCTGTTTGAATGCCCGCACTCCGCTGGAACGCGGTGCGCATGAGCCGATACCTGGAAACGGAAGTGCTGGTCGTGGGCGCGGGTCCCACGGGATTGGTAACGGCCCTCCTGCTGGCCGAGTCGGGTCTCAAGGTGGTGATCATCGACCGCGAGCAACGGCCAGCGACGCACAGCTACGCCTGCGGGCTGCACCCGGCTTCGTTGGAGTTGCTCGACCGGCTGGATTTGCTCGACGGCGTCCGCGCCCAATCGCGGCGCATCGACCGGGTGGCCTTCTATTCGCCCGACGGGACGCGCGAAGCCGAGGTTTGTCTCGCGCCGTTGCCGGTCAAGCACCCGTACGTGCTGGTGTGCCCCCAGAACCATCTGGAGGCGCTGCTGGCCCACCGCCTGGCCGAACAGGGTTGCGCCGTCCGCTGGCATCATCGCCTGGCAACGCTGGAACCGGGCCCGGAAGGTGTGGCGGCGGCCGTGGATCAACTGGTGGGCACCGCAACCGGGTGCGCCGTGCCGCGCTGGCATTGGGTGGTCGGTCGCACGCTCCAGGTGACCGCGAAGTACGTCGTGGGTGCCGACGGCCACTACTCCGTGGTGCGGCAGGCGTTGGGGATCGCCAACGAGACGCTCGGCCCCACCGAGCATTACGTGGTGTACGAATTCGAACCGGAGCGGGAACTCGCCGACGAACTCCGCGTCGTGCTCACCGACCGCACCAAGAGCGTCCTGTGGCCGCTGCCGGCCGGCCGTTGCCGGTGGTCCTTTCAACTGGCCGGGCACGAGGAAGCCGACGTCTTTGAGAAGGACCGGGACCCGTTCTGGGGCGAGCCACCGGCCCGGGCCCAGCTCACGCGGCAGCGCCTCGAGGAACGGTTGGCAGCCCACGCCCCCTGGTTCGATGCGGGGATACGCGCGGTGGACTGGGCCGTGGACATCCAGTTCGAGCAACGGCTGGCCCGGCAGTACGGACAGGGGCGCTGCTGGCTTGCCGGCGACGCCGCCCATCAGACCTCGCCGGCGGGCATCCAGAGCATGAACCTGGGTTTGCTCGAGGCCGAGGATCTTGCTGGCAAGCTGGCACAGGTGCTCCGCGGCGAGGCGTCCGAATCCGTCCTGTCAGCCTACGAGCACGTTCACCTTGCCGCCTGGCGACAGTTGCTGGGCGCCGAAGCGCTACCCGCCCCCGGTGCCGCGGTCAAACCTTGGATCACAACGCACCGCCGCGCGATCCTCTCCTCGCTGCCGGCGTCGGGTCCCGCGCTGGCCCTTCTGCTGGCCCAACTGGGGTTGGCGTCACCCTGAAGCGAACCTCGCGACTCCCGGGCGAGGTCCGCCGTCGTTCAGGGCAGTTCGCTGTGGCCCATGAGGTAACGGTCGCACTCGCGGGCGGCCCCGCGGCCTTCCTGAAAAGCCCAGACCACGAGGCTCTGGCCGCGGCGACAGTCGCCCGCCGCAAACACGCCCTTGAGACTGGTGGTGTAACGGCCGGGCTCGGCGAAGATGTTCGAACGCGGGTCGCGCGTGATCTGAAGCTGCTCCAGCAGGCCGGGCTCGGGGCCCACGAAACCCATGGCGAGCAGGACGAGCTGCGCGGGGCGTTCCTGCTCGGAGCCCGGGACCTCGCGCGGCGTGTACCGGCCCTGGGCGTCCTTCTCCCACTTCACTTGGACCGTGACAACCGCCTCGACGTGGCCGGCGCTGTTCCCGAGGAAACGCTTGACGGTGGTGAGATAGACGCGCGGGTCGGCGCCGAAGACCGCGGCGGCTTCCTCCTGGCCATAGTCCGTGCGGAAGATCTTCGGCCATTCAGGCCAGGGATTGTCCGCGGCCCGGCGCTCGGGGGGACGCGGCAGGATCTCAAGCTGGACGAGGCTGCGGCAGCCGTGGCGGAGCGCCGTGCCACAGCAGTCGGTGCCCGTGTCCCCGCCGCCGAGGATCACGACGTCCTTGCCGGCGGCGTTGATGAAGCGGCCGTTCTGTTGGGCATCCAGGAGGCTGCGCGTGTTGGCGGTGAGAAAGTCCATCGCGAAATGCACGCCGGTCAGCGGGCGACCCTCGACGGGCAGATCGCGGGGCTGGGTGGCCCCCGTGCAGAGGATCACGGCATCGAACTCGGAGAGCAGGCGGCGGGCGGGATAGTTGCGGCCCACTTCGGTGCGGGTCACGAAGTCCACCCCTTCGGCGGCGAGTTGGTCGACGCGGCGCAGGACCAGGCGCTTGTCGAGCTTCATGTTGGGGATGCCGTACATGAGCAGGCCACCGGGACGGTCTTCGCGCTCGAAGACGGTGGCGTGGTGGCCGGCGCGGTTGATCTGGGCGGCCGCGCACAGACCGGCGGGGCCGGAGCCGATGATGGCCACCCGTTTGCCGGTGCGGAAGGCGGGGGGATCCGGGCGCACCCAGCCCTGGTCCCAGGCGTGGTCAATGATGTTGCACTCGATGGCCTTGATCGTGACCGGATCGGCGACCAGCCCGGCGTTGCAGGAGCCTTCGCAGGGGGCGGGGCAGACGCGGCCGGTGAACTCGGGGAAGTTGTTGGTCTTGTGGAGACGATCGATGGCCTCGCGCCAGAGGCCGCGATAAATGAGGTCGTTCCACTCCGGGAGGAGGTTGTTGATGGGGCAACCGGAGGCCATGCCGCTGAGGAGGCGACCGGTGTGGCAGAACGGCGTGCCGCAATCCATGCACCGGGCGGCCTGCTCGCGGAGGCGGGCTTCCTCGGGGTGGAGATGGAACTCATCCCAGTCCTTGAGGCGGTCGAGCGCGGGCCGGTCGAGCGGCAGCTCGCGGAGATAGTCGATGAAGCCGGTGGGTTTACCCATGGTGATGTAAGAGCAGCAGGAACGGGAACGGGAGTTCAGCCTCCGCCGACGCGGGCGAGGTCACGGGCGTTCTCCTCGAAGGCGGCCATCCAGGCGTCGTCGCCGCTGAGGCCGGAGTCCTTGACGCGCCGGAAAGCCTGGAGGACGCGCTTGTAGTCCTTGGGAAGGACCTTGACGAACTTGGGAACGTAATCCTCCCAGAGGACCAGCATCTTGAGGGCCCGCTGGCTGCGGGTGAGTTCGGCGTGGCGCTGGATCATGGCGCGGACCGTCTCGATCTCCTCAGGGTCGGCGAGCTTCTCGAGGCCGACCATCTGGAGGTTGCAGCGCTTGGGAAAATCGCCGGTCTCATCGAGCACGTACGCCAGCCCGCCGGACATGCCCGCGGCGAAGTTGCGGCCGGCCGGGCCGAGCACCACGACGGTGCCGCCGGTCATGTACTCGCAGCCGTGATCACCGACGGCCTCGACCACTGCGTTCAGACCGCTGTTGCGGACGCAGAAGCGTTCCCCGGCCATCCCGCGGATGTAGGCCTCACCGGCGGTCGCGCCGTAGAAGGCGACGTTGCCGATGATGATGTTCTCGCCCGGATCGAAGGTCGAGCCGGCCGGGGGGAAGACGATGATCTTGCCGCCGGACAGGCCTTTGCCGACGTAGTCGTTGGCGTCGCCTTCGAGCAGGAACGTCATGCCGGGCGGCAGGAACGCGCCGAAGCTCTGGCCGGCCGATCCTTTGAAGTGCAGGCGGATCGTGTCGTCCGGCAGACCGGCCGGGCCGTGGCGCCGGGTGATCTCGCTGCCCGTGATCGTGCCCACGACGCGATGCACGTTCCGGATCGGGAGTTCGTGGCGGACCTTCTGTTTGGACTCGATTGCCGGACGACAGAGGTCGAGCAGGACGGTCTTGTCGAGGGAGGCCGCGAGGCCGTGGTCCTGCGGGATCTGGCAGTAACGGCCCACGCTGGGCGGGACTTCCGGCTGGTAAAGGACGTTGTAGAAGTCGAGGCCGCGCGCCTTCCAGTGGTCGACGGCGCGGCGGGGTTCGAGCGCGTCGGTGCGACCGACCATCTCGTTGACGGTGCGGAAGCCGAGCCGGGCCATGAGCTCCCGCGCTTCCTGGGCGATGAACCGCATCAGGTTCACCACGTGCTCGGGGCGGCCCAGGAAGTTCTTCCGGAGCTGGGGATTCTGGGTGGCGACACCGACGGGGCACGTGTTGAGGTGGCAGACGCGCATCATGATGCAGCCCAGGGCGACGAGCGGCGCGGTGGCAAAACCGAACTCCTCGGCACCCAGCAGGGCGGCAATGACGACGTCCCGGCCGGTCTTGAGCTGGCCGTCGGTCTCCACCACGATGCGGCTGCGGAGGTTGTTGAGGACGAGCGTCTGGTGGGTCTCCGCCAGGCCCAGTTCCCAGGGCAGACCCGCGTGCTTGATGCTCGTCTGCGGCGAGGCGCCCGTGCCGCCGTCGTGGCCGCTGATGAGGACGACATCGGCGTGGGCCTTGGCCACACCGGCGGCGACCGTGCCGACGCCGACTTCAGCGACGAGCTTGACGCTGATGCGGGCGCGTTCGTTGGCGTTCTTGAGGTCGTGGATCAGTTCGGCCAGGTCTTCGATCGAGTAGATGTCGTGGTGGGGCGGCGGGGAAATGAGGCCGACACCCGGGGTGGCATGACGGACTTTCGCAATCCACGGGTAAACCTTGGCGCCGGGCAACTGGCCGCCCTCCCCCGGCTTGGCGCCCTGGGCCATCTTGATCTGCAGCTCGCGCGCGTTGACCAGGTAGTTGCTGGTGACACCGAACCGGCCCGACGCGACCTGTTTGATCGCGGAATTCTTCGAGTCGCCGTGTTCGTTGGACCAGACGTAGCGCTCGGGGTCTTCGCCGCCCTCGCCGGTGTTGCTCCGGCCGCCGATGCGGTTCATGGCAATGGCGAGGGTCTCGTGGGCCTCCTGGCTGATCGAGCCGTAGCTCATGGCCCCGGACTTGAAGCGCTTGAGGATGGCCTCGACGGGCTCGACTTCGTCGAGAGGGACGGGCGTGCGGGGCTTGAAGTCGAGGAGGCCGCGGAGGGTGCAGAGCCCGGCGGCCTGCTGGTTCACGGCGGCGGCGTAGTCCTGGTAAAGCTCGTAGCGCCCGCTGCGCACGGCCTGCTGCAGCTTGTGGATCGTGTCCGGGTTGAACAGGTGGACCTCGCCGTCCTGACGCCACTGGTATTGCCCGCCGGGATCGAGGACCTGGCCGTTGACGGGCCGCTCGGCAAAGGCATGGCGGTGCCGGGCGAGCACTTCCTCGGCGATGACATCCAGGCGGACGCCTTCCACGCGGGACGGGGTCCAGGTGAAGTACTTGTCGATGACGGAGTGGTGGAGCCCGACGGCCTCGAAGATCTGGGCGCCCCGATAGCTCTGGATGGTCGAGATGCCCATCTTCGAGCAGACCTTGACGACGCCTTTGACGACGGCCTTGACGTAGTTCTTGCAGGCGGTCTTGTGGTCCACGCCCGGGAGGAGGCCCTGGCGGATCATGTCGTCGAGCGTCTCGAAGGCGAGGTAGGGATTGATGGCGCTGCAACCGTAGCCAATCAGGAGGGAGAAGTGATGGACCTCGCGCGGTTCGCCGGATTCGAGGACGAGCCCCACCCGGGTGCGTTTGCCGGTGTGGATGAGGTGGTGGTGGAGACCCGAGACCACGAGCAGGGCCGGGATCGGCGCGTTCTCGGTGTCGATGCCGCGGTCCGAGAGGATGAGGATGTTCACGCCTTCCTCGAGGGCGCGATCGGCCTTGGCGTAGAGGGCGTCCATGGCCTTCTCGAGGCCGAGCGGACCCTCGGCGGGGTTGAACAGGATCGGGAGGGTGACCGACTTGAAATCGCCCTGGGTGACATGGCGCAGCTTGGCCAGTTCCTCGTTGGTGAGGATGGGTGCCTTGAGCTTGATGAGATGGCAGCTCTCGGGGGTGGGGTCGAGTAGGTTGCGTTCGGAGCCGGTGCAGGTCTCGGTGGCGGTGACGATCTCCTCGCGGATGCAGTCGATGGGCGGGTTGGTGACCTGGGCGAAGAGTTGCTTGAAATAGTTGTAGAGCGGCTGCGGCCGGCGGGACAGGACTGCGAGGGGGGCGTCGTTGCCCATTGAACCGACGGCCTCGACACCGTCGCGGGCCATGGGGAGCAGCAGGAGGCGGAGGTCCTCGAAGGTGTAGCCGAAGGCCTGCTGGCGCTGCACCACCGTGCGGTGGTCGGGTTCCGGCACGCTCGGGGGATCCGGGAGGTGGGCGAGTTCGACCAGGTGCTTGTTCAGCCACTGGCGATACGGGTGAGCGGACGTGATCTGGTGCTTGATTTCCTCGTCGGAGATGATGCGGCCCTCCTCCGTATCAATCAGGAACATGCGCCCCGGCTGGAGGCGGCCCTTGGTCAGGATGCGGTCCGGCGCGATGTCGAGGACGCCCACCTCGGAGGCCATGACGACCAGGTCGTCCTTGGTGACGTAATAGCGGGAGGGGCGGAGGCCGTTGCGATCGAGGACCGCGCCGATGCGAACGCCGTCAGTGAAGGCGATGGAGGCGGGTCCGTCCCAAGGTTCCATCAGGCAGGAGTGGTACTCGTAGAAGGCCCGGCGCTCGTCGCTCATGGATTCGTGGTTCTGCCACGGCTCCGGGATCATCATCATGATGGCGTGGGGGAGCGACCGGCCGGCGAGGACGAGGAGCTCGAGGCAGTTGTCGAACATGGCGGAATCGCTGCCGTTGGTATTGATGATGGGCAGGATCTGCTTGATGTCATCGCCGAAGCGGTCGGAGGCGAACATGGCCTGGCGGGCGTGCATCCAGTTGATGTTGCCGCGCAGGGTGTTGATCTCGCCGTTGTGGGCGGCGTAGCGGTAGGGGTGGCCGCGTTCCCAGCTCGGAAAGGTGTTGGTGCTGAAGCGGGAATGCACCAGCGCGAGGGCACTCTCGAGGTCGGGGTCGCCCAGGTCCGGATAGTACAGGGGCAACTGGTCGGGCATGAGCATGCCTTTGTAGCAAAGGGTCTTGTAGGACATGCTCGCGCTGTACCAGTAATGGCTGCCCTGAAGTCCGGAGTTGCGGATCTCGGTCACGGCGCGCTTGCGGATGAGGTAGAGCTTCCGCTCGAAGGCGAGGTCCTCGGCGATGTTGGGGTTGCGGCGGATGAAGACCTGCCGCATGTACGGTTCGCTGGCGCGCGCGGTCTGGCCGATCATCGAGTTGTCTGTGGGCACCGTGCGCCAGCCCAGGACTTCCTGCCCTTCTTCCGCGACGATCACCTCGAAGAGGCGCTCGCAGTTCTTGCGCTGGGCCGGGTCGGGAGGGAGGAAGATCATTCCGACGCCGTACTGGCGGGGCGGAGGGAGGTCGACACCGATCTGGCCGGCGACCTTGCGGAGGTACTTGTCCGGGACCTGGATGAGGATGCCGGCGCAGTCGCCGGTGTTGGCTTCCGAGACGCAGGCGCCGCGGTGGGTGAGGTTGAGGAGCACCTCGAGGCCTTGGCGGACGATGGCATGAGCCGGGCGGCCTTTGACGTGAACGACGAAACCGACGCCGCAGGAGTCGTGCTCGAACCACGGATCGTACAGGCCCTGCCGGGGTGGCGGGCCAAGCCGGGGAACGGGGGCAGCACCGGGAGGGCTGCCCGGAGGGGGCGGGCTTGCTTTGCGCGTTGGCATGTTCACCTGGAGTCCACGTCCAAAAGTTCGAGATTAATAACCAGAAGCAGGCGGGCATGCAACTGGTCATTCGCGGGGCGGACCCCCGGCGTTGCCGGCGGGGCCCAACGTCGCTACGCTGCTCGCCGTGATCAGCATGGCAGGCCTCTGGGGCATCGGACTGGTGCTGGGCTGGCTCACGCATCGATTGTGTGAGATCGGCTTGGGGACCTGGCGCCGGGTGCTGGCGCTGGGGGGGTGGCTGGCCCTGGCCCTGGCCGGGGTGTGGGCCATCGAGGGACCGGGAACCCTCACGATGGCGCTGGCCGGCATGGCGGGCGCGGGATTTCGGGGAGCGATGCTTGAGTGGGTGAAACGACTCGAACCGAAAGGAACTCAGGAATGACAACGTTACTCGCAGCGGCCGGGACGCCACCCCTCGCCTGGGGGGCCAGGCCCGTGATGTTGCTCGGCGCGGGGGCCTTCGGCCTGGTGATCGGGTGGTACGTGTACTACGTGAACCGGTACCGGAAGGAAGACGTGCGGCTGAGCGATCTCGTGACGTTGGTCGGCACCATCGGTGGCGGGGCGGTGCTCTCGCTCTTCGAGGCGCGCTCGGAGCTGTTCGGCGCCTACGGCATCGGGCTGGCGCTGGGGTTCTTCGGGTACTTCGCGACCCTGGTTCTCCTGGTGCGGACGTCGATGCGGACCACGCAAAATTTCACTTGGGAATGGTTTCTGGACGGGCGACGCAAGGACCCGCCGCCGGGCGTGAGCTGTGGCGGCCCGCGTCCGATGACCGCACCCGGCGCCGGCGTGGGCGGGAGCCAGGCAACCCCACCCCTCCGCAGTTGACCTCTCCCCGGCTTCCCCCCCTCCCCATTGGGGTCGCATCTTAACATTTAACATTTCGGCTGTCTCCGCGGGCCTGCCCAGGCCTGCCCGGTAGTCGGCGGAGCCGCGGCTCGGGCGGGAGCCTACACGCGTAAGGTCCCCGTTCCGGCGAATGTTAAATGTTAAGATGCGACCCCAAGGAGGAGGGAGGTGGGCGGGGCTTGACGGTTCCGGCTGCCTCATCAACGGTAGGGCGCCTGAGATGAAGTTCGTGGATGAATACCGGGATGCGGCACGGGCCGAGGAATGCGCGCAAGCCATCGCGCGCGGGGTGACCCGTCCGTGGACGCTCATGGAAATCTGCGGCGGCCAGACCCACGCGATCGTCCGGTTCGGCATCGATGAGCTGCTGCCGCCCACCATCACCCTCGTCCACGGCCCCGGGTGCCCGGTCTGCGTCACCCCCCTCGAACTCATCGACAAGGCCATTGCGATCGCGTCCCGACCCGAGGTGACGTTCTGCTCGTTCGGGGACATGCTCCGCGTGCCGGGAAGCCGGCAGGACCTGCTGACGGTGAAGGCGAAGGGAGGGGACGTGCGGATCGTTTACTCGCCCCTTGATGCCGTGAAGCTCGCCCGCGCACGGCCGGACCGGCAGGTGGTGTTCTTTGCGGTGGGATTCGAGACCACCGCGCCGGCCAACGCCCATGCCGTGTTCCAGGCTCACGCGGAAGGCCTGCGCAACTTCTCCCTGCTGGTCTCGCACGTGCTGGTGCCGCCGGCGATGGAAGCCATCCTCGGCTCTCCGTCGAACCGGGTGCAGGGCTTCCTCACCGCGGGGCACGTCTGCATGGTGATGGGCTTTGCGGATTACGAGCCGCTGGCTGCCAGGTATCGTGTGCCGATGGTGGTCACCGGCTTCGAGCCGCTCGACTTGCTGCGGGGGATTCACCTGTGCCTCAACCAGCTCGAGACCGGCCGGGCGGACGTCGAGAACGCCTATGGCCGGACGGTGCGCCGCGAAGGCAATCCGGGCGCGCGGGCCCTCCTGCAAAAGGTGTTTCGTGTCGTGGACCGGAAATGGCGCGGGGTGGGTATGATCCCGCAGAGCGGCTGGGCATTGCGCGAGGAGTTTGCGGCCTACGACGCCGAGCAACGATTCGGGGTGGCGGACTATGTCGCGGAGGAATCGAGCGAGTGCCTCAGCGGGTTGGTGCTGCAAGGGGTGAAGAAGCCGCCCGAGTGCCCTGCCTTCGGGACGCGCTGCACCCCCGACCATCCGCTGGGCGCGACCATGGTATCGAACGAGGGCGCCTGCGCCGCGTACTACCGGTACCGGAGGAGGGGCGCGTGAAAGTCCGAAGGGCGAAAGTCGAAGTTCGAAGGGCGGAGGAGAAGTTCGAAGGGCCAAGAGAAAGTCCGAAGGGCGAAAGCCGAAGGGCGAAGGGCGGAGGAGAAGTTCGAAGGGCGAAAGTCGAAGTTCGAAGGGCCAAGGGAAAGTTCGAAGGGCGAAAGCCGAAGGGCGAAGGGCGGAGGAGAAGTTCGAAGACCAGGCAGAAAGTCGAAGTCGAAGGGGCGAAAGTCCGCTGGGCGAGCCGAGATTCAGTACAGGATCAAAGTCCGCGCACCAGCGCCTCGCCCGGGACTCTGCCTTGGGACTTCACCTCCGCCTTCGGACTCGTCCTTGGAACTGGACTTTCCTCCGCCCTGGACTTCGACTTTCGCCCTTCGAACTTCACCCTCAGCCATCGGACCTCGCCGCCGGAACTCGGACCCTATCCTCCATAGACGACTTTCGCCCTCGGACTTCCTGAACCTCATGCCTAACTGTCCTGAATTCGCGCTGCACTGTCCGCTGCCGGTCGTGGACCACGAGGTCGTCCAGATGGCGCATGGGGGAGGCGGCCGGCTAATGCAGCAATTGCTCGAGCGCATCTTCTTCCGGGCGTTCGACGACCCGGCGCTGGGCGAGCGGCACGACGGGGCGCGACTCGAGGTGGGCGGGGTGCGGCTCGCGTTCACCACGGACTCGTATGTGGTGAGGCCCCTGTTCTTTCCGGGCGGCGACATCGGGTCGCTGGCCGTGAACGGCACGGTCAACGACCTGGCCATGTGCGGGGCGCGTCCGCGCTGGCTCAGCGCCGGTTTCATCATCGAGGAAGGTCTGCCGATCGAGACGCTTGAGCGGGTGGCGGCGTCCATGCGAGTGGCCGCGGCGGCCGCGGGGGTGGCGTTGGTGACGGGCGACACGAAGGTGGTGGACAAGGGGAAGGGCGACGGCCTGTTCATCAACACGGCGGGCATCGGGGTCATCGAACACGAGCGGGTGATCACGCCGCGGTCGGTGCGACCCGGGGACGCGGTGTTGGTGAGCGGGGAACCGACCGGCAACATCGCCATCATGTCGGTGCGGGAAGGGCTGGAATTTGAGGGCGCGATCACGAGCGACTGTGCCCCGCTACATGGTTTGGTGCAGGCGCTGCTGGGAGGGGGGGTGGCGGTGCATTGTCTGCGCGACCTGACGCGGGGAGGTCTGGCGGCCGCGCTGAACGAGATTGCCGGGCGGGCGGGTGAGCTACATCACGGGAAGGCGGTGCTGGCTGAGGAGACCGTTCTGGGCGTGAGATTCTCGGGATGGACCCGCTGTATGTGCGCCAACGAGGGTCGGCTGGTGGCCTTTGTGGCGGCGGAAGACGCTGCGCGGGCCCTGGCGTTGGTGCGCGGCCGGCCGGAAGGCGCCGGGGCGGCGCTCATCGGGGGCGTGGGGGGTGAAGCGCCGGGGCTGGTGACCCTCGAAAGTGTCATTGGGGTGAAACGTGTGCTGGACCTGCTGAGTGGCGAGCAGTTGCCCCGCATCTGCTGAAGCGGGGCAAAATCGGTAAAGAAGCAGCCAACGCCGGGTGAGCCGCGGCCCGGGGGGTGCGGCAGGTTCGCGGTGGAATCGGTTGCGGCGCAGTGACGCAACGCTCAACTTGAACCCGCGGGTGGCGGTACCGCCCGATCTTGCCATGGAAGACTTGACGAAGCTGATTGCCGGCCACGCCTTTTTGAAGGGACTGGAGCCGGAGCATGTGGAGTTGTTGAAAGCCGACGCGCGGCTGACGCGTTTTGCGGCGGGGGTGGGGATTGCGCGGGAGGGCGACGAGGCGAACCGGTTTTACCTGTTGCTGACGGGCGAAGTGGCGCTCGAGGCGTTGATTCCCGGACGGGGGCAAGTGGGTTTCCAGACCGTGGGGACCGGCGATGCGCTCGGTTGGTCGTGGCTGTTGCCGCCTTACCGCTGGCATTTCACGGCGCGCGCGGCGACGGACGTCGAGGCTCTGGAGTGGGACACGGCGACGCTGCGGGTGGTGGCGGAGAAGCATCCGCGCTTCGGCTATGAACTGTCGCGCCGCCTGACGCAACTGCTGCTGGCGCGGCTCCAGGCCACGCACAGTCAGTTGGTGGAGTTCTATGGGCCGGGCAATTGACGCCGGCCGGCCGGGGTGCCCTGGCGGGATACGGGGAGACCGCAGCGGGGAACGAACAGACTGACGGGCCGAACCCGCCTGTTTGTCCGCGGCGCGGTGCAGGGGGTGGGTTTTCGGCCGTTCGTGTTCCGGTTGGCCACCGAGCTGGGTCTGGCGGGCTGGGTGAACAACTCCGCACAGGGTGTGACCATCGAGATTGAAGGCCCGGCGGACCGGCGAGAGGCGTTTCTGCTGCGGCTCGAGCGGGAGCGGCCGCCGCACAGCCTGGTGCAGAGCCTGGAGGCGGTTCACCTGGATGGGGTGGGCTATGCGGGTTTCACGATCCGGGCCAGTGATCCTGGCGGGGAGGTGCAGGCGCTGGTGCTGCCCGACATCGCGACCTGCGAGGATTGCCGGCGCGAGGTGTTGGATCCGGCCAACCGACGGTACCGGTATCCGTTCACGAACTGCACGGCTTGTGGCCCGCGCTTCAGCCTCATCGAGTCTCTGCCCTACGATCGTGCCCGGACGTCGATGCGCGGTTTCCGGATGTGCGCGGCGTGCCAGGCCGAGTACGACGATCCACGCGACCGCCGGTTCCACGCCCAGCCCAATGCGTGTCCGGTGTGCGGGCCGCAGCTCGCCCTGTGGGACTCGGCGGGGGCGGTGCTGGCGCAGGGAGACGAGGCCTTGCAGGGGGCGGTCGCGGCGTTACGCACCGGGAGCATTGTAGCGGTGAAAGGGCTGGGCGGATTCCACCTGCTGGTGCGGGCGGCGGACGACGCGGCGGTGCAGCGGTTGCGGACGAGGAAACATCGGGAGGAAAAGCCGCTGGCGTTGATGGCCCCGTCGTTCGCGGCCGTGGCGGCGTGGTGCTGTGGATGCCCTCTGCGCGCAGGTGCTGCAGGCGCCGAGCGCCAATCGTGCTATTGCGCGCGCCGCGCGCGTGGCCCGACGTGGCGGCGTCGGTGGCGCCGAGGAATCCGACGCTGGGGGTGATGCTGCCGTACACGCCGTTGCACCACTTGCTGCTGGCGGACCTGGGGGCGTGGTGGCCACCAGCGGGAACCGCTCGGACGACCATCTGCATCGAGGAACGGGAGGCCTTGCGGCGGCTGGCCGGCATTGCGGACTTGTTTCTGGTGCATGACCGCCCCATCGTCCGCCACGTCGACGACTCGGTGGTGCGCGTGGTGCTGGGCCGTGAGTTGGTGCTGCGCCGGGCCCGGGGCTACGCGCCGCTGCCGGTGCGGGTCCGCGATCCCTTGCCGCCCACGCTGGCCGTGGGGGCGCATCTGAAGAACACCGTGGCGCTGGGGCGCGGCCGGGAAGTGTTTCTGAGCCAGCGCCTCGGGGATCTCGAGACGGTGGCGCTGCAGGCCGGGCAAACCATCAGGATCTGGGTCGTCTGTTCGCAAGCTGAACGGCTCATGGCCGATGCCACCGGATTACCTCGCGACCAAGCACGCGCGGAAATCCGGGGCGCCGGTCGTGTGTGTCCAGCACCATTACGCGCATCTGGCCTACGCGAAGAGAACGACCTCGGCGCGCCGTCCTGGGCGGCCTGGGATAACTGGCTTCGGCATCGGACGGCACCGTATAGGGTGGTGAGTTTTACGGGTCACGCTGGACGCGGTGGAGCGGGTGGGCACCTGCGGTTGTTCGGTTGCCGGGCGGGGAGCAGGCGGTGAAAGGAACCAGCGTTCAGCGCTCGGGAGCCGCACGCGCTGTGGGGGGACGCCGTGTTGATCGTCGACTGGCGCCGGTCGACCTCTGAACCGGCAGGCAGAGGCGTTGCAGCGGATGCTACAGCGGGCGGCTACGGCACCGCTCCGTCGAGTCGGGTCCTTGTTCGATGCCGCCTGCTGGTGGGTTCCGGCAGCGCGCCTCAGCGGACAGGGCGGCCTAGATGTGGTTTGCCCTGGACCGGGCGACCTCCGACGAGTTTATCCGGTCAAACTCGACGCCCTGGTCCGGGCGAACTGGCCGTGACGGACCCTGCCCCGGCGATGCATGACGAGTGCCGGGCGTTTCGCCGTCCGCCGACGACGTACCTGGTCGATTGGGCGCCGATGCTCGAGCGGTTGCGGCCGATCTGGAAGCCCAGCGTGCGAAAGTCGCGGCGGTTCTGTAACGCTGGCCGAAGCCATCGTCATGGTTGCCTGCCAGGGTGGGCGACGGCGGTGCGGCCCTTTCGGGGTTGCTTTCAGAACAGAGTGCCATATCGAACGGGCCGTACAGCAACTGCGCGACGCCGGTTTCAGCCCGTACTGGCACCAGCGCGTCCCGCCGAACGATGGCGGCATCGCCCTCGGGCAGGCCGTGGCGGCCACGCGCTGACAAACATCATCCTCCAAGCATCAGCCAAATCTGGCGGTCCCTGCAAGTGTTGGGCCATCGCGGGCGAGGAACTCAGACGCGGCAGGTCAACTGGCGGCATCGCCAAGGGGAAGACTCGCCTATGTCCCGAGCCAGCGGGCGATACGTGGTTGTGCGTCGGCCTGCGCCCACGTGGTGGATAAAGCCGAGGCCAGCAGACCTTGATACCTCCGGAATGGAATGAGGAACTCCGGCCGACGCATCGCCGCCGCCGCGATCCGACCAGGTGACCAGCCGCCGGGATTGCCCCAGACCGCCCGTGGAGGTCGCGCCGCAGCCGGAGGTTGGCCGCCAGCGATCTATTGCGAGGCTTCAGCCATGGCACGCACTCCGGCTCGCGCTGTCCTGACGGTTGGAAGCGCTACGTTGATCACGCTCTACCAGCTGGCCGCTGCGCCGGAACCCGCGCCGGTAGTACCGCCACGGCGACCTCCCTCTTCGCGCCTGATCTGGTGACGAACCTGGGGCGCTTCTGGAATGAATCCATCTGCTCGCGGCGCTGCGGTCTGGTCAAATGCTCGGGCCCTACCTGCATGGTACCTGCGCGGGCACGATTTTCTGGTGGGGAGATGATGGCGCCGGGTGCCTGGCTCGCCAGCCGCCCGGTAGACCGGTCCGGTCCCTGGAGGCGTTGCTCGAGCAGTTCCGCGACCGGTTCGAGGGCCTGGTGGTCTACGACGAGCGAGTGCCGGCCACCTCGAATCTGGCTTCGACCGTTGCTGGTTGTGATGACCTTTTGCCGGTGCGGTTTGATCCGGCGCCAGGCTCAGCTCACCGGCAGTCACCGAAGGTCCGCTGCGGCTTCCCGTGCGTCTCCGTCTGCTCGCCGAGGACGGGGCCTGTTCTCTTCCAGCCGGATCGAGCACCGACCAGCTTGACCAGGAGCGCGAACGACGCGTACCGGTGGTTGATCGCGCATTATCTCGAACGCGGACGGGCCAACCCGCGGCGCATGGGTTACTACCTCGATGCCTTCTGGCTGCGCTGCTGGGACGCGTCGGGTCCGGAGAATCACACCCTGTCGAACCACGACTACGTCATTGCGCATCGCGGGGTCCTGTTCGATCTCGGCGTGTGGGAGGATGAACCGGCGGTGGACGACCCGCAGCAGTCGCCCGGCACGGATGTCGCCACCCTCAAACGCCTGCTGCGTGCGGCCTGGGATCGCCAGGGTGGCGACGGCGTCATCCACGTGGCCGGGTTCGTGCCCTGGGCCTACAAGTACACGACCTTCAAGTCCGCGCGCTGGTCGGCGGGAGGCCGGCACGCGGAAGTCCCGACCGAATGGCGATACGCCGAGATTCTGTCGTGCTTCAATGCCTACATGGATGCGGATGCGCTGGGTCTGGGCGCCATGGCCAATGCCTCCTTCTTCCAACATTTCCCGCTCGAACCCCGCTACCCGCAGTCGCCAAAACCGACGCGCGAGCGCCTGATGGAAGCCGGGATTCTCGAGGCGGACGGCCGCATTCCGCGACGCGGCTTCGTGGCCCATTACGTCGGGGACTACGACGCGGCGGCGTGGCTCTATCGGGAGTTGCCGCGGCTTTGGCGTGATCCGGCCCGTGGCCGCACACCGCTGTCCTGGGCGTTCAACCCGAACCTGGCCGAACGCTTTCCCTTCGGCATGGCCTGGGCGAGGCAACGGGCGACGACCAACGACTGGTTCGTCGCTGGCGACTCGGGCGCGGGTTACCTGAACCCGGGCTATCTCAGCCCGCCACGGCCGCATTCCGGCCTGCCTTCCGGTCTGGCCGCCTGGGAACGCCATTGCACGGAGTTCTATCGACAATGGGACCTGACGCTGACCGGGTTTGTGATCGACGGGTATGCCCGCGGGTTGTCGCCGGAGGGCCTCGATGCCTACGCCCGGTTTTCCCCCGACGGCGTGGTCGCGCAGCAGATCCCGGCGCAAGGTGTGCACGGCTCGATGCCCTACCTTCGCATGGCCGTGGATCTCCCGGGGAATCCCGCCGAGGCCGTCCGCGTGATGCAGAGCCTGGCCTCCGGGCTCGCGCCGCGGTTTGTGGTGTGCCGTTCGATCCTGCAATCCCCCACGTGGTACGCGCGGGTCAGCGAGCACCTGCGGGAGCGGGCGGGGACGACGGTGCAGGTGGTGGACCTGCACACCTTGCTTTGGCTGGTGCGTGAGTACGAGACGCACCGTGACGACTACGTGGATCGGCGGTTTGCGGACGCGACCCAGGTGGCGGCCACACCCGGGCGGAGCGAAGGGATGGCTGCGCTGCATCTGGCGGACGGTCCGCTCGACGTGGGGGATCAGGACGGCGCGCTGTGCTGGCGGGTCGGCCGGCAGGGGCCGTCCCGCTACCTGTACTTCGACGCCGACGACGAGTTCTGCCGGCGCGGCGGGCGATCGTTTGTGATCGAGTTCGAGTGCTATTGCTTTGCCCCCAGGTCGGGAACGATCGTCCTGGAGTATGATTCGGCCGACCCGAACGCGCCGCACGGAGGTGCGTACAAGGCGGCGGCACGGTCGTTCGACGCCGGCCCGTTGGGTTGGCGCACGCTGACCTGGCGCCTGGACGACGCGCGTTTCGCCGGTTCCCAGAACGGGGGGGCGGATTTCCGATTCCACCACCCTGGCGGGGACCTGCGGGTGCGCGCCGTCCGGCTCCGGCGGTTGGGGTCGGCAGAGGCGCCTGTTGGCGAGGCGCGACCGGCGGCTAGCGCAGGGGGGGATTGACCCGCAGCACGGAGTTCACCCCGGCGAACGGATTGGGCACGCTCTCCGAGGCCGTGGGATCAGCGATCCACTGGCCGTCTACGACAAACCGGTATTCATAGGCGCCGGGGGCCAGGTCGAGTTCCACGGACCAACGCCCTCCACCAGCCGCCTTGAGCGGCGTGCTCGTGGGCTCCCAGCGGTTGAAGTTCCCCGCAACGAACACGGCGCGTGCATCCGGGCGCACGAGGGAGAAGGTGACACGGGACCGGCTCGGGGTCGGAGCCGAGGCCGGTGGGGCGGGCGCGACCCGTGCGGGAGCGGGTTTCTCAGCGACGGGATTGGCGACGCGGGGGGGGGGAGCGGGCTTCGGCGGCGTCGGCGACGCCGTCGTGGTCTTTGTCGTTTTCTTCGGTTTCGCAGCCATACGATTTCAGTGGTTTTCGTGCTCGGAGAGGCGCCCGGCCGGGGTCAACGTTTGGAGGGTTAACTCACTGGCGTGGGATTGTGGAGTGGGATTACCACCTCTCCGAGGTGGCCACAGAGTAGCTGAAACACTCGTCCTTGCCAGCTTTTTTGCGTGACCTCGACTGCGCGGGACACCGCGTTCCGTCCGGAAATCGTCCTCGCCGGGCCGCCGTCGGCGAGGGGTCGGGCGTGCGAGATCTGCCGCCGGCTTGTGGAGGACGCCGTCTTCAGTGTCCCGGTGTCTCGGTGGCTCGTGGAGAGGGGGAATGGGCATTGCCTGTCTGGCGTTGCTCGCCTAGGGTCGCCGCCCGCAACATGTCAGCCGGTTCTGTTGTCCCAACCCCCATCCCATTTCCACGATGAATACGACTCCCCTGACCTCATCCCCCTCGAGCGACGCGGCGACCCGAAAGCCTGCGCTGCGCATCATGCCCTGCCTGGATTTGCGTCAGGACCGGGTGGTCAAGGGCGTGAAGTTCGTGGATTTGAAGGACGCCGGGGATCCGGTGGCTTGTGCCCAGGCCTATGTCGCGGCGGGTGCCGACGAACTGGCGATGCTCGACATCACGGCCACGGTCGAGAACCGGCCCACGCTGCTCGCGGTCGTTCAGAAGGTGGCCGCCGTCGTGCCGATTCCCTTCACGGTCGGCGGTGGGATCCGGGATGTCGCGTCGGCCACGGCAGTGATCGAGGCCGGAGCCACGCGCGTTTCCACCAGCAGCGCGGCCTTCCGCCGGCCTGCCCTGATCGCCGAACTGATCCGGGAACTGGGGTCGGAGCGGGTCACGGTCGCCATCGACGTGGACCGCAACCCGAAGCTGCCGTCCGGCTACGAGGTGTTCATTGACGGTGGCCGGACCGGGACGGGCGCGGACGCGCTCGACTGGGCCCGGCGCATCGCCGGGTATGGCGTGCGGTGTTTGCTGCCCACCAGCAAGGCAACGGACGGCGCCCGGACGGGCTTCGATCTGCCCTTGATCCGCCTGCTTGCGGAGGCGACCCCGGCGGAGGTGGTCGCGTCGGGCGGAGCCGGCACACTTGAGCATTTCCGGGAGGCGGCGGAGGCGGGCGCGACGGTGTTGTTGGCCGCGTCGGTGTTCCATTTTGGTGTCATCGGGATTCCCGATCTGAAGGCCTACCTTGAACGGTGCGGCCTGAACGTCCGGCGCTGAGGGTGGGGACGCGGTGTGACTCCTGGGCCACACCGCCTCCTCACGTCGGCGCCTACAGCAGGTAAGGACCATCCGGGCCAGGCGGCGACGTGTTCAAGCTTGACCCTTGGCGCGGCTGTGCTTGCATCCGGCGCATGAACATCAAGCTTCTCGGGTGTCTGATGACCGCTCTGTTAGGGTTGCTGGCGGTAGGGTGTTACTCGACGGTGGATGGCAAGAAGAAAGCGGGCGTGGCGATGGGCGTGGATCACGTCGAGGGACGCTACGAGCGTAAGCCCGCGGAAGTGTTCTCCGCGTCGAAGCAGGTCCTCGGGTTTCTCGGCACGTTGACCAGCGAGAATACCATCGCCAACACGCTCGAGGCCCGGGTGGACAACAACACCGTCTACGTGAAGGTGGATGAGGTGGAACCGGGCATCAGCCGGGTGCTCGTCCAGGCGCGGCGCGGCTCGATGAAAGGCAACGTCAGCCTGGCCAGTGAGGTGGACAAGCAGATTGCCCTCCAGCTTCAGGCGCGTTAGGACTCCCCTTCAACCCCAGCCGCTGTTCGTACGAGCCAAGTCGCAGGACTTGGCTCTGTTTTTTGCCCTGCGCCTGCCGCTGGATGTACACCAGCCGCCGGCGCGCGTTCTCCGCCGCGGGCGCCGCGGGGTCGCGATCCACGATCCGTTGCAGGGCCTGACGCGCCGGCTCGAGCCCGGCCGCGCTGCCCAGCAGGATGTCCGCCTCGAGGTTGAGCCACCGGACCACATCCGTCGCGGGAGCCA
Source organism: Verrucomicrobiales bacterium (assembly GCA_015075445.1). Classification (GTDB taxonomy): domain Bacteria; phylum Verrucomicrobiota; class Verrucomicrobiia; order Limisphaerales; family J093; genus DSVZ01. The sequence continues at coordinate 133,410 of JABTUJ010000021.1, forward strand.
GCGGTTGCGCCACCAACTGCTCGAGTTGTTCCACCGCGAGGTCCGGGCGCTGGAAACCCTCGGCGTACAGCACCGCCAGCTCCTCCCGGGTCCGGTTGTCCTCGGGGAACGCATCGAGTTGCGCCACCAGCCGCGCGGCCAGCTCCTGCGGGTCGCTGTCCCGCCGCTGCACTTTCGGCGTCTCCCCCAGCAGGCCCAGCCGCTCCTCGCTTTTCGGGACTTCGATCCGCGGCCGCGCCCGGGCCTCGGCGAGCATCTGCGCCGGGGTCAGATGGGCGATCCGCTGCCGGGCCAAGTGCGCCTCGGGCGAGTCCGGCAGCCGCACCAGGATCTGCTCGAGGATGGCCCGCGCGCCGTCCCGGTCGGCCGTCAGCTTGAGATGCCATTCGGCCAGCCAGGTGAGGGCGAACGCGATGTTCTTGGGCGCGTGTCCCGGCTCGTTCACGAGCTCCGTGATGGTGGTCGTCGCCGCCGCCAGGTCCCGCCGGTCGGCCACCTGGATTTCCGCCAACAACATCTGCGCCCGGAAACTGCCCGGAAACCGCTCGAGCTGTCGCCGCACCTCGGCCTCGGCCTCCGCGTAACGTCCCTGCTTGCGTCGCGCTTCCGCCACCGACAGCAAGGGCTCCGGGTCGGGCGGTGTGTCGCCCCCGTCGAACAGCCGCGCGATGCGCTTGCCGACCGCGTCGCAGATGCTCGGCGACCACAGCACGGCCATGATCAGCCCCGAGAGTCCGATCAGGCTGCCCGCGAAGAGAGCCGTCGCCATGGCGCCCACCAGACTGCCCCCGCCATCCCCCGCGACCATCGGGCCCAGGACGAAGACGAGAAACGCCAGGTTGGCGAGGGTCAACGCCCAGCGAATCGCCAGGCTCGGTCGGTCCTCGCTCTGCCGCCAGGCGCTGCGCAGCACCCAGAACACCCCGGCCAGCAAGGCGAGTCCCACCACCACCCCGCCGATCCATCTCAGAAACCCGGTCATCGCACAGAAGGAACCCCCGGGGGACGCCCGCGGCAACCGCCGATCAGCCGGCGTTGCCCCGCTTCGCGATCCGTTCGGGATGCCGCGCCCGGTTCAGCGCCACGTCATAGCTGATCAGACAGCGGCAGTAGAGATCGTGGAGGCACGCGTCGAACAGCACCATGCCATCCCGCGCGCCCGTCTGGATGATCGTGTCCAGCATGTGCAGTTGGTTTTCCCGGACCACATTGCGGACCGCGCTGTTGGCCACAAGCAGCTCGTACGCCAGCGTCCGCCGCGCCCGATCCACGCTGGGCAGCAGTTCCTGACAGATGATCCCTACCAGGCAGCTCGACAGTTGCAGGATCGTCTGCCGCTGCGCCGCCCCCTCGAACACCCCGATCACCCGCTCCAGCGCATGCACCACGCTCGGCGAGTGCAGCGTCGCGATCACCAGGTGCCCCGTCTCGGCCGCCGTCAGCGCCGTCGCGATCGCGTCCCGATCCCGGATCTCGCCAATCACGATCACGTCCGGATCCTGCCGTAGCACATGGATGAGCGCGCGGTGAAAGGACTGCGTGTCCGTGAGCACCTCCTGCTGCACCACGATCGCCCGCTTGTGCCGGTGCACGAACTCGATCGGGTCCTCGATGGTCACGATCTTGCACCGCCGCTCGGCGTTGATCAGGTCGACCAGGTAATTCAGGGTTGTCGTCTTGCCCGAGCCGGTGGGCCCGGTGATGAGCAACAGCCCGACCGGGCGCCGCGACAGTTCGTCCAGTTTTGCCGGCAGCCCGAGGTCGTCCCGCGCCGGGATGTACTCGCCCCCGAATCGGAAGCAGAACTCGGGGTGACCCTCCCGCCGGTAGAGCGTCACCCGCACCCGGCCCAATTGGGGGCAGGGCAGCGACGCGCACAATTCCCAGTCCCGCGCGAAGACCGCTTGTTGTTCGGGGGTCAGGAGCACTTCCTTCAGCGCGTCGAGTTCGGCGCCGGTCAACGGCTCGCCGGCGGCCACGAAAATCTCGCCATTGACGCGCAACGCCGGGGGGGCGCCGGCCAGCAGGTGGAGATCGGAAGCCCCCCGCTCCAGGGCATCCGTCAGAAGCTGATCCAACCGGTCCATGACGGTTGCCTCAGGCATGCCAGAGCCGGCGCCAGCGTCCCTGCAGCCTCCGGAGCCAGCCCGTGTCGCGGAACTCGTCGCGCACGGATTCCGCGGCCGGGCAGGCGGGATCGAGCTGGCGCGCCTGGGCGAGGGCTTGATGCGCCTCGTCTGCCAGGCCCAGCTCGAGTTGGCAGCGGCCGAGCTGCAGCCAGACCACGGCGGCCCCGGTCTCGAGGGCCAGCGCTTGCCGCGCCAGCTTCAGCGCCAGGGCAAACCGTCGGTAGAACAAGTGCACCCGCGACGCCAGCCAGGCCCAGAGCCAGTCGCCCGGCATCGCCGCCAGCGCCTTCGCGAAGCAGAAATCCGCGCGCTTCTCGGCCCGGGCCAGCAACACATCGCCCCGCGCCAGCCAGATATACGGCGTGTCGCCCCGTTCACCGATGGCTGCATCTGAGAACGCCAGGGCCGCCTCCGTATCCCCCGCGCGGGCCAGCGCAACACCCTTGGCGGCCAGCAGCTCCGGTTCGTTCGGCAGATGATCCAGCGCCTTGTCCGCCCAGACCTTCGCCTCCGCGAACTCCCCCAGCTCGATGAGCATACGCACCTGCCCGATCCACGCCGGCGCACTCTTCGGATTGGACTCCAGAACCCGTCCGAACAGCCGCAGAGCTTGCTCGAAATATCCCCCGCGAAACGCCGTCTCCGCCTCCCCGAGAAACCGGGCTTCGTCCGTGATCACCTCGGCGGGCGTGGCCAGATGCTCCCCCGCTCCTTCGAACTCGAGATTACCAAAGCGACTCATGCGCGCGTGACGTTGATGGCTGCCGGACGCCCCACTGTGCGCCGGCCCCGACGAAAAACCAATCCCGCTTTTCATCCTGGCCGGGTTGCCGGCCTACCCGGATTGGACTGGGCCAGCCCCGACTCCTCACGCGGCGGAAAGGACGCGCGAAAGGGCTTCCGCGTTCTGACCGGCCTGGCCTAAGCTCGCGGCCGAAGCACCATGAAAACCGTATCCCTCGGCAAGACCTCCCTGAAACCCAGTGTGCTGGCCTACGGCTGCTGGCGCCTCGCCGGCACCCTGGAACCCGAGCATGTCAGCCCCGAGCGACGCGCGGCCGGCCACGCGGCCGTCCGGGCGGCCTACGAGGCGGGCTACACGCTCTTCGACCACGCCGACATCTATTGCCAGGGTGTTGCCGAGTCCATCTTCGGCGAGGTGCTGGCCGACACCCCGGGCATGCGCGACCGGATCCTCCTCGCCAGCAAGTGCGGCATCCGGCGCGCCGGCGATCCCGACCCCGCCGCTCCCTACCGGTACGACTTCTCCGCCGACCATATCGTCGCTTCCTGCGAGCAATCCCTGCAGCGCCTGGGCGTGGAACACCTCGACCTCTACCTGCTGCATCGTCCCGATTTCCTCTGCGAACCCGAAGAGGTCGCCGGGGCGTTCACCCGCCTCAAGTCGGCCGGCAAGGTGCGCGAATTCGGCGTCAGCAACTTCCGCCCTTCCCAGGTTGCCCTCCTGCAGAAGGCCTGCCCGATGCCGCTGGTCGTGAACCAGATCCAGATCAGCCTCCTGCACCTCGACCCGCTCCTCGACGGCACGCTCGATCACTGCCAGGCCGAAGGCATCGCCCCGCTCGCCTGGAGTCCCCTCGCCGCCGGCATCCTCACCGGCCGCCTCGGCAGCGCCATGAACGATCCGCACCACGCCCGCAAAGCCAAGCTGGACGATGTCCTCGGCGTGCTCTCCCGCGAACACGGTGTCAGCCGCTCCGCCCTCGCCCTCGCCTGGCTTCGCCGCCATCCCAGCGGCATCGTCCCCATCGTCGGTTCCACCAATCCCGACCGTATTCGCGAAGCCGGGCAAGCCGCCGACGTCGAACTGACGCGCGAGCAATGGTACCGGCTGATGGAGGCCGCCAGCGGGCAGCGCCTGCCCTGAAATCCCCGTCGGTCCACAGCGTTCGCCACGTCTGCCGCGCCCATGACGCCCAGGCCCCCTTCGCCACCCGGGTGCTTTCGCTGTTTCGTGGCCGTCGCCGTGGGCGAGACCGCAACCGCCGCCCTCCGGGATCTTCATCAACGCCTTTCCCGCGCCACCCCGCGCCACGCTGTCCGTTGGACGCCGCCCGACCAATGGCATCTTACGCTCCACTTCCTCGGCGACGTCCCGGTCGATCGCATCGCGGAACTGGAGCAATCCCTCCGTCCGTCGCTCGCCGGCGCCCGGACGTTTGCGCTTCGCCTCGAGGGCCTCGGCGCCTTCCCCTCGCCCCAGGCGCCGCGCGTCCTCTGGGTCGGGATGGGAGGCGACCTTCCCGGCCTGCAGGACGTCCGGCAACGCGTCGTCCAGGCCTGCGCCAGGTTCGGCGAACCGGCCGACTCGCGCCCTTTCCATCCGCACCTCACCCTCGGCCGCACGCGACAGTCGGATCCTCAAGCCCTGCGTCCCTGGTGCGAGGCGAGCTGCGATGCCCGCCCGCTGCCGCCGTGTGAATGGCTGGTGGACCGCGTGGCGCTTTACCGCAGCGAACTCCGCCCCTCCGGCGCCGTGCACACCCCACTGGCCGCCTTCCCCCTTGCCTGACCCCCGCCCTCCCGCCACGCTCGCGGGGTGATCGGCACCGTCTCATCCTCCCCGCCGTCCGGTCCCGGCCTGTCCGCCTCACCGCGGCCCGAGTCACCCGGGGCGGCGGCCGGCGAACTTGCCGCGGGCACGGTTGCCGGGGGGCAGGTGGTCTGGGAACCCGTCGTCCGCCACCTCTATGTGCACGTCCCGTTCTGCGCGCACAAGTGCGAGTACTGCGCCTTTTTTTCAGAAGTACCCAGTGGCGACCTCATGGCCCGTTACGTGGCGGCCCTGTCGCGCGAACTGGCCCTCGTGGCCCCTGACCTCCGGCCGCGCACTGTCTACTTCGGCGGCGGCACGCCCTCCCTCCTCCCGCTCCGGCACTGGGAAACCCTCCTGCGGCAAATGGAGCGCCTGAACCTGCTTGGGGCCGAGGAATTCACCGTCGAATGCAACCCGGCCACCGTGTCGGCCGACAAGGCACGCCTCCTCCGGGATTACGGGGTCAACCGCCTTTCCCTGGGCGTGCAGTCGCTCGATGAAGCGCTACTCGATCGCCTGGGCCGCGTCCACAGCCGCGCGCAGGTCTTTGACTCGTTCGACTGCCTGCGGCGCGCCGGATTTGCCAACCTGAACCTCGACCTCATGTTCGCGATCCCGGGCCAGTCGCTCGAGGTCTGGCGCCGAACCCTCGCCGACGCGCTTGCCCTGGGCAGCGAACACCTCTCCTGCTACGAGGTCATCTACGAGGAGGACACCCCGCTCTTTGCCCAACTCGGGGCCGGGCAATTCGCGGTGGACGAAGACCTGGCCTGCGCGCAGTACGACCTGCTGGTGGAGACCGCCACCCGGGCCGGCTACCACCCCTACGAGATCGCCAACTTCGCCCGCTCCTCCACCCCGACCCTCACGGACCTGGAGCTTCCTTCGTTCGCCTGCCGCCACAACGTGAATTACTGGCGCGGCGGCTCGTTCTACGGACTCGGCCCCAGCGCGACGAGCTATGTGCGGGGCGAACGCACGCGGAACTGGGCCAACACGCCTCTGTACTGCGGTCAACTCGAGCGCGACCGTCGCGCCTTCGAATCCCGGGAAACGTTGTCGCCTCGGGCGCGTGCGGCCGAGACCGCGGCGTTCGGGTTGCGGATGAACCTCGGCTGGCCTTATGCCGACTTCACCGCGGTGACCGGCTTCGACCTCCGCAGCGAGTGGGCTGAGGACCTCGACTGGCTCGTCGCCCAGGGCTGGGGCGAGCGGCAGCCAGACCGCTTCCGGCTCACCCGGCAGGGACTGCGCTTTGCCGATCTGGCGGCGGAACGCTTGCTGCGGCCGGACCGATAATCCCATCGCAGCCCTTCGCGACGCAGGACTGCGATAGGATGCAGAGTCTCGTTACCTCGACTCCTACGGGGTCGGGCTCAGCGTTGGAGCCAGCCCTGACTGCGCAGCCAGTCGGCGCAGCGCGCGGGCCAGTCGTGCACGGGCTGTCCGCGGGCCAGCATGCCGAAACCGTGTCCGCCCTGCTGGTACACGTGCAGTTCTCCGGGGACACCGGCGCGTTTCAGATCCAGGAAGAACTCAATGCTGTTTTCCGGCCCCAGGGAGTCGTCCGCGGCGTGCACGAAGAACACCGGGCCGGGCTTCAAGTCCGCGCGAATCACCGGTTTGTCGCGCTGCCGATCCGGGGCGGCCAGATACGCCGGGTAAATGAGAATCCCGAAGTCCGGCCGACACGACGGTTCGTCCGTGCCGACGGGATAACTTGCGGCCCGCCGATCGCCTTCGCACAGGAGCCAGGCGGCTAGATGGCCGCCGGCCGAGAAGCCGAGCACGCCGATGCGGTCCGGGCGCAAGCCCCATTCGGCAGCGTGCGACCGCAGGAGGGTCATCGCGCGCTGGGCATCGAGGAGGGGGCGGGTCTGGGGCGGTTCGTTCCGGGGGGAAGGCACGCGGTACTTGAGCACGGCTGCGGTGACGCCGAGCGAATTCAACCAGGCGGCGACCTGCGTGCCCTCGTGTTTCATGGCCAGGATATAGTACCCGCCCCCGGGGCAGATCAGCACGCACGTGCCGTTGCGGCGTTCGACCGGTGGCTGATAGACGGTGAGTTCGGGCTCCGACACGTTGCCGAGCCGCGTGATGTCCGGGTCGGCGCCGGGCTCGATGGGCAGGTAAGCCTCGGGCTTGTCGCTGGAAACGGCGAGGGGGGGCGGGCCGTCCCAGAGCTTCACCGTGATTTCGGAGGCGGACAACCCGGGTCCGTGGAGGACCAGGGCGAGGCCGAAGCTGACGGTGACGAAGAAACGCGTGTTCATGGCGGCGCTGCCCCTTCCTACTCGAGCGCCCGGCCACCCTGGGCCACGTTCTCCGCGGTGAACAGCCGCGAGCCCAGCGTGATCTCTTTCTCCACCTTCTCGCCCTGCAGGATCCGCAGCGCGGTCTCGATGGCTTCCGCCCCGCCCGTGGGATACTGGAAGGTCGCGTGGAGAATCCCCTGGCTCACATAGGCCACGCCTTCTTGCGGCAGGGCATCGATCCCGACGAACTTGATCGCCTTCTCGCGGCCCGCGGACTTGGCCGCCAGGTAGGCGCCGTGGGCACCCGGGTCGTTGTGCGCATAGACCAGGTCAATCTGGCTGAACCGGGACAGGGCCGATTCCATCTCCTTGCGCGCATCCGGCTCGAGCCACTTCATATCGGCTTCGAAGATCACCTCGATCTCCGACCCGGCAATACCTTCGCGGAACCCCTGATGGCGGTCCTGTCCGGGCGTGCTGGTCATCAATCCCTTCAGCTCAACCACCTTGCCCCGACCGCCGAGCGTCTCGCGGATCCATTGGCCGGCGGCCTTGCCGATCTTCCGGTTGTCCGCCCCGATGAAGCACGTGTACTGATCCCCCAGCAGCCGCCGGTCGAGCACGATCACCGGGATGCCGGCCGCCATGGCCTGGGCCACCGGTTCGGTCAGCGGCGCCGCTTCCTTGGGCGAGATGATGATCAAGTCCACCCGGGCGCTGACAAACTCCTCGACGTGCGCCCGCTGTTTCAGGGTGTCGTTCTGGGCGTCCTTGAAGACCACCTTGAGGTTGGGGTGCCGCTCGGCCGCCGCCTTCACGTCGGCATTCATCTGGCCGCGCCAAGGCTCCCCCAGATTGCATTGGCTCATGCCGATCGTGAACACCCGGCCGGCCGAGGGCGTCCCCGGAGCGGACGTTCCCCCGGACGGGGCAGACTCGGCGGGTTTCCGGCAACCCGTGAACGTGATCGCGACCGCGGCGGCTGCGGCGGCCAGGCACAGCGTGAAGGGTGGTTTCATGGGCATCGACGGGCGGAGGGTGGCGCGGGACGTGGGATGGGATCAGAGATGGCGGATCCGGCTCTTGTACTTCTGGAGCAGGCGATCGTTGTGATCATAGCCCTGCGTGTTGCTGCTGATGTACATCTCGGGGGTGACCCCGCGAGCGAGCGCGTGTTCGACCGCCTGGACCAGGATGAGCTGGATGGCCAGCAAACCGACCATCGAGGACGTCGAGCCGATGGCATCCGGCATGCCGGGCAGGCGCAGCCACGCATCGCCATTCGGCCCGCAGTTGTCGATGACGACCTCGGCCACGTCGGCCAGCTTTTTGCCCGAGGGATGGCGGGAAGGCCAGGCATCGCTCTGCGTGCGGTTGAGCAGGGCGGCGACGCGCATTCCCTTCTCCCGGCCCAACAGCGCCATCTCGATGGGCACCGCGTTGCGCCCGGAGTTGGACACCACGATCAAGACGTCCCCGGCCGCCACGGGATACTGGGCCAGGAGGCCGGCGGCAAAACCGCTCTCACGTTCGGTGTAAGTCGCCTGGATGGCATTCTCATGCACCATGATCCGCGGGTCGAGCATCGGCACCGCATGGGCGAGCCCGCCAGCGCGGTAGAAGACCTCTTCGGCCACCAGATGGGAATGGCCCGTGCCGAAGACGTACAGCCAACCGTCCCGGGCCAGCGCATCGCCCAGCCAGCCGGCCACGGTGGCCAGGGCGTCCCATTGGGTCTCGCGAAAGCGCGCGACGGTGGTCTGGGCCGTCGCGAAGAACTGTTCCATGGCGTTCATGTCGAGGGATGATGTCCGTTGGGGGGGCGCGGGTTGCGGCCTTCGAAGCGCTTGGCGATGGCAAAGGCGACCTCCATGGCCTGTTCGTAGTTGAGGCGCGGATCGCAGAGGGTCTGGTAGGCCGTGTCGAGGTCGGACTCCTGGACGCCGCTGGCCCCGCCGACGCACTCGGTCACGCTCTCGGCCGTCAACTCGCAATGCACGCCGGCCAGCCAGGAACCGGCCGACAAATGGAGCTCAATGGAATCCAGCACCTCGCTGAGGATCGCGTCCACGTGACGCGTCTTGCGGCCGCTGCGGGTTGACACCGTGTTCCCGTGCATGGGGTCACACATCCACGCCGGCTTGTGACCGGACTCGGCCACCGCGGTGATCAGCTCGGGCAGGCGGGCGCGCACCTTCTTGGCTCCGAGGCGGGCAATCAACACCAGGTCGCCGGGCTCGCGGTTGGCGTCCAGCACATCCAACAGCCGCAGGAGCTCGGGCGTCGTGATGTCGGGGCCGATCTTCACGCCCACCGGGTTGCGGATGCCCCGGAAGTACTCGACGTGCGCGCCGTCCACGTCGCGGGTGCGTTCGCCGATCCAGGGCAGATGGCATCCGAGGTTGTACCAGCCGGGGCGGCGGGGCACGCGGCGGGTGAGCGCCGTCTCGTACGCCAGGCTCAGGCCCTCGTGGCTCGTGTAGAACTCGCTGTGCGTGAGCTGATCCATCTGTTGCCCGGTGAGGATCTCCATCAACTCGATGGCGTTGGCCACAAACGCCACCCGCCGGTGATAGTTCTCCCGCGCCTCGGCGCTGAGCCCGGACTTGCCCAGGAAATTGAGGTCCCAGTACTCGGGGTGGTGGAGGTCGGCAAACCCACCCTCTACCAGGGCCCGGATGAAGTTCAGCGTCAGGGCGGCGTGCTGATAGGCCGCGACGAGCCGTTCGGGATCCGGCTGCCGGGCGGCCGGCGTGAACGCGGCGGAGTTGATCAGGTCGCCGAAGTACGACGGCAGGGTCACGCCGTTCCGGGTCTCGGTGGGGCTGGAACGCGGCTTCGCGTACTGCCCGGCAAAGCGCCCGACGCGGATGATGGGGCACTTCACGCCGTCGGTCAGCACCAGGCTCATTTGCAGGAGAATCTTGAGCTTGCTGGTGAGAATGTCCGGGCGGCATTCATCGAACACCTCCGCGCAATCGCCGCCCTGGAGGATGAACTGCCGGCCGGTGGCGGCCTCGGCGATGCGCGACCGAAGCCGTTCGATTTCCCAACTGGTCACCAGGGGGGGATAGGCCTGGATGCGCGCGAGGGCGGCCTCGAGCGCCGCCGGATCCGGGTAGGGAACGGCCTGCTGGACAGGACGGGTTTGCCAACTGGTCGGCGTCCAGGCGGACGCCGGACGCGAAGCTGCGCTGGTATCGGTAGCCATCAACACGCGGAACCCTTCGACATTTCCGAGCGGGCAGGTTTGCGGCAGCGGGCCCGCGATGCGAGTCAAAACTTCGTTCGAGAACGAAACCCAGGGCATCAGGCAGGGTCCCCAGGTGGAGGTTGAGTCCGGGCGCAGGGTGTGGCACAAGAGTGCCATGTGCCCCACCGACCACCCACCGGCCGGCGCCGTGAGATCGCCCCGCGGCTTCACGCTCATTGAACTCCTCGTGGTCATCGCGATCATCGCCGTGCTGGCCGGCATGCTGCTCCCCGCCTTGGGCCGAGCCAAAGCCCGTGCCCAGGTGGCGAGCTGCCAGAGCAATGAACGTCAGATCGCCCTGGCGCTCGTGTTCTACGCGCTCGATCACCGCGGATTCTTCCCCCCTCGGGCGGACCAGAATCGCTGGCCCACCCAGCTTCTGCCCGGCTACCAGGACGTCAAAGTGCTGCTTTGCCCAAACGACCTTGCGAACCGCAACCGCCGCCCGACCGCCGCCGCCGCGACACGCCCGGTGGCTCCGGATGCCGCCCCCCGCAGCTTCATCATCAACGGCTGGAACGATTACTTCCTCGAAGTGTTGCGCTTGCCGTTTGCCTCCCTCACGGGCAAGAGCCTCCCGGAAAGCGCCCTCCGCCATCCCAGCGACACGATTGTGTTCGGCGAAAAGGTCAGCGGCTCCGAGCACTTTTACATGGATTGCTTCGAGGGACAGGGCAACGACGTGGATCAGATCGAGCGGGCCCGGCACCTGAGCGGCGGCCGGACCTCGCGGGTCGGATACTCCAACTACGCCTTTGCCGATGGCAGCGCCCGACTGGTCAAGCGAGGCCAACTGCTCTACCCGCTGAACCTGTGGATGGTCACGGACTACTGGCGGACCAACCGCGTGTTCAGCAAGTGAATGCGACCAAAGCGTGAGGCCACAAGCCCATGAGCATTACCGCCGTTTCCGCGTTCCTGTAGAATCCTGTCGTGCGCCCCCGCCGGCCGCGACGGCTAAACTTGTTGCGCCGGTGGCGGCACGTCCTTAGGCTTCGCGCTCCGACGCATGAAAGTCTTTGTTGACGGCCAGTACTTTGACGAGCGGCAGGCGAAGATCTCGGTCTTCGACCACGGTTTGCTTTACGGCGACGGGATTTTCGAGGGGATCCGCGCATACAACGGCCGGGTGTTCAAGCTCAAGGAGCATCTGGACCGGCTGTTCTGGTCAGCAAAGGCCCTGCTCCTGAAGATTCCGATGAGCCATGCGGCGCTGACGGCGGCGGTGGTCGAGACGTGCCGCCGGAACCAGGTGCGGGACGGCTACATCCGGCTGTTGGTGACCCGCGGTGTCGGTACCCTGGGCCTGAATCCCAACCGCTGCAAGAAGCCGTCGATCATCATCATCGCCGGGACGATCCAGCTCTACCCGCGGTCCTTCTACGAAAAGGGCATGGAGATCGTGACCGTCCCGACGGCGCGCAACCTCCACAGCGCGTTGAATCCGGCGATCAAGTCCCTGAATTACCTCAACAACATTCTGGCCAAGATCGAGGCGAACATCGCCGGCGTGGAAGAGGCCATCATGCTCAACGCCGAGGGGTACGTGGCGGAGTGCACGGGCGACAATCTCTTCATCCTGAAGGCCGGCCAACTGCTGACTCCGCCGTTGTCCGCGGGCGCCCTCTACGGCATCACCCGGGGCACGGTCATCGAACTGGCCCGCGAGGCGGGCATCCCGGTGAGCGAGACCAACCTGACCCGCTACGACGTGTTCAACGCGGACGAGTGTTTCCTCACGGGCACGGGAGCCGAGATCGTGCCGGTCGTGAAGGTCGATGGCCGGGTGATTGGCACCGGACGGCCCGGCGCTGTGACCCGTCGGCTCGAAGAGAGTTACCACGCGCTGACGCAGGTCTCGGGAGAGCCCATCGAGTGAGGCCCACCCAGCCCGGATACGTCATTTCATCCTCGGCATGAAACCGCGACAGACAGTAGGCGCCGACGTGAGGAGGCGAAGTGGCGTTGGCCCTGGCCCACAACGCCTCCTCACGTCGGCGCCTACCGCGGGTATGAGATTCGCAGGCTGGGCCCCTTTGCCGGCCGGGCTTCCGAGAAGTTGACAAATCTGAAACTGTCCCGGGGTTTCCCGGGTCCAATCCGGTGGCGACATGAAAGTCCTTTGTGCCTTTCTGGTGTGGTGCCTGTTGCTGGTGCTTTGCTGGCCGTTGGCCGTGCTGGCATTGGTGCTGTTCCCACTGATCTGGTTGCTCCTGCTGCCTTTCCGGCTGGCCGGGGCGGCGCTCGAAGGCGTCTTGGCCCTGGTCCGCGCCCTGTTCCTGCTGCCCGCCCGACTGCTGGGGCACCGTCCCTGAACCTGCCCGGAAACCTGGCGCCCCATCCGGCCGACGGCCCTTCCCGGTGACGCCATGGCGACCGCGCAATCCTGGCTGGTGACCGGTGGCGCCGGCTTCATCGGATCGCATCTGGTCGAAGCGCTGCTGGCGGGGGGGCACCGCGTCACCGTCCTGGACGATCTGTCCACCGGATCACGGGCCAACCTGGCCGCGGTCGAGGAAAATCCCCGGCTCCGGATCATCGAAAGCAAAGTATCGGGGTATGCCGGGTTGGGCGAGCTCGTCGACGGGATGGACGGGGTGTATCACCTGGCGGCAGCGGTGGGGGTCGAGCTGGTGGTGCGTTCCCCGATCCGGACCATCCAGACGAATCTCGATGAGACGGAGGCGATCCTCGCGGCCGTGAGCCGGCGAAAGGTGCCGGTGTTGGTGGCCTCCACCTCGGAAGTCTACGGCAAGAGCCTGAAGGAGGAGTTTTCGGAGGAAGATGATCTGCTCATCGGCCCACCGCACCTCGGGCGCTGGAGCTACGCCTGTTCGAAGCTGATGGACGAGTTCCTGGGCCTGGCCTATGCCCGGGAACGAGGCCTGCCCGTGGTGATTGCCCGCATCTTCAACACGGTCGGCCCCCGCCAGACGGGGCGATACGGTATGGTGCTGCCGCGGTTCATTGCAGCGGCACAGGCCGGGCACCCGTTGCGTGTGTTTGGAGATGGCCGTCAGACCCGCTGCTTCTGTTACGTGGGCGACACCGTGACCGCCCTGCGTCTCCTGCTCGAGGGCCCGGCGGCTCGCGGGCAGGTGGTCAATGTGGGCGGCACACGGGAGGTGACGATTCTGGATCTGGCGCGGCAGGTGATCAGTGCCGTGGGGGCGACGTCGAGCATCGAATTCGTGTCCTACGACGAAGCTTACGCGCCGGGTTTCGAGGACATGCAGCGTCGCCGCCCCGCCACGGGCAAGCTCCTGTGCCTGACCGGGTTTCAGCCGTCCGTTTCGCTCGAGGAGATCATCCGGAGGACAGCGGGAGCCGGGGCGGTTCAGCGGCTGTCCTGAGTCTCGGGGAAGCGTTTGTTCCCTGCGGACCTGCCCAGGGCCCCTGGACCCTCCCCGCCGGGTCGGGGGACCCGGCCTCCGGCCTACAGGTCGTAGAGGGCCCGGTGCGCTCACCCGGCGCCTTACGGAGCCGTCGCGGCGCGTGCGTAAAAAAAAAGGCACCCTTGCGGGTGCCTGGTAACCCAAAGTGTTTCCGGGTTAGTTATTCTTGCCGGCGACAAACGGGAAGACCATGCGGTGATCGTCCTGGGAGTTGACGATCTGCTCGCGGACCCGCGCGCCGGTGACTGCCTGGACGCTGCCGTCGGAAAGGCCAGCGTTGCCCTGGCCCTGATGGATGGTGTTGTGGAAGGTCAGGGCCTTCAGGGTGGTGCCCATCTGCAGCGGGCGGAAGATCTGCTGCACCTTGAAGAAGGCGTCGAACTGGGTTGCGACGGTGGTGTTCGAGATGTTCGAGAAGTTGCGGTCCATGGTCAGGATGCCCTGGGGCCGCGTCTCGTCAGCGTCGAGGTTGACGGCGTAGCTCACGGAGGCGTTCTGGCCGCCCTGGGCCGGCGCGAACTTCAGCATGCCGTAGAAGTTGCTCATGGCGTTGCGGGAGCTGTCGGCCGGGCAGACGACGGTCTTGGGCGTGGCCAACTCGTTCGACATGGTGATGTAGATCCAGTACATGTTGAGCGGGTTGCCCTGGCCGTTGGGCAGCGTCACGAACTCACTCGCACCACCTTCGTTGGTGCTGATGCTCTGCGGAAAGCGGTCGCCCTGGTCCGTGGCGAACTGGCGGAAGGACAGGCCGACCTGCTTGAGATTGTTCGCGCAATTGATCTTTTGCGCCTTGGCTTTCGCCTTGGCCAGCGCCGGCAACAGCATGCCAGCCAAGATGGCGATGATGGCGATCACGACCAACAATTCGATCAGCGTGAACGCCCCTACTCTGTTCTTACGGAGGATTCGGCTCATACGGTTCAACTGTTTTATTGGGTTACGGTTCGGCGCACTCTAGGCAATCAGTCCGGAGTGTCAACGACTTTTGCATCCAGAATTACATAGCAAACGCAGTGCCAGCGCGGCGGCCAAACAAGGCCGTGTTGGACCACCGCCTGACCCGGGTATTCCCTACCGGCTGTAGGCGCCGA
>JABTUJ010000022.1 GCA_015075445.1 Verrucomicrobiales bacterium
GCACTCCAGACGCTGCGCGCGCTCCGGACACTGGTGCAAGTTTCGGGGGGGAGGCGCGCATGGGGTCAGCGGGTGGGGTTGAAGGGCGCGCCGGGAGTCGGGCTGGTCCCGGGGATGGGCTCGGTGCGGAGGGTGGTTCCGCTGCTTGAGGAACGGGTCGCGGTGACGGCAAGGCGGACGATCGTCTGGAAGACCAGGGGCGGTGCTTCCGAGGTTGGCCCGGTGTCGGCGGGCGCAGCGTCGGGGGGTCCCCGGGGGGCGGTGGGGGCGAAGGCGATGGTGATGCGGACGGCGTCGGGCAGGCCGCTGAGGTTGGTGCGGCGCTGGTTGGAGTCGGCCGGCTGGCGACGTCCCTCGGCGTCGCCCCAGGAATCGTACCAGTCGAAACCGTCGAAGTACTCGAAGTTGAGGCGGCGGAGGCCGCGGGCAATTTCCTCGCGGGCACCGCCGGCGAAGGGGTCGAGGCCGATGCGGGGGTTGCGGCGGCGCCAGAGCACGAGTTCACCGGTCCGGGCATCGGGTTCGACGAAGTAACTGGTCTGGCAGAAGTCGCCTTCGCCGGGGTGACGGGGGGTGTGGTTGAGGGTGGCGAAGTCGAGGTTGTCCGCCTCGTTTTGGCCGAGGGTGCGGTCCAGGCCGATGAACTCGAAGTCGGGATCGAGCGGGCAGGCGTTGCGGAGGTCAGCGGTGAGGCGGTCGAGCGCGACGCGGGCGTACTGGGTGGCCTCGAGGCGGGGATCAAGCAGGCGCTGCGCGGACATGCCGGCGTGGAGGCAGAGGTAGGCGGCGCCGAGGATGAGCGCCATGAGCGCGGCGCTGATGGTGAGTTCGATCAGGGTGAAGCCGCGGAGGCGGTGGGCGCGCGTGGGAGAGGCGAGGTGCATCAGCGGGAAGATGGGGTGGCGCGGCGTCGGCGCTCGGCGTCGCGTTCGGCGGGGGTGAGACGGGAGGTGCTGGGGACCTCGAAGAGCAGGGTTTGGAGGGAGCCGAGGGTGTGTTGGGTGCGGGGGTCTTCGATCACGATGGTGACGTCGAACAGACCGTCGAGGTCGGTGCGGTTGAGGGTTTGGCGCCAGCGACAGGGGACCAGACCGGCGCCGCAGTCGCCCTCGGTTGATCCCTCGGTGAGGTAGCCTTCGGCGCGGAGGTTCTCGAGCAGGCCGGCGGCGTAGAGGACGGCAGCGGTGTGGCGCTGGGCTTCGCGGCCGGTGCGCAGGGCGCCGGCGATGCCTTCGGTAAGGCCGACCAGACCCACTCCGAGAATCAGAATCGCGCAGAGCACCTCGATGAGGGAGAAGCCGGGGCTGACTCGAGCGGGTCTCATGGCGGTGACCAGTCCGAGATGCGGACGCGCGCGGTGGCGGGGTTGACGCGCAGGAGGAGGCCGGAACCGTCCCGGTGGCGCAGGAGGATGGCCCCGGGATCCGCGGTGCCATCGGGGTAGAACACGAGCGCGTCGGCAGGGGGATCCCCGGCGGCGGAACCGTCGCGGGACGACGCCGGGCGGGTCGACTGGCTGGTGTCGGCGGCATCGGGTTGGGTGGCGATGCGGGCGGTGAGGCGGGCGTCGAGCTGCCCGTGGACATGGGGAACGTCCCGGACGGGAACGAAGGCGGTGTCGCGGGGAGTGGCGCGGGGGCGTTGTTCGAGGCGGAAACGGCCGGTGACCGGATCGAGGTGGACGCGATGAACCTGGTTGAAGCTGACGGAGCGGCTGGCAGCGAGAGCGCAGAGGCTGGCGAGATCACGACCGGCGGCGCGGAGGGTGGCGTGGGTGTAGGTGCCGCGCATTTCGGGGAGGATGGCGGCGGAGAGGATGGCGATGAGGGAGATGACGACCAGCAGTTCGATGAGGGTGAAGCCGGCAGGCGGGAAGCCTGCACCACCGGTTGCCGGAGCGCGCTTCATCCTACCAGTTGCCGAGGTCGGCATTCTTCCCCTCGCCGCCGTCGGCGCGGTCGGCGCCGCGGGACCAGAGGTCAAAGCTCTGGGCGTGATGGATGCCGGGGCAGCGGTATTGGTAGGGCTCGCCCCAGGGATCGTTGCGGACCTGTTTGACGTATGGGCCGCGCCACTTGGCGGCGTCGGTGGCGGGCGGGGTGACGAGGAGCCTGAGGCCTTCATCGGTGGTGGGGTATCGCTCGAGGGTGAGGCTGAGGCGTTCGAGGGCGGATTCGAGCTCGGCGATGTGGGCTCTGGCGGCGCTGATCTTGGCGTCGTCGGTGGTGCCGATGAACTGGGGGATGATGGTGGCGGCAAGGACGCCGAGGATGATCACCACGACCATGATCTCGAGGAGGGTGAAAGCGGGAGGCAGTCGGCGCGGGGAGGAGCGGGGGATGTGCAGGCTGGAAGCCCGCACCACCGGCCGGCTGGAAGCCCGCACCACACGCAGGCGGGGAGGCCGCACCACAGGGTGACCGGGAGGCCGCACCACAGGCAGGCTGGAAGGCCGCACCACAGGGTGGGTGGGACGGGGGATCGAGGAACGGAGGAGGTGCATACGCGGATCAATAGACGGCCCGGCTGAGTCGCAGGATGGGGAGCAGGATGGCGATGACCATAAACCCGACGAGGGCGCCGACGATGAGGATCAGGGCGGGGGCGAGCAGGGAGATCAGGGTGCGGGTGCGGGCGCGGAGGTGGCGTTCTTCGAGGACCGCGATTTTGAGCAGCATGTCGTCGAGTTTGCCGGTTTCCTCACCGACCTCGATCATCTGGATGACGCCCTTGGGGAAGAGGCCGAGCTTGCGCAGCGGCGTGGCGAGGGAATCGCCGCCGCGGGTTTCCTCGGCCACCCGGGCGATTTGGCGGGCGAGCACGCGGTTGCCGAGGGTTTCCTCGACGATGCGGAGCGCGGGGAGCAGGGAGACGCCGCTGCGGGCGAGCGTGCCGAGGGTGCGGGCGAACCGGCCGAGGGCGGCGGCGCGGAACACTGGTCCGAGCAGGGGGAGGCGCAGGCGGAGGCCGTCCCAGGTTTCGGCGCCGCGCGGGGAACGGAGGGCACGTCGGAGACCGTACGCCGAGCCGCCGAGGGCGAGCAGGAACCAAGGCCAGTAACGGCCGAGCGCTTCGCTGAGCTGGAGGAGGATGAGCGTGGGCAGCGGGAGCACGGGCAGCATTTCGCGCATCATGTCGAAGAGGCGCGGGAGAACGATGGTGAGCAGCAGGATGACGGTGAACACGCCGAAGCCGAGGACGAACGCCGGGTAGGCGATGGCCGCGAGGACTTCGCTGCGGACTTCGTCCTCGTGTTCGAGGAGGTCGGCGAGGTCGGTCATGACGCGGGGCAAGGCGCCGGCTTCCTCTCCGACGCGGACCATGCTGACGTAGAGACGGCTGAAGAGGCGGGGGTGTTCCTCGAGGGCGGTCGAGAGGGCAGCGCCCTTGCGGACGGTCTCGGCAAGACGGGTGAGGACGTTGCGCAGGGCGGGGTTGGCCTCGGCGTCAGCGAGGCCATCGAGGGCCTGGGGGATGGGGATGGCGGCGCCGAGAAGGGCGCTGAGTTCGCGGGTGAGGGCGGTGATTTCCTTGCGGCGCACGCGCCCCCCGGATGCGGCGGCGGCCCGGGCGGCTTGGGCGGGCTGGGCGGAGTCCCTTCGCGCGGGCTGGGCGGAAGCCTGCACGATGCGGGTGAGCCAGAGATGGCGGAGGAGGTCGAGGAAGCCGGTGGAAGGTGTTGGTGTTACGCCGTTGTTCCGGCGGGGGGCGGCCCGGTGGTTGGGCGCGGGGGCGGTGGGGGTCGGGGCGGAATCCGGAGCGGCTTCGAGGCGGGAGGGGTAGAGGCCTTGGCGGGCGAGGGTCTGGAGGGCGGCGCGGCGGTGGTCGGCCTGGATGACGCCCTCGACGCGGGCGCCGTCTGGCTGCACAGCCTGGTAAAGAAACGCCGTCATTCGAGTTGGTCGCCGGAGGAGACGCGGAGGATTTCCTCGAGGGTGGTGATGCCGGCGGCGGCTTTATCGAGGGCGTCCTGGTGCATACTGATCATGGTGCGCTGGGCGACGGCCTTGAGTTCGGCGTTCGAGCGGCGGTGGAGGATGAGTTCGCGGATTTCGGAGCCGACGGCGAGCAGTTCGAAGATGCCGATGCGGCCACGGTAGCCGGTGCCGCGGCAGTCGTCGCAGCCGCGCCCGGCATAGGCGGGGCCGAGCGGGGCGCGTCCGCTAAGGACGGTGAGGCGCTCGACGACGGCGGGCGGGGTGTGGACCTCGTGGCGGCAGGTGGGGCAGATGCGGCGGACGAGTCGTTGGGCGAGGACGCCTTCGAGGGCGGAGGAGATGAGGAAGGCTTCGACGCCCATGTCGAGGAGGCGGGTGACGGCGCCGGTGGCGTCGTTGGTGTGGAGGGTGCTGAAGACCTGATGGCCGGTGAGGGCGGCGCGGATGGCGATTTCGGCGGTCTCGACGTCGCGGATTTCGCCGACCATGACGATGTCGGGGTCCTGGCGGAGGATGGAGCGGAGGCCGTTGGCGAAGGTGAAGTTGCGGCTGGGGCGGACGGGGATCTGGGCGACGCCGGGCAGTTCGTACTCGATGGGGTCTTCGATGGTGATGATTTTCTTCTCGGGGGTGTAGAGGCCCTGGAGGACGGAGTAGAGGGTGGTGGTTTTGCCGCAGCCGGTGGGGCCGGTGGCGAGGAAGAGGCCGTTGGGTTTTTCGACGAGTTGGCGGAGGCGGGCGGCGCGGGTGGCGTCGAGGCCGAGTTCGACGGGGGTTTGGACCTGGGCGTGCTTTTCGAGGAGGCGGAGGACGAGGCTTTCGCCGTACTTGGTGGGCATGGTGCCGACGCGGATATCGACGCGGGCGCCGCGGTGGTGGATCTGGATCTGGCCGTCCTGCGGGAGGAAGCGTTCGGCGATGTTGAGGTCGGCCATGATTTTGACGCGGGAGACGAGGGCGGCGTGGAGGGCGCGGGGGGGCGGGGGTTTGACCTGGAGGAGGCCGTCGATGCGGTAGCGGAGTTCGAGGGATTGTTCGAAGGGGATGAGGTGGATGTCGCTGGCGCGTTCGCGGATGGCGGTGGCGATGATGAGGTTGACGAGGTTGATGACGGTGGGCTCGTTGGCCATCACCTCGATGTCGTGGAGGTTGTTGGCCTCGACGGTGGCGCCCTGGGCGGCGTCGAGGTTTTCGATCATCTGCTCGACGGTGACCTGGCAGCACTCATTGATCCGTTCGCGGAGGAGGTCGGCGGGGGTGGGGCGTTCCTGGACTTCGAGGCCGGTGAGGAGGCGGATGCTGTCGATGAGGGTGCTATCGCCCGGGGTGGCGGTGGCGAGTTCGAGGACGTGGTCGTGGACGTGAAGCGGGAGGACGCAGTGCTGGCGGACGAAATCCGGGGGAAGCAGCTTGAGGGCCTCGGGGGCGGGGCGGAGGTCATCGTGGGCCGCGCGCGGCGCCGGGGGTTCGGGAAGGTCGGCGAGCGGCGGGATCTCGAGGATCACCGCAGGGGCAGTGGAATCAGGTTCAGCCGCGTTATGGCTCAAGGATGGTTTGGACAGGGAAAGGTGGAAAACGTTCCGACAGAACCTCTCGGGACCCGTGCGCGCCGGGCTGGAGGGGGCCCGGACGCCGCGGAGCGGAGCAGGCAGGATCTGCCCGACTTGGCCCATCACTGACGTTCATGGAACGGGTGAAGATATGCGGCCATGGCCGCGGGTCAAATGGCGGGGTCGGTCGGGTCGGGTCCGGTGAGACGGAGGAGGGATTGGCGGATCTGCTGGATCAACGCGGTGGTCGCGGGACTGACCGGGCGGCCGGGTTGAGGGGCGGGAGGTGGTTGGGACGGGTCGGCGAGGACGGAAGCGATGAGCCAGTGGTCAGCGAGGTATTGGCGGGCTTCGGCGGGGCGGGCGAGGCTGAAGAGGCCGCAATAGAACCAGGGTTTGGGATCCACGAGGGGGCCGGATTCGCGGACCAGGCGGTAGGCGTTGCGGCAGGAGTGTTCGAGGCGCGGGGGATCGATGCGGGCAAGGTGAGCGAGGTAGGCCTCGGCGGTTTGACGGAGGCCGCCGTGGACGATCCAGCGCCGGTTGGCGCGGTGGACCCAGGCGACATAATCCGGCGGCGGGGCGTGTGAGTGAGAACTCGAATGGGACATGGATGGAGGGTGGACGCTTTGTCCCAGGGGTTGCCTGGACTCAAGGCCAGACCCGGACACGGTACCAGCGCGGGTCAGCGCCGGGAGTCGGCGGCGGGACGGTGGTGACCGTCTCGTGGGCGTGAGCCGGGGAGGGGTCGAGATCGGGAGGCAGGGCCTGGAAAGGGCCGGCCAGGGTGGCGGCGGACTCAAGGCGGTAGCGTCGGCCGGGGATCGAGGCCCAACGGATTTCGAGGCGGCCGTTGGTGAGACGGCGAGCGTCGAGACGGAAGTTCGAGCGAGGATCGTTCGGGCGGGTGCCGGCGATGAATTCGGCGGCGTTGTCCAAGCCGTCGCCGTCAGGGTCGCCGTCGGGTCCATCGTTGCCGGCGGGTTGGAGGGGATCCAGGCCATGGGCGACTTCCCAGCCGTCCGGCAGGCCGTCGCGGTCGGTGTCGGGATGGTTGGGGTCGGTGCCGCGGGCGAGTTCGTCGGCGAGCAGGAGGCCGTCGCCGTCGGCGTCCAGATCGGGGCCGAGTTGGAGGGGGAACCCTTCGAGGACGACGGCACCCTGGCCTGCGCCTTCGAGTTGGAGGCCGAAGAAGCTGCGGTCGAGGGCGCGGCTGGGGTTTGCCGGGTCGGTCGAGAAGGCGGCGCCGCCGACCACGGCGCCGAGGCGGAAGGTTTCGCCGCCGGAGAGGCCGAGGGCCTGGAGCGGGAGGGCGATCTGGATGAAGTCGGCATTCTGTTCGCCGGGGACGGGTTCGATTTGCGGAGAGCGGTTGAATTGGCCGAGGCGAGCGCCGGGGAAGTCGCTGAAGGTGGCGTCGAGGGCGAACACGCCCTGGCCGATGTTGAGGTTCAGGTTGGTAATGATGGTCGGAGGACCGAGCGCGGTTGAGGCGATGTTGGTCCGGGGGAAGCTGCGGAACTGGGCGTCGGCGAACTCATCGCCGAGGACGCAGGCGAGGGCGGGTCGGAAGTTGCGGAAGCTGAGGTTTTCGAGGAAGTCGAGGCCATCGGCGCCCTGGTCGTCGGGGTCCACGAGGCCGTTGCCGAGGCCGGCGAGGGTGGTAACCCCGGGCAGGGAGGGGCTTTCGAGGAACAGGAAGACGTTGGCGTCACGGGGGATCATGACGCCTTCGAGGCCGAGGTAGAGGTGGGTGTGGTCGCGGTTGACCCAGAGGCGGCCGAGGCTCGAGAAATCGCCGGGGGCGGTGAGGAGGGGGTTGCCGGCGAAAGCGAACCGTTGGCCGGTGCGGTTGCCGTCGCCGTCGTCCGGGCCGTCCGGAGCGAAGTCCGGGGTGTGCCAGGTGGTGGTGGGGAGGAGGGGGGGCAGGGGGGGCGGTTCGCGTTGGAGGAAGCACTCGTCGAACACGTGGCCGTACTCGTCGATGGCCCGGAGGTGGAGGGTCGGGCCCTCGATGGACACGTGGGTGGCGTGCCAGCGGCGGTGGAATTGCGCGCTGAAGGGGTGGAGGGCGGTCTTGGGATAAAGGGTACCGCCGCCGCCGGCGGTGACGAGGCAGAGGACGCCGTCGACGGGATGGAAGCGTTCGTAGGCGTGATCGTGGGCGGAGAAGACGACCTGGACACCGTGGCGGCGGGCGACGGGCAGGAGCACTTCGGTGAGTTCCCGGGAGTCGGGGATCTGGTTGTAGTTGTAGTCGTCGTTGGCGTGGGGGCCGGAGCTGAAGAGGGGGAGGTGCAGGAAGAGGAGTTTCCAGGGCTTGGTGGTGGCCGCGAGGTCGGCTTCGAGCCAGCGGACCTGGGCGGAGTCCGCGAGCAGTTCGTGCCCGAGATAGTACATCGGGACATGGAGCCCGACGAAGTGGGCATCGCCATGGTCGAAGGCGTAGTAGTGACCCGGGCCGGTGCGTTCGCGGACGTGGTCGGCGGCGGCGACGGAGTTGGTCGGGGAAACGAAGGCTTCGAAGAAGGCCGGGGAGGCGCCGTAGAACACGTCGTGGTTGCCCGCGACGACGAAGAAGGGGGTGTGGGTCATCTGGCGGCGGTACACGCTGAAGAAGCGGGCATCGGCGAGCGGGTCCTGAAAGTCGGGGTAGACCGTGTCACCCGGGACCAGCACGAGGTCGGGGGCATGAGTCCGTAAAACGTCTGCGACGTGGTATTGGGGGAGCCGACCGGAGCCCATGTCGGCGGTGATCATGAAGCTCAGCGGTCCGCTCGTCCTGAAGGTGCGGAATTGAAGCAGCGGGGAGACGGCCTCGCGAGCGCCACCGGAGCTGCGGACGCGATAGAAATAGCGTGTGTCAGGCTGGAGGCCGGTCAGCGTGGCGACGTGTTGGCGGACCGGGGTGACGTCGTGCAGCGACTGGCCCAGCGCAGGGGTTTCGCCGAATTCGACCGTCGTGTCGGTGGCTGTGGCGGTGCGCCAGACGATGGTCTGCGAAGTGGGGGTGGTGCGCTGGACAAAAGGGCCGCGGGTGAAGTTGGCCAGGAGTTCCGGGACGATGCCGGAGCTGTAGAGGCCGGGGGAAGGGTGCCATTGGAGGGCGAGGAAGTTCTCGCCGGCGGTGAGCAAGGGAAGCGCGGCGGAGACATCGAGTTCCTCGGCGAGCCCTTTGGTGCGGGGAAGGGGCACGGCGTCGAGCGGCACCGGCACGTCCGCGGGGACTTCGAACTGGCGGCGCGCGATCTCGGTGCCGTTGAGGTACGCGACGAACCCGCCGCTCCAGTCCACGCGCAGGACGAGCCAGGCGATCGCCGTCGGGTCGGCCACGGTGAAACGGTGCCGGAAGCCCACGGCTCCCGTCAGCGGCACGGCGCTGAGCGTTGTGGCCTCGGCTCCGCTGGGGTCTCCGGCGAACCCGGACGGACCCTCGAACCAATGGGTGTCGTTGTACCCGCGGGTGGGCCAGTCGACGGGGAGGGAACCGGCGGCGGTCACGGCGGGGGACCAGCGCCAGCGAGCGGCGACACGCACCAGGCCGACATCGTCTACGGCGGCCGGTTCGGCGGCGGCCGGCGCGGTGGATGCCGCTGCACTGGCGAGGGTGAGCCCGAGGAGAGCTGGGAGCCAGCGTGACATGCCCAAACCCTACAGGCCCGGCCGGCAACAGGTCAAAGACGACCGTGGTAGCGCGGCGCGAAGCGGTGCTTCCCCTCACGCAAAGCGGCGGTAAACCGCGCGCACTCCAGACGCTTCGCGATCCCCGCACGGTCCGGCCCGCGCAACGCGTTTGGAGTGCGGCGTCTTCCAGCGCCGCTTTTCGTGTCCCGCTTTACGCAAAGCGGCGGTAAACCGCGCGCACTCCAGACGCTTCGCGATCCCCACTGCCCGGCCCACGGAACCGGGGGCTTCAGGGGGACGGCGCGAGGGCGAGTTCGAGCACCATCACCGCCAGGCCCATGAGGGCGCCCCCGGCAATGAGGCCGCCACAGACGGTTTCGTGGCTGGAAGTGACCGCGGTTTCGCCCGTGCCCGCCCGGCGCCGGGCCCGGCGTCCGGCAAGCCACACGATGAGGGAGCCCAGGAACATGCTGAAGCAGGTGTGGAACGGGATGACAGCGGCGAGGCCAACCGCGACTCCGGAGAGCCAGAACCGGCCGCGGGTGAGCAGGCGGGCGCTCTCGAGGGCGAAGCCCAGCAGCGCCCCGATCAGGGCCGCCCAACGCGTGGAGGGGTTGAGGTTGGCCAGGCCCTGGGTGAGGAGTTCGGCGAAGGCGTGCCAGATCCGGGCGGCCGGCAGCGGGTGTTGCTCGAACATGGCCGTGGGCCCGGCATGGAGCAGGACCAGGTAGAAGACCGGCACCGCCACGAACGCGCCGGCGAAGATGCCGAGGACGTGCCCGATGGCCTGCTGCCGGGGTTTCGCGCCGAGCATGTAGCCGGGCTTGATGTCGCTCAGCAGATTCGAGGCGTTGGCGGCGACTTCGGCCGTGATGCCGGCGGTCATCAGGTTGGTCTTGATGTTGCCGGGGTCGAGCACCCCGTAGCCGAGTTGGGTGAGCTTGCCCATGGCACCGGTGGGGATGATCGAGGTGAGGGCGGTGGCGTTGACGGCGATGAGGGCGAAGGCGAAGACGAGCGGGATGGCGACGATCCCGAGCCAGATCTTCACGCCGAAGAACAGGTGGGCCAGCAGCACGACGACGCCTCCGACGAGCGGGATACCGAGGACGAACACGCGCATGGGCAGTTCGATGGGCCGCAGCGGGTCGTCGGTCGGTGCGGCCGAACGGGGACGGAACCAGCCGCGGAACGCGCTCGTGATGACCCCTGGCCGGGCGAAGAAAGCGGTGAGAGACGATGCGGTCATGAGGGCCACACCGCCCCACAGGGCCCAGCGGGCGATGACGCCGAACCCGTACCGGAGGGTGCCGTCGGGGCCGGCCTGACCGACGATTTCGCCGGCGTGAATGGCCCAAGGGACGACGAGGAGATAATTGACGACCGCCCCGACGAGGAGCGAGACACCGATGCGGATGCCCATGAGGCCGCCGGTGGCCATGAGCACGAAGTCGGAGTCCCAGCGGACGGTGAGCTCGCGCAGGTCGATGCCCTGGATGCGGAGCGTGGTGCGGCGGTAGATCCAGGCGTCGAGGTACTCGGGGATGGCGAGGAAACCGAGCTTGAGCTTGGCGAGCAGGACGGGGCTTTGGGCGAGCTTGAGGACCGCGGCGGAGGCAGCGGCGACGAGGAGCAGGCGGGCCTGGGCCAGGCCGGCGCCGGGATCGCGGTTGTGGAGGGCGTCCATGACGACGCCGGCGGCGCGTCCCTCGGGGAAGGGGAGCTGTTCGTCGTTGATGAAGCGGCGTTTGAGGGGGAAGGCGACGAGCACGCCCAGGAGGGCGATGGCGATCATCCAGAGCATCGTGTGGAGGATCGGGATGGGGACCTGGGTGACGAGCATGTAGGCGGCGAGGCTCGAGAGGAGCGGCTGGGTCATGTAGCCGGCAGCCGTCGCGGTGGACTGCATGGCGACGTTCTCGAGGAGGGTGAACTCGCGGCCGAGGCCGAGGCGGGCGAGGCCTTTGTAGAAGGCGAAGGCGAGGATGACGGACGTGATGCCGACGCCGACGGCCCAGGGGACTTTGGTGCCGAGGTAGAGGTTGGTGAGGGAGAGCACCCCGCCGAGCGCCATGCCGGTGAGGGCGGAGCGGAAGGTGAGTTGGGGTTCGTTCCCCCGCCAGACGTGGGCGAGCCACCAGCGGTCCTTTTGCGCCAGGGTCCAGGTGCGGATCTGGTCGGGATCAAGCTGCCGGAGGGCCATTTTGGGTGCTCACGGTTGCGATGAGGAATGTGCGGGTTGGCGGGGGCGGGGCTCAAGCGCAAAGACGTCCACGCTGCAGCGGCATAACGGTTTGACTTGGTTTTTGGGGAAACCTAGATTCGTCGCAATGCTGGCGACTCACTCAACTGCGGCCGCCGACCCCAACTCTGCCGTATCGATTCCGGAGCTTCCGCTTTCCTGGCGGGACATTGTGGCTCCGGTGCAACCCTTTCTGTGGGCCGTGGCGGAGCGGTTGTCGGCGCAGGTGGATGCGTTCGAGCCGGAGATAGTGCCGCATGCCCGGTATGCGGTGAGCAGTCAGGGGAAGCAACTGCGGCCGGCGCTGGTGGGGTTGAGCGGCGAGGCGGTGGGGGTTTTGAACGACGACCACGTCACGGTGGCGACCATCATCGAGATGGTGCACCTGGCGACGCTGGTGCACGACGATGTGGCTGATGCGGCCGAGATGCGCCGGCGCCGTCCGACGCTGGCGGTGCAATGCGGCACGGCGACGTCGGTGCTGCTGGGGGACTGCCTGTTTGCCCACGCGTTGACGCTGGCGGCCAGCTTTCCCACGCCGGACATCTGCCGGGCGGTGGCGCTGGCGACGCGGACCGTCTGCACGGGGGAGATCATCCAGACCGAGCGCCCGGCGGACTTTGACCTCAGTCGGGAGCATTACTTCCGGGTGCTGCAGATGAAGACCGCCGAGCTGTTCGCGCTGTCGTGCGAGCTCGGCGCGCGGCTGAGCGGGGCGGGGCGGGAGGAGCAAGAGGCTTTGCGGGCCTATGGGGTGGCGCTGGGAACGGCTTACCAGGTGCACGATGACTGTGTGGATTTGTTCGGTGACGAACTGCGGGCCGGGAAATCTCTGGGGACGGATCTGGTGGCGGGGAAGCTGACGTTGCCCCTGCTGGTGGGACTCGAGCGGGCCAGCGGTGCCGAGCGTCGGGGTCTGGAGGCCCTGCTGCGGGAATGGCGACCGGACCAACTCGAGGAGCTGCGCGGCTGGCTGCACCGGACGGGGGCCCTGACGGAGTCGGCGCGGGTGATCGGGGAATTCTGCCAGACGGCGCAGGCCGCCCTGGACGACCTGCCGCCGTCGGCGGGTCGGCGGGCCCTGGCGTGGGCAGCGGATTATCTGGCGAGGCAGACCGAGGCACTGGCGGCCAGCGCCGGAGGGTGATCCTCCGCTATGGCGGCCTCCGACAGCGGAACCGATCCCAGCGAGGAACGCGCCCTGGTGGCCCGGGCGCAGGCGGGCGATCTGGAAGCGTACGACACGCTCGTGCGTCGTCACCAGGAGCGGCTCTACGGCACCCTCTACCACATGACCGCGAACCATGAGGACGCGGCGGATCTCACGCAGGAGACGTTTGTGAAGGCGTTCCGGGCCCTGCGCACGTTCAAGGGCGATTCCGGGTTCTTCACGTGGCTCTACCGGATCGCCGTCAACAAGACGATCAACCACCTCAAACAGCGCCGGCACCGGGGGCAGGTGAGCCTGAACGACCTGGACTTCAACGCGGAGAACGACCCGGATCTGTTGGCGTTGATCTCCGACCGCACCCCGCGCCGGGAGGTCAGCCTGCGCGAACTGCAGGAGAGATTGAACATGGCCCTGCAGCGGTTGTCTGAAGAGCACAGAATGGTAGTCACACTGCACGACATCCAAGGCCTCCGGCACGAGGAGATCGCCGCGATGATGAAATGCAATGTGGGCACCGTGAGGTCGCGTCTGTTTTACGCCCGCCAGCAGTTGCAGGCGTATCTGAGCGACTGGCTGAAGTGATATGGGACCGGAGCAGGACAATTTCGAGGCGTTGCGGCGGATGCTCGCGCTCAAGCGGCACGAGGTTCCGCCGCCGGGTTTTTTTGACGACCTTCCGGAGCGGGTGCGCGCCGGGATTCGGGCCGACGTGACGGAGCGGGCGCGGCCGTGGTGGCAGCGGCTGGCGGCGCGGCCCGGTTGGCGTCCGGCGCTGGCGGGTGCGTGTGCCTTGGGAGGTGTGGTGGGCGTGGCGTGGAAGGCAGGGCTGGACCCGGGCGCTCGCCCGGGTCTTCCGGCGAGGTTTGCCGAGGTGACCGCGATGGCTCCCGGAACCCCGGCGGCAACCGCCCCATCGAACGTGGGGTTTGTACGCCGGCTGGGAGATGAGACTCGAGAAGTCGCAGGCAGCGTGAATCCCCATCTCAGCTCAGCGCCGCCGCCGTGGCTGTTCCGGCCGGCCCTGCGTTCCCCGGCCCGGGCGACGCACGAGGTGCCGTATTCAGCCCCACCCGGGTTTCGCTGGGGACCGGGGGTGGTCGAGAGATTCCACTACCTGCCGCTTGAGTTCGAGACGAACGCGCCGTCGATGCCGTAGCCGTTTTTTCGCGCCGGCGTCGTGGGCGACGCAGGCGCGAAGAAGCATCAGTACGTGCGCATGAACACCATGGTCATGCCGTCCGTGGTGAGATGAAGGTCCTCGCCGTCGATGATGGCGGAGCCTTCCTTGGACTGTCCGCGTTCGCTGGTGAAGCGGATTTTGTAGCGGGAGCTTGAGCCTTCGCGTTCCCAAGTGCCCTGGCCGGCCACATCGAGCTTGGGCACACCGGGGAGGTCCGCGGCCGGGGTCGGAGTGGGAGCGGCACCTTCCCCGCCGGGGGCGCCGGGTCCGCGGCGGGTCAAGCCATAGCGCTCCATCATGCGGGCGTCCATGCCCATGGGGCCGGGGCCGCCTTGCTGGGCCTGTTGGGCCTGGGCGGCGGCCTCGGCGGCCTGGCGCAACTGGCTGATGATCTGCTGGGCCTGGGGGCTGGTTTCCAGCCGGAGGATCAGGCTGTTGTCGGGGGCGGCCATGACCTTGAGGAGCGGGATCCAGACCATGAGCAACTGCTTGAGCTCGGCCATGGGCTTGGCGGGCATGTCGGGGTGCCTCTTGCGCGCGAGGGTGAAAGTGGCGTGGGGGTCGAGCTGCCACCAGCCCAGGATCTTCTGCTCGTCGTACTTCGCGGACTTGCCCGTCTTGAGGTACTGATAGAGGTCCGGCAGGGAGAGTTGCTGCAGCTCGCCCATGATTTCGGGGTTGTTGAGGAGGCCGACGATGAGCGGGTGGCGGATGACCTCGACGATGGGGCCGCGGGTTTGGAGGAGGTTCAGGAGGGTGGTGTCCTTGGCGATCTCCTGGAACTCACTTCGTTCGCCCAGCTTGAGGAAGGCGGGGTAATTTGCCATGCGCTGCTGGAGGGGGGCGTAGTTCTGGTAGACGAGACCCAGGACATCAGCGGCCTGGTAGTAGGTGTTGGGCATGGGGTCCATGGCCGCCAGGGTCTTGTCGAGCCCCACGTTGCGGATGTCCTGGCGGGCGGTGCTGAGGAAGCGCTGGAGGGCCGGGCTGTCGTCACTGGTGACCTGGACGGCTGGGTAACCGAAGATGTAGACGACGAGGGCGACGAGAATTGAGTAGATGGCGCCGCCGACGAGTCCGACGCACAGGCCCAATCGCTGGTTGAGCCGTTCCCAGCGCAGGCGCGTGAAGTCGTCCGTCGCGTACTTGAAGTGGAGGGCGACCTTCTGGTGGACGAGGAAGGACACGCCGATGAAGATGAGGGCAATGAGGAGGAACACCACCACCGGCGGCACGACGACGGCCCAGACCGGGTGCACCAGTCCCACCTTGGGCACCAGCGGCTTGAGCAGCGGGGCGAGCGGCAGGGCGAGGTAGGTGGCGATGATCAATCCCACCAGCGCCACGAGCGAGCGGATGGCGCCTTTGTAGTACCCGGTCAAACCCAGAATGGCAAAAATCGCCAGGACAATGAGCCAGAGCAACATGGCCGCAACGTAGCGCCAACCGCACCCAAACGCACGCGAAAAAACAGCCACGAAGCCCGCCGCCGCCGCCGTGTGGAGCCGCCGTCCCCCGCCTCAAACCACCTCGACCGGGCACTTCGGGATGGCGTCGAGAAACGCCTGCCCGTAGCGCTTGGTCAGCACCCGGTTGTCCAGGATCACAATGATCCCCGTGTCGCTCCGGGCGCGGATCAACCGGCCGACGCCCTGGCGGAACTTGAGCACCGCTTCGGGCAGCGAGAACTCCATGAAGGGGTTGCCGCCGCGGGCCTCGATCCGCTCGAGACGCGCCTCGGTCAGCGGGTGATCGGGCACCGCGAACGGGAGGCGCGTGAGGATGACATTGCTCAGGGCCGCCCCGGGGACATCGACGCCCTGCCAGAAGCTGTCGGTGCCGAACAGGACGGAGTCCACATCTTCTTTGAAGCGTTCGAGCATGGTCGAGCGCGGCAGGCCGGTGCCCTGGACGAAGCACTGCAGCTTCAGCCGGGCGAAGAAGGGGGCCATGGTCTCGCCCAGCTCCTGCATGAGCCGCGTGTTCGTGAACAACACAAACGCCTTGCCATGGGTCTGGCGGATGAAGTGCTCGATCCATTTCACTAGCGCCTCGCGGTACGCCCCGTCCCGCGGATCGGGCATTTTGCCCACCACGTACAGGCGCATCTGGCGCTCGTAATCAAAGGGCGAACCCACCTGGAGCAGCGTCGCGTGGTCCGCTCCCACCCGCGCGGCGAGGTAGTGAAGCCCGTCCCGGGCGCCGCGGCGGGGCTTGAGTTCCTGCCCGGCGTGGCGGTTGTCCATGGCCAGGGTGGCGCTGGTGAGGATGACCGAGGTGTCGCTCCCGAAAAGCCGGCGGCGGAGGTAGTCGGCCACGTCCACCGGGGCGGCGTTGAGCGCGATGTTCTTCTGGGTCCGGCCGGCGCGTTCGACCCAGTAAACGTGGTCTTGGGCGTTCTGGCCCAGGAAGACCGCGGCCGCTTCCCGCAGCTCGATGAGCCGCCGGTTGCTCTCGAGCAGTTCACTGGCCGTGTCCTTGTCTTCCGCGACCTCGACCAGGTCCCGGAGCGCGTCGGACACGCGCCGCAGCGGCAGGGTGATGGAGTCCGGGACCAGTTCGGCGCGCCGGATGCGCAGTTCGGTCCAGGTCCGCTTGCCGGGGCCTTCCGGAGCGCCGGCGGTGTCGGTCCGCACGGTGGCGCGCGCGCGGGCGGCGGCGTGGAGCTCGTCGCAGGCGGACTCGATAGCGGCGAAGAAGCGGTCGCTTTGATCGAACACCTCGGCGACGAGCTCGACGGCCTTGCCCTGGCGGAGGAGGGCGAGCAGTCCCTTCTGGGTGCGCGGGTTCCAGAGGCGCTGGAGGGAGAAGCGCACCTGGCCGCTGGAGACGCTCAGGCCGATGTGCCGCGCGGCGACCTGCTCGACCAGATGGGCCTCGTCGAAGATGACGAAGTCGTTCTTGAACAGCACGCCGTCCTCGACCGATTCCTCGAGCCCGCCCAGATGGAGGAAGAACAGGGTGTGGTTCAGGACGAGCACGTCGGCCGAGAGGATCCGGCTGCGGACGCGCTGGAAAAAGCAGGGATCCCCGCCGGCCTTGACGAAGTCGGAGGGTGGCCCGCAGAGCTTGGGCGAACAGAGGCCGCGCTCGGAGCAGACCTGGGCCCAGACCTTCGGGTCGGGTTCGCTGTCGAAGTCGGAGAGGCTGCCGTCCGAGGTTTGGCGGGCCCAGTCGGCGATGCGTCCCAGCTCCTGCTGTTCGGTCGAGGTGAACAGGCTTTCGGATTGTTGCAGGGCCTTGCGCAGGCGGCGGGTGCACAGGTAGTTGGCGCGGCCCTTGAGCATGGTGTAAGCGAAGCGCACCGGCAGAATCCGCTCGAGCAGCGGCAGGTCCTTTTCGGTCAACTGCTCCTGCAGGTTGATGGTGTGCGTGGAGATGATCGCCTTCTTGTGGTGCTCGACGGCGTAGAGGATGGCGGGGACCAGGTAGGCCAGGCTCTTGCCCACGCCGGTGCCGGCCTCGACGATCAGGTGTTCGCGCGCGGCGAGGGCCCGGGCCACGGCGACGGCCATCTGCTGTTGCTGGGGGCGGTACTCGAAGTTGCTGGCCCGCCCGAGCACGCCCTCGGGAGAAAAGAAGTGCCGGACGTGCTCGACCAGGTCGGCTGGCCCGGCGCCGGAGGTTTCCACGGTGCTGATCATCGGCGGCAGCGCCCTCCTCGCGCGGGTCAACCGGACGTCGCCGCCCGGCGCGGGATGACTTCGACCACGGCCCGGTTCTTGGCGATGGAATGCTCCGGCAGGACGCCGCGCCAGTTGACATTCGGATAGACGAGGGTGTGGCGGCCCAGGATGGTGCCGGGATTCAGCACGGCGTTGCAGCCCACGTTCGCGTGGTCCCCGATCAAGGCCCCGAACTTCCGCAGCCCGGTGTCGTACGAGCGGCCGTCCAACTCGACCCGGACGTGGCCGGAGGTGATCTTCAGGTTCGAGATTTTGACGCCCGCGCCGAGGTGGGCGGCGTGACCGAGGATCGAGTCGCCGACGTAGCTGAAGTGCGGGACGACGCAGTGGTTGAACAGGACGGCGTGCTTGAACTCGCAGGCGTTGCCCACGATGCAGTGGTCGCCGATGATGACGCGTTCCCGGAGGTAAGCGCCGTGCCGGATCTGGCAGTGGGAACCGATGATGGCCGGGCCCTTGATCATGACGCCGTCCTCGACCTCGGTGCCTTCGCCGATGAAGACGTCCTTGCCGATCCAGGCGACGCCGTCGCAGTGGTTGCGGAGGCCGGGTTGCAGGTGTGTGGCCAGGTAATCCGTCAGCCGCGCGAGGGCTTCCCAGGCGAACTCACAGCCTTCGAACAGGGCGGCGTGCGCGGTCTGGCGGAGATCGAAGAGGTCGGCCGGTCGCAACATGCGGGCGAGGGTACGGCGTGGCACGGGACGGGCAAGCGCGCAGGCGGAACTCGAGGCCCCCTCAACCGCCGTCGGGGAACCCCATCTCCTCCACGTAGACCTCCTGAAACTGCGGGTCGTCGTTGAGGCAAAGGTGTTCGGTGCGCCGACGGAGGTGCGCGAATTCCCCGCCTTGCTCGGGCAGGCCGAACAGCGCCAGCTTGGCCCCGCGCAACGCCGCGTTGCCGGCGGGCTGCACCTGGTCAGGCGGAAACGCGAGCAGGCCGATGCGGCGTGCGCTGGCGCGGCTGATGTAGTTGCCGAAGGCGCCGGCGAGCGAGACGCGTTCCAGTTGGCCGGGTTGCCAGCCGCGTCGACCCAGCAGCAGGCGGATGCCGGCGGCGATGGCGCCTTTGGCCAGTTGCAGTTCGCGCACGTCCCGCTGCGTGAGCTTCACGTCACCCAGCAGGGGGAGTTCCGCGGCTCCCGGGATGCGTCCGGCCGGGTTGATGCGCCCCAGGTCGAGGCTGCAGGCCACGGCGTCCACCAAACCGCTGCCGCAGATCCCGCGAGGTTCACTCTGGCCGAGCACGCGGCACTCCAGTTGGCCGTCCTTCAGCGAGACCTCCGCGATGGCTCCGGTCGCGGCCCGCATCCCCATCGCAATCCGCGCCCCTTCGAAAGCGGGCCCCGCGGCGGTGCTGGCGCAGAGCAGGTGGTCCCGGTTGCCCACCACGATCTCGCCGTTCGTGCCCAGGTCCACCAGCATCGCCGGGGTCTCGGCTGCCGCCAGGCCCGTCGCGAGGATGCCGGCCAGGATGTCGCTGCCCACAAACCCGCCGAGGCACGGCAGGAAGTTCACGCGCGCTTCGGGCGCCACCGGCCACCCCAGTTCCGCGGCCCGGAACACCTTCAGCCCATCGTCCACCGGCTCGAACGGATGATGCGCCAGCGGCGCCACGGACACGCCGCAGAACAGGTGGTGCATCACCGTGTTTCCCACCACCACCACATCCGTCAAGGCCCGCCCGGCCTCTGCCGCCCCGCCCGGCGCCACGGACAAGAGCTCGGCCAGGAGCGCGCCGAGTTGCGCCCGGATGAGGCGTTCCAGCCGCCCCTGGCCTGCGTCCGCCTGGGCATAGTCGATCCGGCTCATCACGTCGGCGCCGTGTTGGGCCTGGGTGTTCAACGCCGTTCGGACCCCGAGCACGTCCCCGGTGCGCAGGTCCAGCAACTGGGCCACCAACGTCGTGGTGCCCAGATCCACGGCCACGCCCAACCCGTCGCGCGGGACGAAGTCGAACGTCGCGTCGTCGCTCAGAATCCGGGTCTCCCACTGCGCCAGTTCCAGTGTCAGATCCCCGGCGACGCGGGCGCGGCAGGACAACCGCCAGCCCGCGGCGCGATCCGCCGCGGGGAGCAACCGCTCGTCTTCGGGCGTGACCGGCAATGTCCCGTCCAGGACGCGCACGCGGCATCCTCGGCAGCGACCCCGCCCGCCACAGGGGAACTCGACGCCCTGGGCGAAGAGCAGCTCGGCGAGGGCAGTTCCCGGTGCGACCTCGAGGGTCTGGCCCAGGGGCAGCAGCGTGAGACGGCAGGACGCGGCCACGGGCGGAAACCTCAGAGCAGGCTGGCCACGCGCCGGAAGTGGTAGCCGACGATGGCGAGTTCCATGGCTGCGTGGAACTGCCGCGGGCGCCTCAACAGCGTGCCTGCGCAGAACCGCCAGTACGCTCGCCGTCCCCGATGCCGCAGGCCGAGGACGTAGAAGGACTTGAGAAAGGCCCGGAAATCGGACCAGGTCAGCCAGAGGCGCGGCCCCGTCGGCTGGTGGTGTTGGAGGAAGGTCCGGATCCGCTCGTAGTACACGCGGGGTTCGTAGAGCTTCTTCATCAGCTCCCGGTAACCGTTGATCAGGAAATCCCGGTTCAGCCGCGGCAGGAAATTCAGCGTCGCCTCGGTGTTGTTCCCCGTGCTCCCGGTGAGGAGCCGTCCTTCCTCGAGCAACCGCTGGTAGAGCCGGGTCTGGGGCAGCGCGGTCAACAGGCCCACCATCGCCGTCACCACCCCCGAGCGCTGGATGAACTCGAACTGCCGCTTGAAGATGTCCTGCGGGTCGTTGTCAAAGCCGACGATGAACCCGCCCATCACCTGCAAGCCCGCACGCTGCAGCGTGGCCACCGCGGCCACGAGGTCCCGCCCCTGGTTCTGCAGCTTGTGGCATTCCTCGAGGGACTCGGCCGCCGGGGTCTCGATCCCGACGAAGACCTTCTTGAACCCGGCCTCGACCATCAGCCCGACCAGCTCCGGATCCTCGGCCAGATTCACGGAGGCCTCGGTGAGGAAGCCGATGCCCGAGCGCGTGCGCCGCCGCCAGGCGATCAGTTCCCGCAGCAGCGCCTTCGTGTGGCCGCGGTTGCCGATGAAGTTGTCGTCGACGATGAACACCATCCCCTTCCAGCCCCGCTGCCGCAGCCCCTCGAGCTCGGTGATGATCTGCCCCGGGGTCTTGGTCCGGGGCACCCGCCCGTTCATCACGATGATGTCGCAGAACTCGCAGTTGAACGGGCAGCCGCGCGAGAACTGCACCGCCATCGTCGCGTACTGCCGCAGATCGAGCAGGTCCCAGCGCGGCGGCGGCACCCGGGTGAGCTGCGGTCGGCCCGCGGCCTGGTAGACCGGTCGCAGCCTGCCCCGGCGCAAGTCCTCCACCAGTTCCGGCATGACCTCCTCCGCCTCGCCCAAGACGAAATGCTCGATCTCGGGAAAGGCGGCGTGGCTGGTGGTGAACAGCGGTCCGCCGGCCACCACGGGTTTGCCCACCGCGCGGCAACGGGCCGCGATCTCGGGAACGGCTTCCCGCTGCACCAGCATGGCGCTGAGAAACACGCAGTCCGCCCACGCCAGGTCGGGATCGCGCAACCGGCTCACGTTCATGTCCACCAGCCGCAGCTCCCACTCCGGTGGCAGCATGGCCGCGACAGTGAGCAGGCCCAGCGGCGGGAAGGCGGAGCGTTTGGCCACCAAACGCAGGACATGCTTGAAACTCCAGAACGTGTCGGGAGTGGGCGGATAAACGAGCAGGATTCTCATCACGTTGCGCCGGCGGTCCCGGCGGGGCCCGAAGCACTCACTGGTCTAGTGTCGCCAGAAACCGTTCGGCGTCAATCGCCGCGGCGCACCCCATGCCGGCCGCCGTCACCGCTTGACGGTACACGTGATCCGCACAGTCCCCCGCCACGAACACGCCGGGGACCCGGGTCGCCGAACCGCGCTGCAGGACCGCGTAACCGTTTTCGTCCAGGTCCAGGGCCCCCCGGAAAAGCTCCGTGTTCGGCACATGCCCGATAGCGATGAACACCCCCGCACAGGCCAGTTCGGAGGAGGCGTCGGTCTTGACGTTCCGCAGCCGCACCGCCGTCACCTTGTCCTGCTTCACATCCAGGATTTCGGTCACGACCGAATCCCACACCGGCTTGATCTTGGCGTGCGCCAGGGTGCGTTCGGCCATGATATGTGACGCCCGCAACTGGTCCCGCCGATGCACCAGGTACACCACGGAGGCGAACCGGGTCAGATACAGCGCCTCTTCGCACGCCGAATCCCCCCCGCCGACCACGACCAGCGGTTGGTTGCGGAAGACCGGCAACGCCCCGTCACACGTGGCGCAGTAGGTCACGCCCTTCTTCTCGAGCTTCGCCTCGCTCTCGAGACCGAGGTGGCGATGACTCGCGCCGCTGGCCAGGATGATCGTCTGCGTCTGAACGGTCTCCCCGTCCACGGTCAGCGTGTAGGGCGACCGGGACAGGTCCACGGCTTCCACGGTGGCGAGTTTCACCCGCGCCCCGAACTTCTCGGCCTGCTGCTGCATCCGCTGCATCAGCTCGAACCCGTCCACGCCCTCGGGGAATCCGGGGAAGTTCTCGACCACGCTCGTCGTGGTAAGCAAGCCGCCAGGCAGCGTCCCGCTGAGCACCAGGGGCTGGAGATTGGCGCGGGCGGTGTACACGGCGGCGGTGAGTCCGGCACAGCCGCTGCCGATGATGACGACCTTTTCCATAGGGGCCGGAGCCTAGGGATCGGTCCCCGGGCTGGCAAGGTCGCTCGGCGTCCTGGCCGGCCGTGCGAGCGGAGGAACCCAAGGATCCCCTCCCCCAATCCCCGAACACGGCGCGTTTGCCCGGCAATGGGGGGGAGCGCGCGAACTTCTGGAGTGGGTGTGCTTGAGCACTGCTTCGGGGGGCATTCACGAGCGTCCGGAGCAAAGGGTTGTCCCGCGGCTTCCGGTCTGGCACAACGAAGCCGTGTTGGCGAAACGCGTCATTCCCTGCCTGGACGTGCATGACCGGCAGGTCACCCGCGGCGTGCAGTTCGGCAAGGCCGAGGCCGGTGAGCTGCGGAATGTGGGGGATCCGGTCGAACTGGCCTTGCGCTACAACGCGCAGGGGGCCGACGAGTTGGTGTTCTTCGACATCACGGCCAGCGCCCATGGCCGGGCCACGATGGTCGAGGTCATCGAGCGGGTGGGCCAGCAGTGCTTCATGCCCCTCACCGTCGGCGGCGGCATCCGGACGGTCGAGGACATGGGCCTGATGCTGCAGGCGGGGGCGGACAAGGTCAGCATCAACTCGGCCGCGCTCGCCGACCCGGCGCTGATCCGCACGGGGGCGGAGAAGTACGGCAGCCAGTGCATCGTGGTGTCGATCGACGCCAAGCGGACGGGGCCCGACTCCTGGCGGGTCTTCTCCCACGGCGGCCGGCAGGACACGGGTCGGGACGCCGTGGCCTGGGCCATCGAAGCGGTGGGACGGGGCGCCGGGGAGATCGTGCTGAACAGCATCGATGCCGACGGCACCGGCAGGGCTACGACCTGGAGATCACGCGGCGGGTGGGCGAGGCGGTGGGCGTGCCGGTCGTGGCGAGCGGTGGGGCGGGCAACCTCGATCACCTGGTGGAAGTGCTGCGGGCGGGGAAGGCCGATGCCGTGCTGGCGGCGAGCATCTTCCACTTCGGCGACTTCACGGTGGACCAGGTGAAGGCGCATCTGGCCCGGCACGGGATTCCGGTGCGCCGTCTCAGCCCTCAGGCACCCTGGCGGTGAGAAGTCGGCGGGGGGGCTTCACTGCACTGGCGCCAGCAGCCGCGCCACCCGCACCGCCAGCCGCACCGGAAGGCGCCGGGCCTCCAGTTCGCGAGCGGAAGAACGCCGCGAGTCGGCGAAGTCGCGCTCAAACAGCGCCTCCACCTGCCGCGCGAACTCGGCGTCGCGCACCTCCAGGGTGATCTCAAAGTTTAACCGGAACGAGCGGTTGTCGAAGTTGGCGGTGCCCACGGCGGCGGTGTCGCGGTCCACCAGCATGATCTTGTGGTGCAGGAATCCGTTGGTGTGCCGGTAGATGTTCACGCCTGCCTCCTCCAGCGGCGCAACAAACGACCCGCCGGACAGCCGTACGAGCGCGTTGTCGCAATCGTCCGGCACGAGCACGCGCACGTCCACGCCGCGCAGGGCCGCCAGCTTGAGCGCGCTGACGATCTGCTCGTCCGGCACGAAGTAGGGACTGGCGATCCAGAAGCGATTGGTGGCGGTGGAGATGGCGTTGAGGAAGTTCAGCTGAAATCGGTTCGCGCGGCCCTGTGTGCTGTGGAACGGGCGCACGTGAACGCCGCCGGCACGCAGTCGGTCGAGATAGGCGCGGGCGAGGAAGTCGCGGACCACCGGACTGGTTTCCTCGAGGTCCGCCCGACGTTTCTTGACGTAGCCGTTGAACTTGGTCCGGCCAAAGACCCAGTACGCCGGCACCGCGAGGTAAGGCATGGTGTTCAGGGAGAACCCCCAGGCGATGGCGCCTTGTGAGGTCCGGGTTTCCATGACCGCCTGCACGGAGGTGAGGGCACCGACCAGATGTGCCAGTGCCACGAGCAGGGCGATGAACCGCTTCCGGCGTGAGCGGACGTAGGCGACCGCGCGGGCTGGAGGAGCAAGGCGTGAAGGTACGACGGCTACGGCGGAGGGAGCGCCTCCGGGCCCGGGACCGGCGCCGGGATTCATGGCTTGGGCTGGATCCTGCCAAAGTACGTGGCCAGCACGCCGAGCATGAACCCCAGCCCGCTGGTCAGGGTCAGCAACAGAATCAAAGGCATCTCCACGGCCACGAACAGGAGTTCCGCCCGCACGGGCGCGTGATTCTGGATGATGAGCGCGCCCAGCAGAAGGGTGATCACGATGGTCAGGATGAGACGAAGGTGCTTTTTCACGGGCATCATCGGTTGCAATGAGCCGGATTATATCCCGGCATTGCGCCTCGACAAGGTGCTCCGGCGCAAAACCGAAACGAAAGGCCAGTGGCGCAGGCTCAGGCGGAAAGGTAAGCCTGTGCCAGGCAGGCCGACCCATCCAACCGGATCACCCAGTCGGCGTCGAACACCGGCGCATCCAGATCGGGGAGCAGTCGGCGTGAGGGCGGGCTAGTAGCCGCGATAGCCGCGGGAGGCCCAGGGGTTGCGCGTGAGGCTGTCGAGGGGTGAGATGTCGCCCCGGTTCATTGGATCCTCGGGGTCCACGACGGTGAGGTTCATCGGGAGATCCGAGTTCCTGACCTCGCCCTCGACCCGGACCGGGATGCGGGAGCCGGTGACCTCGACATAACGGACGGGCTTGGCCTTGGCCACAGCAGGGCTTGCCCCTTTGGCGGGCGGGGTGGCGGCCGAGGTCTGGCTGCCCTGATGGGCGCAGCCGGCGACCAGCGACACACCGACCAGGAGCAGGACGAGGGTGGGCAGGTGCCGGGCCCGCGGCGGTCGACCTGTGGTTTTCATGCGCTTACGGTGCCGCGCCCGACGCCTCGACGCAAGCGAGGTTTGCATGACGAGGTCCCCCCGAAAAAACGGGCCCCTCCCGCGGACGGGAGGGGCCCGGTGCACGGGTTGGAGTCGGAGGGTTAAAATTCCTTGGAAAGGGAGACGAACCACATGCGGCCGCGGATGTCCGCCAGGCGCCGGTCGTAGGCGTTTTCGAAGCTGCTTTCAACCAGGCGCGGCTGTTCGTCCAGGAGGTTGTTCACCCCCACGAGGAAGTCCGCCTCGAACCACGGGATGCGGTAGCCGAGGCGCAGGTCGAAGGTGTAGTAATCGCCGACCGAGCGCATGTACGAATCGCCGCCGACGAAGTCCTGCTGGGTGGGGTCTTCGTCGTAGCTGCTGACGAAGTTCCAGCCGAAGGCGGCGTTGACCCGTTTGTACTCGTAGCTGAGCACGACGTTGGCGCGCCACTCGGGGAAGCTGGTGTCATCCAGCACCGCGCCCGGCCCCCAGTAGCGGCCGAGGTAGTTGATCGAACCGGCGCCGGGGAAGTCCTCCTGCTCGAAGGTGAGGATGCGCGTGGCCTGGCCCGCGAGGGTGAACTTGCCGACGTCGGTCATGAAGCCCTTGCTGAGTCCGAAGTCGAGGCCGTCGGTCAGCCGGGTACCGGAGTTGATGGGTCCGATGTTGCGAACCTGCATGATTTCGTCGGACGGATTCAAGTCGATCTGGGCGCCGAGGGGGTTCACACCGCTCGGCAGGGCGTTGGGACCATAGGGGTTGGTGGGGTCACGCGGGTCGTTCGGGTTGTAGTTGTACCACTGGTTGACGATGTACTGCGCGCTCGAGAACGGGATGCCGTTCTGTTCGATGCGGTAGTAGTTCAGGTTGACCGAGAAGTCATCGAGCCAGTTCGGTTCGTACACCCCGCCGATGCTCCAGCTTTCGGTGTCGATGGGTTTGAGCTCGGAGTTGCCGATGGTGAGGACGGCGTCTTCGGGCTGCTCGCGGAGGCCCGTATAGGGGTTGTAGAGCTCGGTGAAGTCCTGGCCGGGCAGTTGGTAGAGGTCGAAGAAGCCGGGGGCGATGAAGCCTTCGGCGTAGGACCCGCGGATGGTGAACTGCCGGTCGATGGGCTGCCACTTGAAGCTGTAGCGCGGCTTGATGCCGGTGTCACCCACGTCCGAGTAATCCTCGAACCGGATGGCGGTCGAGAAGGACAAGGAGTTGAAACCCGGGATGGTGAGGTCTTCGCCGAAGATGGGCACCAGGACCTCGCCGAAACCGGCCAGGATATCCCGGTCGGCCTTGAGGGGTTGCTGGATGTTGAACGGGAAGACACTCCCGTTCTGGATGGCGTAGTCCGGGGCGAAATCCAGCTTCTCGATCCGGTACTCAGTGCCGCCGGACACGGAGAGCGCGCCGCCGGGCAGCTTTAAGACATCACCGGCCACCTTGAAGTCCCAGTCCTGGAGTGTGACGGTGGTCTTGATCCCGGCCTCCCCGGTGAGGCTGGCGATGGATGCGGGCGAGTTCACCACGGAACTGCCGCCGATCGGGGTGTAGCCGAATGGGTTCCAGGCGTCCGGGGTGCTGCGGCCGAGCAGGTCCACGTAAACGTCACGCAGCACGCCGCCGGTCTGGAGGCTGTCGTTCTCCATCCGGTCGTAGGTGAAGGCGGTTTCCCATCGCCAAGTCGACTCGGCGATGCGGCCGCGGAGGCCGGCGACCAGGCGGGCGTCTTCGAACTCGTCATAGGTGATGCGCGGGCCGACCTCGACGGGACGATAGGACACCCGGAGGGGCTGGGCGGTGCCGGGGAAGAGCTGCTGGACCCAGTAGTTGTTGGCCGGGACGTTCACCCCGGACAAGGGCGAGGGCGCCAGTTGGTTCCTGGACTGGTTGTTCACGTAGTAACCGTCCAGGAAGATGCTGAGGTTCTCGCCGAACACGTCGTAGCCCCCGCTGAAGTAGGCCGCGTACTTCTCCTGGGGACGGTAGCCGATGGTGTACTCGCCGAAGGGGAAGCCTTCGCTGAAGCCGGGCTTGAGGGCGGGGGTGTTGCCGTACCGGACCGGAGAATTGGCCGGCAGGAGGGCATTGAGCTCGGCTTCGCGCGCGTTGCGCACGGCGGTGCGATTGGCCCCTTCGGGCACCTGGACCGTGGCGATAGGGTTAAACCCGGCCGGGACTTGCGCGATGTTGGTGAGGCCGCGGGTGTTCTGGGGCGCGAGGCTCCAGCGGAGCGCGATCTCGTCGCTGGGCAGCGTGCTGTTGTTGAGGAAGGTGCCGGGGTTCGAGGTCTGCGAGGTCTGGAAGGGCAGCGGTCGGGAGCGCTCGCGATCCACGCTCATCTGATCCTCGGAGCGGAGGTACTCGGCGGAGACGACGAACCGGGCGTTCTCGGTCGAGGTGCCCAGCAAGGCGTTGAACTTGCGATAGCTGATGTCCGTCTCGGTGGTGTTCGCGTAATAGGCGCCCAGTTTGGCCCCCTGATAGTCGGTCTTGGTGATGATGTTGACCACGCCAGCCACCGCGTCGGAGCCGTAGATGGCGCCGGCGCCGTCCAGCAGCACCTCGATGCGATCGATGGCGGCTTCCGGGATCAGGTTCAGGTCCGAGTTGGCGGTGCGGCGGCCGTTCACGAGCAGCAGCGTGGCGTTGGCCGGCAGGCCGCGGAGGGAGACCTGGGAGGAACCGTCGCCCCCGTTGCCGAAGCCGGGGTTCACCACGCCGGTGCCGCCGCCGTAGTACGTGTTCCGCACGCGGAGGGTGTCCGCGAGGGTGGGTTGACCCACGTTGATCGGCTGGGTGACATCAAAGACGTCGACCTTCAGGCTGTCCGCCGCATTGGCACTCTGGATGTTGGTGCCGGTCACCACCACCCGTCCCATCTGCTCAGCCTCGGGCTCGGGCGCCTGCTGCGCCAGCACGGGCGCCACGGCCGCGGGCGCGCCCATGACCACAGAGCAGGCCAGGGGGACGGCCAGTTTGCGTTGGGTCTGATGCTTGCGTTTCATAGCGTCGGGTTGTTGAGTGGTTCTAACGGTTTCGCGTTTGATGGTCTGATGCCGCCCATGTATGCGAACCCCCAGCGTCGCACAAGCAAAAAATGATGGAAAGTAACGGCGAATTAACCCAGCCGAATTCTCCCAGCCGCTCATGAGGTTCCTGCCCCTCCTCTGGAGCAACCTGCGGCGGAAGCGGCTGCGGACGCTGCTCACCCTGCTCTCCATCGCGGTGGCGTTCGTCCTGTTCGGCTACCTGTCCGCCATCCGGGTCGGGCTCGGCGCCGGCGTCGAGGTGGCCGGCCGGGACCGGTTGATCGTGCGCCACCGCGTCTCGCTCACCGAGCTGCTGCCGATTCGTTATCGCGAACGGATGGCCGGTCTGCCTGGTGTGCAGTCGGTGGTGTTCCAGACCTGGTTCGGCGGGGTTTACCAGGACCCGCGGAACTTCTTCCCCCAGATGCCGGTGGACCCCGAGCCGTTCCTCGCAATGTTCCCCGAGTACCGGCTGCCCGAGGACCAGAAGCGCGCCTGGCTGCGCACCCGGACCGGCGCCATCGTCGGCCGCACCACGGCGACCCGCTTCGGCTGGCGGGTCGGCGATCGGATCCCGATCTTGTCCCAGATCTGGACGACCAAGGAGGGCAGGCAGGTCTGGGAGTTCGAGTTGGTGGGCATCTTCGATGGCCAGGAACGCGGCACCGACACCACCGCCCTCTTCTTCCGCCACGACTACTTCGACGAGAACCGGCAGTTCGGCGAAGGCCTGGTGGGCTGGTACACCATCCGCATCCGCAACCCCGAGGAAGCCGCCGCCGTGGCTCGGCGCGTGGATGAGGAGTTCGCCAACTCCTCGGCCGAGACCAAGACTGAAACCGAGAAGGCCTTTCTGACCGGCTTCGCCCGCCAGATCGGCGACATGGGCCAGATCCTCACCGCCATCCTCAGCGCGGTGTTCTTCACCATCCTGCTGGTCGCCGCCAACACCATGGCCCAGTCCGTCCGGGAACGCACCGAGGAGATCGGCGCCCTCAAAGCCCTGGGCTACACCCATGGCCAGGTGCTGGCCCTGGTCCTCGCCGAGTCCGGTCTCCTGGCCGGTCTGGGTGGCCTGGCCGGTCTGGCCATCGCCGGGATGCTCATCGCCGCGGGGGATCCAACCGGCGGGGCGTTGCCGAACTTTTACTTTCCGGCTCGGGACATCGGCGTGGGCGTGGGCCTGGCCCTGCTGCTCGGGTTGGTGAGCGGCGCGATGCCGGCCTGGCAGGCCAGCCGGCTGGGCATCGCCGAAGCCTTGCGCCGCGGGTGAGGGGAAGGAAGAAGTACGAAGGGCGAATGTCGAGGTAAGAAGTACGAAGGGCGAATGTCGAAGTACGAAGGGCGAAGGGCGAAGGGCGAAGTACGAGCGGCGAACTTCGAACTTCGACTTTCTCACTTCGCACTTCCACCCTCCCTCGGGCGACGGTAGGTCGCGGAGCATGACACGATGAGCGGACCTCTGAACTGGCTGCGGCAACTGGCGGCCGTCACGCGTTTCAGCCTGGCGAGCATCCCGCAGCGGGCGGGGGCGGTGGCGGCCGCCCTGGTGGGCATCGCGGGCGTGGTGGCCGTCCTGGTGGGCACGCTCTCCATCGCGGAGGGCTTTCGCCAGGCACTGCGGAGCTCGGGATCCCCGGACGTGGCGCTCGTGATGCGGAGCGGCTCGGACAGCGAAGGCGTCAGCCTGCTGACGGGCGAGGAAGCGCGGTGGATTCGGGACGCACCGGGTTTGCGCCGGATGGCCACCGGACCGCTGGCTTCCGCGGAGGCGCTGGTGATCATCAATCTGCCCAAGCGCACCACGGGGACGGACGCGAATGTTCTCCTGCGCGGAGTTGAGGAGGCGGCCTTCCAGGTCCGGGAAGAGGTGCGGATCGTCGAGGGGCGGCGCTTCGAGCCGGGGCGCAACGAAGTCATCATCGGAAGCGGCGCGGCGGCGGAGTATGCCGGCCTCGACGTGGGCGGCACGCTGCGGCTGGGACGGGTGGAGTGGCGCATCGTGGGCCGCTTCACGGCGCGCGGGGGCGTGGCGGAATCGGAGCTCTGGACCGACGCGGTCGCGGTCCAGAATGCCTACCAACGCGGGAACACCTACCAGTCCGTCTTCGCGCGCCTCGCGTCGCCCGCGGCGTTGGACGTTTTCCAGGAGGCACTGAGCCGCGACCCGCGTCTCAACGTGAAGGTGCTGCGTCAGGACGA
The DNA here is from genome assembly GCA_015075445.1 of Verrucomicrobiales bacterium. Taxonomy (GTDB): domain Bacteria; phylum Verrucomicrobiota; class Verrucomicrobiia; order Limisphaerales; family J093; genus DSVZ01. The sequence goes on from JABTUJ010000022.1 coordinate 30,092, forward strand.
ATACTATGCCGAACAAGGGCGGCTGCTCTCGAACCTCATCACCGGGTTGGGCTCGGTGATCGCCGGGCTCATGGGGTTGGGCGCCGTGTTCGGCGCGCTGAACACGATGTACTCCGCGGTGGCGGCCCGGACCCGCGAGATTGCCACGCTGCGGGCGCTCGGGTTTGGCAGCGGGCCGGTGGTGGGATCGGTGTTGGCGGAATCGCTGCTGATGGCGCTGGTGGGGGGCGGGCTTGGCGGGGGCCTGGCTTACCTGGCCTTCAACGGTTATCAGGCCGCGACGATGAACTGGCAGACGTTCAGCCAAGTGGCCTTCGCCTTCCGCGTCACTCCCGCGCTGCTCGTCCAGGGCGTGCTGTACGCGACCGTGATCGGCTTGCTGGGCGGCCTGTTTCCCGCCCTGCGCGCGGCGCGGATGCCGGTGGTGGCCGGGCTGCGCGAGCCCTGAGCGAAGGAACCAACCGGACGGGAAGGCGGCAGGCGGGCGGGGCTGCAGCGGCTTTTTTTGTGGCTTGCCGGCGGCGGAGCGCCAAGCATCACGCATGGCCCTGACGCGCGTCATGATCAAGCTGTGGCTGGCGGGAGTGGCCGGGTTGGTACTGGCCGGCGAACCGGTTCGCCCCTCCGGTCCGGACTCGCTCGCGTCGCTGCGGGACGCCATCCAGCGCCATGCCACCCAGGCCCGGTTCGCCCGGGCCCACTGGGGCATCCACGTTGTCTCCCGCGACACCGGCGAAGTGCTGTTCACCGCCAACGCCGACAAGTCCTTCGTTCCCGCCTCGACGGCCAAGCTCTTCACCGGCGCGCTGGCACTGGACCAACTCGGGCCCGAGCACCGCGTGCGCACGTCGCTTTATGCGGGCGCCCCCCCGGATCCCCAGGGCGTGGTCAAAGGGGACCTGGTGTTGTACGGCCGGGGCGACCCGAGCCTGAGCCCGGCCGCGGCGGGCGGCGATTGGGACCGGGCCCTCGCGCCGCTGGTGGAGGCGCTGGTGGCGGCGGGCGTGCGGGTGGTCACGGGCGATCTCGGGGCGGACGAAAGCCACTTCCGGGGGCCGCCGCTGGGGTCCGGGTGGGAATATGACGATCTGTCCTGGTACTACGGGGCGGAGGTCTCCGCGCTGAGCGTCAACCTCAACGCGCTGGATGTCATCGTCCGCCCGGCCGCCTCCGCCGGCCTGCCCGCCCAGGTGTTTCTCTTCCCGTCCACTCGTTACGTCGTCATCAGCAACCTCGCCCAGACGGTGGCGGCGGACGTCCCGCGTCGCCTCCACGTGCGCCGTGTCCCCGAACAAAACGTCGTGATCGCCCGGGGCAAGGTGCCGCTCGGCGCCCGGCCCGTCACCGAGTCCGTCGCGGTGCGACGCCCGGCGGCCTGGCTGGGCCACGAGTTGAAGGCGGCCTTGCACCGGCGCGGCATCGCCGTGCGGGGCTCGGTCGTGGTGGTGGACGCCGAGGCCCGTGATCGGGCGCCCCTGGACCACCAGCGGCTGGTCGAACTCGGTGGCACGTGGTCGCCGCCGCTGCGGGACCGCCTGCCCCGGATGATGAAGCCGTCTCAGAACCTGCTGGCCCAACTGCTCCTGCTCGAAGTCGGTGCGGCCCTGCCCGCGGCGGCGTCGGAACTGACCACCGAGCAAGCCGGGTTGCGCGCGTTGCCCGCCTTTCTCGCCCGCGCCGGTCTGACACCGGGCGAGGCCCGTCTGGAGGAAGGCTCGGGTCTGTCGCGCCACAATCTGGTCACGCCGCGCGCGCTGGTGGCGCTGCTGGAGTTCATGCTCCGCCATCCGCACGCCGAGGTCTTCACCAACTCGCTGCCTGTCGCCGGGGTGGATGGCACCCTGCGCACCCGCCTGCGCGGCAGCGCCGCCGAGGGCAATCTGCACGGGAAGACGGGGACGTTGAGCGGGGTGAACAGCCTCGCTGGTTACGTGACCACGGTGGCTGGCGAACCGCTGGTCTTCGCCCTGATGCTCAACCACTACACGGGTGGGCCGGGCGACCGACCGGCGCGGGCCGAGCTGGACGAGTTGGCCGGGCTCGTGGCCGGCCTGGGCCAGCACACGCGCGAGGTTAAGGCTAAGGCAACTGCCGGATCCGCAGTTCCTTGAATTCGATCGGCGCGCCCTCGGATTCCAGGCACAGAAAACCGCTGGCCGGCTCGCAGCGCGTCCCGCCCGAAACCTCTTCGCCGTTCACCCACAGCCGCACCTCGCCGTTGATGGCGCGGACGTAGTAGTGGTTCCACTCACCCACCCCTTTGCTCAGGTTCTTGCGCGGGAAACTGCGTTGGCTGTTCGGCGCCGCCGGCGGGAACGGGACCATGCGGGACTTGCCCACCGGAAAGACGTCGCCGTTCGTCGTGAACCAGTCGGGTTTCTTGCCGGTCTGCTGCTCGTACTGCTCGGCGTAGCCGTGGTCCAGGATCTGGACCTCGATGCCGCCCGGCGGGAGCTGGCCGGGCTTGAGGTCGGTCAACGCCTCCTGGGTGGCCCAGAGGAACACGCCGGAGTTGCCGCCCGACCGCAGGTGCCGCCATTGCACGACGAGCTCGAGGTTGGTGAAGGTCTGCCAGGTGCGGATCACCCCGACGGGCTGGCCGGTGCACGTGATGATCCCGTCCTTCCAGGCCCAGGTGTCGGGATGGCAATTGACGTTCGTGAAATCGGCCTCGCCCAGCGCCCGCCAGCCGGGGCCGGTGCCGTCCACCCAGGCCCGGGGGAGCCCGTCCGGCGATTCGGCCGCGTGCGCCGGGGACGAGCCGGCCGGGCCAAGGAGACTGGCGAGCACCAGGAGGGCGAAGGGGGCGCGGATGTGATTGTTCATGGGCGCAGCGTAGCGTCCCGCGGTGCGCTTGGCCACCCCCTTTGCGGCCGTCCCGATCGAGCACCTGAACCGACAGGGAGAACCAACTGGAACCAGCCCTGCATCAAGTACCTGTCCAGGCATCTGGATCACTCGAGAAAGGACGTCGTAGCGGTCCGGCATTTCGAGCCCGCAGCCGGCGTCATCGAACAGGCGGCTCGCGCTCGATCTCGTGTCCTTGGTAGGCTTTGAACACGATGATGCGATATAGCGATGCGGAGCTTGAAAAGCTGTTGAACGAAACGGAATCCGATCTGGCCGAGCGTAAGGAAACGTGGCAGGGCGATGCGCCCGACAAGGGGCGGCAGGCAGTCTGTGCGTTCGCAAATGATCTACCGGACCATGGCAGGCCCGGCGTGTTGTTCGTCGGCGCCAAAGACGACGGATCGCCCTCGCGCCTGTCGATAACCGACGACCTCCTCCGCACCCTGGCAGACATCAAGACCGACGGGCAGATTCTCCCGCCCCCAACCTTGCTCGTTGAGAAGCGTATTCTGGAGGGGACGGAAATGGCTGTGGTCACCGTGCAACCTGCGGACGCCCCTCCGGTCCGTTACCGGGGCCGGATCTGGATTCGGCTTGGACCCCGGCGCGGGATCGCCACCGCACAGGATGAGCGCATCTTGAATGAGAAGCGCCGACATCGCGACCTGCCCTTCGACCTGCAACCGATCCCATCCTCGGCGGTTACCGATCTGAACCGTCGCTTGTTCGAGGAGGACTATCTCCCCGCGGCATTCGCGCCGGACATCCTCGCCGCGAACGACCGCAGTTACGAGGAGCGCCTCGCCGCCTGCCGGATGATCGCCGCCGCTGACCAACCCACGCCAACGATGCTCGGGATGCTCGTCCTGGGCGTGCGTCCGGAGGACTACATTGGTGGCGACTACATCCAGTTTCTTCGGATCGGCGGCAGCAAGCTCAGCGATCCCATCCTGGACTCGAAGCGTGTCTCCGGGCCGCTGGCTTCGCTGCTGCGCGAATTGGACGTGGTGCTGGCAGCCTACGTGCAGACCCGCGTGGACCCCACCGCCGGTCCGGTGGAAAAGCGGGCTTCCAACTATCCGTTGCCCGCGCTGCAACAGTTGGTCCGCAACGCGGTGATGCACCGCACCTACGAAGCAACCAACGCGCCGGTTCGCATCACGTGGTTCAACGACCGGGTCGAGATCCTCAGCCCCGGCGGCCCCTTTGGCAGGGTAACCATCGAGAACTTCGGCCAGCCAGGCGTCGTGGACTACCGGAACCGCAACCTCGCCGAAGCGATGCGAGTGCTTGGCTTCGTCCAGCGCTTCGGCGTGGGACTGGCCATCGCTCGCCAGCAGTTGACCAATAACGGCAATCCTCCCTTGGAGTTGCTGCCTGCCCAAAACCATGTCCTGGTCACCCTTCGCCCTGCCCCATGAGCACACCCGTCATCACCTTCTTCAACAACAAAGGCGGCGTCGGCAAGACCTCGCTCGTCTATCACCTTTCCTGGATGTGCTCCGAAATGGGGCACCGTGTCCTGGCCCTGGACCTTGATCCGCAGGCCAACCTCACCGCGGCGTTCCTGGAGGAAGACAGGTTGGAAGAGCTTTGGGAGAACTCGACCGGCCCCGTCACCATCTACCGGGCAGTTCAACCGCTCCTGGAGGTGGGCGATTTGCAGGAGCCGGTGCTCATCAACCTGGCCCGCGGTTTGCATCTCATTCCGGGCGACGTGGCCCTCGCTGGTTTCGAGGAGGCGCTCTCGAACGTCTGGCCCGACAGCATGGGGGACAGCAACCTCTACCGGTCCTTCCGGATTCTGACCGCCTTTTGGCAAGTAGCCCAGATGGCGGCCCGCCGCGTCCAGGCCGACCTCATCCTGGCGGATGTCGGCCCGAACCTCGGTGCCATCAACCGGTCGGTGCTCATCGGAACCGACCACGTCGTGATTCCGTTGGGTGCGGACCTCTTCTCGTTGCAGGGTCTCAAGAACCTCGGGCCGACGCTACGCTCGTGGCGCACCCTGTGGCGCAAGCGGCTGGAGAACTGGCAGACCCCGTCGTTCGAACTGCCCCTAGGGGCCATGCGCCCGGTGGGCTACATCGTCCAACAGCACAGTGTCCGGTTGAGCCGCCCCGTGAAGGCCTATGACCGGTGGGTGAACCGGATGCCAGGGGTCTATCACCAAAGCGTCCTCGGCGAAACGGAGGGCGCAGCCCTGGCCCCGGCTGGCGATCCTCACTGCCTGGCCACACTGAAACACTACCGCAGTCTCATTCCAATGGCCCAGGAAGCGCGCACTCCGATCTTCGCTTTGACCCCGGCTCAAGGGGCTATCGGTAGCCACGCCGTCGCGGTGCACGAGGCCTACGCTGACTTCCAAGCGTTGGCAGCCAGGGTTCTCACCCAGATCGTTGCGTCGCCGCGGCGCTCTCCCTGAGCCGTTCTGCCTCCGACCTGGCGTCGCCGCCGGTTCGGACCGCGGGCGCGATGGGGAACAACGCGTGGACAACCCGGCGCGCGCGGATCGGCAAAAGCCTTTGACGCTGATCGGGTCCGCCGCTAACCATCCCCGAAAACGTGCCCGAACCGCACGGTGTTGGATGATCACCGGTATCCCAATCTTCGGCCGCAGCGAGCTGGACCTGCTTTACATCTGGAATCAGGCCACGTTCGAAGGCAAAGCCATCATCATCCTGCTCCTGCTCTTCTCGATCATCGCGTGGTCCATCATGGCCACGAAGGCGGTCGAGATGCGCCAGGCCCGCAAGCTCAACGGCTACTTCGACGCCGAGTTCCGCAGCCAGCGCAACGTGCTCGCCATTTTCGACCGGCGCGTGCAGGTCGATGGCTGCCCCCTCTTCGCCGTGTACCAGGGCGGCTGCCAGGAGCTCGACACCCGCTTGCGCACCCGGGAAGGCGGCCGGCGACCCCGGGCCAGCCTCACCGCGATGGAGCACGTCAAGCGCACGCTCGAACGCGGCGTCGCCCAGCAATCCCTCAAGCTCGAGTCCGGTCTCATCCTGCTGGCCATCGCCGTGTCCGGCGCCCCGTTCCTCGGCCTGCTGGGCACGGTCTGGGGAGTCATGAGCGCCTTCAGCGGCGTGGCCAAGGCCGCCGTGGCGGGCGGCCGGGCGGACCTGGCCGCCATGGCACCCGGCGTGGCCGCCGCCCTCATCACCACCGTGGCCGGCCTGCTCGTCGCCATCCCCTCGATGTTCGGCTACAACTGGCTCGTCCATAATCTGCGCGTCCTGACGGTCGAGCTGGACAACTTCGCGCAGGAACTCGCCTCGAAGATGGAGACCGAATTCCTCCGCGAGGAGGACGAGGAAACCGTCCCCGGCTGACGGCCGGGACCCGCGTCGCATGCGCCGCTTCTCGCAACGCAACGCGCTGGTGACGTTGAGCGACATCAACATCACCCCGCTCCTGGACCTTGCCTTCGTGCTGCTGATCATCTTCGTCATCACCACGCCGCTGCTCGAGCAGAGCCTGGATCTGCGCCTTCCCGAGGGCGGGCAGGCCGTGCAACGGGTGCCGCGCGAGAACATCCGGGTCGTGGACGTGGACAAGCAGGGGCGATATTTCATCGACCGCACGGGTTTCTCCCTCGAGCAACTCGAGCAGACGCTCGTGCGTGAGGCCCAGGCCAACCCGGAGCTGGTCGTGCGGATCCGCGCGGACCGGGAAAGCCAGGCCCGCCACTTCTATCCCCTGATTGACCGCCTACTGCGCAACAACCTCACCAGAATCTCGCTCGCCACCGAGCCGTCTAACCCTCGATGAAAAGGCTCGAACGCGAATGCCTGGCTGCCTCGCTCGTCCTGCACACCGTGCTGCTGGTGCTGCTGGTGGTGGGGTCGGGATTCTCCGCCCGCGAGCGACCCACCGAGGAGGTTACCCTCCTGACCTTCATCCCGGATCACCTGACGGATTCCCCGTTCCAGGGAGGGGGCTCGCCTTCGCCCCCCCCGGCACAGCCCGCCCCGCCCGTGGTCACGCCACCCGCCCCGGCTCCGCCCCCATCGCCGGCACCCGAGCCCAGGACACCACCCCGCGTCGAACCACCGCCCAAACCCGCGCCCGCCCCCAAGAAGCCCGAACCGGCCCCGGAACCGGCCCCGCCCCCCCGCCGCATCGAGCCCAGTCTCAAGCCCGTCACCCGGCCGCCGGATCGCACCCAGGTCGACCGCGAGCAGGCCGCGGCCCGGGAACGCGCGCAGGAGGAGGCGCAAGCCCGGCGCCTCGCCGAGATCCGCGGGCAGCGCGTCAACCGCCTGGTGACTGGCCTCCAGCAGAACCTCTCCAGCAGCACGAGCGTTACCGTCCCCGGCACGGGCGGCGCCACGTACGCCAGTTACAAGAGTTACGTGGACCTCATCTACCGCACCGCCTGGGCCCCACTCAAGCCGCGCGAGACCACCGATGCCAGCGCTTCCGTGCTCGTCCGCGTGGTCATCGCACGCGACGGCACGGTCATCTCGAGCGAGATCCGTCGCCGCTCCGGCAACGCCGTCCTCGACCAATCCGTCCGCGCCACGCTGGATCGTGTGCGCACCATCGGACGCCCTTTCCCCGAAGGCGCGCGGGATTCCCAGCGCGATTTTGACATCGAGTTCAACCTCCAATCCACCGGCGCGGCCGGCTAGTCCTCCCTTTCACGTCATGCGTTCTCCTGCTTTGCTCCTGATCGGCGGGTTCACCCTCGCCACCTTGCTCACCCCCCTCCGCGCCGCGGAAGCCATCAAGATCACCGAGTACGCCACCGCCACCCAGAAGCCCATCCCCATCGCCCTGGTGGGTTACACCGGCGAGGTCGCCGCGGTCCTCGAATTCGATCTGTTCGTCGTGGGGTTCAAGACCGTGTCCGAGGACGCCGCCCAGTTCACCTTGCGGGGCGGCAATCGCGACCAGGTCGAGGGACGGCTCACCGACAACGTGAGCAAGGCGGTCAAGCTGGCCAAGACCTACACCGGCGGGACCCTCCGCGCCCAGGCCCACGCGCTGGCGGATGACGTGGTCCAGGCGATCACCGGCCAGCCCGGCATCGCCCGCAGCAAGATCGCCTTCAAGGTGGTGAAAGGCCGCTCGAGCGAGATCTACGTGGCCGACTACGACGGCTTCGGCGCGCGTGCCATGACCCAGGACGGCTCGGTGGTGGCGGCGCCCGCCTGGGTGCCCGGCCAGCGGAAGCTCTACTATGTCACGTACAAGTTCGGCAACGCCGACATCCTCGGACACGACCTCGGCAGCGGCGCGCGTCAGCTCGTGGCGCGTTACACCGGCTCGAACATCACCCCCGCGCTGTCGCCCGACGGCAAGCGCGTGGCCATGATCCTGAGCAAGGGCGGCAACCCCGACCTGTACGTGGCGGACCTCGACGGCGGGAACCTGCGGCAGTTGACGAAGACTCCGGAGGACGAATCGTCCCCCTGCTGGTCCCCGGACGGCCGGACGATCTGCGTGGCCACCCGCATGGGCGGGCGCCGCGTCCTGGCCACCATCCCGGCCGCCGGCGGCAAGCTCACCCGCCTCGTCACCGCCGGCGTGGCCAACCCCTCGGAACCCGACTGGTCGCCGGACGGCCGGTGGATCGCGTTCACCGCCCAGATGCGGAACTTCGAGATCTGCGTGGTGCCGGCCAGCGGCGGTGAGGTCAAACTCTACGTCGCCGGGGAGGACCCGACCTGGGCCGGCAATTCGCGGACGCTCGCCTACACGCGGCGGGCCGGCGCGGGCAAGCGTGTCCTGTCTTTGCTTGACGTGCCCACCAAACAATCCAAGGATTTGCCCCACACCGTCGGCGTGAGCTCGCAACCGGCGTGGGCCAAATAACACGGTCTTAGCAGATTCACACACATGAAACGGACGCTTTGCCTGAATGCAATCGCGGTGGCTATCGCGGTGGTGGTTGGCGGGGTCGGCTGTCGCAAGTCCCCCAAGGCCGTGACCCCGATCCCGGCGCGGGCAATGCGTGCGCCCGGACCCGCCACAACCCCGGGCCCCATCGGCGGCGGCGGAACGCTCGACACCCTCAACGGCCCCGGCGGCGTCGGCTCCGAGGTCAGTCCCGGGTTCGTCCCGCTCGCCGGCATGGGCGAGTTTGAAGGCATGCTGATGGACACAAACGCGTTCGCCGCCGCGACCGTGTACTTCGACTTCGACAGCTCGGTGGTGAAGTCCAGCGAGTTCGCGAAGGCCAACTCCGTCGCCGAACAGCTCAAGCTCCAGCCGACGCACAAGCTCCTCATCGACGGCCACTGCGACGAGCGCGGCACCGAGGAGTACAACCGGGCGCTGGGCGAACGCCGCGCGCTGGCGCTCCGCGAGTACCTGGTGGGCCGCGGTCTCGGGGGCGAACGCATCCGCACGCGCAGTTGGGGTGAGGACATGCCCGCGGATCCCGGCCATGACGAACTGGCCTGGAGCCGGAACCGCCGCGGCGAGTTCATCCTCCTGCTGCCGCCGTGAGCCGCGCCACCGTCCCTGGCCCCAGCCCGCGAACCTCTGCCCTCCGCAGCGATCTTGTTTTGCCGCTTGTCCCCACGGGGTGACGGCGTATGTTTCGCCCGATGAATGTTATGGAAATCCACTCGCTCGGCTTTCTCGGTTGGCCCGAGATCATGGGCATCCTGCTGGTCATGCTGCTCCTGTTCGGTGCCAAGAAACTCCCGGAGCTCGCCAAGGGATTGGGCAAGGGTATCAACGAGTTCAAGAAGGCCTCGCGCGAGGTCCAGGATGAGCTCCAGCGAGCCGTCGAGGAAGAACCCCCTCGCAGCCCACCGCCCCCGCCCCGCCCCAGTGCCCCGGCCAACCCCACCGAACCGGTCTCCACGGCCAAGGGCTAGGTGTCTTGAAGTCGGGTGAGAGACATGGCGCAGGAGTCTCCCGGGCCGGTCGCAGCCTATTGGGAAGGCTCGAAGACCGACGTCGCCCATCCCAAGGACCCCGGCACGGTTGACCTCCACCGCGAGGCTGACCCTGTTCCTTCCCCGGAGCCGGCCGAACCCGAACCGGTATCCGAACCCGAAACGGCCGCACCCACCGTCGCCGAGCCGGCCTCGCCCAATCCCGAAGCCACCACCGTCGAGCCGGCTCCCCTTTCCCTCGAATCCCCGGACACCCTGCCGGCACCGGCTCCTGCCCTCGAATCACCCGCGGTCGAATCACCCGCCCCCGACTCACCCGCGGTCGAGTCGTCCGCCTCCGAATCACCCGCCGTCGAGGGTGTTTATCCGGCCTACCCGGGCGGAGTGAGCGCCGCCGGGTCGGCAGAAACGGATTTCGCGACCCCGGCCTCAACGGCCGCCGCCTATACGCCACCCACGGTGCCCGCCCACCGTTCGCGGCGGGCCACGCCCGTCGACGAGGAAGACGAGGAGGCCGTAGAGGAGGGCGGCGGTCCGGTCAAACCGTTCCTCGACCACCTCGAGGATCTGCGTTGGACCCTGCTGAAGGTGGTCTCCTCGATCCTGCTTGGGACGCTGGTTTGTCTGGTGGCGAGCGACAAGCTGGTGGCCTTCCTGATGTGGCCGCTGAAGCATGCTCAACAAATGCTGCCGGTGTCCCGGCAGAAGGTGCCGCTGTTGCTGGGCACCAATGAGCTGGCCAAAGTGTCCCTCGGTTCCGTCGGTCTCCCGGCGGACTACTCGAACCGGGTGACAGCGTTGCGGTTGGCCCCGCTCGCCTTCGGGTCCAACCATGTGCTGGCCGTCCAGTTTCAGACCGAAGCCCTGCCGGCCGATTGGGACCCGAACACGGTGGTCCTGAAGAACTACGGCCCGATCAGCGCGTTCATGGTGGCCCTGAAGCTTGCGGTCTACGGCGGGCTCGTGATCGCGGCGCCGTTTGTCATCTTCTTCATCGGCCAGTTCGTGCTCCCCGCGCTGAAGGTGCGGGAGAAGGCGTTCATCTATCGGGTGGCGGGGTTTGGCAGCGTCCTGTTCTTTGCCGGCCTGGCGTTCTGCTATCTCCTGATCGTGCAGGTGGCCTTGATGGCGTCGGTGCAGTTCTCGCAGTGGATGGGTTTCGGCGCGGACGAGTGGCGGGCCGAGGATTACGTGAGCTTCGTCTCCAAGTTCATGCTGGGGATGGGGCTCAGCTTCCAGTTGCCGCTGGTGATCCTGACGATGGTGAAGGTCGGTTTCGTGGACCACGAATCCCTCTCACGTTCCCGCGCCTATTTCATTGTGGGCAACCTCGTGGCATCCGCCGTCATCACGCCTTCCGGGGATCCGCTCACCATGGTGCTCATGGCTGTGCCGCTCCAACTGCTGTACGAAGGCTCACTGCTGATTGCCCGGCGCTGGGCCCGCCAGGAACGCGAGCGCGAGGCCGCCGAGGGGTGAAGGCCCGGTTCGTCGTGCGTCCCACCGTACCCCGGCAACCGCCCCGGCGGGCCCCCGCCGGATGAAAACCCTGCACCTCTATCTCACCCGCCAGGTGGTGGCGTCGCTGGTGCTGACCCTGGCGGTGTTCACGTTCGTGTTGCTCCTGGGCAACCTGCTCAAGGAGATCCTCGAACTGCTCGTCAACCGACAGGCCACCCTGCTGACGATCCTGCAAGCCCTCGCGTATCTCATCCCCTTCGTGCTGGTGTTCGCACTGCCCATGGCCCTGCTCACCTCGACCCTGCTGGTGTTCGGCCGTTTCAGCGCGGACCAGGAACTCACCGCCGCCCGGGCGGGGGGCATCAGCCTCCTGGCCCTGAGCGGCCCGATCCTCCTGCTGAGCGTCTTCCTGTGCGGGCTGAGCGCCTGGTTCAATCTCCAGCTCGGTCCCCAGTGGCGCATGGCCTACAAGGAGCTCCTCTTCCGCGTCGGCAAAGAACGCCCCACCGCCCTCCTGCAGGAGAATCAGTTCGTCCGCCTCGCCCGGGACTACATCATCTATGTCGGCGGTGTGGACGGACCTCACCTGCGGCATCTGGTCGTCTACCAGATGGAGACCAACGCCCCACCCCCGATCCTCGACGCTCCGCCCACCGAAAACGGCGAACCGGCCCCGACCCCTCCGCCCGCCGCGCCCCGCGTCGAAACGATCTTCTCGGCCCCACGCGCCACCCTGACGCTGGACACGACCAACCAGGTGCTGCAGCTCGAAATGGCCGAGGTCGAAGTGGTGAACGTGGCTTCCTGGCAACCCGCCCATCTCAGCAGCATGGTCCTGCCCCTCCCGGTGGACCTGTCGCGTCCCACCCTGGGCGACCCGCCGCTCACCGACATGACGATGGGAGAATTGCTGGGCATGTATTACGAACTGCGCCATCTGGGCGTGGACGTCACGCCCGTGGTGGTGCAGATGCATCGTCAGGTGGCGTTCTCCTTCGCCTGTCTGGGCTTCACGCTCGTGGGCATCCCGCTCGCCGTGCGCGCGCATCGGCGCGAGACCAGTGCCGGCGTCGGCATCGCCCTCGGCCTGGTGGTGGTCTACCACGGCTTTGTCGTGCTGGCGCAAGCCTGGCAGACGTACCCCGACCGGCATCCGCACCTGATTCTGTGGGTGCCGAATCTCCTGTTTTACGGGCTGGGCGCCTGGCTGCTCTGGCGAGCCAACCGACGCGGCTGAGCTGGCTTTCGTGGCCGGCCGCGCCGTATGCTCGCGGCACCCATGAGCACGCGCACAACCTCCCGGCGGAGACCCTGCCGCCTCGCGTCGTTTCTCGCCCTGGTCCTGCTCACCGTCGCCACGCCCGTTTCAAGCGGAGTGCACGCCGCAGAAGCCGCGTCGCCAGGACCGACCGAGGCTCCGATCCTCGCCCGCTGTGCGGCGGGTGATCTGGTGGCGACCTTCCGGGGTACTGCCGGCGGAATCGAACTCGAATCGCTGCAGGACGTCCGCACGCAGTCGCGGCTGGCAAGCAGCGGGGCGCCCCTGTTCCAACTGGTCGTGCGCCACGTGGCCACCCGGGAGGAGCGGGTCCTGACGGCTGCCACCGGCTGGCGCGACTTCGGCATGGAACACACGGGCGGGACGTTCCAGTTTCGGTGGACTGATCCGCTCGATGGGGGCCCCGTGGGTCTTACCGTCCGAGCCTCGGCGGTTCCGGATGCGGACCAGAGCGCGCTGCGCTGGACGTTTCGCGTCGAAAACGAGAGCGCGGCCTGGAGCGTGCGTCGCGTGACGTTTCCCCTGCTCGAGCTGGCGGACCTGGGCGAGGAGGGCGTGATTCTGTTCCCGCGCGGGCCCGGCGAACTCCAGCGCGGCGTCTGGCAGCGGGACTTTCACTATCGCGGGAACTACCCCGATGGCTGGTGTTCGATGCAGTTCCTGGCCGCCTACCGCGAGGGGCCTTCGCCCACCGGGCTGTACGTCGGGCTCCATGACCCGTGGGGCAGCACGAAGCACCTCGAGTTCAAGAGCACACCCGCCAACCGCACGGTGCGGCTGGCCGTGGAAGTGCCCGCTCCGAACCTGACCCAGACCGGCAATGACGTCGTGACCAGCGGCGAGGTCGTGTGGCAACTCCTGCGCGGGGACTGGTTCGACGCCGCCCGGGTCTATCGGGCGTGGGCGCAGCGTGAGGCGCGCTGGTGGCCGGCCCTGGATCCTCGCGAAGGGCGTCGTGACACCCCGCGCTGGATGCGCGAGCTGAGCGCGTGGGTGATGACGGGTGGGGCTCCGGAGGCGTGCCAGCCCGCCGTCACCGCATTTCGCGAGACGCTGGGTCTGCCGGTGGGATTCCATTGGTACAACTGGCACCAGGTTCCGTTCGACAACGACTACCCGCACTATTTCCCCACCAAGCCCGGCTTCGCGAAGGCGGTGGGCGAGTTGCAGGCCGCGGAGGTGTTCGTCATGCCGTACATCAACGGCCGGCTCTGGGACACGAAAGACCGCGGCGCGGAGGACTTCGAGTTCACCCGCGTGGCCCGGCCGGCCGCGACCAAGCAAGAGAACGGCGAGCCGTTCGTCGAACGTTACGGCAGCCAGGAGACCAACGGAGAACCCGTCAGCCTCGCCGTCATGTGCCCCACCACGCCGTTGTGGCAGGAGCGCGTGCGCACGATCGTGCGCCGGCTGCACCAGGAGGAAGGCACGCGCGGGGTGTACATCGACCAGATCGCGGCGGCAGCGCCCACGTTGTGCACCGACGCGAGCCATGGTCATCCGCTCGGGGGCGGCCATTGGTGGACGGAAGGCTACTGGGCGTTGCTCGACGCGATCCGGCGCGAAATGCCTTCCGACCGGATGCTGACGACAGAATGCAACGCCGAGCCGTTCCTCCGGTGGTTCGACGGTTACCTCACCTGGCACTGGCAACACAACGGCCAGGTGCCCGCCTTCCCCGCGGTCTACGGCGGCACGATCCAGATGTTCGGTCGCGCCTATCGCGGCGGGCCGACCCAGGCGCTGGCCCTGCGCATGAAGGCCGGCCAGCAACTCGTGTTCGGCGAGCAGATCGGGTGGTTCGACCCAGCCCAGGCCGGCGCCGCGCCCAACCGCGAGTTCGTCCACCAACTCATTCACGCCCGTTGGAACCACCGGCGCTATTTCTACGCCGGCGAGATGGCGCGTCCCCCGCGGCTCGTGGGTGATCTCCCGAACGTGACCGCGGACTGGCAATGGTCAGGGGAATGGCCCGTGACAACCCCGGCCGTCCTCGCGGGGGCGTGGCGGCTGCCGGCGGAAGAACGCGTCCTGCTCCTGTTCGTGAACGTCAGCGAAGCCCCGGTCCGGTTCGCCTTGCCGTTTGACCCGGCCCTTTACGGCCTGAGTCGGGAAGGGCTGCAACGCGCGGTGAGCCTGGCGGGTGAACCCGCCGCCGAACCCGCGCCGTTCGTCCCCGCGGGCCGCGAGGAGATCGTGTTGCCTGCGTCCGGGGTGCTGACGGGGGATGTCGGATCGGCGCCGCGGTCGGCTGGTGGGGGCGAAGCGGGGGCGGGGGCCGCCGCCGAGACCGCGTCCGCGTCCGCGCCGTCCCCGCGTCTGCCGGCGGGTGTGTTGCCGAGCCTGGGTTGCTGGTTCTGGTCGGAAGCGGAATTCAAACCGGAGGGTTACCGGCCGTTCCTCGACTTGGTGGGTGAGCACGCGGCGTTCAACCTCCTGACCACGAGCTTGCGCGTGCCGCTACGGGAAGTCACCGAACCGGCGGTCCATGACCAGATCGGCCGGGCCGCCGCTTACGCGCAACGCCACGGCATGAAGCTCGTTGTGGACCTGGATGTGCGGCTGGCCCGACGCGCCTTCCAGCAGGCCCATCCCGGGGAACTGCAGGAGATGCTCCGCCTGCGCGAGATCGCCCTGGACAAGCCCGCGGACGCGCTGCTGACGATCGCCGCGGACGTGCCGGGGGATCATTACACGTTCGCGACCACGCCCTACGTGCCGGTGGCCAGCCGCCTGGTGCGTGTCTATCGCTGCCGCGTCAACGAAGGGCAGACCGAACCGGATTCGGTCGAAGACATCA
Source organism: Verrucomicrobiales bacterium (assembly GCA_015075445.1). Classification (GTDB taxonomy): domain Bacteria; phylum Verrucomicrobiota; class Verrucomicrobiia; order Limisphaerales; family J093; genus DSVZ01. The sequence continues at coordinate 45,339 of JABTUJ010000022.1, forward strand.
CCACCGACTGCCGTGTGATCGTCGCCGCGACGAACGAGCTCCGCGTGCTGATCCCCGGCACCTTCGCCGGCCCGGACCGACAGGCCGTTGTCGCCGCTGCCTTCGCCCACCTGACCCCGGACGTGTTCGCCCCGCACCTGATCGAGTTCCAGCGCCGGATCCTTCGTCAGTACGCCGACCTGCCGCTCGCCGGGGCGTGCAAGGACGAGTGGGGATTCCCGCCGTGCTTCGACGGTTGCCCGGCGAAGAACGACTTCTGGTTCTCGGGCCCGCACGCGGCCGCTTACGCGGAGCGCACCGGCGGTCGTGACCTGGTGCGGGATGCGCTCCTGATGTGGCGGGCCGAACGCGGGCGCGACCGGGAACGGCAGGCTGCCATCAACCATTACCAGCAACTGGCCTGGCAGCGGAATGCGGCCCTCGAGGATGACTTCCACCGTGCCGTGAAGGAGTTCTTCGGTCCCACCGCGCTCTCGGCCACGCATGCCACGTGGTGGCCCAACCCGGACCTGCGCGAGTTCAAGAAGAACGGCCTGCACTGGTGGGCCGCCACGCGCGACCTGGCCCAGACCGACGAGGTCACGCCCTTCGCGGTGCGCACCGCGTTGGCCAAGAAGTGGGGAGGCCCGCTGTGGGTCAACATGTTCTACGCCCCGACGGTACCCGAGTACGAGCGCGCCCTCTGGAACCACGCGCTCGGCGGCGGCCGGATCAACTTCCATCCCGTCTACCCCGCCGCCAACGCCCTGGGACTCGAGAACACCGCCGCGCTCCTGCGGGGTGGTCTGATGCGAGGCGATGCGCGTCTGCGCCTGCTGCATTTCATCGCGCGGGCGCCCCTGGATTGTCCGGTGGCCGTGGTTTTCGGCCATGCCGCCGCTATGAACTGGGCAGGACCGCACTACAACGACGTGGGCCTCGGCCTCGCCAGCGCGCTCTGGCGCCAGGGTTACCCCGCGGACCTCATCCCGGCCGACGAGATCCAGTCAGGCGCACTGCGCGTCGATGAAGCAGGCTGGGTCGGCTATGGCCCCCAACGCTATGCGGCCGCGGTGCTGTATCATCCGGAATACGAGCCCGCCGACACCCTCGCTTTCGTGGACCGGGCCGCCCGGGGTCGCACGGCGCTGTGGCGGGTGGGCGAACGAACCCGGGACTTCGAGGCGGAGCCGGTGGCGACCCGTTGGCCGGCGGAAATTCGATCAGCAGCGGATGCGACTTCCTGCGCGGAACAGGTCGTCCTGCACCTGCAGCGCGCGGGGGTCGCGTCGCAAACGCCGGCCACCGAGAGCATCGGGTGGGATGTCGCGACCGCAGCGCCCCCTCGCGCGGGGACGGGCCGGCTCCTGGATGGGACCCGCTTCTGGGTAGCGGGACGCGATCACGTAGCCGGGGACCCGCTCGCAATTCGGGAGGAGGTATCCGGGCAACGGATCGAAGCCGACGCCGTGGGGATGCTCGCCGTCCGACTGAACGACGCGGGCCGGCTCGAGGCCCTCGCGGCTGGCGGGCTGAGCCGTTTTCACGGGGGCGGCATCGCGTTGAAGCTCGATTCCCCTATCGACCTGGCGTTGTGGACGGACGCGCAAGGCCAGCGTCGCGGTGTCGTTCAGGACGCTCCCGCGGAGGTTCCTCCAGCCTTGCTGGAACTGACGCCGCACTGGTTGCATCTCCGCTTGCCTGCTTCTCTGCCATCGCCATGAACACTGACATGAACAACCATCTGCCGGTACCAACCCGGCTTGATGCCAGCCAGCTCAGCGCAATGCAGGACGACACCCCACGGACCGGGCGGCGCGGGGCCCTTTCGCGACCGGCAACGTGCTGGGCAAAGTTTGTTCTCGGGCTGCTGTGCGGCATCGGGGTGAGCGCCTCCCCCAGCGCTGCGGCGAAGGAGATCGTGTTTGGCGGCTACCCATGGACCGTCCGTTCCGGGCAGGGCGGACCCGGGCCCAACGCGTGGGATGAGCAGAACGTCTGGCTCGACGCCGCCACCAACCTGCATCTGAAGATCAGCCATCGGGACGGCAAGTGGTCGTGCGCCGAGGTGACGCTGCAGCGGCGGTTGGGTTTTGGGCGGTACGAGTTCCGGACCTCGGGCCGGCTCGACCGGTTCGATGACAACGTCGTGCTCGGCCTCTTCAACTACCCCACCCGCGACGTCGGGCCCGATGCCACGCACGAGATCGACATCGAGTTCGCGCGGTGGGGCGAGGCGCGGAATCCGATGGGCAACTTCACGGTGTGGCCGGTCGAGGCGGGCTTGAAGCAGGTGACGCACTCGTTTCCGTTCGTGCTCGGCGGCAACGATGCCACGCACCGGTTTGTCTGGAGCCGCAGGGAGGTCCGGTTCCAGATGCTCGAGGGCCATCGCGACGATGATCAGCACGAGTTGGCCCGGTGGAATTACCGTCCCGCGGAACCGGCGCGCCACCTCTCGCAGCAGCCCATGCCGGTGCACATCAACCTCTGGCTGTTCCGGGGCCGACCGCCCAAGGACGGACAGGAGGTGGAGGTGGTAATCCGGGATTTCAAATTCATCCCCGCGGAGGAGTAAGCGGAGCGCCTGACGAGATTCTGCGCCCGCGAGTCCTCCGCCGATTGCGAACAAAGGGGATTACGGGAAGCCGCAGATCCCCTCCCCCCCAATCCCCGATGTCCGAAATCTGCGGAGGATCCAGGGGTAGGGAGTTTCTCCGCCGATTGCGAACATAGGGGATTACGGGACGCCGGAGATTCCCTCTTCCCAATCCCCGATGTCCGAAATCTGCGGAAGATTCAGAGGGAAGGGAGTTTCTCCGCCGATTACGAACATAGGGGATTACGGGAAGCCGGAGATTCCCTCCTCCCCAATTCCCGATGTTCGAAATCTGCGGAGGATTCAGGGGAAGGGAGTTTCTCCGCCGATTGCGAACATAGGGGATTACGGACCGGAGATCTCCTCCCCCACCCGATGTTCGAAATCTGCGGAGGATCCAGAGGAAGAGGTTTCCGCCGATTGCGAACATGGGGATTAGAAGCCGGAGACCCCTCTCCAATCCCGATGTCCGAAATCTGCGGAGGATTCGGGAAGGGGTTTCTCCGCCGATTACGAACATAGGGATTACGAAGCCGGAGATTCCTCCTCCCAATTCCCGATGTCCGAAACTGCGGAGGATTCAGGGTAGGGAGTCTGCCGATTGCGAAGCCACGGATCACCGCTAGATCCTCCCCAATCCCCGATGTCCGAAATCTGCGGAGGATTCAGTGGTAGGTAGTTTCTCCGCCGATTGCGAACATAGGGGATTACGGGAAGCCGCAGATCCCCTCCCCCCCCCAAATCCCCGATGTCCGAAATCTGCGGAAGATCCAGAGGGAAGGGAGTTTCTCCGCCGATTACGAACATAGGGGATTACGGGAAGCCGGAGATTCCCTCTTCCCAATTCCCGATGTTCGAAATCTGCGGAGGATTCAGCGGCGGGCGACCCGTGACCGGACGATTTTGCGCTCGCGGGTCGGAGCTGAGGGACCAGACTCGGTCCATGCAATCAGCAGAGCACAAGGGACTGAGCCGGCGAGCCCGTCTGGTCACGTCATGGATTTCCGGCCGACCCGGGTTGCGCGTCCTGGCCTGCCTCGCGGTGGCCATGACTTTCACGGGGTTGGGGAAGGCTGCGGGGACCGCCTGTCCCCTGCCGCACGGGGCGTGGGAACCTTTCCCCGCGTTGACCGACGAGTTCAACGGCGAGCGACTCGACGAGTCGAAGTGGTTTCCCCGGAATCCCACCTGGCTCGGCCGGCAGCCCGGCTACTTCAACCCGGCGAACGTCCGGGTGACCGACGGCATGCTCCATCTGGATGCCAGGAAGGAGACGCTGCCGGATCTTCCCGCCGGCTACCACACCTACACGACCGCTTTCGTGAAGGGGAAGACCCTGGTGCGCTATGGCTACTTCGAGATCCGCGCCCGGGCCATGGACTCGCAGGCCTCGAGCGCGTTCTGGTTCTACGACATCACCCCGGAGATCTGGTCCGAGATCGATGTGTTCGAGATCGGCGCCCGGCCCCAGCCGCACCACTACTACATGAACACCCACCTCTTCCACACGCTGGTCGAGACCGTCCACTGGCACAAGAGCCGTATCTGGAAGGCGCCCTATCACCTCGCCCGCGAGTTCCACGTGTACGGCTTCGAGTGGGACCCCGAAGTCCTGCGGTTCACGGTCGACGGCGCGGTGGTCCGGGAGGAACCCAACACCCACTGGCATCAGCCGTTGGCCCTGTGCTTCGACAGCGAGACGTTCCCCGGCTGGTTTGGATTGCCCACAGACGACGCGCTCCCCGCCACGTTCAGCATCGACTACATCCGCGTCTGGAAACGCACCGACGGGCCGCCCGACAACCGGCCGGAGGCCGTCGAGTTCGCGTTCCCTGGCCGGGTCGCCCGAGGAGAGAACACCTACCGACTACCGGTCGCCGAGGGCGGGACACTGGTCGTGAAAGCCCGCGGTGGGGCGGAACGACCGGACCGTGTCCAGGTCGAGTACGAGAACGACGGCTTCTTCGCGGCGCAGCAGGAAGCGGAGATGGAGAAGACGCTCACCTTGCGGGACGCGGACAGCCAGGGGGTATCGCTGCAGATCCACTGGTCCAAGACCGAGCCCTGGAAGCGCGCGGGGCGGGAACGGGCGGGGGAAGCTCCGGGATCACCGAAGCCACCGACCCTGGGCTATCACGCGGTGGGCGTGGACGTCCGTCCGCTGGCGCCGAAGCCGCGAGGGGGCGTCGATGTCTACACGTTCCGCGCGGAGGACGGTTCAGCCGTCCGGATCACGGTGCGACACTGACGGGCCGATTGGCCGGGCTCCCCCCTCGACCGCTTCGCCGGCACGAGTGGTCCCAGCCAGGTGACGGCTCGGAGTTCAGGGCGATCAGGGCGCCGGCGTGGTCCGATAGACTCGTCGCGGGCCCGCCGCACTTGATTCATCCAGGAAGAGCTGGCGCGGGGCATCGAGTTGCACCTCGGTCAGCGAGTTCCAGTTCGTCCAACCGCTGGAAGCGGCAGCGTACTCGACCGCGTGTCGGCTTCCCACCGGACCCTCCAGCCACACGCCGGTCAACCAGTGGACTCCGTCAAATGCCGGCACGGAATCCACCCCCCGCAGCCGGTAGTAGCGCGCGGAGGGACGCTCCGACTCGACGAACCGTTGTCGCGCCGCTCCGGACGGATACTCACCCCGAGCCTGCCACTTCGCTTCCGGGCCGACGTCATCGGCGGACTCGAGGGTCAACGTGGTGTTCTCGACCCCCTGCCACTCGATGGTCAGGAGGCGTTCGGTCTCCACGTTGCTGACGAGCACAGGGATGGGGGCGCTGGTGGTCTCGCCCAGGCTGTTACGGGCGGTCACGCGGTACTGGCCTTCAAGAGCCCGGGTCGCCGGGGCGAGTAGGAGCGCGGCCGTGCTCCCGCCGGCCACCGCGGTGTCGTCGTGGAGCCACTGGATTTCCGGCGTCGGTTTACCCGCGATCGCGACCTGGATCCGGCCTTCCTGGCCCTCACGAAGCACGACTGGGGAAGCGGGTGCGCGGCAGACCGGCGGGTGGTTGGGACGCCGCGTGTGCTGCGCGTCGCCTCCGAAGCCCGGCCAGGAACTGGGGGCGGGCCCCTGGCCGCCACGGATCGCGTACACCTTAAAGTTCGACGCGCCGATGTACACCGTCCCGTCCGCTCCGAGGGTGGGCGCAGCGGTCACGGCCGCACCGGCGTCAAACGTCCATCGGGGTTGCCCGGTGGCGGCATCCAAGGCGTACAGATGGCCGTCAACGCCGCCCACATAAACGACTCCGTCGGCGGCGATCGCCGGGGATGAATGCACCTCGAGCCTCGTCACGAAGTCCCAGCGCTTCTGCCCGGTCGCGCCGTCGAGGGCATAGACGTTGCCGTTGTGACAACCGACGTACACGGCCCCATCCGGCCCAATCGCAGGGGAGGACCGTACCCAGTTGTTGACCTGGAACTCCCACCGTACCTGGCCGGTGACCCCGTCCAGGGCATGGACCTTGGCATCGTCCGAACCCACGTAGACGGTGCCGTCCGCGCCGAGGGCCGGGGAGGAGTACACGAGGCCGCGACCGATGAACTGCCAGCGGACCGCGCCGGTGGCCGCGCTCAGAGCCACCACCCAGGGGCCGGGCCAGCCGACGCCCACATACACGCTCCCCTCGGTGCCGAGGGCGGGGGAGGATCGCACTTCACCCCCTACCGGGACTGCCCAGCGCGTCTGTCCCGTCGCTCCGTCGAGGGCATAGACCTTGCCGTCCAGCGAACCGACGTACACGGAGCCGTCCTCGCCAACGGCCGGGGAGCCGGTGATCTCGCGGCCGGTCAGGACCTCCCAACGCTTCGCACCGGTCGCGCCGTCGAGCGCGTAGAGCCGGTAGTCGAACGACCCCACGTACACGGTTCCGTCCGGGCCGATCGCGGGTGAAGACGTCACCGGGCCCAGCGTGGGAAAGTCCCATTGCCGCTTACCCGTCGTCCCATCGAGGGCGTACACCCGGTGGTCGCGCGAGCCGACATAGACCGTACCGTCCCTTCCGAGGGCCGGGGAAGAGGGGATCTGGCCGTCGGTGGTGAACTCCCACAGCTTCTCGCCGGGCTGCGCGGCTTGAAGGGTGCCCAGGTGGATGGCGAGCGCGATGAACCCGGCCTTGGGGAGAAGCTTCGCAGCGTTCATACCGCTGATTTTGAGCACAACCCATGCCGGCGCGGGAGAACGTGCCGCAGCGTGTGGCATGCGTGCGCTTCGGGCTCGCCAACTCCGGCTGGCGGGCTAGCATGCGCGCGGTCCACCATTCAACGAGTCATGAAGAACACCGAACCCACTCCTGTTTCTGTCCCGCACGAAGGCACGACGCGTCGCGACTTCCTGGCCCGCACCGGCCAGGTGGCGGCGGTTTCGGCCCTGGCCGGCGTGAGCCTGCCGTTGGTGCATGCTGCCGAGGACAACACCATCCGGCTGGCCCTGATCGGCTGCGGCGGTCGCGGAACCGGCGCGGCGGCGAACGCGCTGGAGGCGCCGGGGGGGCCGACCAAGCTCGTGGCCATGGCGGATTTGTTTGAGGACCGGGTGAGCCGCTCCTACCAGAGCCTGCGCGAGAAGTACGGGGAACGTGCCGATGCGCCGGCGGACCGGCGGTTCGTGGGGTTCGAGTCGTATCGGAAGGCGATTGACTGTCTGCGGCCAGGCGATGTGGCGCTTTGCACCACCCACGCAGCGTTCCGGCCGCGGCACGTCGAGTACGCGATCGAGAAGGGCGTGCACGTGTTCATGGAGAAGACCTTTGCGCCCGACCCGGGCGGGATCAAACGGATCCTGCGCGCGGGGGAAGCGGCGGAGAAGAAGGGGCTCAAGATCGGCGCGGGGGTGATGTGCCGGCACTCGACGGCGCGGCAGGCGCTGATCCAGCAGATCCGGGACGGGGCGATGGGCGACATCCAGTTGATTCGGGCGTACCGGATGGATTCCGGCTATCGGATGGGGCGCCTCAACCCGCAGCCGAGCGAACTGCTCGCCCAGATCCGGATCCCGTACCAGTTTTTCTGGACGTCCTCCGGCATCTTCATCGAGCTGATGATCCACCAGATCGACGAGTGTTGCTGGATCAAGGACGGCTGGCCGGTCAGCGCCCACGGCGTGGGCGGCCGCGGCCCGGACAGCACGGACTGCGCCCAGAACTTCGACACGTACTCGATCGAGTACACCTTTGCCGACGGCACCAAGGCGCTGGTGACCGGCCGGTACATTCCGAAATGCCACAACGATTTCGCGACGTTCGTGCACGGGACCAAGTGCGCCGCCCAGTTCTCGGGAGACATCCATGCCCCGACCGTTCAACGCTACAAGGACCAGCGGATCGAGCGGGCGAACATCGCGTGGCGGCCCGAACGGGAGACGGTCGATCCGTGGCAGGCCGAGTGGAATGTGCTGCTGGATGCCATCCGGAACAACAAGCCCCACAACGAGGCCAAGCGGGCAGCCTACTCGAATCTGGCAGCGATCATGGGGCGGGCCGCGGTGCACTCGGGCCAGATCATCACCTGGGAAGAGGCGCTGGCCTCCGACTTCATGTTCTGTCCGGACGTAGACCGGCTGAACGAATCCAGCCCCGCGCCCGTGACCGCGGATGCCAACGGCCGCTACCCGGCGCCGGTGCCCGGGGTGTGGCGGGAGATCTGAGGCCGCGGCGATTCGCCTGAATCTCGGGGACCGGGTGGGCGAGACGGGCCGCCGCCGGATCGCCCTGAACGTGATCGAGCGGGGCCGCGCCTGGCACTGGAGCCGGCTGCCCAAGGGCTGGTCTGACCTCGAGTACTGCCTTCGCCACGGGCAACGCCGCACGCCCGCCGCGCTGCGGAGTCTGTTCGGATAGAGCCACCTCGCCCCACCGGCTTCATGGAGCGTGCGCAGATTCAGAGCGACCGCAGAGGGGGCAGGCGGGTGGGCTGATCCGGGGACGGGCTCGACGAAGATTCCATCAGCGGGGGCTCTGAATCGGTGGGATGAAAGGTCCGGGGAGGGGTCCCGCAGATTCAGAGCGACCGCAGATTGGGTAGGAGGGTGGACAGTACTGGGGACGGGGTCGACGGAGATTCCATCGGCGGGGGCTCTGAATCGGTGGGAGGAAAGGTCCGGGGAGTGGCCCCGCAGATTCAGAGCGACCGCAGATCGGGCGAGAGGGCGGACTGTTCCGGAGACGGGTGTGACAGGCGAGATGCGCCCACACCCGGTCAAAACTACGCGTTCCCAGTCGTCCAAGCCGAAACGAGATCTGCTGGCATCGACGGGCACGGCCGCCGGCAGCCTCTGGATCCGTCCCCCCACTCGCGGCGAGTTCGGGCTTCGCGAGGTGGGAAACTGCCACTACACTTTTCCGCATGCACATCCCGAGGCTGGTCTTGCGTTCGTCCTTCCGGCTGACGCCCCTCGTAGCGTTCCTGGTGGCCACGGCCCAACCCCTGCCGCCGCCCGCCACGCTCGACACGCCCGGCGTCGGGGCGGACGGCTATCGCTGGTGGAAAGGCAATCTTCACACCCACTCGCTGTGGAGCGACGGGGACCAATTCCCCGAGGTGGTCGTGGATTGGTACGCGCTCCGGTTCATCGGCACCCGCCGCGGCTACGACCCCCGGCGCGAACCGAAGCGAGACGCCGAGGGGAATCCCCTGCCCGTGACGATGGACTACAGCGAGGAGATCGGACGCGTGCTCCAGGAGGTCGAGGCGAACCAAGCCACCTATACGTTCACCGGCGACGAGCTCTACGTCCGCGCCCGGATCCGCTCCTCGCGGCTGAAGGAGAACCCGTTTGCCGAGGGCGAACGGGAACAGGCCTGGACGCAGCCGGTGGTACTACCCACTCCCCCGAAGTGACCGTGACCCGGAACACCGCTGATTGGTCCCGGCCCTGCCTGGGAGGAGACCACGCCGGCGTCACCCCCGGGAACGGCGCGGCCAGACCCGTATCATGAACGCCGTCGAACTTGACCACGTCACCAAGACGTTCGGCACCACACTCGCCGTGGACGACCTGTCGCTCCACGTCCCCGCGGGCAGCATCTACGGATTCATCGGCCCGAACGGCTCCGGCAAGACCACGACGCTGCGGATGGTCCTGAACATCTTCCGGCCGGATGCCGGGGAAATCCGGCTGTTTGGCGAGCGCCCGCACGGCTCGCGGGATGCGCGGGTCGGGTACCTCCCCGAGGAACGCGGTCTCTATCCCCGGATGAAGGTGCGCGAGTTCCTCTGGTTCATCGGCGAGTTGCGAAGCGGCCAGGCCCGCCGCCCGGACGTGGACGCCTGGCTGGAACGTTTCGAACTGACCGGCTGCACCGAGCGCAAGATCGAGGCCCTCAGCAAGGGCATGGCCCAGAAAGTCCAGTTCATCGCCGCCGTGCTGGGCGAACCGAAGCTGCTCGTCCTCGACGAGCCGTTCTCGGGTCTCGACCCGGTCAACACCGACGTGCTCCGGCGAGCCGTGCTCGACCTGCGCGCGGGCGGCGCCACGGTGGTCTTCAGCACGCACGACATGGCCATGGCCGAGCGCCTGTGCGATTTCATCTTCATGATTTTCCGCGGACGCAAGGTGCTCGACGGAACCCTCACCGCCATCCAGGACCGCTAAGTGAGTTGAAACGCAGGGCACCCGCTCGACGAACACGCGCAGCCAGTAAAACGCCGGCCGCAACCGCAGCCCAAACCTCCTCACGTAGCCAACTACGCCATGTCCAACCGCATGCTCGCCAAAACGCAAAATCCCGAACCCAGCACTCCAGCCGCCAAACAACAAAACCCCAACGCCAGACCTAACAAAAACAGTCACTTCGCAACAACAATACCAGCAAACCACACCCCAACCAAGCATCAAAATTCCCGCACCACCACGCCCACGGTGTACGGAATGACTTGGTCGAATGATCCGGACTCATGACGGGGTCCCGCTTCGAGATCGTACCAGCCCAGGAAACTGCTGTTGGGGGCGATGACGTACGTGCCCGGAGGCATGTTCCCATCGACCCGCAAGGAAACGCGCGCTACGAAGAGGTCGGTACCGGTGGTCGACCCAAACAGCGTGTTTTCACCACCCAGATCGCTTGCGTTCTCCGGCTCGAGCCTTTGGCCCTTCACCGAGGGCGCGGTCACAAAATCGAAGAAGCTGCCATTGCGATAGGGTTCGCTGGCGATGGTAAACGTCTGATCGGTCAAGCCGAGAGCAGCGTTGCCCCACTCTTCGAAGACAAGCTTGAAGCTCAAGCCGGACAACCGGTCGCCATCCGTCGCATGAACGACGACGTCGAACGAGAAATCGCCGGCAGGTATATTCTCCACGCCATTCGGATTCCCGTCCGCGATGACATCTCGAAACTCGAAAGCCACCACGCCCAAGGCCTGCGGCGCGAGCAACGAAACCACCGCGCCTGCCGTGCCGAGAATGGCCTTACGGCTTGGACCGACTTGGACGACACTCTTCATAGGCGCACAAGAAACCGGGCAAACGTCCCGCTGTCAAGTCGTGAAACCCGTATGTGACCTATGAGTCGATACGTAGAGATTTGCTGCACAACAGTTAAGCGGGGCCAACCCCGCGCTTGATAGTGACCCAGCGACGGGTGGGCGCCACGATGATCAACGCGCGGCACACCCGTGTCCGTGCAAGGCCAGCGACCGGATCGAAGCTATGGCAGGATATTCCCCGCGCGCACCCGCACCAGCCCCACATCCAGCGTGCTGATCAATCCATCGGCGTTGATGTCCCGCCGGAAGTTCGTCGCATCGGCGTAGGCGCCCGCCACGACGCGCACCAGCCCACGTCCAGCGTCGGTCATCTTGTCCTGGTTCACATCCCTTCGATGCAGCCCACCACCACCGAGGCCCGCTGAGGTAGCCGCCGTCCACGCCCTCGATCCTCCAAGCCCACGGTGAGCCACTGAAGGTTACGCCCGGACAATTGCACCGTGACCCAGGTTGTCCGCAATCGTGCTGCCCGTCACCGTTGCCGTCCCGGCGATAATCCTCGGCGTGGCGCTGGATGGGCACATCGAACGTGAAGACCACCGTCCGCGGCCTGCCTGGACGCGGCTCGGTCGCCGGGTCCCGCTCAGCGGAAGCGGATGTCAAAGCTCCCCGCGCCCTGTGGGCCTGCCGCGACACGACGCTCTGTAACACCGGGGCGACTGCGTCAGACTCCCAGCGCCGCCTCCGCCTGGATCAAGCCATAGCCGGAGTCAAAATCGAATCCCGCCGGCCCCACCTCAAGCGCCGTGGCCTGCAGCACCTGGCGGATCCGCTCCGGCCCGATCTTGGGCCGCGCCTGTAGATCAGCGCCACGCCCGCCGCGTGGGGGCCGCGGCGGATGCTGCCACAAAAATTCGGCCACGCGTCCACCACGTTGAGTAATCCGAGCCGCCGAAGAAGGTGTTGTTGCCGCCCTGGGGCGCCGCGAAGCTCGGCCGGTCGCGCAGTTCATACGTGGGGTTGCCCTCGGGCGTGAAGAAGATCGGCGTGCCGCCGGCGGAGGAGAAGTACTCCATCAAGGGCGGGCTTTGTCCGTAGACCGGTGTGTTGCAGTAACGGACGGCCCCGACGGCCATGGCGCCGCGCGCGTTCATGTGGCCGTAGAGCGTGCTCGAATGCGTGTGGTACTGCTCCTGGCCCAGCCCCCGCTCGGCGTACCAGAGCAGCTTGACCAGGGGCGGCGGTTGGCCGGCCTTGAGCCGGATCCGCAAGCCCGCCTCGAGCAGCCAGCCCGAGGTCGTCACGCCGAACACCTCGGTCGGATCGTTCCCCAGGTTGTTGTTGAAGCTGCCCATCCCGCCGATCGACCGGCCGTCCCGGTACACCAGCTCGATGTCCAGGTCCGTCTGCGCCCCCGGATTGCCCGGCGCCGTCGAGGCGTACCGGTCCGGCCACTGGAGAATGAAGAACGTCGTGCCGAGCAGAATATTGACGTTGAGAATGGTGTTCACACCCGTGCCCGGATCGAAATCATGATACCCGCCGCCCCCATCCCGAAACGGCGCTTCGTAGGAATGGCGCGCGGCGTTGCCGGCACTCGAGAAGTAGGCCACCCCATCGGCTGCCACCTCGTCCACCGCCTGGGCAATGATGCCATCGGCAAACATCGGCTCCTCCAGGTAGATCACATCGTCCACAATGACCCGGCAGCCGGCGTCACGGAGCGCCCGGATGCCGTTGGCAAAATCGGCCTCCCCCCGCCACGCCGTGTGGAACGCGAGCGCCGCACCCGGCGCCACATCGTGGACAATCTCCCCCATCGCCCGCCCTTCGTCAGTCGTGCCCGCCACATCCGCCAGCAGCAAGATATCCGCTGGCAGATCCCCCGACGAGATGCCCGCCGCCATCTGCCCCTTCGCATTGAACGAATCCGACAGGATCCCGACGCGCACCCCCGCGCCGGTCACCTTGAACACCTCCCGGGCCACGTCCGAGCCTTGGGCGCGACAGCCCTGGCTGGTGGTGAGTCCGGCATTCGCCACCGCGAGCGCCGGCCGGGCAAACCGCAGACCGCTCAACCCCGCCAGGCCAGCGACGGAAGCTACCGGCAGACGCGCCGAAACGATCCCTCCAGCCACCGCCAGTTCCTCCGCCCCCAGGGCGGACAACTGGGTCGCCAGCGTTCCCGCCTCGCCCTCCGCGATGGCCGTGATGAGCACGTAGCCGTCCGCCGTGGGTACCTGGGCACGCTGTACCACCGCTTGCTGCGGCCCGGAATCCGTCAGGACCGCCGGTCCGTAGACCGGCGCCGTTACACCGTGGACCAGGTCCCACAGAAGACCGGAGACCTTGGAAGTATTGAATGTTTGAGCCTCAACCCCAGCTTCGCTCCCGACAAGTAGCGCCGCCGCGAGAATCGTCAGTTTATGCATGGCAGTTTCTGTCGCGTGTGTTTCCGGCGTCCAAGGCGCGCCGAGGGGTCGCTCGGCCCGAGCGACCCCCGCACTCCTTCCTTGTCGTGCGCGCGAGACATCTTGAACCCTGCACGGAGCGTGTCGAAATCCGTTCCCACGACACAAGTGAGGGCAAGTGCCTCCACGGGGATTAGTATGTTCCCCTAAGCGCGAGTTTGGCGAGATGAAGTGAAGTTAATCCCCGCCCACACGCGGACACGCCCCCCGCCCGATCGCCCGCCTCCCGATGCCATCCGGCGTCCGCGTAGGTCACAACAGTCTGGCGGGATCAATGTCCACCGTCAACGTCAGTTTCTCCGGCAGCCGCAGACGCCCCTCCAACTCCGCCAGCAACCCACTCAACTGCGTCATCCGCCCCGTGCGTAACATCAACTGGTAGCGATAGTACGACTCCGCCCGCAGCAGCGGCGCCGCCGCCGGACCCGCCACCCGGAGCGACGGCAGACGCGGCGCAATCACCGCCTCAACCTCCCGTCGCACATGCTCCGCCGCGTACTTCACCATCTCCTCGTTCCGCCCCCGGAGCGTCAGAAGCGCGATCCGCGCCCAGGGCGGATAGCCCAGCGGCCGACGAAACTCGACCTCCTCCTCGTAGAAGCTGACGAAATCATGCCGGCGCGCGTATTGGATGGCCGAATGGAAGGGCGTGAACGCCTGCACCACCACCTCCCCCTCCACCTCCCCCCGCCCCGCCCGACCTGACACCTGCGTCAACAACTGGAAGGTCCGCTCCGCCGCCCGGAAATCCGGCAGATGCAGGCCGAGGTCCGCATACACGATCCCCACCAGCGTGACGTTGGGAAAATGCAGCCCTTTCGCGATCATCTGCGTGCCCACCAGAATGTCGATCCGCCCGGCGCGAAACTCGCCCAGCAGCCGGCGGTAGTCGTCCTTCCGCTGCAACACATCCGAGTCCATCCGCTGCACCCGCGCCCGCGGAAACAACCGCGCCAGCGTTTCCTCCACCCGCTGCGTCCCGATCCCCGCATAACGGATCGCCGGGTGGGCACACGCCGGGTTGGGGCACGCCGACGGCACCGCCTCCGTATGCCCGCAGATGTGGCAGCACAGACGCGCCGTCGTCCGGTGATAGGTCAGCGACACGCTGCAGTGCGGGCAACCCGCCACATAGCCGCAGTGCGGACACTGCAGCGACGTCGCATAGCCCCGCCGGTTCAGAAACAGTATCGTCTGCTCCCCCTTCTCGAGCCGCGCCTGGATCGCGTCCCGCAGCCAGCGCGAGAACATCGGGACGCCCTTCGGACCGCGCACTTCCTGCCGCAAGTCCACCACGCGCACCACCGGCAGCTTCTGCTGGTCCACCCGCACCGGCAGCTCGAGCAGCCGGTACTTGCCCCGGCGCGCGTTGAAGTAGCTCTCCAGCGAGGGCGTCGCCGAACCCAGCACCACCACCGCCCCCTCCCGCTCCCCCCGCAGCACCGCCACGTCCCGCGCCTGGTAGCGCGGCGCCTCCTCCTGCTTGTAGGAATCCTCATGCTCCTCATCCACCACGATCAGCCCCAGCGGCTCCACCGGCGCGAACACCGCCGAACGCGCGCCAATCACCACCCGCGCCCGGCCCTGCCGGATCTTGTGCCATTCGTCATGCCGTTCCCCCGCCGACAGGTGGCTGTGCAACACCGCCACCCCGGTGCGGCGCGGCCCGTCCGAGAAGCGGGCCTTGAACCGCTCGATCGTCTGCGGCGTGAGCGAGATCTCCGGCACCAGCACGATCGCGCCACGCCCCTGCTCCAGCGCCACCGCCATCGCCTGCAGGTACACCTCCGTCTTCCCGCTGCCCGTCACGCCGTGCAGCAAAAACGTCCGCGACGCCCGCGGCGACTCTGACGATGGCCCCCCGCCGACGCCCCCGGCGGTCGCCTCAAGCGCCGCCCGGATCTCCGCGAGGGCCTGCGCCTGATGAGCTTCGAGCGCCAGCGGCTCGGTCGGCAGAATGGTCTCCGCTCCGTACGGATCCCGCTCGGCCACCTGCGCCCGGATGTGCACCAGGCCTTTGTCCTCGAGGCGACGCACCGTGTCCGGGGTAGACCCCGTCAATCGTACCAGCTCCTGCAAGGGCAGCTCCCGGCGCTCCTCGACCACGTGCCATACTTCCCGCTGGCGCCGGGTCAGCTTGCGGGCCCCGGCCTCCGGCGCCCCCACGCCGCCCTCGACCACCCGCACCACCAACCGTTCCCGCCAGCCGGCCGTCTCGCGTCGCACCGCCTCGGGTAGCACGCTCTTGAGCGCGACCTCGACCGGACAGCAGTAATAGCGGGCGATCCACCGCGCGAGCTCGAGCACCTTGGGCGTGACCAGACCCCGTGTGCCCAGCACCCGGGTCAGCGGTCTGAGCCGGGGATGCGGGGACGCCTCGAGCAGCGCCGTCACCCACCCCCGCACCTGCCGCGGCCCGAAGGGCACCTTCACCCGCGACCCCACTTCGATCTGCCCCGCCCACGCCTCGGGCACGACGTAGTCGAACTCCTTGCCGACGGCGAAATCGAGTGTGACGCGGGCGATCATGCGGGCTCCGGGCAGCGGCCGAGCGTCCGGATCGGGGGCGGCGCCGTCAAGGCCCCCGCGTGGGCGTGAGACAAAATTCCGGCTGCCTCGTCGGCTGATCCTCTGTGTCCTCCCGAGCTCTGTGCTGAAAAACCGGACCAGGATTCAGCACAGAGCTCGGGAGGACACAGAGAACCACCACAGCGGACAGCCACCCTCTCGGTATCTAGCTTTCTAGGTGCCTCGGCGCAAAATCGAACCCAGGATGAACGATGCGAAGACTTGTGTCGCACACCCCCCCCCGCGCGGGCCGGCTGCAAACCCATTGCACTCCCGGGGGCCGGCTCTAACCTTCGCGCCATGCGTTTCATCGCCAGCATCGTCGAGAAACTGCAGCGGCATCCCAAGCGGATTGTGTTCCCGGAAGGCACGGAGCCCCGTGTCCTCCAGGCCGCCCGGCAGTTCCACTCGCTGCACCTCGGAGTCCCCATCCTTCTGGGCGACCGCGCCCAGGTCAAGGACGTGGCGGCCCGCCTCAACATCTCGCTCGAAGGACTGCGCGTCATCCACCCCGCCCAGAGCGACGACTTCGAGTCCTTCGTCCAGCGCTTCCTCCTGCTGCGCCGCGCCCGGGGTGTCCAGGAGAAGGAGGCACGCGAGGCTATGCGCAAGCCGAACTATTTCGGTGCCATGATGGTCGCCATGCACCAGGCCGACGGGCTGGTTTCCGGCACCAACGAATTCACCGGCAGCGTCCTGCGCCCGCTCTTCCAGATCATCCAGCTCGCCCCGCAGGCCACCGTCGCCTCGAGCTGCATGGTCATGGAGGTCGAAGACTCCCAGTTCGGTGAACAGGGCGTCCTCTTCATGGCCGACTGCGGCGTGATCCCCGACCCGAACGTCGAGCAGCTCGCCGAGATCGCCGTCGACACCGCCCGCCTCGCGCGGCACCTCCTCAACGTCCGCCCGCGCGTCGCCCTGCTGTCCTTCTCGACTAAAGGCAGCGCCACCCACCCCTCCATCGGCAAGGTGCAGGCCGCCACCGCCCTCGCTCAGCAGAAGGCCGACCAGCGTAGACTCGACGCCACTTTCGACGGCGAACTCCAGCTCGACGCTGCGCTCGTGCGCGAGATCGCCGAGCGCAAACTCCCCGAAAGCCAGGTCGCCGGCCGCGCCAATGTCCCTATCTTCCCCGACCTCAACTCGGGCAACATCGGCAGCAAGCTCGTCCGCGTCATTGGCCGCGCCAACGCCTACGGCCAGATTCTCCTCGGTCTCGACCGCCCCGCTGCTGACGTGTCCCGGGGCTCGAACGCCCACGACATCCTCGGCGTTGCCGCCGTCGTCGGCGTCCAGGCCGTGGACTATGAACTCCTTTACCCCGGTGCCGGCCGGAAACTCCCCGGCAGAACCCGCGAATGGAACGCCTCCACCCCCCGCCTTTTCATCGCCGCCACCCGGCAAAACGAGGGCAAGACCACCACCTCGCTCGGCCTCGCGTCCACCCTCCAGAAGCATCACCCCCGCATCGGCTACATCAAGCCCGTCGGCCAGCGCTTCGTCCAGGTCGAGGAGCAGAAGATCGACGAGGACATCATCCTCATGGACCGGGTTTACCAGCTCAAGTGCCCGCTCCTGGACATGAGCCCCATCGCCATCGAGCCCGACTTCACCCGCAAGTACCTGCAGAAATCCAACTACGAAGTCCTCGTGCGCCGCATCACCGAGGCCTTCGACCGCGTCGCCTGGGAGAAGGACTTCGTGCTCTGTGAAGGCTCGGGCCACGCCGGCGTCGGGTCCGTCTTCGACCTCTCGAACGCCCGCGTGGCGAAAATCCTCGGCGCCAAGGTCATCATCGTCTCCCAGGGCGGCATCGGGAAACCCATCGACGAGGTCTGCGTCAACCAGGCGCTCTTCGAAAAGGAAGGGGTCGACGTGATCGGCGTGATCCTCAACAAGGTCCTGCCGGACAAGCTCGGGTTCATCAACGAGTTTGCCCGCAAGGGTCTCAGGCGGAAAGGGCTCGATCTGCTGGGCGTCCTCCCGCACCAGCCCATCCTCTCGAGCCCCACCCTCGAGGTCATCCGCGAGAGCTGCGCGCCCAGCCTCTCAACGCCAGCACTCAATACCAGAACCTGGTCGAGGAGGTCGTGGTCGGCGCCATGAGCGTCCGCAGCGCGCTCTCCTATTTCAAGAAGGGGGTGCTGGTGATCACGCCCGGGGATCGCGAGGACATCCTGCTCGCTGCGGCCACGACCATGTACGGTCGAGCGCCTGACGGCTTGGCGGGCATTGTCCTACTGGCGGGCAGCGCCTTCGCCGAGCGTGCTCCGCGTCGATGAGGCCCTTCCGTTCCCGGTCCCGCCATCGATGCCGAGACCTACCGGGTGGCCTCGAAAGTCCACGATCTCACCGTGAAGACGCGGCCTTCGGACACCGCCAAGATCGGGGTGATCCGCGACCTGATTTCGCGGTATGTCGACGTCGAGAAGATCCTCGCGGCGGTCTGATATCCCCAGGGGTCAGCCCTTAATTTAATACTTAACGGACCTCGCCCCCGCCCCCAGGGAGCCCGTCGCCTCCCTTCAACCGCCTCGTGAGGGCGCGGGGCCGACGGCCGGGGGACCGGGTCGTCGCCTTGGGGTTGGGAAGCTTCCCATGAACCGCCCGACCCGTCCCTTCCCCAATCCCGATGTTCGTAATCGGTGGAGGGACGCCCCGTCTTGGATTCTCCGCCGATTACGAACATCAGGGATTGGGCTGAGGGCGGCGCTCCCTGAACCTGTGGTACGGGCTTCCAGCCTGCACCCTCCGCGGTTCTTGGCCACTGAGCAGGTCCGCAAGGAACAGGCCGCGTGCCTTGGGATTTGGACTTTGCGCTTTGAGCTTCGCTCTTCGTCCTTTGCCTCTCCAGGTCCACGGCCGCTGACCAGGTTAGGCGGGAACACGCCGTTCTCCCCGGGTCTGCTTCCTGACTCGACGCCGAGCCGGCACTCGGACAAGGTCTGGCATGCCTGCCCTGCGTCCCTCCCAGCACTTCGCCCCGCTCGAGTCCGGCCCGCGACCGTGCGCAGCCCCCTGCCCGCAACCCATCGATTGCGACGGCGCCCTTCGCACGCGTCGCGCCCTTGCCTCGCTGGTCGGCGTCGGCTGCCTCGCCTTCGCCCTTGCCGCCGCGGGCCCATCCTCCATGGCCGCCCAAGTGGATTCCCCCGGAGTGTTCATGGCCAGCCGGGACATCGGGCGGGTGGGGCATCCGGGCCAGACCCGCTTCGACCCTGCGACGGGCGTGTACCGTGTCACTGGCGGGGGTGCCAACATGTGGTTCACCAACGACGCCTTCCATTTCGTTTGGAAACCGATGTCCGGCGACGTGGCGCTCACCGCGGACATCCACTGGCCGTCGCCGGGAGGTGACCCGCACCGCAAGGCCTGTCTGCTCCTTCGTCAGCACGCGGACCCGGCGGCGCCCTATGCGGACGCCGTGCTGCACGGCGACGGGCTCGCCTCGCTGCAGTACCGCGAGGAGCAGGGAGGCCCAACCCGCGAGATCCAGTCCAATGTCCGGGCCCCCTGGCGGCTGCGGATCGAGAAGCGCGGCGCCTACGTGTCGATGTGGGTGGCTCCCGCGGGTCAGCCGTTGCGGCCGGCCGGAGGTGCGTTCCGCCTCCGGCTGCACGATCCCTTTTTGGTCGGCCTGGGTGTCTGCGCCCATGATAACGCCCGGCTGGAGACCGCCGAGTTCGCGAACGTGGCCCTCACCGCGCTTGCCCCCGTGGCCGCCACCAATCTCACCCGTCACAGCACCCTGGAAACGGTCGACATCAACTCGATGGACCGCCGGGTCGTCTGGCACACAGCGCGCGCCATCGAAGCGCCCAACTGGTCGCCCGACGGTTCCTACCTCCTTTTCAACGGCGGAGGCCGGCTTTACCGCCTGCCCGTCGCGGGCGGAGAACCGGCGTTGCTCGACACGGGGTTCGCCACGCGCTGCAACAACGACCACGGGTTCTCGCCGGACGGCCAGTGGCTGGCGGTGAGCGACCAGTCCCAAGGGGACCGGAAGTCGCTCATCTATGTCGTGCCGTCGGCGGGCGGGACACCCCGCCTGGTCACGCCGCTGGGTCCATCCTACTGGCACGGCTGGTCGCCCGACGGTCAGACCCTCGCCTACTGCGCGGAGCGGGCGGGTGAGTACGACGTGTATACGATCCCGGTCGCGGGCGGGCCCGAGACGCGACTCACCACCGCCTCGGGTCTGGACGACGGCCCGGACTACACCGCCGATGGTCGCTGGATCTACTTCAACTCCGAGCGCACCGGGCGCATGAAGATCTGGCGGATGCACCCGGACGGTTCCGGCCAGGAACCGGTGACCCACGACGAGTTCAACGACTGGTTTCCCCATCCTTCGCCGGACGGCCGTTGGCTCGTGTTTCTGAGCTACGCACCGGTCGTGACGGGTCACCCCGAGAACCGGGACGTGCAACTCCGCCTGATGCCCCTGGCCGGCGGCGACGTCCGGGTGTTGGCCAAGCTCTACGGCGGCCAGGGCACGATCAACGTGCCGTCCTGGTCACCTGACAGCCGCCGCGTGGCCTTTGTCAGCTACCAATGGGTGCCGGCAAACAGCGAGCCGGACCCCGGCGGATGAACGCGCTGCGGATCCCGACGGCATCCCCCCTCACGGGCCCGCCGGCCCAAACCGCGGCACGGCCAGGCCAAACTCGAGGCGCTCGCCGGCGGCACCGTAGTACCCGCCCCACCCGACGCGCACTTCGCGGACGCGCGCGGGGTCCAACACTCCGTCTGCGTCCTGCGACCAGCCCGCGAGCTGAAACCGGTTCAGCGGAATGAACGTCCGTTCGCGCCCGGCCACGCCCAGGGATCGCGGCGTCTCGGCCAGGAAATCGCCCCCGCCTTCCTCCTGCAAGATCACCAGCAGTTGCGCGGGGGCGCGTTGTCCTGTCGGGACCCAGCTCTCGACTTCGAGCCACTCGGCGTTCGCCAGGGACGCAGGTGCCTCGAGCGGCAACCGCACGAAGAGGAAGGTGTCCACCTGGCTCTTCGTCAGCGTCGCCCTGGCCTCCCACCGCCGCCCCCCGCTCGCCGCGGCATCGGCCGTCTCGACGAGTTCGCCCCGCATGAACTCGCCGTGGCCTAACGCCGGCGCTCGCACGTGGAGCGGCTGGGACGTCATCCCTGGCAACCGGCCCGGTGCGACCGGCTTTCGCGCCGGCAACGGCACCTTCGCGAAAGTCAGGAAGCCCGCGCCGTGCGGTTCCAGCTCCAATGGGATGCGATGGGGGTCCGGCACTTCCCGGCTCGTGCCCGTCGTAGGGTCCCACCACCGGCCCGGTCCCTGCGCGCCGGGCAAGCCAATCTCTCCCCGCCAAACGGCGCGGCTGTCGTTCGCGACGAAGTAGACTTCGCGGCCCTCGATCCGTCGGTGGGTCACGCGCAGCGCCGAGCCCGGCGGGACCCCCGCGAGTTCCGGAGTGATAGCCTGCTCCAGCACGCGCGCCAACTGCACCTCGGTTCCCGCCGGCAGGAAAACACCCCGCCCTTCTCCTACGGCCCGGACGCCTGGCTCGTCGCCGGTGCCGAACCAGCGCCGGCCGAGCTCGCGCACCGCGTCGCTGGGAAAATCGGCGGCGCTGTTCGCGGGGCGCGTGCCGAGGCCCACGACCCATCCGCCGTTCCTCGCGAAGCGGTCGAGGTTCTGCCAGGCCGCCAGCGGCAACGTGTCCACGCCCGGCAGCACCACCACCCGCCACCGCAGCGACCCGTGCACCAGCGCGTCGCCTTCGACCCGCGCCTCGGCCAGTGCCCGGCTGTCCACGACCGTGAAGTCGCGTTGCGCCTCGAACAACACATCGCCCACGGTGCGGAACAGGCTGCCAATGCGGTTGGCGTCGGGCGAGGCGGTCGCCCAATGCGCGGCGGGAATGAAGTGGGTCCACAGGCTCTCGACCGGGTACACCACCGCGATGTCCGCCACCTGATGTCCGCCGGTGAGCAGGGTGGCGCAACGCCCGACCCACTCGTTCAACCGGCGTAGCGCCTCATCGTCGAGGCCCGTGAACGAGTAGTAGCTGGTGATTACGTTCACGCCGGCGACCATGAGGCGATTGACCGTGCCCCGGATCTCCGCCTCGCTCACCACCCGCTTCGGCCGCGCATCCCCGGCCGCGCGCCAGACCTGGGCGTGGTCGGACGTCTCGCACATGACCAGGCGTCGTCCTTCGAGCTCCGCCGCGCTGGCCACCAGCCGCGCCACATACCACGGCACGTCCTCCGGCACGCTGGTGAGGCAGTCGATCCCCGGCGCATCCATCCGTCGCATGGCTCGGAAAAAATCCCCGTACAACGGCACGTGGTTCACGATGTTCTCTTCCGCCAACAGGTGCCCGCCCGACGGCACTCCATGTTCTCGGCCCCATGTCTGGATCTGACCGAAGAAGTGCTCGCTGACGAGTTCGCCCACCGTCAGCCAGAAGTCATGGCGATGCTTCGCGGCGGCCGGCCCGGCATCGCGGCGTACCAAGTCGGGCAACACGGGCGGCAAATCGTAGCCGCGCCGGCGCCGGAATTCGGCCGGCAAGTCGGGCGCCCAGGGCAGGGGACGGTAGGGCATGCGCCGAAAGAACATGCTCATGAGCGAAGGCTCGTCGGTGAACAGGGCCTCGAACCATCGGCTCAAGTCCGGGCCCAACCGCGCCGCATACCGCCCGTGCGTCACTTCGAGAAACCGCTGCGTGGGCTCGGGCCGCAGCAAGTTCACGTAAGGCATCGGCTCCGCCAGGTTTCCCTCGGCGTGGGTCCCCGCGTAGAGCGGGGCGCGGGTGATGACGACGAGTTGCCAGCGACCCGGCGGCGCTTCCCAACTCACCTTCCCATCGACCGGCGCGGGCAAGGCGCGCCGATCGTCGGGTGCCAGCGTGGACGTCCCGTCGCCGTTCGGTTCCGGCGGGGTGCCCGGCTCGCCCTGGAGTAAGAACGCGAGCGCCAGGACCAGTTCCCCCGGTGGCACCTCAAGCGACACCGGCCCCGGCCCGCACTCGAGGTCCGCCACCAACAACCCCTCGGCCTCCCACTCCGGATGGTCCCGCAGCACCAGGCCACCGGCATTGCCCGAGGGATAACCCCGTTCGTCGTAGAGCCACAGCGCCATGCCGGCCGCCTTGGCCTCGGTCACGGCCCGCCGAAACGCCTCCCAGCGAGGTTCGCTCTCGAGGTAGTCGTGGAACGAGACGTTGCAGACCACGCCCCCGAAGCCCTGCCGCAGCAGTTGCGTGCGCCAACGATCCTGCTCGGCCGCCTCATCCGGCCAGCCGTGGATGATCTTGAGAATGCGCGCCGCCGCCGGCGGTCGGGCGAAACGCTCCTCCAGCGGGGCGTCCGGGGCCGTGAATCCAGTTGCGGGGCGAGCCGTCGCTGCCGGTCGAGGAGCTGAGTCCGGCTCGCCCGCGCTCGCTGAGCCCAGGACCAGCAGAACGAGCAAGGCGCTCGTCGCGAGTCGGGTGGTGCGGGCTTCCAGCCCGCTGCTCGGGCGTCCTCGTTCACGTGAAGGGCCCGTCAGACTCCGATTGCTTTCCATCGAATCGTCAGCGTCGTCGGCTGCGAGCACCGTGAGCTTCCCGCCCTTCAGGGTTTGAGGTCGTAGCAGAGCAGTACCTCCTGATCCCGCAGGTACAGCCGGCCGTCGCACACCACGGGGTGGGGCCAACTGTTCTTCCGGCTGCGCTCCGGCTGGTCAAACCGCCCCTTCTCGACGAATCCCTCGGGCGTGGCCGCGATCAGCACCACGGTGCCGCTGCCCGCCTCCGCCCGCAGGATCAGGTTCCCATCGGCGTAGGTCAGAGCGCCCTTGCCCAACTGCCGGCGTTCGGCCCAGACGGTCTTGCCAGTGCGGAACTCCTGGCAGATCCAACCCCGAGCGTCGGAATGTCCGTACAGGTGCTCGCCGATGAGCACGACGCTGCCGTGGTGGTTGACCATCTCCCGGTTGGCATAGACCTCCTTCGCCGCAAACGCGTCGCCGTCCTTGGTGATGTGAAACAAGTTGCACCCGATGCCGTAGCCGGAGGTGACGTAGACGTGATCGTCGTGAACCACCGGCGTCGGGATCACCGCGGTCCTGCCTCCTCGCGGCGCGCGCCACAGCACACGGCCATCGGCGGGCGCGACGCCGAACACGTGGGCGTCGGTCAACTGCACATACTGCCGCTCGCCGGCCAGCGTGCCGATGACGATCGAGGCATACGCCGCGTTGTCGGTGAGGTCGGCCGTTTGCCAGAGCCGCTTGCCCGTGCGCTTGTCGAACGCGGCCATCGTTCCCTGCGGGCCACCGGGCGTCACCACCACGCGGTCGCCGTCCACCAGCGGCGATTCCGAGTAACCCCAGCCCGACATCATGTTGCCCCCGTGCTCCTTGACCAGGTCCACCTGCCAGACCAGGCGCCCGCCGGCGGTCTCAAGACAGGCGAGGTTCCCCGCGCCCCCCAGGACGTACAGGTGTTCGCCGTCCACGGTGGGCGTGCAACGCGGCCCTTCGGCATAGCCCATTTCACGGTAAGCCGGCCGGGTCGGGGTGCTCCAGATCTCCTTGCCGTCCCGCGCGTCCAGGGCCCACACGACCTCATCCGCCTCGCGATACCCCATGCCGTAGATGCGCCCCTGGGAGAACGACGGTGTGCTGTAGCCGCCGCCCAGGCTGTTGGCGCTCCAGAGCAATCGGGGCCCCCCGGACGGCCATTCCTTGAGCAACCCGGTTTCGGTCGAGCGGTTGTCGCGGTGGGGCCCGTGCCACTGCGGCCAGTCGGACGCGAGGGTGAGGGCAACGGCGTTCACGAGCAACGCCAGGGAAATCACTTTCGTGCGCAGATTCATCGGCCGCAGCGTTCCGCAAAGACCCCGGCCTGTCCAGCCGAACACCCCGTGCTTTGGGCTTTTCCGATCCGAGGCGGGCTCTACGCTTCCGGGACCAATGGCCACCGACGCCCAGCTCACCCCGATGATGGCGCAGTACCGCCGGATCAAGAGCGAACTGCCTCCCGGCGCGCTGCTCCTCTTCCGTCTGGGTGACTTCTACGAGCTCTTTTTCGAGGACGCCCAGACCGGTTCCCAGGCGCTCGGCCTCACCCTCACCCAGCGCAATGGCATCCCCATGTGCGGCCTCCCCTACCACGCCGCCAGCGGCTACATCAGCCGCATGCTCCGCGCTGGACACAAGGTGGCCATCTGCGACCAACTCGAAGACCCCCGGCCCGGTAAACTCGTCAAACGCGAAGTCACCCAGATCCTCAGCCCCGGCGCTCACTTCGACGAGCGCATGCTCGCCGCGGAACGGCCCAACTACCTCGCCGCTCTTTGCCGGGCCGGTTCCCGCCTGGGATTGGCCTGCGCGGACTTGACCACCGGCGTCTTCCTCGCCACCGAACCCGCTCACGAAGCCGCACTGCTCGCCGAACTCGAACGGCTCCGTCCCGCCGAACTGCTGCTCCCGGCCGAAGCCGCGGACCTGCGCCAACTGGTCCAGGGCACGGTCCGCGTCCTGGGCAGCTACGACGACTGGACCTTCGCTCCGGAAACCGCCCAGTTCACGCTGCGCGACCATTTCAAGACCGCCTCCCTCGACGGCTTCGGCCTGCGGGACCGGCCCGCTGCCCTGGGCGCCGCCGGCGCGCTCGTGCATTACCTCCTCAACCAGTTGCGGCGCGACCTCACCCACCTCACCCGCCTGCGATGCTATCAGCCGGCCGATTTCCTCGTGCTCGACCCCGCCACGCTGCGCAATCTCGAAGTCCTCGAACCGCTCCGCCGCGACGCTCCCCGCGAAGCCTCCCTTTACGGCACACTCAACCGCACCGTCACCCCGATGGGCGCCCGGCGGCTGCGCGACTGGCTGTCCCAACCCCTCGCTGCCGTCGACCCCATCCACCGTCGCCAGGACGCGGTCGAGACCTGGCTGGTCGACCCCGCTGCACTCGAGACCTTCCGCGGCCGGCTCAAGGAGGTGCGCGACCTCGAACGCACCCTCAGCCGCCTCAGCGTGGGCACCGGTAACGCCCGCGACCTCCTCGGCTTGCGCACGGGACTCGAACAGGTGCCCGCCCTCCGCCAACTCCTGCTCGCCCTCGCCACTCCGGCACGCACCGAACCCCAGCCCACCTTCCGCGATCTTGACCCCCTACCGCCGTCCCCGAACCCCGCTGGTGCGGACGTTCCGTTTGCACCCCCGAACCCCGGTGGTGCGGGCGTCCCGCCTGCACCCTTGACCCCGGACCCGCCCGTACCCTCCTCCCCGCCACTGCTCCTCGAACTCGCCGCCCAACTCCACGAGTGTCCCGACCTGACCGACCTCATCGCCCGCGCCATCGTCGACGACCCGCCGCTCGCCCTCAAGGAGGGCGGCCTCATCCGCGACGGCTACGACGCCACGCTGGACGAACTGCGCCGCGGCGCGCGCGAGGGCAAAGACTGGATCGCGGCCCTCCGGCAGCAGGAGATCGAGCGCACCGGCATTCAGTCGCTCAAGGTCGGCTTCAACTCCGTCTTCGGCTATTACCTCGAGGTCACCAAGGCCAACCTCGAGAAGGTGCCGGCCGATTACGTGCGCAAGCAGACCGTCTCCAACGGCGAGCGCTTCATCACGCCCGAGCTCAAGGCCATGGAATCGCGGATTCTCGGTGCCGAGGAACGCGCCATGAAGCTCGAGTACGAGCTCTTCCTCCGCGTCCGCGAAGCGGTGCTCGCCCGCCTCGCGGCCATCCAGGAAACCGCCCGCGCCCTGGGCGAACTGGATGTCCTCGCCGCGTTCGCCGACATCGCCCGGCTCCAGGGCTACTGCCGGCCGGAAGTGGGGGACGCGGGCCGGTTTGAGATCCGGGACGGGCGCCATCCGGTCCTCGAGAAGACCCTGACCGAGCAACGGTTTGTGCCCAACGACACGACCCTCGCCGCGCGCATCGCTTCCTCACCCGCCGCTGGCGAAGCGTCCGTGTCCGGCGGACCCGCCCCGGCCCAGATCGCGTTGATCACCGGCCCGAACATGGCCGGCAAGAGCACCTACATCCGGCAGGTGGCCCTGCTCACCTTGCTGGCCCACACCGGCTCCTACCTGCCCGCGGCGGCCGCCCGCGTCGACCTCGTCGACCGCATCTTCACGCGCATCGGGGCCAGCGACGACCTGACCCGCGGCCAGTCCACCTTCATGGTCGAGATGATCGAGACGGCCAATCTCCTGAACAACGCCACGGCCCGCAGCCTCATCATCCTCGATGAAGTCGGTCGCGGCACGAGCACCTTCGATGGCCTGAGCCTGGCCTGGAGCATCGTCGAGCATCTCCACCATCAGGTCGGGGCCAAGACCCTGTTCGCCACCCATTACCACGAGCTGACCGAACTGGCCGGTCGCCTGCCGCGCGTGAAGAACTGGAACGTGGCCGTGCGCGAGTGGAACGACCAGATCATCTTCCTCCACAAGATCGTCGAGGGCGGCGCCGACCAGAGTTACGGGCTGCAGGTCGCCCGTCTGGCGGGCGTGCCGAAAGCGGTGATCGACCGGGCCAAAGTCATCCTCCGCAACCTCGAAGGTTCCGAGCTCACGCCTGAGGGGCGCTTGCGGCGGCCCACCCGGCCACGTCCCGAGCGCGCCAAGCTCCAGGCCCTCGACCCCCCCGCCCAACTGGATCTTTTTGGCTGACGCACTCCAGACGCTTCGCGAGCTCCACCGTGTCCGGCACGCGCCACGCGTTTGGAGTGCGCGGTCTTCCAGCAGCGCTTTTCGTTCGCCCGCACCACCCCTGGCCCCACCGGTTTCGTGGTTCCCTGCGCAGATCGGACCGGCACCCGCCACACTTGAGGCGCTCCCCGATCCCCGGGCAGATTTGGCTTCCGTCTCAGGACCCGTTGCTGACGATCTGACCGTCCAGCAGATCCAGGACACGGGGGGCGCGCGCCGCGACGTGCGC
Source organism: Verrucomicrobiales bacterium (assembly GCA_015075445.1). Taxonomy (GTDB): domain Bacteria; phylum Verrucomicrobiota; class Verrucomicrobiia; order Limisphaerales; family J093; genus DSVZ01. Next base: position 73,289 of record JABTUJ010000022.1, read on the forward strand.
GTCATGGGTCGCCAGCACCAGCGTCATTCCCCGCTCGGCCTGCAGCGCGCAGAGGAGATCGATGATCTCGCTGCCGGTGTGGGAATCGAGGTTCCCCGTCGGCTCGTCCGCCAACAGCAGGATCGGATCGTTGATCAGCGCCCGGGCGATGGCGACGCGTTGCTGTTCGCCCCCCGAAAGCTCGACTGGGCGATGATGCAGGCGGTGGGCCAACCCCACGCGCCCGAGGAGATCGCGGGCCCGCGCTTCGGCGATGGCAACCGGCACCCGGGCCATCCGCGCCGGAAGACAGACGTTCTCGATGGCTTCGAGGTCCGGCAGCAGATGGTACGCCTGGAACACGAACCCGACCTTCCGGTTGCGAAACCCTGCCAGCGCGCGGGCGGAGAGGGCGCCGAGACGCTGGCCAGTGAACTCGATCTCCCCGCGGCTGGGGGTGTCGAGTCCCCCCAGGATGTGGAGCAGGGTGCTCTTGCCCGCACCGGAGGCGCCGCGGAGGGCGGTGAAGCTGCCGGCGTGGATCGTGAGGTTCACACCGCGGAGCACCTCGACGGCCCGCTGTTCGAGCGGGTAGCTCTTGTGCACGTCGCGCGCGACGAGCAGCGGCGGACCGGCGGCAGGGGTCGCGTCACTCATGGCGGAGGGCCTCGACGGGTTTGAGCCGGCCGGCGTGCCAGGCGGGAATGAGGCCGCCGAGGAGGCACATCGCGAGAGACACCCCGGCGATCACCAGAACGTCGCCGGGAATGATCAGCGCGGGCAGTTCATAGAAGTGATAGATGTCCGCCGGGAACAACTCGAAGCCGGTCCAGCGCCGCATGAAGAGCAGAAACGCGTTGCGGTACGTCACGCCGAGCACACCGAGCCCGAAGCCGGCCGTGACGCCGAGCACACCGACGACCAGGCTTTGGCCCAGGAAGATGGCCATGATCTGCCCGCTGGTGGCGCCGAGGGCCTTGAGCGTGCCAATCTCCCGGGTCTTCTGGACCACGAACGTGATCAGGCCACTGCAGATGCCGAATGCTGCCACCAGCGTGATGAAGAAAAGCAGGTAGTACATCAGGTTCTTCTCCACCATCACCGACTCGAGGAACGACGCGTGTTCCTCGTACCACGTCGTGATCTGGTAGCCGCCCCCGAGCGTGGCGATCAGTTCGGCGGCGACCTCCCCGGCGCGGGCCGGGTCGTCGAGGGCCAGGATCAGCCCGTGCACGGAGTTCTCCATCGCGAACAGGTCCTGGGCATTCGCCAGCGAACAGACCACCAGCAGTGCGTCCAGGTCATAGAATCCAACGCTGAACACGCCGTTCACGGTGAAATCGTCCGCCAGCGGCACCTCCTCGCTGCCCGCCTCGCGGCTCTGCTGCCAGCGATCGAACTGGCTCACCGCGTAGATGGCCACGGGATCGCCCACGCGTAACCCCAGCTTGAGCGCCAGGTTTTCGCCCACGAGAAACGTGTAGCCGGCGAGGTCGTTCGTGCCGGCCCGCACGCTGGCGAGCAACGTGCGGACCGGCGGGACTTGCGAATGCGGATCCACCCCGAGCACCGAGGGCACGTGGAAGGCGGGGCTGCCCTCGGCCGGTTGGGTCTTGAGCAGGACCGGCCCACCGACGTAAGGCGTCACGCCCCGGACCGAGCGGTGTTGCGCCACGGTGGCCATGAGAGGCTCGTAATCGGTCAGCAGGCCGTCGCGGGCTTCGAGGCGGAGATGGGCGGTGTAGGCGGCGAGTTTGCCGCGCAGTTGCTGGTCAAAACCGCTCATCACCGCGATGACGATGATGAGGACCGCCACCCCGAGCATGACCCCGATCACCGAGATCAGGGTGATGACCGACACGAGCCGGCGCTTGGGGCGCAGGTAACGCAGGGCCAGCGTCAGCTCGAACGGCAGGCGTGACATCGGCTCGGCAGGCTAAGAGTGGCCCCCCGGGGTGTCAACCAGCCGACACCAGCCGACACCGCACCCTGGCATGGCCATTGATGTCGCTTGACAAGACCGGTGCCCCGCAGACTGTGGGGTCGCGGACCCGCCCGACACGGGCGGGTTCGACGGTGTAACCGCTTATGAGAGCCTTACTGTTTGCCTGTCTCCTCGGGGGTGCTGCGGGCGTCGCGCTGGGGCAAGGTCAGTTCAACTTCGGCAACCGGGTCACGGCGGCCGGGATTGACGCGCCGTTCTATCTGCCTGGCAGTGTCACCAAGCTGGAAGGTCCCGCCTATCTGGCCCAGGCCTACCTGGGGTTGGAAGCGGGAAGCCTGACCCCGGTGGGGCCGGTCCTGCCGTTTCGCACCGGTGCCGCCGCGGGCTACATCACCTCCACATCCGTCACGGTCGGTGGGATTCCGGGCGGAACAACCGTGTTCGTCCAGATGCGCGCGTGGGAGGCGGCCAAGGGAGGGATCTACGAAGCCGCCGTGGCGGCCGGCGGGATCTACGGCGCCAGCGCGCCGCTGTCGCTGACGTTGAGCGAACCTCCCGGGGTCCCGACGGACATGGTCGGCCTGCAGCCGTTCGCCCTGATCCCGGAGCCGACGACCCTCACGCTGGCCGTCCTCGGCGCCGCTGCGTTGCTGGGTCGACGTCGGGGAACCTGAGACCGGTCACCCCCCACCGGCAGGATTCGCTCCTGCCGGGAAGCCGCGCCGCCTCAGCATTTTCAGCGCGCGACCGACCGCACTGCTCGCTGGTCATGGCGTCCCGTCCCGCGTAGGCTGCGCCTCCCATGACGGAGTTGCCGCAACCGGAAGTCATCTGTGTCCACGAGAGTGATCTCGACGGTTTGGTGTCGGGCCTGCTCCTGCAGCGCCTGGCGCGTCACCGCTTCGGGGTGGAAGTGCCCCTGGAGAGCTATCACAACCACCACTGGCGCCAGCGCGCCATGCGCGAGAAATGCGCCTGGGTGGCGGACTTCACGTTCGACGCACGACTCGACCGCCCCCAGTGGGTGATCCTGGATCATCATCCGACGGAGACCCGCCCGATGCGGGCGCGTCTGATCCACGATCTCACCAAGTCCGCTGGCCGCCTGTGCTACGATCTGTGCCTCGAGGCGGGCCTGGGCAGTCCCACCCTCGACCGGATCGTGCACCTGAACGACGTCGCGGACTTGTTCCTGCTGGACGACCCCGACTTCGCCCTGGCCTGCGACTACGCGAACCTGGTCAAGACCTACCAGTTCTGGAACCTCCACGCGGTGATCCGTGGCGAACTCGAGCGTCTGCTCGGGCACGCCCTGCTCGAGGTGATGGCGGTCAAGCGGCGCGTCGAGGACCCGCTGGGTTTCGAGTGGAGCCGGGACAACATCCGGCCGCTGAGCCCGGAGGTGGGCTACGTCAGCACGGTGGTCGGGAATGTGAACCTGATTGTGCACCGCCTGCTTGAGGAACGGGCCGCCCCGCAGCCGGTCTTGCTCACCCTGTTCCGGAAGGGGAACGGGACCATCATCGCCAGCCTCCGCAGCCACGGGGGCGAGGCCCTCAAGGTGGCCGGGCGCCTCCAAGGCGGCGGACACCCCAACGCCGCGGGAGCGACTCTGCCGCGGTCGGTCCAGCGGATCGACGACGCCCTCGTCTATCTCCGTCAGGCTTTGAACCCGACCCCCGTCCCGGAAGGCCCGCTCAACACGCTTGACCGTCTCTTCACCGAGCCGTGAGTCGAAGCCCCGACCTCGAATCTTTCGCTTGCGGCCATCGATGACCTTCTCGAAACTCGGCCCGTCGTAGTCACGGTAGCCGGCGTGGCGGAATCGGCAGACGCGCCAGACTCAAAATCTGGTACTCGCGAGAGTGTGTGGGTTCGACCCCCTCCGCCGGCACCACTTCCTTCATCCCTCACCTTCGCCCACGGACAGGTTGACGGAGCCGCAGCACCGGCGTATCTGGATGGCGTGGGCACGGATCGCGAAACAGAACGCCGAACCCCCGTCGCGGCACCCCCAGCCGTCGCCGTCGCGGTCGGATTCACCCTGATCGAATTGCTGGTGGTGATTGCGATCATCGCCATCCTGGCCGGCATGCTCCTCCCGGCGCTGGCCCGCGCGAAGGAGAAGGGGCGCCAGACGGTCTGTCACTCGAACATGCGGCAGATCGGGTTGGGGGTGATGATGTACGCCGACGATCACCGGGGTTACCTGCCGTACGGCTACGCCTACACCTGGCCCGGCCAGCAGCAGCTCTGGTGGTGGCAGGATCTCTGCCGGCCTTACATCAACAGCGAGCCCGTCTACAACTGCCCCAGCGCCCGGCCTCACGCGCAATGGACCGATCGGCGTCCGCCCGGGACCCCCAACCCGCTCATCAAGGATTACGTCTGCAACGCCCAGGGCGGCGCCTACCCCGAAAGCGGCAAGCCCAACTGGGTGAATGCCAACGGGCCCTTCATCAACAATTGGGAAAACCCCAGCCGGTTGCTCTCCGAGATCGAGGATACCGCGGGCACCATCGCCATCTGCGACGGCGCCACCAACGTGTTCGAGATCTGGCGGCTGGAACAGGTCGACGCGTGGTACAACGCCGGCTTCGGCCCCGCCTTCTTCGGCAACAGCGCGAGCTCCCAGAACCCGACCGGCGGGCACGTCGCCAAACGGCACGGCGCGGGCTTCAACGCCTCCTTCTGCGATGGCCACGCCGAGTTCGTAAAGAAGTCCCGCCTCGGCATGTGGACCAACCGGGCCGGCGATTGAGCGCCGGCACGGCGGCCATCAAGGCTTCGCGTCGCTGCCAGGTTTGAGACGCTGGATTTCGTCGAACAAACGCAGGAAACACCGGGCGGCAGTGAGTTCACCCTGCTTGTAGTCCGCGCTTTCCTTGTGGCCGCGGAGGTCGCGCAGGAACGGGCCGGGGTCGGACCACACCGTTTGCAGCATGCCGCGAAAGCGGGGTTTCATCGCGGTCGCGGACTGTTCGCGGAAACGAAGCTGGTCATGCAACTGGCGAACGGCGGCCTCGGGATTGCGCCAGGGACAGGTCAGCACCCGGAAGCCTTTCATGGCGAAATAGACGGGCGTCGGGTCGGGCCGTTCATAGTGCCAGTCGCAGATGACCACGTCCTGGGGAATGAGGTCCACGGCGCGATGGGTGTCGTTGAAGCTGGCTTCCCACTCGCCCAGGCCTGTCGTGCGGCCGTCCAGCAGTCGGTCGCCCCAGATCCAAAGTTCACGTTGGCGCGTCTGCAGGTGGGCGTGGATCCGCTTCACCTCGCCGGCAAACAGCTCGGACTTGTCCTTGCCGCCGCACCGCGGGCAACGGGCTTCGCCGAGATAAAACACCTCGTCCATGCCGGCGTGGAAGGCGTCGGCCTCGAACGCGTCGCAGATTTCGTCCACGAGCGGGAGGACGACCTCGTGGACGCGCGGGTGCAGCGGGCAATAGCTGCGGCAGTAAAGGCCGTCCGGGTTGGGCCAAGTGTAGGTCTCGGGCGTCTTCACCCAGGGCGTCTCGTCGAACTCCGGGTAGACCTGCAGGAGCTTGCCGGTGGAGCGCTGCCAGGATTGGTGGCCCAACAGGTTGATTTGCGGGATGAGACGGATGCCGTGGGCGGCACGCCTCCACCAACTGCTTCACGTCGGCAAGCGACAAGCCCCGGGGATTCGCGAGCTCGGGGCGGCTCCGGTATTGGTAGTTGTAGTCCACCCGGAGGATGAGGGTGTTGACGGTGCGAGGGGCGAGTTCGTCGTGGATGAAGCGGACGAACGTGTCGACCTGCGTCGGGCCAGGGGCGCCGATGCACAAGCCGCGCACCGGCAGCCAGGCGTCCAGCGTGTTCTGCGCGGCGGCGCTCAGCACCAGGAACGGGAGGAGGAAAGCGGGGAGAGGTTTCATGGGGAGGTCAGATTTGTTCGAAGTACCGGCGGCGTTCCCAATCGGTGACGGCATCGCTGAAGGCCTGGTGCTCGAGGCGCGCGTGGTGGACGTAGTACTCGACGACCGCATCGCCGAAGGCGGCGTGCGCGAGTATGCAGCCCTCGAACAAGTCGGTGGCGTCGCGCAGCGAGCGCGGCAGGTGCGGCAATCGGGTATCCACGTAGGCGTTGCCGACGTACTCGGCGCCGCAGTCCAGGCCCTCTTCGACACCAGCCAGACCGGCGGCGATCATTGCCGCCAGGGCGAGGTACGGGTTGGCGTCGGCGCCCGGCATGCGGTTCTCGATCCGGAAGGCGCGACCGTGCCCGACGATGCGGAAGCCGGTGGTCCGGTTGTCGGTGGCCCAGGCCATGCGGGTGGGCGCCCAACTGCCGGGCTGAAAGCGTTTGTAGCTGTTGATGGTCGGGGCGTAGAAGAGGCACAGCTCCGGCGAGTACTTCATGAGGCCGCCGAGGAAGTGGCGGAACAGGTCCGACCCGGGGGAGGAATCGCCTGGGGCAGCGGAGGGAGGTGACGCGGAGGAGGCGGTGCGGCGGGTGCTGCGGGAAGACCGGCTTCGGACGTTCGGCTTTCGCGCTTCAGGCGCGTCGAGGGCGAACAGATTCTGGCCGGCTCGCCAGAGGCTGAGATGGAGGTGGCAGGAGTTGCCCGCCTCGGTGGGGGCGTACTTGGCCATGAACGAGATTGCTTTGCCGTGCTGTTCGGCGATCTCCTTCACGCCCTGTTTGAACAGGGCATGGCGGTCCGCCATGGGGAGCGGCTCGGTGTAGGCGAAATTGACCTCGTGCTGGCCGCGGCTCCATTCGCCCTTGCTGCTCTCGACCGGGATGCCGGCGGCGGTCATGCCGTTGCGGATGGCGCGCATCAGCGGTTCGTCGCGGGTGGGTTGGAGCAGGTGATAGTCGATGCGGTAATCGCTGGAGGGCTCGAGGGTCTGGTAGCCATTCTGGAAGGCGGCGTGGTAGGTCTGGTTGAAGAGGTAGAATTCGAGCTCACTGGCGCAATAACAGGTGAGCCCCTGTGCAGCGAGGCGTTCGACCTGGCGACGCAGCACGGTGCGTGGGGCTTCGGCGACCAGCGTGCCGTCGTGATGGGCGGTGTCGCAGAGCACCAGCGCGGCGCCCGGCTGCCAGGGCAGCAGGCGCAGGGTGGTGAGGTCCGGGCGGAATGCGAAATCGCCGAAGCCAAGGTCCCAGTTGGCGAGGCGGAAGCCGGCCAGGGGATCCATGTCCAGGTTGACGGCGAGCAGGTAATTGCAGCCGTGGGTGCCGTGGGAGGCGACGTGGTCCAGGAAGTACCCGGCGTGACACCGCTTGCCAACCAACCGGCCGAAGGGATCCGGCATGGCGACGAGCACGGTGTCAACGGCGCCTGCCCGGATCTGAGCCTTCAATTGGTTGTAGGTCACGGCCGGGAGCTTAGCGGCATTTGGCGGGCGACCAAGTCTGAAGCTCAGGCGGCGGTTTCGTCGTGCGGTCCGGGGGGGTCGGCCCCTGGGAATGCGCGCCAGGTCCCCTTGACCGACGCTGGCTTGAACCGTAAGCTGCGCGACATGAAAATGTTAAAAGGAATTCCACGAGGACCCATAAGGCGGAGCAACATTCGAGGGCTGGACTTCAGCAACGTTGGGGTTCGTTTGGCGGGGCGAAGTTGGTTCGGGTTCCTGCTGGGAGCGGGGCTCGGGGTGACCGCCTGGGCGCAGCACGGGGGTGTGGATCCGACGTTTAACACGGGGACGGGACCCAACGCGTTGGTGAACGTCATCGCGGTGCAACCGGACGGCCGGATCCTGTTGGGCGGCAGTTTCGGTTCGGTGGACGGCGTGTCGCTGGGTCGGATCGCACGGCTGAACCCCGAGGGAGCCGTTGATGTCTCCTTCCAGCCAGGCGCGGGTGCCAACAACGACGTCCGGGCCATTGCCGTGCAGCCGGACGGGAGGATCGTGGTGGGCGGAGATTTCACGGTCGTTGACGGGGCGTCCCGGCGCCGGGTGGCACGGCTGTTGCCAGACGGGCGGGTGGACCACAGCTTCCAGGTGCCGGGCGGGGCGGACAACGTCGTGCATGACCTCGCGTTGCAGCCGGACGGCCGCGTCGTGGTGGTGGGGGAATTCACCACGTTCCGCGGGGTCCCCCTGAACCGCATCGCCCGGCTGAATGCGGACGGCAGCCTGAACACGAGCTTCGATCCGGGCACGGGGGCGAACGGGGTCATCCGGGCGGTGGCGCTACAGGCGGACGGGAAGCTGGTGATCGGGGGTGATTTCACCGCCTACCAGGGACTCGCGCGCAACCGCATCGCCCGGCTCAATGCCGACGGCTCGTTGGACGGCGGCTTCCTTCCGGGTACCGGCATGAACAACAGCGTTCGCGATCTGGTGGTGGACGACAGCGGACGCATTCTGGCTGGCGGACAGTTTACGCAGGTGGCGGGCACGGCGCAGCGTTACCTGGCACGGCTGACCGCGACGGGAGCGGTGGATCCGTTCTTCAACATGGCGGTCGGTTTCAACAACACCGTCAACGCGCTCGCGATCCAGCCTGATGGCCGGATTCTGGCTGCGGGCACTTTTACCACGGTGAACCAGATCGGGCGGGTGCGTGTGGCCCGGCTTGGCAGCGACGGCAGCGTGGACCTGACGTTTGACCCGGGCTCGGGTCCGTCGACCACCGTCCTGGCGGTCGCCGCTCCGGCGAACGGGAACGTGCTCATGGGAGGTCAGTTCACGACCGTGGCGGGGCAGAACCGGCGGTACGCGGCACGGCTGAGCGCGGACGGGGGCAGCGCGACATCGACGGCACCGCAGATCGTCATCGCCCCGGTCGAGCAACAGGTCAACGCCGGTCTGGCGGCGAGCTTGACGGTGGTGGCCACAGGGAACCCGCCCGTGGCTTACCAGTGGACGGTCGATGGCCAGCCTGTCCCTGGAGGCACCAACAGCACGCTGACGCTGCCGGTGGTGCGGCCCGAGCAGGCCGGCGACTACGTGGTGACGGTGTCCAATGCCGCCGACACCGTGGCCAGCGGGCCGGTGGCGTTCACGGTCTTGCCCGAGGCGCCCGCCGCGGGTTCACTCGATCTTGCCTTCAACTCCGCGCAAGGGCCAAACGGCACCGTGCGGGCGTTGGCTCTGCAACCGGACGGGCGGGCGCTGATTGGCGGGGCCTTCACGACCGTGGACGGACAACCGCGCAGCCGCGTGGCCCGCTTGCTGTCCAACGGTTCGGTGGACCCCAGCTTCGCCCCGCTCAGCGGCACCAGCCACGAGGTCACCTCGCTCGCGTTGCTGCCGGACGGTCGCATCCTGATCGGCGGCGACTTCCTCACTTACAACGGAGCGCCCCGGGCGCGCATCGCCCGGATCCTGGCGGACAGCAGCTTGGATACGTCGTTTGTGCCGGGCTTGGGAGCGAACAACACGGTGGATGCGGTGGCCGGCCAGAGCGACGGCAAGGTGCTGATCGGGGGGGTCTTCACCACCGTGGGCGGAGAGACCCGTAACTACCTGGCGCGCTTGAACGCGGACGGTTCGCTCGATGCCGGTTTCAACCCGCCGGGCGGCGCCAGTGGTCGCGTGCGGACGATCGTGGTGGTGGCCGGCGGCAAGATCATGATCGGAGGAGACTTCACCCGGTTCGCGGGAGTGGACCGCAACCGGATCGCGCGGCTGAACACGGACGGAAGCGTGGACGACACCTTCACGGTCGGAACCGGTTTCAACAACAGCGTCTCCGCGTTGGCGGCGGTGAACGCGGGCGTTCTGGTGGGTGGCTCGTTCGCCAACTACGCCGGCGCCGGCGCCCAGAGGTTGGCGCTCCTCGACAATTCCGGGGGTCTGAGTCCGCTCCTGGACGCGCTGGTGGGATACAACAACACGATCCAAGCCCTCACCACGGACGCGGATGGCCATCCGGTGGTCGCCGGAGCGTTCACAACCGCCAACGGGCTCACGCGGAACCGGGTGGCTCGCCTGCTTGCCGTGGATGGGAGCGTGGACACGACCTTCGACCCGGCCGGCGGGGCCAACAGTACCGTCCACGCCGTGGTGGCGCAACCCGACGGCAAGATCATCATTGGCGGTCAGTTTACGTCCGTGGGAGGCACCACCCGGCGTTACGTGGCTCGACTCAACGCGGATCCGCGCCCGGAGCCGCCGGCGTTTCGTCTCGCGATTCGCAACACGGACGACGGTGTGCGCGTGGATGTGTTCGCGGAACGCGGCTTCGACTACTCAATCCTTCGCTCCTACGACCTCCGCCAGTGGCACCACTGGATGACCGTGTCGGGAGCCGGGATGGACTCCGAGGTGCGCCTTCTGGATCCCACCTCCAAGACCCAGCCTCACGCCGCGTACCGTGGGGTGTACCCCTGACCCGAGCCGCTGGTGACGCGGTCGCGTGGCCGGTCCGCGGGGGCGTGTAGCCTCTCATGAAAAAGCCGGGCGGGATTGCTCCGCCCGGCTTGAGATGTTTGGACAACGCTCCCGGCCTAGGGAGGGGAGCCTTGTCCAGTGAGTACGACCCGCGGAGAGGCAGGCGGGATGCCTGCTCCACACGGTTCAAGGCGTTCTCAGTACTCGCGGTTCCGGTTGATGCCCGGGTTCGGCACGGGATAGCGGCCGTTGGCATCCGCCACCAGCGGGGCCGGCGAATCCTTGGTGAGCTGGTCGAGGCCCGGGGCCATCTCATGCTCGCAGTTGAGCATGTCCTCGAAGGTGATCTCCTGGCCAGTGTGCGCGGCCATGCGGCCCATGGAAGTGACCAGGCTCGCCTCGACGCCGTGGCGGACCTCGTTGTAGGGCTGGTCGTTGCGGATGGCCTTCATGAGGTCTTCCCACTCGTTCTGGTAAGGGTCGGCCTCGGCCGGATCCACCTTGGATTCCCAGGTCATGGCGGAGCGCTTGGCGGTCTGGCCGGTGAAGATGGCGGACGGCATGCCGCAGTCGCCGCTGCGGGACGCAATGGCCATGCCCTTGGTGCCGTGGAGGTAGCTCGAGTACTGGTCCAGACAGCCGGTCATGCAACGGCCGTCGAAGTCGAACTTGGTGCCGTCGGCGTACGTGTACTCGACGGCGTAGACGTCGAGGTTCTGGTCCACGTAGGTGATGCCTTCGGGGCTTTGGCGGTAGTGGCGGCCGCCGAGGGCCTGGGCCTTGACGGGCCACTCGTTCTTCATCCAGCCGAGGTGGTCGATGATGTGGATGTAGAAGTCGCTGTAGTTGCCGCCGCTGGCCCACAGGAAGCTATGGAACCGCTGGATCTGGTAAAGGAGTTCGCTGACGCCCGGCGGCTTGGGCAGCGAGGAGAAGTAGCCGATGGGACCGTGCATGCGGTAGCCGCGCTGGAGGATGATCTCGCCGATCTCGCCGTCGTGCACGCGCTTGGCCAGCTCGGCCAGGGCGCGACTGTGACGGGACATCAGCCCCACGCCCACCTTGAGGTTCTTCTTGGTCGCCTCTTCTCCCAGCGCGAGCATGCGCTTCGAGGTCGGCCCGTCGACGGTCACGGGCTTCTCCATGAACACGTGCAGGCCCTTCTGGATGGCGTACGTGAAATGAACCCAGCGGAAGGCCGGCGGGCTGGCGAAGATGGCGATGTCGCCCGGCTTGAGGCAGTCCATCGCCTTCTTGTAGGCGTCAAATCCCGCAAAACGCCGCTCGGGCGGCACATCGACCTGCGGCGCCAGACTCTGATCGCGGCGGAGTTGGCCGAGGCTGCCCTGGAGCCGCTCCTCGAAGACGTCGCCCATGGCCACCAGTTTCATGGGGCCGGTCTTGGTGCGCAGGGCGTTGACGGCGGCGCCGGTGCCCCGCCCGCCGCAGCCGATCAAAGCGACCTGAATCAGGTCGCTGCTGGCGGCGTGCACGGCCGGCAGGGCCACGCCCGCCAAGGCGGAAGCGGCGGCGAGACAGCCGGTGTCCTTAAGAAACTCACGACGTGTAGTCACGTTCGAAGGGGTTTTTGTCATGGGCGAAATGCTCGGCCGGCCCGGAACGGCCGTCAACCGGGAAAAAGCACAGGCGGCCCGGATGGGGCCGCCTGCGACATTCGGTAAGCGGGAGAGGGAGGGCGTTACGCGTTGCTGGGCTGGTTGGCCGCCGGCAACGGCAGGACCTTCGAGGCCAGGCCAATCTTCATGCAGATGAAGTAAACGACGGCCCCCACGACGAAGGCGGCGACGGGCGCGGCCGGCACGGTGTAGCCGGTCAGCTTGTCGAAGATGCCCACGCAGAAGCCGATGGCCCAGGCGATCCAGCCCGCCGGGTTGAAGCCCGCGCGCGGCCCGCTCCAGCGCTTCCCGGCCAGCCAGTAGTCCACGAGCATCGCCCCGCAGATCGGGCCGAACGAAGCGCCGATGATCACGAACACGCCGATGGCGTCGCCCACCACGCCCGTGACAGCCAGGATGATGCTCACCGCGGCGCCGATGCCGACCGAGATGAACGGGTTCACGTTCGGCAGCGTGGTCTTGAAGCTGTTCGCGGCGATGAAGGACGAGAAGCACGCCGGCGGGAAGGCGGCGAGAGCCAGCAGGAACATCATCCACTTGGCGGCGCCCTCCCCGACCACGAGTCCCAGGAGCGAGGTCGTCCGCAGGAGGGCCTGCGAGGCGGCGCCCACCTGGGCGGACTCGCGCATCTTGTCGGCGGCATCGGCGCTGGGGGCTTTGCCGGCGGCCGTGAGCGCCTCGATCCGGGTATCGACCTCAGCCACGGCCTTTTCCGTCGCCTGCTCGGCCGCCTGGACGGCTTTCGGGCCGTATTCCTTGTGCCCGTGCACGCCGGCCACGATGAGCGTCGAGAGACCCGCGGTCAGCACAATCGCGAGGGCGATGCCCACCCAGCCGCCCATGCTGACGTCTTTCTTGTCTCGGCTGTTGGTGCCGAAGTCCACACCGGCCGCGCCGGCGGTGGCGAAAAAGCCCACCACGTAAACCGCGAGGAACCCGAGCACCCCTCCCGTGAAGATGTCCACGGTGGACATGGGCGGGTTTGCATAGCCGGCGATGGCGGAATGGTTGTCGGCCAGTGCCGTGGCATCAAAGCCGCCCAAGCCGCCGATGGTCTTGAAGAACATGATCAGCAGCACCGCCACGGGGATCAGCGGGAGGTAGGTGGCGACTTTGGCCACGTACTGGATGCCTTTGAGGCCGACGAACGCGGCCAGCACGCCCCAGATCACCATCAGGATCTCCGGTCTGACCCCCAGGGTGGGAGCCAGGAGGAGTGACGAGAAGTAGGCGTTGACGCCCAACCACCCGAATTGCAGCAGGCCCATCAGGAAGCCGGGGAGGATGAAACCTCCGGTGGCGCCGAAGGTTGAGGTTCCCACAATGTAGAGCGGCAGGCCCGTCTTCAGCCCCAACATGCCGGGTACCAGGTAGAACAGGAAATGACAGATCAAGGCGGCGATGACGAGACCCAACAGGGCCACGCCAATCCCCTGGGCCAGGCCACCCCCCTTTGAGTTCGCCAGGACCGCGTCCTGCCAGAAGACGAACCAGAGGAAGATGCCGGCGTAAGTCGGCGCCGTGTTCTTGTACCACGGGGCGCGGTTGGCTGCCGGGTTCGGGACGGCCCCGGTGATGTACGCGGGGAGCTGCGAGGAGTTCTCTGCGGCGTGGTTGCTCATGCGCCCCTTATCTCTGATTCTAATCCGCTCGCAAGCCGAAAGTTCCTGACGGTTCTTACCGGGCCCACCCGCCGGCAGACAGCGGGGTGGAGCCGGGGGGGCGAAGGGCGAAGGGCGAAGGGCGAAGGGCGAAAGACAAAGTTCGAAGTTCGAAGGTCGCAGTCCGAAGTTCGAAGTTCGAAGGTCGAAGGTCGAAGGTCGAAGTTCGAAGGTCGAAGGGCGATTACTCGCGACCGTCCCAGCAGTAAGTGCAGAGCCGTTCCCGGGGCAGGCCGATGGAAGCGATCAGGTCGTCCAACTGCTGGTACTGCAGGGTGGTGAGGCCGAGGCGATGCCGGATGCGCTCGACCATGGCCTGGTACTGGGGCGTGCCGGGCTGGGCATAGGCGGCCGGCGGCGGGCCGTCCTGGCCTTCGAGTTCCTTGATCGCGCGGCGGCCGGCCAGATCCAGCTCGGATTTCGAGCGGGAGAAGTTGAGGAATTTGCAGCCGAAGATCAGCGGCGGGCACGCCGGTCGCATGTGGACCTCGCGCGCCCCGTAGTCGAAGAGCCGCCGGACCGTGTCGCGGAGCTGGGTGCCGCGCACGATGGAGTCTTCGCAGAACAGGAGGCGCTCGCCCTGGATGAGCTCCCGGATGGGGATGATCTTCATCCGGGCCACCAGATCCCGCGTGGGCTGGTCCTGCGGCATGAAGCTGCGCGACCACGTGGGGGTGTACTTCACGAAAGGCCGGCGGAACGGGACGCCTTTCTCCTGGGCATAACCCATCGCGTGGCCGGTGCCGGAGTCCGGGATGCCGGCCACCACATCCACGGGCGTGGGGTCGCGTCGTGCCAACGCGGCCCCGCTGCGGTAGCGCGTCGCCTCCGTGTTGATCCCCTCATACGTCGAGGCCGGGTAGCCGTAGTAAACCCAGAGGAACGCGCAGACCTGGCAGCGGTGCCCCGGCAGCGCGAGGACCTCCACGCCCTCGGCCGTCAGCCGGACAATCTCCCCCGGGCCGAGGTCGCGCACGGTCTCGTAGCCCAGGTTCGGAAAGGCGCAGCTTTCAAGCGTGACGGCACAGGCCCCGTCCTTCTGGCCCAGCACAACGGGGGTGCGCCCCAGCTTGTCGCGCGCCGCGTACACGCCCTTGTCCGTCAACAGCAACAGCGAGCACGATCCCGCGATGGCCTGCTGGGCGATGGCGATGCCCTCGGCGAACGTCGATCCCTGGTTGATGAAGAGCGCCACGAGCTCCGTCGGGTTGATCTCCCCGCCGCTCATTTCGGAGAAGTGCGCCGCGCGCAGGCCGTACACCTGCTTCACCAGGTCGGCGAGGTTCGCGATGCGCCCGACGGTGACGATGGCGTAGTTGCCCAGGTGCGATCCGATGATCAACGGCTGGTCGTCGGTGTCGCTGATGACGCCGATGCCCATCCGCCCCTTCAGCTTGAGGACGTCGTACTCGAACTTGGACCGGAACTGCGCGTTCGTGATGTCGTGGATGTAACGCCGGCAGCCGACACCGTCGTGCACCGCCAACCCGCCGCGACGCGTGCCGAGATGCGAATGGTAGTCGGTGCCGTAGAAGAGGTCCGCGACGCAATCGTCCTGTGAAACCACACCAAAGTAGCCGCCCATAGTCGTTACCCGTCTGCGTGAGTGCTGCCCGAGAATCGGGGCAGGCTAGGCACCCCTCCCCGGCCGCTCAAGCGCCAAAAGCAGGATCTCAACACCAGCCCGCCCGGCAGATAATGATTGCCCATGTAGACGCCCCACGGCTTACATTCCGCCCATGATCACCCCCACGGATCGTCGCGCCTTCCTCAAGTCCGCCGCCGCCCTGACGGCGCTGGCCGCCTGGCCGCTGGGCTGCGCCACTTCCTCGCCCACCCAGTTGCGCGCCACCCCACGGCGCAAGCAGCCGGCTCGCGTCGGCGGTGCGTTCTTCTACCCACCCGCGGCAGACGTAATCGCGGGCAAGGCCGAGGATGGCTGGGCACCGCACCAGTGGTTCACCTGGCCGGGCAACCAGTTCGAGCCCGAACAGCAGCAGGCCCGCTTCCTGGCCAAGGCCCGGGAACTCGCCACCGATCTGGACCTGACGCTCGCCCTCGAGGAGCAACCCCTGGCCACCAACGCCGCCATCCAGGCCTTCCTGGACCGCGTGGCGGCCGACCGACCCGACGCCCTGCTGCTCTTCAACTTCTGGAACAGTTTCAGCCCGAAACTTAAGCCCATCCTCGACGCCTACCACGGCCCGATCATCCTCTACCACCCGGTCGGCGCGAACCATCAGTTGCCGCCCGAGTACTTCCGCACCGCGCCCCACGTCCAGTACATCCACTCAGTCGAAAACTGGGCTGCCCTCGAACGGGGCCTGCGCGCCATCCACGCCCGCACCCGCCTCGCCCAGAGCCGGTTGTTGCGCGTGTCCGGACGCCTGACCCAGGAAGCCGACGACACCGAGCCGTTCTTCGGCACCTCCATCCATGGCGTCCCGAGCGATCACTTCAATGCCCTGTACGACGAGGTCCAGCTCACGCCGGACATGGAACAGATGGCCCGGTCGGTCCTGCGCGGCGCGCGACAGGTGCGGGAAATCACGCCCGACGCCGCCCGCGATGCCGTCCGCGCCCACGTCGCCGTCCAGCGCATCATGGAACGGCACGACGCCGACGCCATCACCATCGAGTGCCTCATGCTCAAGCATCGCAAGCCGTGTCTGAGCTTTGCCTGGAACAACGGCGACCTGGTGCCCTGCGGCTGCGAGAACGATCTCAACGCCAGCCTTTCCCTGATGCTGGGTGCCGCGCTTTTCGGCCGGGGCGGGTTCCAGCACAACCCCGAATTCGACACCGAAGAGAACCTCTACTTCGCCTCGCACTGCACCTGCACCACCCGGCTACACGGACCGCGTGCGAAGGAAGCGACCTACGACCTCCGTCCGTTCTTCCATCAACTGCCCAAGACCCTCGCGCTCGATGTCCAGTGGCCGGCGGGCGAACCGGTCACGCTGTTCAAGTACCGGTCAAACAAGAAAGTCCCTCGATGCCTGGCGCGGGCGGGTCATCGCTTCCCCGACCAGCCCCCCGACCGGCGGTTGTGCCACGCGGGTGCTGGTGAAGCTCGACGACGTAGCCGATGTCTGCAGCGTCTATGCTGGGCCGCACCCGATCCTTTACTGCGGCGACTTCGCGCGGCACGCCCGGGTCCTGGCGCAACTCTACGGCCTGACCGCGCGGACGAACGTGGCGGGGTGAGCGGGCCCCGCCGATCCACCCTCCCCGGAGAACGCTCCGTCTTTGAGGGGGGGCGGGTGCGCTGGGCCTCTCCATGGCGGTCGAGAGTGCCTGCTCGCCTTTTTGTTGCGGCCCATGCCCTTGGACCGATAGCATGCAGGCCACGGACCCTGGTATGGCATCAGCAATGGACTACCACGGGAGGAAGCGGAACTGTAGTGAGCCCACAGGTGGAGCTCACTCTGGGCGATGGTGTCTCGAGGTCCGCGAACGGGAAACGCCATGACGGCGGACCAGCTCAAACCCCACCAAGTCCTCCGCCTCCAGCTCGCGTTCGGGTACGATCCGTACTTCTCGCTGTCCATCGCCCGCGTTGAAGACGCCCGCCTCACCGCCATGTGGCTCTGGACGTTGAAGACGGGGGATGGAGCCACAGAGAGCACGGACGGCACGGATGAGGACCCGGAAGAGGACGGCGACGCGAAGGGGAAGAGCAAGACCAAAGGTGGCTTCGTTCTGAAACTCGACGCCGCTCGCAAGATCGCCCAGGGCCTTGGCGTCCATCTGGAGGACCTGGCCAGCCTGGTGGCCGTGGAAGGCGCAACCACCCGCCTGCTCCCCGTCGCCGAGCGCGCCCGCGTCCTGTTCGGCAAGGCGGAGGGCAAGGCTGCCCCCGTCCGCCGGAAGCGCGAGCCGCAGTTGGACCTGTTCAAGGCGATGGAACTCAACGAGGCGGCGGAGACGACCTTCGGCGACACCCAGGTCGAGAGCCTCGGCAAGACCATCCTCGACCGCGTCCACCAGAGCATGATCCTCTTCGCCGCCGGCCGCAGCGAGGCGCTGAAACGGTTCCTGGTCGAGGATGCCGCCGGCAACGACGCCCGTTTCTGGACCCTCGCGCAGGCGTTGTCGGCCCTCTACCCCGCCAGCACCGAGGAGAAGCGCTGGGTGGATGGCGTGCTGGCGAGGAAGAAGGGACTGGGATTCTAGAATCTATGAGCAACAGCGAAGACCACCGTTGGGATTTGAGCGAGAGCGACGACGGCAATCTGCCTGAAAGTGACGACGCGTTCGAGAAGAAGTTCGAGCAGTGGGAAGCGCGGGACTGGCTGGAGTGGCTGTCGCAGCAACTGGCTTTCCCCTTCACGGTCACGCGCGAGGAGGATGAGGATGACGCCTATTTCGCTCCAGGCGCGGCGAAGGCTCCGTTCCGGCTGGGTCACAAGATGGAAGTCCTGGGCTTGGACGAGGATGACGTGGACCAGGGGATCATGGTCCGGGTCAGGGAAGAGAACCGGACCGGTTGCGTCCCGTTGTGCGACCTGGAGGTGACGCCCAAGTCGGACAAGAACTTCTGGCCGGTCCGGGAATACGTGGTGTGGTTTGCCAACCGGTGCTGAAGGCATGAAGACATCAGCCGTTGGCCGGTGGCGCATCGTGGAAATGGAGCAGTGGGATCAGGATTACGTGGACATGGATGCACCGGGGCACATCACCTTCCGGAAGGGTGGGACGGGACAACTGCATTTCGGCTGCGTGGAGGTGGAGTTGGGTTGGCGGGCCGAGGCGGACACGGGACGCGTTGAGTTCACCTTTGCTGGCTTCGACGAAGGGGACGAGGTGAACGGGCGAGGCTGGGCCGAGATGCAGGGCAGCCGTTTGACCGGCCGGATTGCCTTTCACCAGGGCGACGGATCTGGATTCGTGGCGACCCAAGGCCGCAAGTGAGATGAACCTCAACCACCTGCTGAAGTCGTTGTTGGCCCTGCCCCGGGAAACCGAGTGGGTGGAGTTCAAGCACAACAACGAAGCCCCGGAGGAGATCGGTGAATACCTGTCGGCCTAGGCGAACTCTGCCGCCCTGCATGGCCGGGACGCCGGCTACATCGTCTGGGGCGTCCAAGACGTGACCAGGCGGGTGGTTGGCACCACGGCGAATCCGCGCCAGAAGAAGATCGGCAACGAGGAATTGGAGAATTGGCTGGCGCACCTGCTGTCGCCGCGCGTGGATTTCCGGTTTTACGAGTGGGAGCATCAGGGATTGAGGATGGTCTTGCTGCAAGTCCAGCCCGCCGTTGGCTCGCCGGTGGCGCTCAAGGGGACGGAGTGGATTCGTGTCGGCAGCATCAAGAAGAAGCTCAAGGATCATCCCGGCAAGGAAAAGGAACTTTGGCAGGCGCTGTCGCGGCTGAGTTTCGAGAAGGGGATTGCAGCCCCGGATGCAACTGGCGACGAAGTCCTGTCGTGGCTGGACTATCCGAAGTATTTCGAGCTGGCAGGACTGAACCTGCCCGCCAATCGCGCCGGCATTCTGGAACGGCTGGCCACCGAGC
The DNA here is from genome assembly GCA_015075445.1 of Verrucomicrobiales bacterium. Taxonomy (GTDB): domain Bacteria; phylum Verrucomicrobiota; class Verrucomicrobiia; order Limisphaerales; family J093; genus DSVZ01. Next base: position 92,343 of record JABTUJ010000022.1, read on the forward strand.
GGTTCATCGTGCCCAAGGGCGGCGAGCATTTCGACATCACGAACCTGGGCGGGATTCTGTTCGCGAAGAGCTTGAACCAGTTCGACGGATTGGCCCGGAAGGCTCTACGCGTCATCCAATACAAGGCCAACGACCGGCTGGCGACCATCAAGGAGCACGTCGAGACGAAGGGCTACGCGGCCAGCTTCGAGGCGGTGGTGGACTACATCAACGACCAGCTTCCGAGCAGCGAGGAGATCGGCCGGGCGCTGCGCCGCGAGGTGTGGCTCTTCCCGAAGATCGCCGTTCGCGAGTTGGTGGCCAACGCGCTGATTCACCAGGATTTCGCCATGACCGGCACCGGGCCGATGGTGGAGATTTTCACGGATCGGATCGAGATCACGAACCCGGGGTCGCCGTTGATCGACCCGCTGCGGTTCATTGATGAGCCGCCGCAATCGCGGAACGAGGCGCTGGCTGCGCTGATGCGGCGGTTGAACATCTGCGAAGAGCGCGGCACGGGCATCGACAAGGTGATCGCCGAGATCGAGCTTTACCAACTCCCCGCGCCGGATTTCCAGGCCACCCCCAAGCACACGCGGGCCTTCCTGTTCGCACCGAGGAAGTTCGCCCAGATGAATTCCGAGGCGCGCATGCGCGCCTGCTACCAGCACGCCTGCCTGTGCTGGGTGATGAACAAGGCGATGACGAACGCAACGGTGCGGGAGCGGTTCGGCATCGAGGCAAAGAATGCGGCGGTCGCCTCGCGGATCATCGCGCAAACCGTCGAAGCTGCCTTGGTCAAGCCGGCTGATCCTGGCAGCAAATCCAAGAAGCACGCTCAGTATGTTCCGTTCTGGCTCTGAACTCCTATTTGACGGCTATTTGACTGGCGAGCGCACGCGGCATCCTTTCGCCGAGTTTGTCAGCCGTGGAACAGCCATGAAGTCAATGTCTTGCAGCCGATTCGCGCTATTTGACGACTATTTGACTGAGCGCACGCTGGCGGCTCGTCGTTCAGGTGACGGGCATGTAACTGGAAACCCCTCCAGAGAGCCCTGGCTTCCGTTGGTTTCAGTTCGTCCGCTTGCCAGCCAACGAGATGGCGATTCGAGTGTTATGTGCTGGTTATGTGACTGGAGACCTCTTCTGAACACGTATGCCCCTGAAACCCTGGTACAAAGTCGCTACCCCGCGCGAGGACCTGCGGGACGGCAAACCCTTGGACGCCGCCGAGTTCGCCGTCCACCTGGACGATGTCCGCAACAATGCGCTCCCCCGGATTACCAGAAGCCGGACCGGTTCTTCGCCCGGACGTACCTGACCCGGAACCTCACCACCTTGGCCGGCGAGGTCATCCGGCGTCTGTCCGGCCAGCGCACGGAGACCAGCGCGGTCTTCAACCTGGCCACCCAGTTCGGCGGGGGCAAGACCCATGCACTCACGCTGCTCTTCCACCTGGCCCGCAACGGAGCGGCGGCGCACAAGTGGGCGGGAGTGCCGCAATTGCTGGCCGCGGCGGGTGTCCGGGAGGTGCCCAAGGCGGCGACGTCGGTCTTCGTAGGCACCGAGTTTGACTCGGTCAAGGGCCGGGGCGGCGAGGATGGCGAACCGTTGCGCAAGACACCCTGGGGGGAGATCGCCTGGCAATTAGGTGGCGCCAAGGCGTTCGCCTTGGTGGCGGAGCACGAGAAGACCAAGACCGCGCCGGGCGGCGAGGTAATCCGGCAGCTCTTCCCCAAGGACCGGCCCAGTCTTGTCCTGCTGGACGAGCTGATGAACTACGTCAGCCGCAACCGGAAGAGCGGCCTCGGCACGCAGCTCTATCACTTCCTCCAGAACCTGTCCGAGGTGGCGCGCGGCCTGGACGGGGTCGTCCTGGCAGTGTCCATCCCGGCGTCGGAGATGGAGATGTCGGCGGAGGACCAGTCCGACTACGAGCGCTTCAAGAAGATGCTCGACCGCCTGGGCAAGGCCATCGTCATGTCCGCGGAAGCCGAGGCGTCGGAGATCATCCGCCGCCGGCTCTTCGAGTGGGATGAACGGGCGATCACCGGCGAGGGCAAGGTGATGCTGCCCAAGGACGCGCTGGAGACCTGCAACGAATACGGCGACTGGGTGGTGGATCACCGCCAGCAGTTGCCGAACTGGTTCCCGCTGGACAGCGCGCGCGAGCAGTTCGCCGCCACGTATCCCTTCCACCCCACGGCCATCTCGGTGTTCGAGCGTAAGTGGCAGGAACTCCCCCGCTTCCAGCAGACGCGCGGGGTGCTGCGGATGCTGGCGCTCTGGGTGGCCCACGCCTACCAGCAGGGGTTCAAGGGCGGACACAAGGACCCGCTCATCGGCCTGGGCACGGCGCCGCTGGAGGATTCCCTGTTCCGGTCGGCGGTGTTCGAGCAGTTGGGCGAAACGAAGCTCGAAGGCGCGGTGACCACCGACATCTGCGGCCGGAAGGCCTCCCACGCGGCCCGGTTGGACGCCGAGGCGCCGGAAACCCTGAAGGCCGCACGCCTGCATCGCAAGGTGGCCACCGCGATCCTGTTCGAATCCAATGGCGGCCAGGCCAAGGGAGAGGCCACTCAACCCGAAGTCCGTCTGGCCGTGGCCGAGCCTGGCCTCGACATCGGCAACGTGGAGACGGCCTTGGAGGCGCTGACCCGCCATGAAGGAATGGACCACGAAGTCCGTCCGTGACGCCTTCTATGCCACGCCCAAGTTCCCCCGCCTGCTGAACGTCGAGGCGGTGCGCCTGGCGATCCAGAACGGCGTGGCCAACGGCTTCTTCGCCTACGCCGGCAAGACCAGCTCCGGCGAGTACAGTCCGTTCCATTTCCAGAAGCCGGTGATGACGGGTGACATCGAGTTCTCGGAGGAGATGTTCCTCATCAAGAAGGAGACGGACGACGAATACCTGAAGGCGAAGGCGAAGCCCCCGGAACCCGTCGCGGTGCCAACACCTCCCCCACCAACGTCAGACGGACGGACGTCGGTGGTCTATCCCCCGCACAAACCCGAGCCCGCAGCGCGGCTGGCCGAGCAGCTTCCGTTGTCCGGCCTGACCTGGAGCGGCGAAGTGCCGGCCCAGAAGTGGATGAATTTCTACACCAAGGTGCTCACCAAATTCGCCGTCGGGCCGGGGCTGAAGCTGAAGGTCAGCGTCGAGGTCAAGCCGGCCGGCGGCGTATCCCAGCAACGGATCGAAGAAACGAAAGCGGCCTTGAGGGAACTGGGGCTAAATGACGAGATGGGGACGGCGTGAACGACACACCCCAGAGTTCTTGAGGGATGGCGTCGGTCGGCGTAGCTGTTCCCCGTTGGCGAGGGCGGCTCCGCAGGTCGAATCACCGGCATACAGCCACTACCTGCTCCGCCGCAGGGACGGCAAAACTGCTCAACCCCGCCCCGGGCATCTGCGCCGTTTCGCCCTACCGGGCCGTCGCCAGATCCAGGCACACGATCCGGTCCTTGCTGCGAGCGAAGTACAGGCCGTCCGCCAGCGCCGGGAACGCGCGCACACCGAAGCCGACGGGCTGAACCTCCGCCGTGGGCTCGAACCCGTCCGGCGTGGCCGGTGCCCGGATCAGCAGTCCCTGCTCGGTCAACACCAGCAGTTCATGTCCCGCCAGCGTCACCGATCCCGCCTTCAAGCCCGACTTCCGCCAGCGGACCTTCCCGGTTCGCAGCTCGACGCAGCGCAGTTCACAACCCTGCTCCTGACGACCATGCCAGCCGTAGAGGTAGCCCCCCTGCTCGACGCTCGTGGCATAGTGGTTCGACATCGAGTCATCCCCGGACCAGACCACCGTCGGGCTACGCTCCTGGAACCGCAGCAGGCTGGCCCCGGCCCCATAGCTCGCGGAGATGAAGATCAGAACTGCGGCCAGTCGTTGGTCTGCGCTGTGGCGCCAAGGGTGTTGGACCAACCCGGCAGCGCGACCGTGAACAACCCGATGATCGCGCCGCCGAGGCGGCGCTGGGGGAGACGACGAAGACGCACATCCGAAGGGATAGCACTGTCGGTGGGTGGTTCCAAAACGGCGCAGTGCAAACATGCGTTCCGAACGGTCGTTCGCGCATGCTCGCGGCCCCGGTTTCGGTTTGGCTCATCTCCGAGCGGCTCGCCGCCAGAATCCCTCCCCAGCGAGTAGCCCGATTGAACTCGATTTTCCGCGGCCGAATCACCGGCGGCGCCCCCGAGTTCGCTCGCGTTTTTGTTGCGGCTCATGCCCTTGGGCCGATAGGATCCGCGCCGTGGACCCCGGTATGGCATCGGCAATCAACTGCCACGGGAGAGAGCGGAACTCTGGTGAGCCCGCTGGTGGGGCTGACAGGGGGAGGAATGGGCGGTTCCTTGCGCTGGAAGCGTCATCACCATGACGAGGCGCGCACCCCCACAACCGCACTTCTTTCGAGGCGCGTTCCCGCGGCTCCCTGTCGCTCCTGTAGGCCAATTCATCCAACGCACCACTTTCCAGATCAACTAAGTGCCCGCACTCGAACATTCCAAATCCCTCGAATCCTGGATCTGGGATGCCGCCTGCTCCATCCGCGGAGCCAAGGACGCGCCGAAATACAAGGACTACATCTCCCCCAGCCGCTACATCCACACCAGCGACGCCGAAACCTACCGGCCCATCGCGGAGATCGTCGAGGAACTGGATGCCATCGAAGCCGAGGCGCGGGAGACGGACAAAGCGCTCCGGCAAATCCTCAAACGACTCGGGATATGAGCGACGAATCCACAGGCAATCTTGTCATCTACCAGACCGAAGACGGCCGGGCACGGATCGAGTGCCGGCTGGTGGATGAGACCGTCTGGCTGTCGCAGGCACTCATGGGCGAGCTGTTCGATCGCTCCAAGAAAACCGTCAGTGAGCACCTCCAGAACCTTTTCGAGGAGGGCGAACTCGACCCAAATTCAGTTGTCCGGAATTTCCGGACAACTGCCGCCGACGGCAAATCCTACGACGTGGCCTACTACAATCTCGAGGCGATTCTGGCCGTTGGCTTCCGGGTCAAATCGCCGCGAGGCACCCTATTCCGCCGCTGGGCCAACACCCAGCTCCGCGAGCTGATCGTCAAAGGCTTCGTCATGGACGACGAACGCCTCAAGAATCCCGGTGGCTGGGACTACTTCGACGAACTCCTCGCCCGCATCCGCGAAATCCGGGCCTCCGAGAAACGCTTCTACCAGAAGGTTCGCGACCTCTTCGCTCTCTCCAGCGACTACCAGGCTCGCGAGAAGGAAACCGCCCTCTTCTTCGCCGAGGTCCAGAACAAACTCCTCTACGCCGCCACCCGCCAGACCGCCGCCGAGCTCATCGTCGCCCGCGCCGACCCGACGCAGCCGAACATGGCGCTCACCACCTGGAGCGGCTCCCGCGTCCGCAAGCACGACGTGATCGTCGCCAAGAACTACCTCAGCGCCGACGAGGTGGACACCCTCAACCGCTTGGTGGTCATCTTCCTCGAACAGGCCGAACTCCGCGCCAAACAGCACAAGGACCTCACCCTCGATTTCTGGCGTTCCAGCGTGGACCGCATGCTCGCGTCCAACGACCAACCGCTGCTCGCTGGCCCTGGCTCCGTCAGCCACGGGAACATGAAATCCATCGCGAATGAACGCTACGACGACTTCGATGCCAAACGGCGCCAACATGAAGCCCTCGCTGCCGATGCCGAGGACCTGAAAGCCATCGAAGACCTGGAGAAGGATCTCAAACGGAAGGGAGGGAAGGCCTGAGCGACTGGCAAACATGCGCTGTGGCTGAGCAGCTTGCGTTGGCCGCCCTGACCTGGAGCGGCGAAGTGCCGGCCCAGAAGTGGATGAACTTCTACACCAAGGCGCTCACCAAATTCGCCGTCGGGCCGGGGCTGAAGCTGAAGGTCAGCGTCGAGGTCAAGCCGGCCGGCGGCGTATCCCGGCAACGGATCGAAGAAACGAAAGCGGCACGCAGGGAACTGGGGCTGAGCGATGAGGTGGGGCCGGCGCGAACGACACACCCCAGACTACCGCCTGTACCAAGCGGAGAGACTCACCAGCGACGAGTTTGGTCGCTTCTTCCGCCCGGTGGAGGAACGGCGGAAGCCTCGGGAAAGGGACCGTCAAGAACATGGCGGAAGGGGTGCGTTATGCGCCCTTTTTGCCGGGTGGTGAGAAAAGTCGGAAGAAGGGTTCCGCCTCGCCAATACATCCAGGCGATGTTCGACTCCAAGGCGTTGGCCAGGAAACGCATGGACGCCGGGTACACCCAGCAACAGCTCGCCCGTGAGCTCGGCGTGAGCCCGCGAACCCTGCACAACTGGGAAACCGGTGCGACCAGCCCCGAACCGGCGTTTTGGCACCGACTCAACGCCTTTCTCGCCGCATAGAGTCGGTGGGCTGGTGCCGCTGACAGCCCCACGCTCGACACCCTCCTGCGGTTGACCGAGGCCTTGGGACTGCCATTGGAACGGCTCCTCGAGCACGCGCGCCGAGCGTTGGAGCGCTGACGCACACCCTGTCTGTCCGGTCCTCAACGTTGTCCAGGGCCGATCGGCCGTGCGGACCCTCCCGGGGGCCTTGTCCGACCTGCCACGTCCGCTACTCCCCCCACCACGCGCGGTAATAGCGATACGGCAAAGTGGGGGCTTCCGCGTCCACGAACCGCACCAGGCCCGGCTCTCCCGATAGCACCCCGAGACCCCTCCACTCCACCAGGTCCGCGCTCCCCTGCACGGTCCACGTCCCGCCCCCAGGACCGCTCAACGTCAACGCCACCCGCCCATCGCCAAGCACCTCCACCGCCTGGATTCGCGCGACCAAGGTCGTGGGCACCGTCTCTCGCCGATACTCCTCAAGGTTAGAAACACCGTCGCCATCGGCGTCGCCCTCCGCATCCCGCGGGTCTTCGGGATCCAACCCCCAACGCCTCTCCCAGTCGTCCGCCATCCCGTCGCCATCATTGTCCACCCCGACCCCGGATTCCAGGAACCGCTCGCTCATCACCATGGCCGAGGTCAAACCGCCGCTGTCCACCGCGCGAACGCCGTAGCGAAGAAACTGGCCACCTCCCGTTTCCAGCGGCGTCTCGAGGTATGTGTCGGCACGGGCCGGCAACCCGGCGATCCGCTGATACGTTCCACCCGGCAACACCGCCCGCCAGACTTCATAACCCGCGACATCGCGATCGTTGAACCCATCGTCCTCGGACGCCGTCCAGGCCAGCGTAGCGACCCCATCGCTCTCGAATCGCAGCACCACCTGGGTGGGCGCCGCGGGTGCCTCCTCGGTGGTTGTGATCGGCCCCGCTACGGTCGCCGGACCTTCGTTGCCTGACGAGTCCACCGCCGCCACCGCCACGAAGTAGTTCGTGCCCAGCACCAACCCACGCAGCACTGTGTTGGTCCCGACCACGTTCACCGGTGGAGGCGTCCCCTCGACGGCGGTGGCACCGTGGTCCCAAGGCGGTCCAGCCCGACCCGTCCCGTAGTACACCCGGTAACCCGTCACATCCGACTCCCCGCTCGCTTTCCAGGACAACCACAGGCGGCTCTGTCCTGGGCGAACGGCCAATTCGCCTGGCACGGCGGGCGGGGTGTCATCCAGCAAGGCCAGCTCGTACTCGCCCCGGGCATCGCCCACGAGGCTCACGACTTCGAGGCGTGCCCGCTGCCCACCCACTGGCGCCCGCACGCTGAACCGCAACGCGCCCTCGCTTGCGACCACCTGCACTCCGGGCTCGGCCGGCCGCGCATCCTCTGCCTCGAGGGTCGCCCCATCCACGATCACCGTGTAAAGCCATGACGCGGTTACTGGTTCGCCGGTGTTCAACAGCAGGTTCGTCACAGCAAAAGCCATTTTCGCCTCGCCGTCCGCCGGCAGCCGGTCTCCCCCCGGCACCCAGCGCAGTTCCCCCGTCGGCAACGGTGGCGCCAAGACGAACGTCCCGAGCCTCTCGATCATCGCCGAGACCGTCTTCGCCACCACGTCCACCGCGCCTCCCACCCAGCGCCAACGCTTCCCGTCTGTTTCGAGCAGGCAAATCCCGAGGCTCGCTGGATTCAAACCCTCCACATCTTCGTCCGTGTAACTGAGCGTAAGCAGCACCGGCTCGGTCAACGGGCTCGCACTCTCAAAGCGAAACACCCCGCTGACGCCGTACACGTAATTCGCCGCCCCTACCGGCGGCAGATAACCATCTTGCCCCGCCTCCGCTCCGTGCAGCCGCGGCCCACCGCCTGCCCCCGTTCGGAACCACGAAGACACCACCTCTGCGCCCTGATCGAGTGCACCCTCCCCGAACCGTATCACTGCCTTCCCGGTCTCAGAGCCGGTCTCGACAACAGTCTCTCCCGCTTCCTTGATCCGGTTGACCACCCTCCCCAACACCTGACCGATGGGTCCAGCAGCATTCCGCGCCCACCGTCCTTCGATCGCCAAGATGCTCTCGGTCGGGATCAGGTCCTGGCTGAACGCCGGTCCGGTCCGCAGCCCCATTCGGCGTGCCCGCCAGATGCGGCCTTCCTCCATCACCACCTCTGCCCCTCTCTCGAGCGCACCCTCGAAGCTGACACCCAGACCCAGCAACACGGCGTCGAGGTCAATCTCGCCACTCAGGTCCAATCGCTTCGCCCCATAGACGCTCCGCCTATACCGCACCACCGCTCCGTCGTTTAGCGCCGCACTTAGCAATCCCCCGGCCAAAGCCGCCGGTTGATCGCGCCGCAGCACACCTCCTTGCCCCAGGCCGCTCACCAGATTCCAGACTACTGCCTCGCCGCTCAGCCGTGAGAACGCCCCGGCATCCGGCAGGTCGAACATCACCTGCTCGCCCAGCACGAACGCGACGTCGTTGTCCAGGCCCGGCGCCAGTCGCACCCAGCCCAGCGCGTTGCCCGCCGGCAGCTTCAACTCCAGCACCGCTTCCTGCTCGAACTCCGCCCGCACCGGCCGCCCCGTGCTCACCTCCCGCATCAGGCCCGCCCGGAACGCCCCTTCCGCCGCCAGACTCAGCAGGTCCAGACTCAGCCCGATGCCGCGCGAGTCCCCTGCCACGGGCATCGCTCCCGACATCGTGCCTTCGAAGTGCCCCATTATACCCACCGTATTCAGCACCAGGTCCCGTTCGCCGCTCCACGACTCGTCCTTCACGCGATACCGTGCTTCCGCACCCACCGACGCTCCCACGGCACCGGAAAGCTCCGCCACCGCCCCAATGTTCGCCTGGCGCCCTCCCTGCCATCCCACGCTTGCGTCGGCCTTGGCGTATCCCCCCAAAGTCAGCTCTGCTCCCGCTGACGCCAATCGCGACTGCAGGTACCGGGCCTCGATAGTCTCCGCCACGTGCTGATACAGCGCTCGCGCTGGTCCCAAGGCCTGCGACAGCGGATCCCCCAGCGCGAGATAGAGCTTCAGCAGATTCTCCGTGCCTTCGGTGCTGTGCGGCTCCGCGAAGGCAAAGGTCTTGTGCGCGTCCAAACCCAGGAAGCCTCCTGCTTCAACCTTCGGCTTCGCCCGGCCACGACCTTTACCCCGCCCCAATCTCCACCCCGCCCGATACTCCGCCTGTCGCCGACGACTCCGCAACTCCGCTGCACCGCCCCCTCGATCACTTCGTGGCGGACCTCCGCCTCATACGCCCCCTTCGCTCCTACCCGGACCACTTTGATCTTCCCGCTCGCCCCAGCCCCCACTTGATGCCGCCACACCCGGTCGTATTCCCGCCCCACCAATCGCGCCCGAAACGTCGCCACCACCTGGCCCCCCAGGAGTGCTTCGAACTCCCGTCGGTCCCCCACCCTGCTGCCCACGGCCCACGCCGGAATCATCACCCGCACAACCCCGCCCGCATCCGCCTCTCCCGGCCCGCCTGCCCAGCCCGGATTCCACGCTCCGGCCTGCGGCACCCCCACACCACCCCGTTGCCGAACCTCGACTCGTGTCCCCCCCGGCTTCTGACCCGCCCCCGCTGTGAGCCAGTAATACCGATAGGCACTCCCCCCAAGAGGTACTGCCGACTCGACCGGGTTTACCGCCGGGGACAACTCCCCGAACCGCAGCGACCCCGATATCGCCGTCAACTCCAGCGTTCCCACTTCAGTTACCCCGGTCACTACCCGCACCCCGTTCCACGACCTCGACTCGTATCCGCCCGCCGTCACCTGCAATAGATAGCCGTATCGGCCCGGCACCCCCTCGATCAGGAACCGCCCATCCGCATCCGTTACCCCACGCCACCCGCCTGGTTCGAGCGAAACGCCCGCCCCGACCAACGGTTGACCGTTCCCCGCCACCCGCCCGCTGACCCCACCCCACACCCCGCCGCGCGTGTTGATCGTGAACAAGTCCGACTCGAACACCGTTTCCACCCGCAGGTGGGTCGTATTCAGCGTGAACAGCGGAGATTCAATGACGACCCGGTAAGGCGCCAGCGACACCTGCTGCTCGAATGGCCGCGTGTCCAGCGTGAACAAGGGCGATTCGATATGGATCAGGAACGAGTCGCTCGCGAGCGCGCGAGCACACAGACCGACAGCGAGACCGAGCAGCATGGGCCAGACCGCCGCTCGTCGCCCCACGCGGCCACAGGGCACGGTCGTGGCAGGGTCGCCAAGCCTCCCCACGCCGGTCCTGGCCTCAGCCGCAGCCGGATCCTTGATCGGCACCCAGATCACCTTAACCTGCATGGTCCGCTCAGTTCATCACCCGAATCCGGTTGCCGTTGCCACCCCGCTCACGGCTGGCCTGGGGCCAGTACGACCCGGAACCCGACGCGGTGGTCTCGGCCGTTAGAGTCGTAGCCGATGCGGTACGCCGACCGGCAGAAACGCCCGCCGAGGTCCCAACTGCCCCCGCGTAAGACGCGGGACCATCCCGTGATTGGACCTTTCGGATCGGTCACGCTGCCACCGGGCAGTTGGTCACTCCACCAATCTGCGCACCACCCCCTCACATTCCCGTGCATGTCGTAAAGTCCCCAGGCATTCGGCGCCCTGGTGCGAACTGGGTGGGTCGTATTGAGGCTGTTTGACACGAACCAGGCGTAATTCCCCAACAACGCGTACCCCAGATCAACTCCGTGGCTGAACCGTGTCGTCGTCCCGGCCCGACAGGCGTATTCCCATTCCGCCTCGGTCGGCAACCGATACACCCAGCCCACAGGCAACCGCCCTGCCATCCGCTCCCGGCTCGTCAACCGCTCGCAATAATACACAGCATCATTCCAGGACACCGTTTCCACCGGCCGAGTGACGTTCCCCTGAAACGAACTCGGATTGCTTCCCACCACTTCCTGGTACTCGGCCTGGGTCACTGCAGCGTTTCCCATGAAGAATCCTCGGCTCAGATACACTTGGGTCTGTGGCCCCTCGTTGGGGTAACGATCCACTTCATCCGACGGGCTTCCCATCGTGAAGGTCCCCGGCGGTATCCACACTAACCCGGTGAGCGGCGCGGGGAACGGCGGCGGGAACACCGCGTTCTTGGTGTCATCCACGATCAACCGGACCCGCCCGCGGGTGGTGAACTGGTTCGCCCAATCGTTCCAAGCATTCCACGTGATCACCTTGCCACGGCCCGGCGTCACCACCACGAAGTCGCCGGTCAAATCCCGGGCGGGGAGGTTGTACGTGGCGCCACCGTCGGCGGAGAACTCGGGGGTCACCCTCACGTAATCGCTGTCCGGATCCACGAGATCGTAACGGATCTCGACCAGGAACGTCCCCGGGATTTGGCTGACCGACAGGTTCTCGACCCGGGGCGGCACCCCCTGCGCCTGTGTCCTCGGCGGCACCCCGAGCCCGCATACCACGGCCAACGCCAACCAGGAAGCGCACCCTCCAGAACGGGGATTCATAAGGCGAGATTGTTCGCCACGACTTCCCGCCGTCAAGCGGAAAGCAGCACCACACCGGCGCAGCAGGACGCGTCTCTTCAGTTTTCTAAGCACAGAACATCAGAGGATTTGGCAAAAATCAGCGCGTGGAGGCGTTCCTGCCCGCCGCGTGCTGAGCGGGTGGCCCCAGCGCTCCTGCCAGTCGGAGGAGAGTCGCTGGAGCATGAGGCGCATGAAGCGGCTGATCAGATTGGGGTAGTGGACCTCGGGCAGGACCAAGAGCCGGGAGTTATTGGCCAGCAGGCGACGACGGCGACGGCACTGTTCGGAGGTCCAGCCGATAAACCGGTCGCGATCTTTGAGGTGAAAGGCGGCGGAGCTCCAGGTGGCGACGGCCAACCATTGGCCGCGGTAGACGAAGGCGTAACGCACATGCTCCCGGGAACAGACCTACCCGGAGGCCCAGGGTGGCCCCGGGCGATTGCATGGGTGGTGTCCCGCCGAGATTGTCGTGCTGCGACCCTGCCGGCCCACCCTCGCCCGCGATCGACACCGCGCCCTTGCCTGCTCCAAGCCCTCGGTCCGGGGTTCAGAACTCCAGCGTTCTGCAACGCTCGTCGAGCCGGCGGTTGACGGCTTGCAGTTGATCCGGGGTGAACCGGCGCCCGGTCGAAGGCAGGTAGCTTGAGGCCAGATACTTGGCGTTCATCGCCTTGACCGGGTAATTGCCCTTGGACCGGACGAACCATCCCGGCACGACGATCACCGGCTGGACGACAAGGTCCTTTGGTCCGAAGCCGGCCAGGTATTCCCGCACCCAGTCGGCGTTGCGCATGGTCTGCGCGGCCGCCTTGTCGTCGTAGCACCAGGGGAACTGGAGGGACCGACCATCGAACTCAGCCTCGAACTCGGGCAGCTTGTTGGTCGCCTGACGTTTCGCCCGGGTCTTGGTTTCCAGGACGAACACCCCACCCGGTCCGACGACCACATGGTCGATGTTCCAGTTCCCGGCGCCAGGCACGTCGTGGAAGGAAACGTAGCCGGCGCGGATGACCTCGGGGGAGTTCAGTGCCTCGCCGACCGCCTGTTCACCGCGGAGGCCGAATTCGTGGTCGCGCACCGCGTGGAGATCCCGCAGCGTCACCATCACCTGGCGTGCCAACCCAAGCGCAGCAGCCGCCATGAGGAAGCCCGCGCCGACGAGCGGACCCGGCTTCGCTGAGGCCAGGATGTCGGAGGCCGTGACCTGCCCCACAAGCCAGAGGTAGAAGACCCGCAACGCGGGCGGCGCCGTTGCCCCGAGAACCGCGCCGGCGCATGCGCCCACAACCACATGCTCCGTGATCCTCTCCCAGAGTTCGTCCACCTTGAGCCGCAGCGAGTGACCTGCTGGCCGAAGCAGCTTTTCCTGCTGAGGCGGACGCTCCTTGCGCAGGCGACGCTGGCGTCGATCCCAGAGGAGGAATGCCAACGGGAGAAGCATCGCAAGGAGACCCCCGACCAGCATTGCCCCATACTGGTCCCATCCCAGGCCGGAAAGTGCGGCGTGCATGCGCGGGTTAGCTTGCCCCGGCGCCCTGCAACGGGCAATCCCCGAGGGCGATGGACATGCAACGGCGGTCGCGACGAATCGCCAGTAACCTGTGCTGTTGAGGTCTGCTGGACATGTTCTGCGATTGAGAAGTGGGCCGCCGACCACGGCGGCGGATGGGCCTGCCTCGCCACAAGCGGGACTTCGGCGGTCGGCCCATCTCCGCCGTCCAAGCCCCACCGCCTTTTCTGTTCCCAAATGCTGCCTCACCGCCCCCCGCAGCCGCGCGAGAATCGGTGTGGACCACCGAGCCCGGACATAGGCAAACTACCGGCACCGCACCGCTTGATTGGAATGCTGACACCACACTGGCAGACGGCCCGGAAGTCGGGGTGGCCAGAGGGCAACCGCCGGCCGGTGCTCGCGGTCCCCTGTCGCCATCCCGGTCCGTGTTCGCGCCGGTCCGGCCCGCTCGTCGAGCCGCACCCTCCGCTTTCGAATGCGCGGTGTCACCGCCTTGAAGCCGCGGCGGGTCTGCAGAACTCCAGCTCCCCACTTCACGCGTCCTTTTCCGCATGCCGAAGCCCCCTGGAAACGATCCGCTCTCGGTGATTCGCCTCCGGACCCTCGTCGCCTTCCTCGGTGAACGCGGCCGGCACGGTTGGTGGGATTGCAGCTTTCTCGACAACAACGGTCGCCGGTTTCTTGAACGCCCGTTCCCCCGCACCGCCTTCCACGCCGCTTTGCGTTCCGCTTGCGCGGCCGCCTCTGCGGTCCACGATGCGGCCATCGGTCGGCGCGGCGTCTTCCACCTCTTCCGCCTGCCTCCCGAGCGCGAAGCCGCGATGGACCTCAAGCTTTCCCAAGTCCCAGCCGAAGCGCTGCTGCACCTGGTTGGTTCTGCCGATGTCTCCATCGCTGAACTGCGCAAGTTGGCCGCCCCCGATCTCAGCGGATCTCCCGGACCGATCCACATCGGCACGGAATCCCAGATTGGCGCTCCGAAATCCCAGGCGGTCTTGGCTGCCCACTACCTCCTCGCGTTCGCTTCCGGCGTTCGCGCCTACCCCTATTTCGCGTCGGCGGCGCATGGCTGAACCACGCCCATATACCACCCAGCTCCAGGCGGGGCTCGGCATGGTCGACGAGACGCTCGGCCTCCTCCGAGTCGTCCGGCCTGGCGACACCCCGACGCGCCTCGCGGAGCGCGTGGTTGCCCAAGGCCTCTTCGCGCGCACGACCGCGCGCCGTGCCCGCAACATCGTCGTCGAGATGTTCAGCCCGCGGTTTCTCGTGCACGGGGACCAGCCTGCCTGCTGGCTCCAATCGCTCCAGGCCGCCAACACCCCGACCGAGGACCTCGCTCAATTGTTCTTCCTCCACACCGCCCGAGCCCAAGCGATCTTCGCGGATTTCATCCTCCAGGTCTATTGGCCGCGCTACAGTGCGGGCGCTCAGGTTATCCATCGTTCCGAGGCGGAGACCTTCATCCGCCGAGCCCTCGACGCGGGCCGCATGCGGAAGCGCTGGACCAATTCGACCATCAGTCGCGTCTCCGCCTATCTCCTCGGTTGCGCCGCAGATTTTGGGCTCCTCGAAGGCTCAGGTCGCACCCACCGTCCCATACGTCATTTCTCGATCCGGCCCCGGGTCGCTCTCTACCTCGCCTACGAGCTTCATTTCGCCGGCGCGACCGACATGAGCCTCATTCACCATCGCGACTGGCAACTCTTCGGCTTGGCGCCCCAGGAGGTGCTCGCGCAGGCCAAACGCCTGGCCAACGATGGTCACTGGCTGGTGCAGTCCTCAGCCGACCTGATCCAGCTTTCCTGGAAATACCGCTCCATGGAGGAAGCCCTTCGTGCAATCGCTTAAAGACAACTTCGAGACGCTTCGACAACGCCTTGGCCACGGCCGTGAAATCGACAGCACCGGCACCGAGCCCATCTACTACCTCGTCTTTCCCGTTGCCGAGATTCTCGAGGTCAAGCGGCAGACGAAGACCTGGATCGCCCGCCTCGCGAACGATGGTTGGAACGTCGTCCCCCTGTCGCTCGCCGACACCATCGCGGGCATCTTCCAGAACCACAAATTGCGCAAGCTCTGGCTTGCCTCCGAGCAGCAACTGCTCGCCCAATCGGAGAAGGCCAGGCGTCCGCTCGACCCGTCCGAGATCAACAAGACCCTCGCCAAGGCCCTCAGCGACAATTCCCAGCTCGCCCCCGAACTGCGCGTGCGGCTCGACGCCGCCGTCGCGTCCGCATCTGCCCAGCCCAACGGCCTGCTCCTGCTGACCGATCTCGAGGCCCTCCACCCCTACCTGCGCATCAACACCATCGAGGACTACCTCCGCGGCCGCATCCGCCATCCGGTTATCGTCCTCTACCCCGGCCAGCGTGAGGGCAAGACCAGCCTCCGCTTCCTGGAGTTTTATCCACCCGACCCGAACTACCGTTCCGATCACATCGGTTAGGTTCCTCGCACCCTTTATGGCGACCGCCTCCAGTATCCGCTCGGTCTTCAGCCGCGAACTCAATCGCCCGATCGAGAAGGTCATCACCTACCAGAACCAAGGCCAAACCCAGCTCAAGGCCGAGATCAGCGAGTACGTCGTCACCGAACACATCGCCGACAATTTCCAGCGCCTCCTGCAGCTCATGCAAACCGCCGAGCAAGGCGGCGGGGGCCACGAAATCGGCGTCTGGGTCTCCGGCTTCTACGGCTCCGGCAAGAGTTCCTATACGAAATACTTCGGGTTCGCGCTCGATCCGAACTTCAAGGTCGGCGACGACAAGTTCCTCGACCTGCTCAAGAACCAGATTCATACCGCCAACGCCACCCAGGTCCGCGCCCTTTTCAATTCCGTTGCCGCCACCTACGACGCCCAGATCATCTTCCTCGACCTCGCCAGCGAAATGCTCGCTGGCGCCTCGCTCGAAGACATCTCCACCGTCCTCTACCTCAAGGTGCTTCAGTGGGCCGGCTATTCCGAAGACCTCAAGGTCGCCGAGCTGGAACGTATGCTGGAGCGGGACGGCAAGCTGGCCGAGTTCGAGCAGCGCGCCGCGGCCGAACTGGAAGGCATCCCCTGGAAGGAGGTCCACAACCAGCCGCTGGTTGCCAACCCCATCGCGGCCCGTCTCGCCGCCGTCTTCTACCCGAGGCTCTTCCCGGCGCACGAAGCCTTCCAGGACATCGCCCTCGACGTCATGAAGTCCGAGGTCAGACGCGTCGAGGAGATGCTCGGCCTCATCCGCCGCAAGTCCGGCAAGAAGCGCATCCTCTTCATCGTGGACGAGGTCGGCCAGTACGTCTCCGCCAAGCCGAACCTCATCCTCAACCTCGACGGCCTCGCCAAGAACCTCAAACAGCTCGGCGGCGGCCAGGTGTGGATCTTCGCCACCGCCCAGCAGACCCTCACCGAAGACAGCCCGTCGGCCATGCTCAACGCCCCAGGCCTCTTCAAGCTCAAGGACCGGTTCCCCATCCAGATCCAGCTTGAGGCCACCGACATCGAGGAGATCTGCCACAAACGACTCCTCACCAAGTCCAAGGCCGGCGAGGACGCCCTCAAAGCGCTCTACGATTCGTTTGGTCCGCAGCTTCGCACCGCCACCCAGCTCAAGGACGCCGGCGTCTACGAAGTCCCGCTCGACAAGACCACCTTCGTCAACCTCTACCCGTTCCTTCCGGCGCACTTCAAGATTCTCATCCAGCTCCTCATCCGCCTCGCCCGCAAGACCGGCGGCCTCGGTCTCCGCTCCGCCATCAAGGTCCTTCAGGATGTCCTCGTCGAGCGCGGGGGGCGCGCCGCCTCCGAACCCTGTCTGGCGGATGCCCCCGTCGGCACCCTCGCCAACACCGTCACCTTCTACGACTCCCTCCGGCGCGACCTCCAGTCCTCCTTCGGCTACATCGTCGAGGGGGTGAAGCGCGTCGAGGATCGCTTCGCCGCCAAGCCGAATCGCGCCCTCGCCGTTAACGTCGCCAAATCCATCGCCGTCCTCCAGATCCTTGAAAACCTCCCCGTCACGGCTGCCAACATCGCCGCGCTCCACCAGCCCCGCATGGATGCGCCTTCTCTGCGTGAAGACGTCGCCGCGGTCGTTGACGAGTTGCTCAAGGACTCCCTCATTCCCCTCGGCGAAAAGAACGGCAGCCTCCGCTTCCTCACCCAGGCAGCCGTCACCCTGCAAAAGGAATTCGACCAGATCGAATACCGCAACGCCGATGTCCGCGCCGAGGTCAACCGCGCCCTGCGTGCCCTTTTCAAGCCGCTGCCCTCGGCGCGCCTCAGCAATGTCCGCCCGGTCACCGCGGGCGTCCGCGTCGTCTTCGGCGGCGGCCAGTCCGCTGCCCTCGAAGGGGAGCGCGAGCCCATCCAGTTCCTCGTCGAGTTCGTCCCGCCTTCCGCCTACGACGCCACCCGCACCCAGCGCGAGAACGACTCCCGTGCCCAGAGCGAGCGCAAGTCCATCTTCCTCCTCGGCCGCACGGATTCCGACGCCGAGCAGCTTGCCGTCACGGTCCTGCGCTGCGGCAGGTTCCTCGACGCCCACCGCACCGCCAGCGACCCCGAGACTCAGGAATACGTCCGTATCGTGGCCGAACGGCAGGAACGCGCCGCTCGCCAGCTCGAAAGCAAGCTCCGCACCTCCCTGCAGGCCGGCTCCTTCGTCGCTCACGGCGCCCATCGGCCCGTCTCTGAGGTCAATCCCCTCGACTTCGGCGAAGCCTGCCGCGGCTTCCTCGCCGACACCGCCGCCCGCGTGTTCGACCGCTACAGCGAAGCCCCCGTCCAGGCGGATTCCGGCGTGGCCGAGCGCTTCCTCAAGACCCCGCTCGATCGCGTCACCAGCGCCGACGACCCCCTCGCCCTCATCACCCGCGCCGGCGGCCGTGCCCAGATCAAGCTCGACCACAAGGCCCTGCTCTCGCTCAAGGACTACCTTGGACAGGTCGGCCAGGTGGAAGGGCGCCGGCTGCTCGACCACTTCAGCGAGCCCCCCTTCGGCTGGTCCAAGGACGCCACCCGCTACCTCCTCGCCGCCCTGTTCGTCGCCAGCGAGATCAAACTCCGCATCGCCGGCCAGGACTACAGCGTCAAGAACGACGAGACCCTCGCCGCCCTCGCCTCCAACAAGGCCCTCAGCGTCGTCGGCCTGTCGCTCCGCGAGAGCCGGCCCGATCCCGCAGCCCTCCTCCGCGCCAGCGACCGACTCCGCGTACTCTCCGGCGACGAGGTGCATCCGCTGGAAGACGCCGTCGCCGCGGCGGCGAAGAAGATCTTTCCCGCGCTGCAGCAACAATCGAGTTCCCTCGCGGCCGACCTCCGCCACCTCGCGCTGCCTGGCGCCGAGCGCGCCGAGAGCCTCGCCAGCGATCTCGCCGAGGTCGTCCGCGGCGATGGCTCTGCTGCCGCCCTCGTGCTCGGTGCGCCCGACAGCCCCTTGTGCGACTCCCTTCAGTGGGCGAGGCGCGTCCAGCAGGCCTTCAAGAACGGCCTCCAGCAGACCATCGCCGCCCTCCAGGTCCTTCGTGACACCCTCACCCAGCTCCCCGCGTCCGGCGTCCCCGGCAAACTCCGCCAGGCCACCACCCCGCGCCTGACCCAGGTCGCCGACATCCTTGCCAAGGACGGCTTCTACGACGAGGCCGCCGAGCTCGGCCAGGCCCGCCACGTCCTCGATAGCCAGGTTGCTTCCGCGGTCACCGACCTCACCCTCGGGCAATCCGCCCTGCTCCAGTCCGAACTTCAGAGCTTGCAGACCTCACCCGACTGGGCGGACCTCACCCCAGACGACCGTCAGTGGGTGGAGGCCACCGTCGAACGTCTTCCCATATCCGTCGCCACCGATCTCTCCGGCCTGCGCGCCCTGCTCGCCCATGCGTACGACCTCCACGAACGTCTCCGCACCCTCGGCGCCGAGGTCGCGAAGCGCGCCGCCGCTGCCCGCCAGGCCCGCCAGCAGCCTCCCGCGACGCCAGAAGGCGAGCCACCCGTCGTGCCGCCCGTGGTGGACGAGAAGCTCTACATCCCCACCTCTTTCGCCTCCCTGGACGACATTGACCGGTTCATCCAGATGCTTGCGAACTACCGCAAGCGCATCGAGGCGGGTGAGCGAGTGCGGCTCCTCAGCCAGGTTCTGTCCACCGAGAAGCCCTCCTTCCCCTCCTACGACTGACCCATGTCGTTCGACGCCCCCACCCGGACCCGCCTCGCCGCGTTCGTGCGCGACGCGCGCGAACTCCTCACCGCCGAGTTCACCCAGAAGTTCCAGGAACTCTACGGCATCACCGCCGACGGCCGGCAAGCGCCGATGGAACAGCTTGCCCATCTCGACGAGAACGGCCGCGCCACCGCCACGCTGCTGCGCGAGCGCATCGCCTACCTCGTGCGCTCCCACCCCGAGGAAGCCGGCGGCCCTGCCGCCGCCGTCGCCCGCCTCGCCCGGGAGCAGGCCTTCACCGTGCTCAACCGCCTCGCCGCCCTGCGCCTGGCCGAAAAGCGCGGCCTCATCCTCGAATCCGTCGGCAAAGGCTACCAGTCCACCGGGTTCCGCCTCTACGAAACCCCCGCCTGCACAGGCCTGGGCGACGCCTACCACCGCTACCGCCAATACCTCTTCTGCCTCTTCGACGAGCTGGCCCTCGACCTCGGCGTCCTCTTCAATCGCCATTCCCCGCTCGGCCTGCTCTTCCCCCGCGAAGCCTGCCTGCTCAGCCTCCTCGACCAGCTCCACGCTCCCGAGCTCGACCCCCTTTGGGCCGAGGACGAGACCATCGGCTGGATCTACCAGTATTACAACGACGAGGCCGAGCGTAAGAAGATGCGCAAGGAATCCTCCGCGCCGCGCAGCAGCCGTGAGCTGGCCGTTCGCAATCAATTCTTCACCCCGCGCTACGTCGTCGAATTCCTCACCGATAACACCCTCGGCCGGCTCTGGTATGAGATGCGCCAGGGCGAAACCAGGCTCAAGGAGCAGTGCCGTTACCTTGTAAGTCGTCCAACCGAAATCTTCCTGAACCCCGGCGAATCCGCGCCCGAAAGCGCCAAGGCTGGTGAGAATCTCTCGCAGGAAGAGCTGCTCCGGCAGCCCGTCCACATCCCGCATCGTCCGCTCAAAGACCCGCGCGAAATCCGGCTGCTCGACCCGGCGTGCGGCTCCATGCACTTCGGCCTCTACGCCTTCGACCTGTTCACCGTCATCTACGACGAAGCTTGGGAAATCGCCCACGGCCCGGACAACGCGGCGAAGTCCGCCGGGACCTTCGCGCCCTTCGTCGCCTTCACCGCTTCCTTTCCCGACAAAGCCGCGTTCCTCCGCGAAGTGCCCCGCCTCATCGTCGAGCACAATCTCCACGGCATAGACATCGACCCGCGCGCCGCGCAAATCGCCGGGCTGAGCCTCTGGCTGCGCGCCCAGCGCGCGTGGCACCAGGCCGGCGTGAAGCCCGCCGACCGGCCCCGCATCACCCGCTCGAACCTCGTCTGCGCCGAGCCGATGCCGGGGGAAAAGGAGCTGCTCCGCGAATTCGTCGAGCAGCAGTTCCCTGCCGGCGAGCGGCCCGCCTTTGCCTTCCTGCTGGATAAGATTTTCGACCGCATGACCCTCGCCGGCGAGGCCGGCTCCCTCCTCCGCATCGAGGAGGAAATCCGTGCCGCCATCGCCGAGGCACGCGCCCTCGCGCAAAGCCAGTCCGCACCCCGGCAGGCCCGGCTTTTCCCCAGCGACGAACGGTCCGAGCAGGCCGAGTTCGACCTGCGCGGCCTGAACGACGAGCAATTCTGGCAGGCCGCCGAGCAGCGGATTTACGACGCGCTCGAAGCCTACACCGAGCAGGCCGCGAACGGCGGCGGATTCCAGCGCCGCCTCTTCGCCCACGACGCCGCGCAGGGCTTCGCCTTCATCGACCTCTGCCGCAAACGCTACGACGTGGTGGTGATGAATCCGCCTTACGGTGCTGCTACCGAAACAACCGACGACTGGATTCGAGAGGTGTATCCAGACAACTGTAACGACCTCTACGCAGCCTTCTCGCAACGAGCATTCGAGATGACGGTATCTAGAGCCCGTCCCAGAAGTCCCTGTTTCCGGATGGGAGACGATAGGAGAGGAAGGAGAGTGAGCCTGGTATAAGCCATCATGACAGCTCGGGCACGCTTTCGGCCCGACACCGCTATGGGTTGTGGTTTTTCCAGACTTCTAACGACACGGCTCCGCCGAGCCTTGCACTCCCATCAGCCAGACTACTGCCTAAGCCGCGTCGCGCTGCTGCTCCGCCGACGCCGCCACCCGCTCCATCCGGGCCAGCACCCAAAGATTGTGGGCCAGCACACTCCAGCTTACCCCCAGCGCCCGGTGCTCATACCCCTTGGCCCGCAGCGGCCGCCCCAAGAAGTCATTCTTCAGAATCCCAATCCGCCCCTCGGTCTGCGGCCGCCGGCGCTGGATCTTCCCAAACCGAGCCCCATGCCGACGGCGCTGCAATTCCGCCACCCCGCGCGGACACAGCCCGTTGAAGAGCCCCGCCTCCGCCAAGAGCGCCCGGTTGGCCTTGCAGTCAAAGCCGCGGTCCCCGCCCACCGCTTCGAGCACGCCCGCCGGCAGCCAGGACTGCAGCCGTTCCAGGCTCGCCGGCAACTGCCGGCTGTCCGCCGGCGCACTCTCCTGGTAGAGATGCCAGTCCACTACCAGGCCCTGCCGCTGCTCGGCCAGGAAGAGCGTGTTGCCAAACTCCACCGCCGCCCCGGCCTTGCCCCGCACGATCACGTGCAGATCGCCCTCGTAGAGACTCAGGATCTTGTCCGCGTTGGCCACCGGCCGCTCCCCGATGATCCGCTCATGGGCTTGCCGGACCGCCCGGGGCAACTGCGCCAGCACCCCGTCGATTCGGGCCAGCACCTGCTCGGCCTGGGCCCAGGTCCAATCCGTCTCCTGCCAATGCGTGTCGAGCAGATCCCGATGCCGGCGAGCGTGTTGTCGCACCACCCGGCTCAGGCGCTTCATCTCCCGCAACACCCGCTTGCGCGCCCGCTTCGCGTCGGCCCGTTTGCCCGCCTGCACCATCGCGATGCACTGCTGGTTCATCGCCCGCAGAAACTGCTCCGGGGCCGGCATCCGGCGTTTGAGCCCGTGTGCCCGGATCAGGCCGGTGGCCTTCATCAACGTCCGCGTCGCGTCCCGCAGCAGCACCCAGTCCACGGGGAAATGGATGTCCGCGGCCACACACGTGCTGTCCATCCACACCGTGTCCAGTTCCAGTTCGTTGGCCAGCCAGAGCCGGTTGAACCCCGTGGTGGCATCGGTCTCCCGCGCCGCCTGCACGAGCCGGCGGACCAGGGCCTGCACCTGCGCCTCCGGCAGCCATTGGAAGTAGCGCGCCAACTGGCTCTTGCTCGGCACCCGCACTTCCTCCAAGCGATCCACCCCGCAGAACCACTGGAAGAGGGCGCACTCGGCCAGCCGACGGCTCATCCCCCGAAAGTCCTCGCCCAGCAAGCGCTGCAGCACGTTGCAGCGCAGCGCCTGGGCACTGGTGCGCTGATACTTCGTCTGCTCGTGCGTCGTGGGCACCCGCTCCGGGTCTCGGGCCAGCCATCCCGCCAAACTGCGCTCCACAAAGAGCGCTTCGACGCCGCTGAGTCGCAGGAGTTCATCGATCCGGCGCAGCTCGGCTTCGAAGCGTTGATAGTCCACATTTCCCCGGACCGTGGGAAGGACTGGACGAAGTTCGCCTTGCAGCGGTATGATCTGGGCCATCGGGCGTTGGTTCATTGTATGTCTGACAAGAGCATAACGCACCGATTTCGGGCATGGGAGCCTTTTCTGGCTGCTATGCCCGTTTTTCTTTGGCGCAGCGCCTCAATACCCACGGGCCTCTCCTTCCGCTGGGACAAGCTCTATCTACGCGCGGGTCAGTTGGAGCGATTACCTCCAAGACTTTCCTTTATTCAAAACGGCTTCGCGAGTTTCGGAAAACGTTGGCAGACTCGCGACACCGCCTTGACCTGCTAATCGACTTTGGTCTTGGGGTTCTCGACGCGATGGTTGAAACAGCCGCGTGGGTTGCGCGCGCAGACCCACCAAAGCAAACGGCGTTTTGGGATTGGACGCGAGAGGACAAGATAGCCCTCAGCGACAAGGCACTTGCGCTATTGTTCGGTGAGGAACGCCAGCCGCCAACCTTGGCTCCTCTTGAGCAATTCCGGGTTCTACCTTTTGGTCTCTTTTCATATTGGTGCCCGCCCGAGGTGCTCGTTGCGGTATCACACTTGCACTCGTTCGAGCCGAAATTCGGGGAATCCGTCAAGGGTCTTACCACATTCGACGACTTTCGATTTATCCGTCTCATGTGGGAAGTTGCTTACGACGCCAAGCAGGCCGGTGAATGGCGTTATATCGCAAAGGGCGGCGGCTGGTCCCGATACCACAGCGAATCGGCGGTTCTGATGGACTGGAGGCACAACGGGGAGATTCCGCGCCAGAATGAATTGAAGAACTACGGAACGGATGCGCGTTCCAAGCAGAGCATTTCATTCTGGTTCCGTCCCGGACTGACCTACTCCGAAGTCAGCAGCCTCGGCTTTTCAGTTCAGCCACAACAAAAGGGCAATCTTTTCGGTGGTTCGGGATTTTGCATATTCCCTCACGAAACGAGTGAATTGGCGTTCTGGCTCGCCTTCTTCAACAGCCGACCGGTGTTCGCACTCATGGCGATGTTCTCGACGGACAGACACTGGAATTCAGAAATGCTCGCGTGTCTTCCGATTCCAGATTTCGGCTCTGCGAAGGCGCAGCTCATCGACCTTGGCACGCGACAATTCGCCTTGGCTCGCAAAGACGCAGAACTTTCCGAAACGGCGGCTGAGTTCGTCAGGTGCGTGAGTAGCAGTGAGGGGTTTGACGAGAAGACGTTCAACAAGAAGCAGGCTGAGATTGATGGCATTATCTCGGCGGCCTACGGCTTCATGCCTGCGAGCATGGAGGTCCTTGAGGAAAAATATAGCCTTCCGACCCACCGTAGCGAAACCGCGCACGAGCCCGCTTCTGTGGACGCAATTTCCTACGCCTTTGGCTGCGCCTTCGGCCGCTGGGACATCCGGTATGCCACGGGCGACCGGCCGGCGCCGGAGTTGCCGGACCCGTTTGCGCCGCTGCCGGTCTGCCCGCCCGGGATGCTCCAAGGCGACGACGGCCTGCCGCTTTCGCCCGAAGCCGGCCGCCGGCTGCGGACCGAGGGCCGTTACCCGCTCGACGTGGCTTGGGAAGGCATCCTCGTGGACGACCCGGAGCACCCGCTCGACCTCGAACGCCGCGTCCACACCGCCCTCGCCGTGCTCTGGGGCGACCGCGCCGACGCGCTGGAACACGAAGCCTGCGCGCTGCTCGGCGTGCCGACGCTGCGCGAGTGGTTCCGCCGCCCCTCCGGTTTCTTCGCAGACCACCTGAAACGGTACTCGAGGAGCCACCGCCAGGCCCCCATCTACTGGCCCCTCTCCACCGCCAGCGGCAGCTACACGCTGTGGCTCTACTACCACCGTCTGAACGCCCAGACGCTGCACCGCGCCATCGCCGACTTTCTCGACCCGAGGATCAAAGGCCTCGAGCACGAGATCGCCGCCCTCCGCGAGCGCCCCGACGGCGGTGGCCGCAAGATCGGCGACCTGCTGGACTTCCAGGACGAACTGAAAGCCCTCCGCACCGAGTTGGAGCGCGTGGCCAAACTCCCCTGGCAGCCGAACCTGAACGATGGCGTGCTCATCACCGCCAGCCCGCTCTGGAAGCTCTTCCGGCTGCCCAAGTGGCGCAAAGACCTGGAAGCCTGTTGGAAGGAACTTGAGCGGGGCGACTACGACTGGGCGCATCTCGCCTACACCATCCGTCCCGACCAGGTGCGTGAGAAGTGCAGAACCGACCGCTCCCTGGCCACCGCCCACGGCCTGGAGGAGATCTGCACGGTCCAGGCCCCAGCCAGGAGGACTAGGAAGTCCAGGAAGGCGAGCCAGCAATTGGAGATGGAGGCGACGGATTGAGCGGCAGGGTGGTATGAAGTCCCACTGCATCGCCATCCGAGCCCGGGGCGTCCGCCAGCTCTTGAAGCATGTCGAGCAAGGCCGTTTCGCGATCCCCAAGTTGCAGCGCGAGTTCGTCTGGGACGGCCCGAAGGCGGCGAAGCTGTTCGACAGCATCCAGGCCCACATGCCTATTGGCGTGGTCATGGTCTGGGAGACGCCCCGCAGCCAGCGGCTGTACCTGCGCCAGAAGTACCACGTCCTGCCGCCCTACAACCCCAGGAACGCGAAGGTGTGGTTCCTGATTGACGGCCAGCAGCGCGTCTCGGTGCTGCACAAGGTCCGGGAGGGCGGCTGCTTGACGAACGCGCGGGGCAAGGAGATCGACTTCAACCGGGTCGTCTTCGCGCTGGACGGCGGTGTGGACGGCCAGGTGATCCTGTATCGCAAGCCCCGGCCGGGCGTGTACGAGCCGCTGTCGGCGGTACTGCATCCGCACTGGCGCAGCCGCCTGAGCCACCTGGGCCAGCGCGCGCTGGAACGCGTGCGCAAGTGCCGCGACCGCATCCTGCGCTATCCCATCCACCTGATGTGCGTTCAGGCCCCACTCGAGACGATCCGCGAGAGTTTCCTGCGCATCAACACGCAGGGCATGAAGATCACCACGGCCGACGCCATCATCACCCGGGCCGAAGACTTGGACTTGCGCGACATCCGGCACGAGGTTCGTGAGCACGTGGATCCCGCCTTTGGGATCATCTCCGAAATGCCCATCCTCTTTGCCATGGCCGCCGCCCGGGGCGCCAAGGAGGCCCGGGGCCAGGCCCTGCGCAAGGTCATCACCAACCTGGAGCGCGAGGCGCGCAACAACCCGCAGCTTCGCAAGTCCCTCGCCAACGACTGGCATCGCCTGAGCGTTTGCTTCGGCAAGGCGGTGGATTACCTGCGACAGAACTTCTCGGTCGTCTCCCTCGACTACCTCTATTCCGACTACATGCTGGCGGTCCTGGCCCTGTTCTTCTACTGGAACGGCCAGGGCACGAGTGCCCGGCAGAAGGAGCAGATCCGGAAGTGGTTCTGGGCCACGGCCGTAGGCAGCCGGTATTCCGGCAGCAAGTTCCTGAGCTGTCTTCCGAAAGACCTGCGGGACTTCATGCGCCTCGCGGAGCAGCCAGGCGCGCGACTGAGTTTCTCCCCGGAGGTGGACAAGGTCGACGTGCGAAAGTCGCTGTATGCATCCCGTGGAGGCATCACCAGCGCCTTCTACTGCCTGCTGCTCCGGCGCCGCCCGGTGAGCATCATGGACGACGGGTTGGACGAGATTCCCATCGACCGCTACGCCACCCGCGCCAACCGGAAGGACCGGCACCACATCTTCCCGCGGGCCGTGCTTGCCGGACTCGGACTGCCGGCCAGCCACTACAACAGCATCGGCAACATTTGCCTGCTGACCGCGGAGGAGAACCAAGCCATCGGCGCCCGGCGTCCCCGCTTGTACCTGGGCGAGACCGCGGCGAACGCCGGCTATTTCAAGCGCAAGATGGCCCGTCACCTCATTCCGGTTGCCGACGACAGCGGCGTCTGGTTGCCGAATGCGAAGACGGGCTTCCGTCAGTTCCTCCGCGAGCGGATTGATCTCATTTGTCGTGAACTGGAGCGGGAAGCCGGCATCCGGTTGTTTCGCAAAGACTTGTGATACAGGAATACCCCATTCCCATCGCCGTCGGAATCCACACTTCGGATGTTTGTGTGGTTTTATGCGATTTCTCCGTATATCGCATGGACAAAGTGCGTTTCCAGTCCTAGTCTAGGCCGTCATGTTGATCGCCTTTTCAGTCGAGAATTTTCGGTCCATTCGCGATCTCCAAACGCTTTCGCTGGCGGAACCCCGCACGGACCATCACTTGGAGTGGAGCAACGTGATCGAGAATGGCAACCGTCGCCTGCTCAAGACGGCCGCCCTCTTCGGCCCCAACGCCTCCGGCAAGTCCAACGTCATCAAGGCGTTGATCTGGCTGCGCCAGTTCGTCCTCAACTCCTCGAAAGAAGGCCAGGCCGGCGAGCCGATTTCCGCCCAACCCTTCCGGCTTTCCACGGCCACCGAGGCGGCCCCCTGCCACTTCGAGATCGAGTTCGTTCAGGATACTTACGAGTTCCGGTACGGCTTCGAGGTCACGTCGGCGCGCGTGGAATCCGAGTGGCTTTTCCGCAAAGCCCCCACCGCCAAACCGGCGAAGCTCTTCACTCGCGAGCGCCAGCGGTTCGACATCTCCGGCGAGTTCTTCCGGGAGGGCAGGGGCTTGGAGGATCGCACCCGCGAAAACGCGCTCTTCCTCTCGGTTTGTGCCCAGTTCGCCGGACCGCAATCTGAGAAGATCATTGAATGGATGGGCCGGATGCGGCCGGTCTCCGGTCTCTCCGAGCGCAACTTCTTCAACTTCACCGCTAAACGCCTCCGCAATCCCGAACACCGAGCTCGATTGCTAGAGTTAGCTCAAAAGGCCGATTTGAACATTTGCGCCCTCCGCAGCGAGGTCGAGGAGCTGACCGAGCTCAAGCTGCCCGCTGAGATGCCCACGCACCTCCGCGACCGGTTGCTCGCGCAGAAGCTGGTCGAAGCCGACATCAAGACGACTCACGAAAAGCGCGATGCTGAGGGCAAAGTCGTGGGTCGCGTTGAGTTCGATCTTGAAGAGGACGAGAGCCAGGGCACCCAGAAGTTCATCGCCCTTTCCGGTCCCATCACGCACATCTTGGAGGAGGGGCTTATCCTCATCGTAGACGAGTTGGAGGCCCGCCTCCATCCCAAGCTCACACAGGCCATCGTGGATCTCTTCCACAGCCCGGTGAACCGGAAGAACGCCCAGCTTATCTTCGCAGCACACGACGTCACCCTGCTTGAGCCTGAGCGATTCCGCAGGGATCAGGTCTGGTTCACAGAAAAGGACGCGCAGGGAGCCACCGACCTGTATTCACTGGCAGAGTTCGATCCGCAGGAGGTCCGCGCGGATACCAAGTTCTCCCGCCAGTATCTCCTGGGCCTCTTCGGTGCCGTTCCACAACTTGCTCATTTCCAAGAAGCTGCCGCACATGCCACCAGCCAATAGACAGTGGGACCGCGGCCGAAAACCTCCGGCACGCCGCCCGCTTCGTAGGATTCTCATTCTCTGCGAGGACACGAAGAGTTCGCGCGACTACTTGGATCAATTCCCGCGGGACAGGAGACAGGTTCAGATCGAGTGCATCGGCACTGGAATGAACACCGCTTCGCTGATGGAGGAAGCACTGGATCGCAAGCGGCGAGCGGAGTATGCCCACGCGCCCTATGAGGCCATCTGGGTCGTCTTCGACAAGGACGACTTCAGCCTGCAGAGCTTCAACCGCGCCTTTGACCTCGCGCGCCCGCACCCTGCAGTCCGGGTCTGCTGGGCCAACGAGTGCTTTGAGTTGTGGTACCTCCTGCATTTCGAGCTCCGCCAGACCTCTACCGCCAGGAGGGCCATCTGGGCCAAGCTCGCTGAGCATCTGCAAGGCCCCTACAATAGAGCTTGTCCCAGCGGAAGGAGAGGCCCGTGGGTATTGAGGCGCTGCGCCAAAGAAAAACGGGCATAGCAGCCAGAAAAGGCTCCCATGCCCGAAATCGGTGCGTTATGCTCTTGTCAGACATACAATGAACCAACGCCCGATGGCCCAGATCATACCGCTGCAAGGCGAACTTCGTCCAGTCCTTCCCACGGTCCGGGGAAATGTGGACTATCAACGCTTCGAAGCCGAGCTGCGCCGGATCGATGAACTCCTGCGACTCAGCGGCGTCGAAGCGCTCTTTGTGGAGCGCAGTTTGGCGGGATGGCTGGCCCGAGACCCGGAGCGGGTGCCCACGACGCACGAGCAGACGAAGTATCAGCGCACCAGTGCCCAGGCGCTGCGCTGCAACGTGCTGCAGCGCTTGCTGGGCGAGGACTTTCGGGGGATGAGCCGTCGGCTGGCCGAGTGCGCCCTCTTCCAGTGGTTCTGCGGGGTGGATCGCTTGGAGGAAGTGCGGGTGCCGAGCAAGAGCCAGTTGGCGCGCTACTTCCAATGGCTGCCGGAGGCGCAGGTGCAGGCCCTGGTCCGCCGGCTCGTGCAGGCGGCGCGGGAGACCGATGCCACCACGGGGTTCAACCGGCTCTGGCTGGCCAACGAACTGGAACTGGACACGGTGTGGATGGACAGCACGTGTGTGGCCGCGGACATCCATTTCCCCGTGGACTGGGTGCTGCTGCGGGACGCGACGCGGACGTTGATGAAGGCCACCGGCCTGATCCGGGCACACGGGCTCAAACGCCGGATGCCGGCCCCGGAGCAGTTTCTGCGGGCGATGAACCAGCAGTGCATCGCGATGGTGCAGGCGGGCAAACGGGCCGACGCGAAGCGGGCGCGCAAGCGGGTGTTGCGGGAGATGAAGCGCCTGAGCCGGGTGGTGCGACAACACGCTCGCCGGCATCGGGATCTGCTCGACACGCATTGGCAGGAGACGGATTGGACCTGGGCCCAGGCCGAGCAGGTGCTGGCCCGAATCGACGGGGTGCTGGCGCAGTTGCCCCGGGCGGTCCGGCAAGCCCATGAGCGGATCATCGGGGAGCGGCCGGTGGCCAACGCGGACAAGATCCTGAGTCTCTACGAGGGCGATCTGCACGTGATCGTGCGGGGCAAGGCCGGGGCGGCGGTGGAGTTTGGCAACACGCTCTTCCTGGCCGAGCAGCGGCAGGGCCTGGTAGTGGACTGGCATCTCTACCAGGAGAGTGCGCCGGCGGACAGCCGGCAGTTGCCGGCGAGCCTGGAACGGCTGCAGTCCTGGCTGCCGGCGGGCGTGCTCGAAGCGGTGGGCGGGGACCGCGGCTTTGACTGCAAGGCCAACCGGGCGCTCTTGGCGGAGGCGGGGCTCTTCAACGGGCTGTGTCCGCGCGGGGTGGCGGAATTGCAGCGCCGTCGGCATGGGGCTCGGTTTGGGAAGATCCAGCGCCGGCGGCCGCAGACCGAGGGGCGGATTGGGATTCTGAAGAATGACTTCTTGGGGCGGCCGCTGCGGGCCAAGGGGTATGAGCACCGGGCGCTGGGGGTAAGCTGGAGTGTGCTGGCCCACAATCTTTGGGTGCTGGCCCGGATGGAGCGGGTGGCGGCGTCGGCGGAGCAGCAGCGCGACGCGGCTTAGGCAGTAGTCTGGCTGATGGGAGTGCAAGGCTCGGCGGAGCCGTGTCGTTAGAAGTCTGGAAAAACCACAACCCATAGCGGTGTCGGGCCGAAAGCGTGCCCGAGCTGTCATGATGGCTTATACCAGGCTCACTCTCCTTCCTCTCCTATCGTCTCCCATCCGGAAACAGGGACTTCTGGGACGGGCTCTACAATAAGGGCGACCCCGACATCTACCAGGCGCTTCTGCCTCACCTCAGCGTGGCCTTGCGCAATGCAAAGCGTCTGCAGTTCATCAATGCCGAGCAAGGTGAGCATCGCCGGAACCCGTCCACCAACGTCCACGGCTTGATCGAAATGTTGAGGGCCTTTGACCCGAAGCTGCAGAGCGGTTGACCCTGGCGTCCATGCGCATCCACGACTACATCCAGCAGCACATCTTCGCTCGCCGCGCTGCCGAGCGTGGTTGCCTTGTCATTTACGATCCCGCCCGCCGTTACCGTGATCTGGCCCTCGCCCTGGCCGGCCCCGCCTGTGCGGTGCTGGATGCCGGCGCATCCCTGATCGCGCAGCGCGAAGCCGCGATGAAGGCGCTGCGCGACCTCTCCTCCGGCGGCCTCCAGAAGCTCATCGTCTGGGCGCCGCTCGCCAAGCCCGAAACCGACGAGCAGGCGCAACGGGATCCCTTCAGCGTCCTCGCGCGAGTGGGGGCGGTCTTTCCCCGCGGCGACGACGATGAGTACGCTTCGCTTTGTCGCAGCGCCAAGCCGGACCACCTGACGGAGCTGGAGAGGCTCTTCGCCGAGGGAGAGCCTTCCTTTGCCACCGTGGATGCGCTGGACGAGGGCGGCTCCTGGCCACAGCTCAAATCCATGCTCCAAGCCGCCTCGGCCAAGGAAATCCTCCTGGGCCTGCTGGTACCCAAGCCCGAGCAGGAAACCATCTTGCGCGAGAGCCCGCCGTGGGTCGGCGAGGCCCGCGAGTTCATCCAACGCACGCTCGGCCACAAGTTGCGCACCAAGGGGCAAACCCGCGCAACCGTCGCCGAGGAGCTTTGGCGACTCCTACTGTTCAGCGAATTCGTCTTCGATACACGGGGCGAGCTCCCCGCCTCCCTCTCCACGGTGCCGGTCGCCGCCGCGGCCGCGCGCGGCCTGATCTTCGACGTCTGTGATGACCTGCGCAAACATCAGGACTATCGCCCCGTCTATCTCGCCGCTGCCGAGGCCGTGGAGGCCGCCCTGGTCCTGCCGGAGCGGGCCGCGGCCATGCCCAACCTCGGCCTGCGCGACACCTTCGCATTCGAGGAGCGCTTCCACCTCAGGCAGTTCGTCGCGGCGGTCCAGGCCGGGGAGTTCCCGGCCGCGCGCACCATCCTCCACGCCCGGCAGCATTCGATCTGGCTCACCCACGAATGCCGTTTGGCCGAATGGAGCGTTGCAGAACGCGCCCTCGAACTCGTTGAGTGCATCGAACACCGCCCGCCCCCCAGTTTCGCTTCGCTGGAGGCCATGGTACGCGCTTACGCCGATGGTTGGCGTGAACTCGACCGCCGGCACCGCGAGTTGGAGCAGGCGCTGGCCGATTGGCACGACGACGACGACTCGCTCGACGCCCTGATCCTGGAGGCACGTCAGCGCTACCTCAAACTGGCCGGGGCCCTGCAGTCCGAATTCCTGCGTCACGTCGCCGCCGAAGGCTGGCCCGCCCATGACGCCGGGCTCCTTCGCAACAGCGAGGTCTTTGATCGCGAGGTCGGCCCCTCCCTCGACGCTCGCCAGAAGGTCGCCTTCATCCTGGTGGATTCCTTGCGTTTCGAACTGGCCGCAGAACTCGAGAAGCAACTCTCCCCCGCGCACCGCGTCCGGCTCCTCACCGTCTGTGCCCAGCTCCCGACCTACACCGAGGTCGGCATGGCCAGTCTCATGCCCGAGGCCTCCACTGCCCTTGCCATGGTGGAGAAGGACGGCAAGCTGGTCACCACCCTCGCAGGCATTCCCGCCAGCGATCCCGCCACCCGCTTCGCGTATCTCCAATCCAAGAAGGGCGACTTGTGCCACGACCTCACCCTGGACGACCTCCTTCAGCACCGGAAGCTCAGAATCCCCGAGAAGGCCCGTCTCCTGGTCGTCCGCACCCGGGAGATTGACGCCGTCGCTCACGAAAGCCCGCGCGGGGTCCTGCGCCTCATCCCGGACCTCCTGCGCCAGCTCATGCGTGCCGTCGCCCGGCTTGAAAGCGCGGGCTTCCAGCGCGTCGTTCTTGCCACGGACCACGGATTCATCCTGGTCCATGAGCAGGAGGCCGGCAACGCAACGCCCTACCCGCCCGGCAACTGGCTCGTGCGCAAGTCGCGCTGCCTGCTCGGCACGGGCGAAGCCGACGGCAGCAGTCTCGTCCTCCCTCGCGAGCAAGTCGGCATCACGGGCGATTTCCAGCACTACGCCACTCCCAAAGCTCTCGTGCCTTACGTGCGCCAGCCGCTCTACTATCACGAAGGACTCTCGCTGCAGGAGTGTGTTCTGCCGTGCCTCACCATTGACTTGGCCGTGCAACCCGCTCGGAAGGCCCCTCCCAACCTCCAAATCAGTTACAGGCAAGGCCGCACCGACAAGATCACCACCCGCCGCCCGGTCCTCGACCTCGCTTGGTCGGAGTTGGCCTTGGACGACCAGGAACTCGAAGTCGCCATCGAAGCGGCTGATGCGAAGGGGACGGTCGTCGGCTGCGTCAGCTCTGGCCCCACGGTGAACCTTGCCACCCAAGGGGTCCGCATCCGCGCGGGCCAGGCAGTCCCGATCAGCCTCCGCATGGACGACTATTTTGTCGGCCACTTCACCGTCCGGGTCCACGACCCGGCCACACAGGCCCTCATCGCCGAGCTCAAGCTCAGGACGGACTACGCCGTATGACTCTTGATGTGCTTGATGAAAAGCTGAACCACGTATTCGCCGGCAAGGTCGTCCGGAAGGATCTCCTTCTCCAGGTCAAGAAGGGCACGAACGTTCCGTCCTTCGTCCTCGAATTCCTCCTCGCCCGATTCTGCGCCAGCGACGACCCGAGGGAGATTCAAGAGGGCATGGCGGCGGTCCTCGAAACCATCCAGAAGAACTACGTGCGGCCGGACGAGAGCAACCGGGCCCAGATGGTCGTTCAGGGGAGCGGCCGGCACACTTTCATCGACAAGATCCACGTCAAGTACTCCGAGAGGGAGAAGCGCCCCTGGGCACGCATGGAGAACTTCAACTCCTCCCGCATCGCCATCAACGAGCGCTTCTACCGCGGCGAGAACGACCGCATCTTCGAGGGGGGCATCTGGGCCGAATGCACCGTCGCCCACAACGACGTCGAGGATGACGACTACGCCTTCTACATCGAGGACCTCCGGCCCATCCAGTTGTCCAAGTTCGATTTCGAGGCGTTCGTCGCCGGGCGGGCCGAATTCAGCCGCGACGAGTGGCTCGATGTGGTGATCCGTTCGTTCGGTCTGGAGCCGGGTTGGATGAGCCCGCGGCTCAAGTTCCACTACCTCGCGCGTCTCTTCCCCCTCGTCGAGTCCAACTACAACTACATCGAGCTGGGGCCGCGCGGGAACGGGAAGTCGTACACGTTCAGCGAGTTCTCGCCGTACGCCACCCTCCTGGGTGCCCCCACCACTGCCTCGACCCTCTGGTGGAACGCCGGTCGCAAGCAGGTCGGCCTCATTGGCTTCTGGGACGTGGTGGCGTTCGATGAAGTGGGCGAAGGGATCATCGTGCGGGATCGCGAGACCTTTCAGATCATGAAGCAGTACATGGCCAATGGGAATTACACACGCGCCAACGCCACCGTCACGGCCAATGCCAGTCTCGCGTTCATCGGCAACATCGATGATTCCGTGGAGTCCATCGTCCGGTCACACGAGCACGACCTCTTCAAGCCGCTCCATCCAGTCTTCGACCTCGCCATCCTGGACCGCTTTCACACATTCGTGCCCGGTTGGGAGATCCCGAAGAACAAGGACGAGAGTCTCACCCGCCATTACGGCCTCATCATCGAGTACCTTGCGGAGACATTCCACCATGTCGCCCGCCGCACCAATCGCTTCACCTTCGCCAAGTCGACCTGCAAGCTCGGCCGCGGATACGACCAGCGCGACCAGACCGCAGTCCTCAAGACCGTCTGCGCCTTCCTCAAGATCCTGCACCCCGGCAGCGACCCCTCCCCGCAGGAGATGGACGAATACCTGGCCTACGCGGTCGAGGGCCGCCGCCGGGTCAAGGAGCAGTTGAACAAGCGCAAGCCGGACGATGAATTCGCGCACATCAACCTCTCCTTCGTGGACTCCCGGGGAGAGGAGATCGTTGTGTACTGCCCCGAGTCCAGACACGCCGAAGCCACGCAAGACCCCCGTCGGGATCCGGCTCCGGGGAATGAAACCGATCCAGCCGGTACTCCCCTCAGGTTGGTCCGTGCGGGAAGCACCCCGTTGACTGCCACCCCGGCGGCGGCGGGAGGCGAGGGGAACGCCCAGTGCGTTCCCCTCGCTGCTCCCTTGGCGGGTGGTCATGCGGGTTCCTCGGCAGGAGCCGCAGGTTCCGGTCAGGGGGTGATGACCCCGAGCCGGGAGACCCCGCTCAAAGAACGCCATTACCGGATCCACTTCGGCGCCACGGGCTTTTCCTACGCGACGATCTTCGGCGACTACCTCTCCGGGGCGGACGAGATCCTGGTTGAAGACCCGTACATCCGGGCCCACCACCAGGTTGTCAATTTCCTGCGCTTCTGCGAGACCGCTGTGCGCCTGGCGAAACCCAAGCGTATTGTGTTGACCACCACCTTCGACAATCCCGCCGAGCGCGACGAGGCCTTAGCGAAGCTCCAGACGGTTACCGAAAGCCTGAAGCAGTTCGACGTCACCCTGGACGTCCGGGACAACCCGCGCCTGCACGACCGCCAGGTTCGACTCAGCAACGGGTGGGTGGTAAAGATCGGTCGCGGCCTGGACATCTACCAGCGTCCCGACGACTGGCTCGAGATCGGCGCCAACGATCTCGACCTCCGTCCCTGTCTGGAAACGACAGTCGATGTCTTCCTGGAAGCATCCGCCGTACGAAGCTGACCGCCCCCAACCGCCCGCCGGGTACAGCCGCAGCCGCGACCGCAAGCCCACCCTTAATGAGTGCGCCCCAGAGCGATCCGTATGCCGCGTTATCCCTGCAGCCCCCTGCCAAGACGATGGAGGAGCTCGAAGCGCGAGTCGAGGCGCTCCGGAACGCACCCCCATTACAGAAGGTGCTCCCCTATCTTGAGGACCCGGCCTTCAGACGATACCTGGACCTCCGATTCCGCCACCACTCCAGAAGGCCGGGGGTGTCACCTGCGGAGTACCTCCTGTCGAAGCGCCAAGGGCTCGCCGAGCGCCTCCGAGGGAAGTCGCTGATTTACATCGATACCAACCACTGGCTGAAGATGCGCGACCTTGAACTTGGGCGACTGACGAATGTGCCGCCTGAGTACGGACGCATCCTCAGCCGGTTGAGTGCGCTGCGGAGATCCGACAAGGTCTGCTGTCCAGTCGGTGCCGCGTTGATCACGGAGCTCATGAAGCAAACGGACTTGGAGACCAGACGCGCGACTGCTGCGTTGATGCAGCGATTTAGTGGCGGCATTTGCCTCCGCAACTGGATCAGTGTCGCTCAGGAGGAGCTCAAGCAACACGCATTGAAGACGTTGAGGGGTGCGACCACTCCCGTGCTGGTGTGGACGAAAGTGGCTGATGTCATGGCGTGTCTCGACCGGCTTGTCACGCAGGCATACACGGATGACGAAGCCGTGTCGGCGAAAGCAACCACCGATGTTGTGTGGAAATGTGGTGTACAAGACTACGCTGCAGTCCCCAACTGGATCGAGGCGACCACCTACTTTGGTGACGCGTTCGCGAGCGAAAGCAACGCGGAGGCGGCCGTGCTTCGCGAACAGCCCGAGGGCTTCGAGAAACTCGTACGCTACGCGAAGGAGAGGCAATGCGCTGCGCTCAAGACGGAAATGGTCGAGGTCTTTGCGAGTGCGGTGCCGCCATCAAACGACGCGGAGGCCACCACAAATATCGACCGTGTCCTGAGTTCTTTCACGCAGAGCGTTGACTTGGCGACTCTTCCAACGCTGCAGGTCTTGGCTGCTGTGCAGGCGGCAGTGGTCATGTCCGATCGCAAGTTCCGAGCGCACGACATCGTTGATATCGAGCACGTCGCTCAGGCTCTTCCCTACTGTCACGTGTTCTTCTGTGACACGCCGATCAAGAACCTGATATGTGGAAACCCACTCGAGCTAGACAGGAAGTTCGGCGTGCCCGTGCTCAGCACGCCAGCGGAGATTCTTGACTACTTGGTGCGTGAACGGTGATGGGCAGTCTCCTGGCGGCGTGGCACTCGTTGCCGAGGGAATCGGGGGGAGGCGGAATTACTGGGCGCTGCCGGGGTTCGTGGGGTGCCCAAAGCGGCGACGGCGGTCTTGGTAGGCGCCGAGTTTGGCTCGGTCAACGGCCGGGGGGGCAGTGAAGCAGGCGACCCGCTCCGCAAGACCCCGCGGGGCGAAATCGTCAGGCAGTTGGACAGCGCCAAGACGTTCGCCCTCGTGGCGCAGCACGAGAAGACGAGGACCGCGTCCAGCGGCGAGCTCACCATCACCAACCCCGTCCGCACAGGGGTGGTTCACCGGCCGGGTGCATTTCACCTCCACCAGTGGGGCCGACCGATTACTTCGGCGGACACAAAACCCAGTCGACACGAACGGTGGACGGGCGTAAGCTTACGTCGTAAAGCGACACCAATGAAAACACTCGGCGAGTTCATCCGCGAGAAGCGAGAGGCAACGGGTTTAAGCCTCCGGGAGCTGGCCAGACGGCTCGAAATCACTGCGCCGTTCCTGTCGGACATCGAGTTGGGACGACGTGCCCCTGCCGAGAAGAACCTCGCCCTCATTGCAAAGGAACTGGGAATACCGCTTGCCGAAATCCAGCAGTACGATCACCGCGAGACGGTCAGCGATTTCAAGGCGGTCATCGAAAGCAACCCCGATCTCGCCCTGGCGTTTCGCACCCAGCTAAAGCAGGTCAGAACGGGGATCATGACACCTCAGGAGCTTGAGAAGCGACTCAAGGCGAAATAGTTGCACTGGATGAAGCAGCAAGTCACCAACCGGCCCCCGTTCGGTATCGAACTTCGGTTCGAGCGCACCGAAATCGACCTGATGTGTGTTGAGGAACTGGAGAAGGCGGAGGCGCTCCCTGCCACCCCCGGGCCAATCAACATTGAGTCCTTCATCGGCCAGCACTTGTGTAGGGACTACGGGTACGAGGATCTTCCTGACGGTGTTCTCGGCGTCACGGCGTTCGAACCTAACGGCGCCATCAAATTCGTGGGAGTCTCGAGCAAACTTGACGACGATTCCCCCTCGGCTGAGCACCGGATCCGGTCCACTTGGGCGCACGAAGCCGGGCACTGCATCCTCCACCCCAGCCTCTTCATGAGGGAGCCGGCGAGTCGGGCGCAGCTGCTCTGGGAGCAAGCCTCCGACAACGTCACCTCCGACCGGCGCTTCCTTTGCCGTGAACAGGACTTCAAGGTTCAGGGTGCCAACTGCGGCTACGACGGCCGTTGGTGGGAATGGCAGGCCAACCGCTGCATCGGCGGTTTTCTTCTTCCTAAAATACTTGTCCTAAAGGCGTTAGAAACCATCCTTCGGCCGTCGCGTGTAACCCAGACCCCCGAACTTCAAGAGGAAAACCGTAGCCAGGCCGAATCGCTACTATCCCAAGTTTTCAACGTCAGTATGGCCGTTTCCAAGATCCGGTTGGCCGAATTCTTCCCCCAGAGGGCAGCCGCTCAACTGACCTTCTAAACGCCGGGTCGATCAGTTGAGGGCAAAAAGTCCTTGCATTGTAAGCTGTCGCCGCTTACGCTGCAAACAGTCGGGCCACTGCCGGTCCGGCAGAACCAGGATTCTTCATGGCGAATCAACACATCGTACGGCGAGGTGCCCGGTGGGCGATCCGTGCCGAGAGTGCAGCGCGGGACACACGGGTCCTCGACAACCAGTCCGAGGCGATTGAAGGCGGACGCCAGATCGCCAAGAACCAGGGAAGTGAACTGATCATCCACGGGCGTGATGGCCGGATTCGAGCCCGGGACAGTTACGGAAACGACCCGTTCCCGCCCAAGAACTAACCTCACCATCATGCCTCGTCCCCCAAAGAAGCAACCGAAACGCAAGAATGCGAAGCCAAGTCGAGGAATCCCTCCCCAGACGCAGGCCGAACTGTGGGGCCGAGCAGCCGGTCGCTGTCAGTTTCCGACCTGCAACAAAATCGTTTATCTCTCAGAGTCGACCTCGGAAGCGGTCAACGTGGCCGACAAAGCGCACATCGAACCGTTCGCATCCAAGGGCCCAAGAGGGGACGGGCAGCCGAGATCCGCGAGCATCCATGAATGCGACAACCTCATGCTGCTCTGCAAAGGGTGCCACAAAACCATCGATGACCCAGGCACCGCTGGCAGGTATCCGGAAGACCTGCTTCGGAAGTGGAAGAAGGAACACGAAGACCGAGTTCGTCGAGTCACTGGAATCAAGTCGTCGAGGAAATCGAACGTCGTTCTCTACCGCGGCCGGATCGGAGCCATCACCTCGGAGCAACAGCATCTACTTGCGGTCGATGCCATGTTCCAAGAAGGCTGGTTCCCCCAAAGCGACCGCCCAATCGAATTGAAGATGGTGTCGGAACTCGAGGACAGCACCCCGGAGTTCTGGCGGACCGAAGCCGAGCACCTTCGCAGGCGGTTCAACCGCGAGATCAAACCCCTCATTGAACAAGATCGCCTCCTCCACTTCTCGGTCTTCGCCCTCGCAAACCAGCCTCTTCTTGTACTACTCGGTTCGCTCTTCACGGACCAAGTCCCGGCCGAGGTGTACCAACCACACCGTAACCCCCATCGATGGGCCTGGCCTGCCACCTCCGGCTCAATCGACTACCACATCCGCCGACCTGATAATTGCTTGGGTACGCCGGTGCTCTTGGTTTCGTTGAGCGCGACCATCGCGCGAAGCCGGATTGCCGATGCCGTTCTAGCACCGCATTCGGTCTGGGAGATCACGATCCCCGCCCCAAGCCCCCACTTCCTGACGTCGAAGGAGCAACTCACCGAGTTCGGGAAGGTCATCCGCAAAGTCGTTGATGACATCCGGGTTTCCTGTCCGGCGGCAGGACAAATTCTCGTTTTCCCGGCGATGCCTGCTGCATGCGCTGTGGAAATGGGGCGGGTACGGCTGCCGAAATCCGATCGCCCGTGGCGCTTCTTCGACCAAAACAACACCCACAATCGCTTCAGCGAGTCGCTCACGATCAGTTGATATGACACCCCAGATCGACAACACCGTTCTCACGGCAATCATCCGGGAAATCGACCTTCCCGACACGGCCCGACAAAAGGCTGAAGCCCGCTACAAGAGGCTCGGCGAATGGTTCGGGGAGCCAGGGCAGAGGTGCAGCAGCTACAGCCCGCGAATCTACCCCCAAGGGTCCTTCCGCCTGGGCACCGTCGTTCGCCCGTTGGCTGAGGATGATGAGTACGATCTCGACATGGGGTGCCGCCTGGAACGTGGCATCGCCAAGACGACGCATACCCAGAAGGACCTGAAGCACATGGTGCGTCAGGACCTCGAAGCGTACCGGGTCGCCAACCAAATCCAGAAGCCTCTCGAGGAGAAGAACCGTTGTTGGCGCCTCAGCTACAAGGACGAGGTCGGCTTTCACCTGGATGCCGTACCATCGATTCCCGAAGACGCCGGCGTCAGAGCGGCCATCGCCGACAGGATGGTCGCTAATGGGATCACCGCGGAACTCGCCGACGGGATCGCGCGTCATGCCGGAGCCATCACCGACAAGGCACACCCGGAATACCTCGTGATCACTCCGAACTGGAGGGTCAGCAATTCCGAGGGATATGCACGGTGGTTCGAGAGCCGCATCCGCCAGCGAGCCTTCCGGGTTCCCGCGCGGACACTCGTCATCGAAGGCAAGAGCAAGGTCGTAGAACTCCCGGCAAGCATCTGGAAATCCCCGCTCCAACAAGCCATCCAAGTCCTCAAGCGGCATCGGGACGTTGCCTTCAAGGAGGATCGGGATCGCCAACCCATCTCGATCATTATCACCACCCTGGCCGCACACGCCTACGCTGGCGCGAATGATGCGGTCGAGGCTTTGGGCCAAATCCTGCCCAGCATGGAAGCGGCCATTCGTCACTCTCGCCCCAAAGTCCCCAACCCAGTCCAACCGGATGAGGACTTCGCTGACAAGTGGTATGCCCCTGACAAAGTCCATCTCGACCTGGAGGGGACGTTCCGGCGTTGGATCAACAAAGCAATCCGGGATCTCAGTCGGATCGCAGCAGCACGTACCGCCGACGCGTTTCGTGATGCCGTCCGAGATGTGTTCCACGTTGACATTCCCGAAGAGTGGTTGAAGTGCCACTTCGGTCAGCAGCGGCCGGCGGTCTCTCCGAAACCGGCACGTCACACCATCATCACGGAGCCTCCGCCAAAACCATGGTGCGCCTGAATCGATTCTCGGCTCCCCAGCGCTGGGGCTGCACCGAGTTCTTGAATGGCTATCCCGAGATGGCTCTGGAGCAGATCGAGGACGGCGGAATTCGGTTGGTCGGGACGTTCCGATTCGCCGCAAGCCTTGCCGGCGACACTACGGCGATGGAAGACCAATTCCAGATCGCCATCGAAGTCCCCCGACCCTTCCCACGCGAGATTCCAACCGTTTTCGAAACAGGAGAACGGATACCGAGATCGGCCGAATTCCACGTAAACTCAGACGCTTCGCTGTGCCTCGGATCACCAATTCGGTTGCTGAGCATCATTGCCACCTCCCCAACCATCCTCGGTTTCACTGACCGAATACTGGTGCCCTTTCTCTTCGCCGTCTCGGAATCAGTCAACGGCCGGCTCAGCTTCCCGTTCGGGGAACTCCCGCACGGAGCACCGGGCGCCTTGACCGATTACCAAGCCATGTTTGGCCTCAAGACTCGACGCGAGGCCAAACTCGCACTGCAGGCCTTGTCCACGCGGAAGCGCATCGCGAACAAGCGTCCTTGTCCCTGCGGATGTGGACTGCGGCTCGGCAAATGCCCCCTGCGGTTGAAGCTCAACCCTTTCCGGGAAGCAGCCTCTCGCGCTTGGTTTGCGAAGGAGGTGCGGCGTGT
The DNA here is from genome assembly GCA_015075445.1 of Verrucomicrobiales bacterium. GTDB lineage: Bacteria > Verrucomicrobiota > Verrucomicrobiia > Limisphaerales > J093 > DSVZ01. The sequence continues at coordinate 134,103 of JABTUJ010000022.1, forward strand.
CGATGGGGTCTCTGAACAGGACCTCGGGACGGCCTGATCCTGTTCCCTAGCACTGGTAGGCGTGTGCGGCAGCCCCGACGCAGTCCGGGGGTTTGAAACGCGGTCTGAGGCCTTCACGTCTAAGGAAAAGCGAAAGGCCGGACAAGGAGATCCGGCCCTTTCACGGACGCGACGCGCCTGAGAACTTCGCGCGGCAACCACGACGAGGTATTACGGTTCCCGCCCCGGCCCGATAGTCCCCAGTGCTGTTGACGTGCGACGCCGACGGGTCGGCGGCGGATCAGGGTGCCGCCGAAGTGTCGTCGCCGGTCGCTTCGCGTGACCCCGTTCCTAGCTGTCGGAGATGGGTCTCGAGCTCGCCCACCTGGCGGTTGAAACTCATGAGCCTCTCGACGTATTCGCGGCGCTCCTCCGTGAAGTGTTCGCGTTCCTGCTTCAGTTGCTCGATGAACATGTCCTTCGCCCGGTTGGCGATCTTGAGATCGAGCACTTCGCGGCGGAGTTCGGCGTCGTCCTCGGTCGGGCCGGTGTCGTGCGCGGGGCGCGGCGGCGAGTCCGTCGATTCGTTCGGAACGGTGCCGAAGCCAGCGGCAGGTCCAGGCTGCGCCGCGTTCTTCGCAGCTTTGGCCAGTTCCTCGGCGATGGCGAGGTCGACGCTCTCGCGAGTCAGGTAGTACTTGCGCTCGTTCGGATCGAAGTAGGCGTCGAGCCGGGCCACGCCCGTCCGGTTCGGCTGGCACCAGTTCACGATGCTGCGCTCGGTGCGCGCCACGCCCGACGCCTCGAACAACCGTGCCACTTCGCGTACAGTCAGGGTGTGGTTCTCGCCGCGTTCGGCATGGTGCCGCAGGGTGCGGAACGTTTCCGCAGGGTGCGGAACCGTGCGGACGGGTTCGGAAGAGTTCGAAACACTGCCGAAAGTTGCGGCAGGATTCGGAACCGTTCCGAGCGGTGCCGAAGGGTCGGGCGGGTTGTGGTTGGTTTCGTCGGGCATGGGGTGATGCTCCGATTGTACCACATCGCAAGCCGCTCCGGGTAACCTGGTTGTACACAGGGGGCGTTTGTGTTCACACCTCCAACCGGGTTACAATGGAGACGTCATGGAACGCCACGAGCGGGATTTCAAAGGGGTATGGATAGAACGGGAAATTTGGTTGTCCCCGCAGCTTTCGCTCGTCGAGAAAGTCCTCTTTACCGAGATCCGCAGCCTCGACAACGAACGCGGCTGCTACGCGTCCAACCGCTACTTCGCCGTGTTCTTCAGCGTGAGCCGAGCGGCAGATCCGGCACCTACATCGCGTCGCTCCAGGAGAAAGGGTTCATCACCGTCACCATCCGCAATCACAACGAGCGGACCATCCGCGTCACCGGCCGGTATGCCCGGGTGCCGGCACTGGAGGTGCGTCGCATCCGCGAAGCCAAGGCCGCCATGGTCCAACGCTTCAACCTGAATCGGGCGCGGGGGTAGGAAGAGAACTTCCGGGGACCCCGGAAGAGAACCTCCTGGGAGCTCGGAAGAAACCTTCCACAGAATAATACAATGAGTAACCTAATGAATATTGTCGGACCAGTTATCCACAGGGAAGGAAAGGGCCCATCGCCCCGGGCGACGTGTGCTGGCGTAGTCGGGAAAACGTCGAGCCCGGGACTGGCCAACGAAGGGAGCAATCGCGTCACGGTCGCGATCTACCATGCTTGAGTTCACCGACGCGCGATTCGAGGACGTCCGACGCCGCGCTGAGGAGCATTACCAGCGCGTCGGCAAGATTCGCTGCCCGTACTTTCAGGAGCCGGTGCACTTCAGCACTGACGGCCTCCGTCACCTGCTCTTTAAGACCTGGAATCGAGGCAGGCCGCGTCAGGACCAGTTCATGCGGCTCCGTTACCTCGCGGTGGCCCCTGAGGTCATCCGGCAGAGCCGTACGGTCCAGGGCATTCTCGAAACGCAGGAGTGGGAGCGCCGCAAACGGCACGGTCGGTGGGAACGACTCCTGCGGGCCGTGACGTACTACGAGTTCGTGGCGGTTCTCGACTCTCGGCGGTTCAAGGTGATCGTGAAGCAGGTGTTGGGCGGGGAACGGCAGTTCTGGAGTTTGATCCCGCACTGGCGACAGAACCCGTTCGGTCCTCGATTCCTACACGACGGCGATCCCGCGCTGGATTGAAGACGACAAAAGCCACCGGAGTGTCCGGTGGTTTTTGATTGCACCCGTCTGCGGTTTACGGGAACCGCGAGAGAGCCGAAGCCCTCACAAGTGCGTCCCCATCATACCACACGGAAAAGGTGGTTTGGCACCAGCCCACAACTTGCCTGAAGTGTCAAGGTGGTGACCATTTTCGGAGGGGGACGGCAAGTCAGGAGGGCAGGAACAAACCACGGCACGCAACTGTCGCCGACATGCGCCTTCGACCACTCCCCCGCCGGTCTTGTCGGAAAAGAAGAGTTGTCCGACATGCAAAATCTGGCTCAACCCGGCCCTCTTGCAGCGGTTGGCAATGAACGACGATTCCCGACACGGCGGTCGGCAGCGATGGCGAGATCACCGCAGTTTCGGCCGGACAATCAACGGGAACGAATACGTCCGCCGCGTCCGTTTCTCGACCGGCAGCGTCTCGCCCCGGCGCATCAGATCGGCCAGGCGGCCTTCCACCAACTGCCGTAAGGTCGCCGTGACTTCTTCCAGAGTTTGGGCTTGCGCAAAGCAGCCCGGCAGCGCCGGGACTTCCGCCCAATAGCCCCCCTCCGCGGCGGGCTGGATCTTTACGGTGTATTGCCTGACCTCCATTGGCGGCATTGTACCATGGCGACTCCAGTTCGTTAAGCCCGCCCCCCTGCGCTTCCGCAGCCCGCCGTGGTACAATCGGTGACAGATCCGGTTCCTTCCAAACGACCCACGCACGGGCCGACCGGTCGCTCGATTCCCTCCGCCGACTTCCGCACGGAAGCCGGCCGAGGCGGTTTGGAGCCGGGGCACCCGCCGCCCCGCGCCCGGCTCCAGGCATCCCTCAACCTGCGGAACCGGCTTCCCCGCCGGCAAGCGGCCAGGAATGGAGTCCCCATGGTCCTCAAATAACAGCTCACGAACTACACGGCCGCCGCCCTTGGTGACCTTGAATTGCGCGGCGCCGCGCCCAGCATCTTTGCCACGGCGCCGATGGCCGGTCTCAGCTCACGTTACACGTTTGTCCCGACGACGGAGATTGTCGCAGGACTGCGCGACAAGAACTGGGCGCCGGTTGCCGTCGAACAACAACGTGTCCGCACTGCGACGCGCTTCGGATTCCAGAAGCACCTGATTCGGTTCCGTCGGGCGGAGCAGATGGATACGCTCGATGAATGGAACGTCGAACTCGTGCTCACCAATTCGCACGACGCCGGCTGCGCCTACGTCCTGCGGGTTGGCATTTACCGCCGCATCTGCAGCAACGGGCTCGTCGTCGGCGCCGACTCCTTCGAATCGATCCGTTTCCGCCACGCCGGCCTTGAGGCCAGCGAAGTGGTTCAGGCCAGCTACCGCATCCTGGAGTACCTGCCCAAGGTCGGAACCTTGATTGATCGGTTCCGGAACCGGATGCTCACCTCCTCCGAGGCGGAAGGTTTTGCCCGACAGGCGCTGCTGGTCCGTTTCGAATCACCCGACTCGGCGCCCGTCGAGCCGGCCACGCTGCTCGAACCCAGGCGGCCCGAGGATCAGGCCAACGACCTTTGGACCGTCTTCAACCGCGTCGGGGAGCACCTGCTTCGCGGCGGTCTCTCAGACGCACGACGCGACCGCGCCGGTCGCCTGCGCACCCTGCGCGCCCTCCGGGGCATCGACTCCAAGGTGTCCTTGAATCAGGCGCTCTGGAGCCTCGCCGAAGCTACGGCGACCCCCCAGAACTGAACCTCACGGTTCCCCACACGCGCTCTCGCAACGGGAGCGCGTCTTTTTGCACCCCGACATACGCCCCGACATACATGGTATGTAGGGATCACGGGCCCGCGCGAGAACTCGCGCGCGGCTCAACCGAGCCGTCACTGGCTCCCCCCACGTGTCGTCGGCTCACGCCCGACTTCGCGCTTTGGCCGGACGGCTATCGGACACGATCACATCGTTACCACTCGGATCTCGTCCCAAATCGCGAAGTCGGCCGCGAGCGTCGCTATCGCGCCGGCCGACACGTGGGGGGACGAAGGGTCCACGAGTGCGCCTCACGGCGACGAAGGGTCCACGACCTCCCGCCCACCCGGCCAAAGCGCCGCGCGCGTTGATCACAGCCCGGAGGGCGGGACGGCTTCGCGACCGCGAAACGACTGACGCCGCGCCGCGCTGACTGCCCCTCCCTGCCGCCGTGCGAGATCGCCCCACACGCGTATGTCCAGCTCCCCCGCTCGGCGACCGACACGCATACGGTCCCGGGGAGCACACCTGTCCATGGGTGGGGCGGAAGGCGCCCCCGGCTTCCGGCGTACCCACGACGTGACGCGGACCCGCTGCGGCCCAGCGTCCCCGCCGGCGCCGGCCTTGAAGCCGGTCTCGAAGGCCCGAGCCGGCTTGTCATGCCGGTGCTCGGGTGGCAGACTCCAGGCGTGAGACCGTACGAAGAGCTCATCCAGTTCATCGCCTCGCTGAGTCCGCGCGACGTGCTGGACTTCAAGCCGTCGGAGACCGCGCGCCAGCGCGTGTGGGAGCTGATCGAGCGCCAGAAGTCGGCACCCTTGCCCGCCGACGAGAAGTCGGAACTGGATCACTACCTGGAGATCGAGCACCTCATGCGATTGGCGAAGGCCCGGGCCCGCCAGCTTCTCGCTCATGCCCAGTGACGTGAGCGAACGCCTGCGGCGCGAAATCGCCGACCGTGCCTATCACGTGTGCGAGTACTGTCTTGTGCACGAGGATGATACGTTCTGGGGTTGCCAGGTGGATCACATTGTCAGCCGCAAGCACGGCGGAGCGACGGAGCCGGAAAACCTCGCTTGGGCTTGCGCCTGCTGCAACAACGCCAAGGGCACCGACGTTGCGACTTTGGTCGGGCAACCACCACGGTTGGTCCGCCTGTTCCACCCCCGGAGCGACCGCTGGGGCGACTCCTTCTCCCTGAATGGCGTGCGCATCGACCCGGCAAATGCAGTTGGCGAAGGCACGGTGAAGCTCCTCCAACTCAACCACACGAGCCGCCTTCGGGAGCGGGAGACCCTGGCCGAATCCGGTCGCTATCCCACCATCGAGGCTCTCGCACGCGTGAAGGAATGAGCGGGAGGATGCGGTCCACCAGGGATTGTGCCGCACAAACAATCCTCACCCTTTGGCCAAATCGGTCACAACGCCACGATCATCAGTTTTCTCAGGGTTCGAACGCACGCTGGTGCTTTGTGACCTTTTAAGCAACGGGCAGCACTTCACGGTGTGCGATGTCGGCAACTGTAGGCAGCCAGTGTTGAAGCCTTCGCCAGGATTCTGCATTGGTGATCCCGCGAGGGCGATGCGTTTGAAAGACGGTCACGGCCCGCGCCAGCGGTAGAATCGTCGTTCCAGACTGGGCGCCTCCGCGTCCACGAATTCGAGCGTGCCAGACGCCGTGGTCGCAATCACCCCGATCTGCCGCCACTCGACCAAGTCTTCCGAGGCCTCGATGGTGAAGTTGAACCCACTGGTTCCGGACGCGCGAATTCGTATCCGTCCGTCCGCCTCGACCGTAACCGAATCAATGACCGCCGGCGGGACGGGAATTGTCACGGTGGCATCGGGTGTGGCTGGCCGGCTCTCCTCGTTGCCAACGTGATCGCGGGCGACGATGATGAAGCGGTACGTTACGCCCGATGCGCCTTGGAATACCGCGCTGGTCTGCTGCGGGCCAAGGCCGGTCAGCCACGCGAAATAGTCCCCGCCGTTGGCGGAGGCAAGCAGGTCAATGCCCGCCACGCCGACGCCGCCCGAGTCGTCCTCGGTCGCCCAAGTGACGGTTACCTGGCCGTCCTCACCCGCGGTCGCGGAGGTAATCCGGCTGGTGGGCGCGTCGGCGTCGATGGTGTTGAACACCAGCGGCGTGTCGATCGGATCGTTCACGTCAAAGACGATCCGGGCGCGGTTCTCGATTCGGGTGCCGCTCGGAAGACCGGCCTTCGCGCGCACGAGGTAGCTGAGGCTGCCTTCGCCGATGCGGTTGGTGGTGTTCGGGTACAGGAAGCCGATGAGCGGGTTCTCGGGCCACCAGCCCGTGGCGGGATCCACCGTGCTGAGGCTCAACGTGGTTTTACGCGTGGGGACATCCAGACTGGCGTCGACCTCGACCATGATGGAGTTGGTGGGCCAGAGGCCGAGGCTGAAGCCCGTCGTGTCGCCCAGGGGCAGGAGGGTTTGGTTGGTGACGATGTAGGCGAGCCGGGTCTGGTAATGGCTCAGGCCGGAGGGGATCGAAAGGAACTGATTCGCGAAAGCGATCTCGGTCCACTCGAAGGTGCTGAGGTCGAGGTTCGGGTCGAGGGTGTCGGTGACGGTGACGCGCTGGGCCGGGGCGGTGGCGCTGGGCTGGTTCTCGAACCGGATTTGATAGGCCATCGCGCCGCCCGCCGGCAGGTAGCCCGCACTGCCATAACCCGACGGGCCGAGTTTGTCGTTGGGATCAGAAGAGCGCACCAGCATGGCGCTCAACTGTTGCGACAAGAAGACCCGCATGTCAGGCGCACTTACGTAATAAGACAGTTCAGCATAGTGAATTAATAAGGCCAACATTTCTGGTAAGAGAAGATGTTGAAGCGCTGCTGAGCCAAGTACTATTGCAGCCTTGGAATAGAGCATTGTCCTCCATGCCTGCCACTCGTGATTCAATTGCTTGTTTTCCCAATCATTACGCAGTCTGTCCAGATAGTGATAGTATTCTTTCGCGTACTGCTTCCATTCTGGGCTCAAGTCATCCCAAGCAGGACCGCTATCCCCTTTTGACCGATCCCAAGTGTCTTGATACCGGCTACCTCCAGTTCGATCCACGAAGCTGATTGGGCTGTTCCCCGTGTATGCATAGAGATTCACTCCACCAGCTATGCCGATCGGATCCAATTGAAAGAATCTGGCGTGACTCGGCGCATAGTCTCTAGCTCGGATGAACTCCAACCCGTTTCCCCCGTTTATCACACCGAACTCGCCGACAAACTCGAACGGGTTCGGAATCGTCTCGGTCTTCGCGAGCGAGAGGCCGAACGGGTCGTAGGCGTAGGCGTTGGCCACCGCGCCGTACGGGCCGGTCAGTTCGCTGGTGTGGCCGATGGCGGAGAAGGTGTAGAAGGCCGGGTTGCCTGCGGCGTCGGTGCGCGCGAGCAGGCCGAAGCCGTGTTCGTAGCGGGCGATGAGGCTGCCGCCGCCGTCGTATTCGGCGGCCACGTTGCCGAGGCCGGTAGGGTCAACGACGTAGCGCGTGGTCTGACCGTTGTGCGTAGCGGCGATACGATTGCCGAAGGCGTCGTAGGTGTAGGTCCAGGTGTCGGTGGGCGTGGCGACACCGATGAGGCGGTTCTCCGGGTCGTAGGCGTAGGTGGTCGCCGTGGCGGATTCGGTCTTGTTGGTCAGGTTGCCGTCGAGATCGTAGCCGAACGTGTCGGCACCCACGGTCGTGTACTGGTTGAGGCGGTTGGCGGCGTAGGGCGTTGCGACACCGCGGTCCGTCACCCGAATGCGATTGCCCGCGGCGTCGTAGGCGTAGGTCACGACCCGGCCATCCGGGTAGGTGACGCCGGTCAATTGGCCCAACGGATCGTAGGCGTACGTTTCCGTGCCAGCGAGCGTGCTCATCGACACGCGGCGGCCGGAGGTGTCGTAGGTGTAGCCGAAGCTGGAGAGCACGGTGTGATCCGCAGGGGAGTTGACGAGCGCCGTGACCTGCCCGGCAGCGTTGTAGGCGTAGGTCGTGTAGACCCCGTTGCCGAGAGTCTTGCGTTCGAGGCGGCCCGTCGGGTCGTAATCGTAGTCCACGATCACGTGTCCGAGGCCATTCGTCATCTGGTCGAGCCGGCCCAGGGCGTCGTAGAGGTAGGCGGTGACGTTTCCGTCCTGATCGGTGCGGAGCGTGCGTCGTCCAGCGGCGTCGTAGGCGAACGCGAAGTGCTGGCCTCCAGGGTATTCGATCCTCGACAAGCGATCGGTCAGGGGCTCATAGCGAAGCCGGACGGTCTCCTGCGTGGCCGATTCCGGATTCCAGGACGTTGCTGCCGTCAGATTGCCGGCCGGGTCGTACGCGTAGGTGAAGTCGGTGATGCCCGGCGTGTCCGCGTAGTCCTTGGACGTGAGTTGGCCGGCGGGGTTGTAGGTGTACGTGATGACGCTGCCGCGACGGTTGGTGGAGGTGACGACGTTGCCGCGCGCATCGTAGGCGAACAGTTCGCGAGAGTTGTCGGCGTAAATGATTGCGGTGAGGTTGCCGCGCGCGTCGTAGTCGTATCGCAGTCCATTACCGCGTGCGTCCACGACCCGAGCCAGCCGGTTGAAGTCCGGGTGGTAGGCGAAGGTGTTGGTGTGTCGCAACGGATCTTCGATGGCGGTGAGGTTGCCCAAGGCATCGTAGGCGTAGCGATAACGCTCTCCGCCCGGCCCGAGGAGTTGCCTCAGCCGGGAGGCCCCATCGTAGGCGAAGTTCACGATGCGCCCCTCGCCATCCAGCACTTGGGCGAGTTGACCGCCGAGGCCGTAAAGGAGTTGCGTGGCGCGGCCCGTGGCGTCCGTGACGGTGACCGTGCCGGCGGAATCGTAGGCGTAGGTGACTTGTTGCGCGGTGCCGCAGCAGTGTTGCGAGGTCTGGATGAGCCGGCCTTGCGCGTCGTAGGAGAACGAGTCACCTGTGCCGTCCGGATAGGTAATCTGTTGCAGCGCATGCAGGCGAGGTCCGGTCGTGCCAGCGTCGTAGGCGTAACGGGTGACCCTTCCGTCAGGCGTGGTGACCGCGGTGAGGTACTCCCGGCGAGCGCCAAAGTCGAACGGCACGTAACTGAACGTCGTGACCCGATCGTCGTCGGGTCCCGGACCGAGCGGATCGGTAAGCCGGCTCAGACGCCCTTCGGCGTTGTACTGGAGCAGGAATTGACGCCCCCTCGAGTGGGTGAGGGAGGTGAGAAGCGCGCCGGTGTAGCCGCAGGTAATGCGATTGCCGTTGGGGTCTTCGACGTATTGGAGCGGACCGATGGGCGCGTTGGTGGCGAAGACCCAGGTCGTGCCGTCAGCTTCGCCCAGCCGAAAGGTCCTGTTGGTGACGATCAAGGTGGCATTGTCGCCTGGCATCGCCGTGTAGCGGCCATTGCTGTACTGGCCGAAGAACCGATCGGCGCCGCCCGGTCCGCGCACCGTGACGCCGTAAGAGTTGGTGAGCGTCTGGATATAGACGTCCCAATTGTGAGACCAACCGCGGCCGAGGGGACCAAGCCGATAGCGGGAGAGAATCGGCTGGGCGTACGTGCGACGGAAGACGAGCGGGAATCCGGGCGAGGGGGCCGACGCGTCGACGGATGCGGCCAGCGTGCGCACCGGGCTCAGTGCCCCGGAGGACTGCAACACTTCGAAGTTGAAGAGCGCGCCGGGGTCGTTGGTCATTTGACCGACCTTCGCCAGGTGATTCATGTTGTCGCCCAGCATCAACAGGTAATCAGGCCAAAGGGGGCCTGACCCAGCGATCACGTTCGACCAGACGGCGTGCCAGGCATCGGCCGCCACGGTCTCAGGGCGGGAGGCGGTTTGCAGTTCGGCCCAGTTCACCGTGAAGAGTCGTTCGGTGCCGTTGGTCCACATGTTGAAGGGCGGGACGGAACGTAGCCCGTGACGCGGGAAATGAACGTAGCCTGGGACGCCTTCGGCGATGTCGGGCCATTCGACGAGGGTGGTGTCGTCGGCGGTGAGGCTGCCAACGCTGAACTGGACTCCCCCCTCTCCCCGGTCCTTGTGCAGACCGGCGAAGTGGATCGGGAGGCGACCACGCTCGCCGGGCAGTAGCCAGCCCGGGGCGGTGCCGGAACCGACGGCCATCGCCTGAACCGTATGGAGGGGGATGTTGACGTTGAAGGTGTAGCTCCGTGGTCCAACCCGGATCGGGCCGCCGCCGCCCCCACCACCCCCGCTGCTGCTGATCGCCGGTTGACTTGGCGCACGTCCGGGAATCGCGTCCCAATTGACCCGATGCGTGCGGATGGTGCTGTTGATGTAGGCCGTGACCTTGAGCAACGGGACGGGCATGGACCGGGTGCCGACGTTGGCGTACTCCACGTAGAGGGTTTGCCCACCCGCGGGGCTAAGGGCGGTGCCGATGATGCGCGCCTCCAGCTTGGCTTCGCCGTCGCCGATGATCCGAAAGACATTGGTCAGCACGAGGACGTTGCCGCCCTTGGTGACCCGCACGTTGTACAACTCCGAAGGCCACTCGCTGGCCGGAATGCGGAGCGCGAGGGAGGTGGGGGAGACCAGTTCGACGGCCTCGGGAATCCAGGTGCGACCCGAGGAAGTCCCGAGGAAATCCACCTTGGTGCGCCGATCGAAACCGATCCCGGTCAGGGTCGCGGTAGGCATGGCGTCCTCCATGGACGCCACCCAGAAGCGCTCACTGCGTCCACTCACAATCTCGGCGGGGGTGATGCCGGTCACAAAGACAGGGGCCATCTCGGCCGACAGTTCGAACGGGATGGAGCCAGACACTTGTTCTCCTGAGACCAGGATGTAATAGGTCCCACCTCCGGGGACCCCCGTGAGGGTGAGTTGCTGACCTCGCGTGGGCGCCACGCCTTGGAAGTCGCTATTCAGACGGGTTGGAATCGAGGCGTGGTTGACGAACAGGTGATTAACCCCGCTCGGGGCGCTCAAGGAAAGCCGGAGGCTCTCCCCGGGAGGGACGTTCAGGGCGAAGTACTGGCGGCGGCTCGTGGGCGTCAGGAAACCGGCGGCCCCGCCGCCGGCCGGAAAGTCTCGCACGCGAACGGGGATGGGATCGGACACCACGACGTTGTTCGCTTCCACGGTCTCGCGTGTCTGGTTGCCGATGTCCGCTCGGACGAGAAGGTAATACGTTCCCGGAAGCACGCCGGGCACGTTGATGTGGGCCGATGCCGAGTAAACCTCGTTCGACGCCAGGCCGCCGGAATGGGGAACCGTGGCGAGCGGAATATCCGTGACGTTCCAGAACGGGTCGGGGGAGAGGTAGACCGCGTCCAGCCAGTCGCCAAGCAGGGGCGCGCCCGTCACGTTTCGCCCGGTCCAGAACACGGTCGCGGCATCACCCGCCCAGAACTCGTTGGTGCTGCTGGCGATGCCGGCCAGTTCGAAGTCCACTTCGACGAGGTTGACGGTGCCTCGGTAGATGTCCTCCTCCAACTCGCCTTGAATGCCGTCGCCGTCCTGGTCCAGGACGTTGCCGGCGAGGTCGGCGAGGTGAGGGCCCATGTCGAGAATGTAGTGGCCGAGTGCCGTCTGCGGCGCGAAAGCGAAGCGAAACCGGTTGAGCCCCACCTCGTTGATTGAAGTGACGGGAATGGCATTGGTCGCGGGACCGATGAGCCGAAAATCGGCAGCCGAGAGGGTATTCGTGTCGATCCGCTCGGAGAACCAGATGTCCACGGCATTGAGCGTGCCGGCGACGTCACCGGCCGGATCCTGCCGGACGATGCGTGGCGGCACGGTATCGAGGACGAGCGTGAAGTTGAACGCGTCCTCGGGTTCGCCGGGGATGCCGTCGGCGTCCTGGTCCAACATGAAGCCTTCGGCGTCCAGGAGAGTCGGCAGAAGGGTGAAGTGATAAGAGCCCTGTTCGGACTGCGGCGGGAAGTCGAAACGGTACAGGCGATCACCGATCTCGGACACGCCCGAGCACAGGACCGGGCCAACCGGTCCCTGTATCGCGAGTTTGTCCGGGGAGAACGAGTTTGTAGCGATCGTCTTGTTGAAGTGGATGGCGATGCTGTCGTTGAACACCCGTGGCATCGGGAAGACGTAGTTGTTGGTGGGGAAGACGGGCAGTTGGCCGGGGACTGTGTACCGCGCGTGGGTTCGTGATGGCCCGGAGTACATGAAGACCGTCCCTGCTCCGCCGGGGGAGAAGGCGACGTAGCCGGGAGTCCGCACTCCGGCGGGCGCCGTGACCCTGGCCGCATCGAAGCCGCCCAGCTCCCCTGCGTACACCGCCACCCGCCCGCCGCCACCCGCCGCGATCATGGAATCGCCCCCCGCCGCCACGATCCCGCCCGCGCCCACCAACCGGTCCACCCCGATGTGGATGCCGCCCCCGCCCCCCCCCGGGCGCGGGTGG
>JABTUJ010000023.1 GCA_015075445.1 Verrucomicrobiales bacterium
GCCGTGCTTGGCCCCTGCAACTTCCCTTGAGCTGGAACGAACAGCGCCGCTGGAAGTCGGCGCACTCCAAACGCTCCGCGCCGTGCTTGGCCCCTGCAACTTCCCTTGAGCTGGAACGAACAGCGCCGCTGGAAGTCGGCGCACTCCAAACGCTCCGCGCCGTGCTTGGCCCCTGCAACTTCCCTTGAGCTGGAACGAATAGCGCCGCTGGAAGTCGGCGCACTCCAAACGCTCCGCGCCGTGCTTGGCCCCTGGAACTTCCCTTGAGCTTTGAACCTTGAACTTGGAGTTTCCCGCTCGTCAGTCGTCGTCGTCGTCGTCCGTCGCCAGGGTAACGGCCCACTGCGGATAGGGGGCGTCGCTGCCTTTCATGGCGTGCCAGAGGATTCGATTGAGCACGTCCTCGGGACAGGCATCCACGCGCCGGAAGTTGAGGCGGCCGGAAACGACCGCGTTGCGGCGCAACAGGGGATCGCGGATGGCTTTCGGGTCCGGGTTCATCTCGTCGAGCGGCACCTGGTTGGGAACCGCCACGAAGGGCGTGAAGTCCGGCGTGTCGGTGAAGCAGTCGAACATGGGGGTGGCGCTGGCATCGAACTGGTTCATGGGCGGCAGGCCGAGGATCTGCCCGATGGTGCGCAGCAAGCTGGTGGTGTTGTACTGGGTGCTGACGCGGGCGCCGCGCCGCGCATACGGGCTGGCCACATAGGCGGTGGTGCGGTAGCCGCTCACATGGTCGAAGCCGTTCTGCGGGTCGTCTTCGATGCCCAGGATGGCCATCTCCTTCCAGAACCGGCTGCGGCTGAGTGCCTCGACGATGCGGCCGAAGGCGAGGTCGTTGTCGGCCACCGTGGCCGCCGGGGTCGGGCAGTTGCGGCTCGTGCCGCTGGTGTGGTCGTTCGGCAGGCAGATGATCACCAACTGCGGGAACTCGCCCTTCGCCTCGAATTCCTGGAGCTCCCGCAGGATGAAATCGGCGCGGTAGCCGTCGGGCACGGACATCTCCCAGCCCACGTAGTTCGTGGGTGAGAAGGGGCGGATGGACTCGATCATCGGGTAGCTCTCGAAGATCACCTCGTCGGACTCGCCGCGCCAGGTGCGATAGCAGGCGAGGAAATCCGGCGTGCCTTTGCGGCCGTCGCGCCAGCGGACGTTGGGCGCCATGAACTCGCCGTAGTTGCGGAGGCTCACCCCGTGCTGGATGGCCTTGTCCCAGATGAAGCCGGCCGGCGAATAGGCGAGCGCATCGTCCTCGTCCTCGCCCATCCCGTCGGGGTAGCTGCGCGGCCAACCGGCGAAGGAGCGCTCCAGGTAATCGGTGCCGAAGGCGGTGGTGCTCCACTGGTGGCCATCGGCGCTGAGGATGCCGGCGCAGTAGGTGTTGTCGAGCAGCACGAACTCGCGGACGAGCTTGTGCTGGTTCGGGGTGACGCGTTCGCCAAAGATGCAGAGGCGCGGGTCGCCGCGGCCCTCGGCCAGCGCACCAAAGACTTGGTCGTAGGTCCGGTTCTCCTTGATGACGTACACGACGTGCTTGATGAGGCTCGGCTCGCCGATGCGCTCGGGGATGGCGCGGGGTGGTTGGTCGGGTCGCGGGGGCAGCAGGGCCTCGGCGATGCGCGCGCTGCGGAGGTTGTCATAGACCGTCTGCGAGAGCTTCGGCAGCTCGCGCGCTGCGGGCAGGGGCACCAGCGAGACCGAGCCTTGGTAGTGGTGGGAGTTGAACCCTTCGGCCCCGGGCGCAGCCCCCGCGGTCGTGTAGGGTTTCGGATTGACCGGGTGACCCTTGATGTTGGCCACCGCCAGTTGGCGGCGGATCGGGTCGAGGGCGAGGGCACCCGGGTACCAGCCCACGGGGATCAGGCCCAGCAGGCGGGAACGCTTCCGGGCGGGCCGGAACTCGACGACGGCCACGGCGTTTTGGGTGCCGTTGGCCACGTAAAGGGTGCGGCCGTCGGGGGCGAACACGAGCGCGTTGGGCGAGGCGCCCAGCAGATCGCTGGGCTTGGCCTTGGCCCAGATGGTCTCAACGACCGTGTCGCTGCGGGTGTCGATGACGCTGAGGTGGTCCGAGCCGGCATTGGCACAAACGAGCCAGCGGCGGTTCGGCGAAAGCGCGAGGGCCGATGCGTGGAGGCCGGTGAGGATCTCCGCGGACGGCGGCTCAAGCCCCGTTGCCGCCCCCTCCCCTTCGTCCTTCGAACTTCGCCCTTCGTCCTTCGCCCTTCGACTTTCGTCCTTCGAACTTCGTCCTTCGTCCTTCGAACTTCGTAATTCGCCCTTCGCCCTTCGCCCTTCACCCTTCGCCCCGAGTTCGACGACCGTGACCGAGCCTTCGCTGGCGATGTGGCGGACGGGGTCCACGCGCACCACGGTGCCGCGCCCGGCGGGACCGGTCAGGTCCCCGGCATCCGGCCGGCGCCCGCCCCAGTTGCTGACGTAGGCCTTGTCCCCGAGCAGCACCACATCGAACGGCGCCACGCCGACGGCGAAGACCCGGCGGACGCGGCCGGTGGCGACCTCGATTTCGAGCAGCGTGTTGGAGAGGTTGCCGCAGACGTAGAGACGCGCGCCGTCGGGGCTGAGCGCCAACCCGGCGGGGATTTCCTCTTTCCGACGCGGGGCATCGGCCGGCGGCAAGGCGATCGAGTGCGAGGCTGTGACCTGTCCGTCTGCGCCCACGTGGAAGACCTTGACCGAGCCGTTGACGTTGCTGAGGAAGATCCGGCGGCCGTCCGGCGAGAAGATGAGGCCGGTGAAGCTGAGCTGCCCTTTGGTGTCGGGCTGGAGGATGTTCGGCGAGGGCTGGGCGGGTTGGGGTTCGTTCTGCTGTTCGGAGGGCAAGGCCACCCGCTGGCGGATCTCTCCGCTAACCGGGTCCAGGACGAGCAGCTCGCTGGTCTTGCCCGCGGTCACGAGCAGCGAGCGGTCCGGCGACAGCGCGATGGCCTGGGGACGGAGGCCGGGCAGGTCGACCTGCCGTCCGGCCGGGGTGAGCACCTGGTTGACCGGCAAGACCGTGCGCTGGCCGTCGGCCTGCCGTCCCACCCATTCGGTGTCCGTGGGAGTCGCCGGGCCTGCGGCGGCCGCGGCGGAGGGGTTCACGGCAGACAGGGTGCCAAGGACGAGCAGACCCGGGAGGAGGAAGCGCGAGGCCATCATGGCTTCAGTCGGTGATGCGCGCCGTCGGTCAGAAGCCGGCGCGGGCAAGTTCGCGTTCGAGGGCCATCTGGAACTCCTGCATATCCTGCGCCGGCGGACGATAGCCGGGTTCGGCCGGGGCAACGCTGAGGCGGCCCAGCTCGTCGACCAGCCATTTGCCGGTCTTGCCGTCGCTGAAGGTCACGCCGCCGCTCACCACGGCGCCGGGCTGGGACAACTGGTCCACGGTGATGGCCACCCGGCCCCGAGCGGGCGGGAGGCCACCGGTGGGAGGCGGCGGAGGGGACGACGGCGCCGTTGGGCCCGGGGGACGGCCCGAAGCGCCCGGAGGTGGCGGGGCACCGAGGGTGGGCGTGGGCTCGGCTGGTTCGCGATCCTTGGGCACGAGATTCAGATCACTGATCAGGAGTTTGAGCTCGAGATAGGTCAGCGACACGCCTTGCTCACGGTTGAGGCGGCTCTGGATCTCGGCGAGCTGCAGGCCCTCACGCAGCCAGGCGCGCACCTGGTCCTTCTGGGCGTCGGTCAACGTCGTCATCGTGGAGGGCTATTCGGCGCGAAGCGCGGGCGGGCTTCAACTGTTTTCTGGCGCCGGTCTCTTGGCGTGGGCCGCGGCCCACGGAGGGGCCCGACGGTGCGGAGTTCGCGCCAGCGTCTGGAGTGCGTGCGGTTGACCGCCGCTTTGCGGAACGGGAGGGGGGACAGGGGGCGAACGAAAAGCGCCGCTGGAAGTCGCCGCACTCCAAACGCTTCGCGCCTCACTAAACCAACAACAGCTTCGTGGTGGCGGCTTCCGCGTCCCAACCCCGCGTGGGTTTGCTGGTGATCGAGGCAACGTCTTTGATCGAGAGCTGACGGCCCCGCGCCTTCGCCCCCTTCACCTCGACCTGTGACGGGTCGCAGGTCTGCTGGTTGATCTTCTGGTACGGCGCGGGCTTGTAGCGGACGTACAGCAGCGGCGGGGTGTCGGCCTCGAGGAACACCACCTTGGCCTTCTCCGGCGTCAGGCTGTATTCCTTGTTCAGGATCGTGCCCCCGAACGTGAACCGCTTGAGATAACTCGCGTCCCGCGTGCTGTAGCAGAGCGTGAAAACCCGGTCGCGTTCGGGCAGCCCGGCGTGGAGCAGGTCGGGGCCCACGAACAGCTTCTCGGGCAGCTCGATGACCTTGTAGCGGCCGTCGCGGAAGATGAGCAGGAGGCGGTCGAACTTGGTGCAGTCGGTGCGGAACTCCTCCCCGGCGACCTTGTAGCCGAGGTAACCGCTGGCCCGGTCGTAGGCGACCTTGAACGCCTTGAAGGCCGCCTCGCGGACATCGATTTCGTCGTGCCGACTGCTCTTGGTGAGGCGGGGGTACTGGGGTTCGTAGGTGGCGAGGAGGTGTTCGAGGTGGGCGATGGCGTAGGGCACGAGCCGCTTGAGGTGCTTGCGGGTTTGCGCGAGCTCCGCCTTGACCTGGTCGAGCTCGTCGCGGTGCTTGCGGATGTCGAAAAGCGAGATGCGCCGGATGCGGACCTGCAGGAGCCGCTCGACGTCCGGGTCGGTCAGCGGGCGGACGAGTTCCCCGGTGAAGGGCTGGAACCCGCTGACGACCGCCGCAGCGACGGCCTCGCCGGTCTTGCAGCTCTCGATGCGCTTGTAGATGCGTTCCTCGATGAAGATGCGTTCGAGGGTGCGGTAGTGGAGCTCGTCCTCGAGCTGGCGGGCCTTGAGTTCAAGCTCGCGCTTCAGCAGGGCGACGAGCTGGGCCGTGTTCTCGCGGAGCACCTCGCTCACCGTCAGCTCCACGGGTCGATGGTCGCGGATGACAATGATGCGACTCGACAGAGTCACCTCGCAGTCCGTGAACGCGTAGAGGGCATCCACCAGCTTGGCCGCCTCGACGCCCGGGGGGCACTTGACCTCGATCTCGACTTCGTCGGAGGTGTAGTCGTGGACGGCCTTGACCTTCAGCTTGCCCTTGCGCACGGCGTCCTCGATGGAGGCCGTCAGCGACTCGGTGGTGGTGTTCGGCGGCAGCTCCTTGATGACCACGGTCTGGTCGTCCTTGACCTTGATCCGGGCCCGGACCTGCACGCTGCCGCGGCCGTCCTGGTAACCGCGGGCGTCCATCAGGCCGCCGGTGGGGAAGTCGGGCAGGCACTTGAAGGGCTGGTTCTTGAGGATGGCGATCTGGGCGGCGAGCAGCTCGGGGAAGTTGTGGGGCAGGATGCGGGCGGCGAGCCCCACTGCGATGCCCTCGGTGCCGAGCATGAGGACGAGCGGCAGCTTGCAGGGCAGGGTGACGGGTTCCTGATTGCGGCCGTCGTAGCTGGGAACGACCTCGGTGATCTCGTCGTGGAAGAGCTCGGTGCGGGCGAGCTCGGTCAGCCGGGCCTCGATATACCGCGGTGCCGCGGGGGGATCGCCGGTGTAGAGGTTGCCGAAGTTCCCCTGGCCCTCGATGAGGTACCGCTTGTTGGCGAGCACGACGAGCGCTTCCCCGATCGCGGCGTCCCCGTGCGGATGGTACTTCATCGTGTCGCCGACGACGTTTGCCACCTTCGTGAAGCGGCCGTCGTCGCTGCGATGCATCGCCCAGAGGATGCGGCGCTGCACCGGCTTCAGGCCGTCGGCGAGGTTGGGGATGGCGCGGTCCCGGATGACGTACGACGCGTAGTCGAGGAAACTCCGGTCCACGCGGCGATGGAGCGGGGCTTCGGCCTGCTTGGGGTCGAAGGGGCGTGACACGGCCACCGCCGCCGCGGACTCCGCGATGACATGCGCCGCACCCCCGTTCGCCGTCTCACCCGCGGCGGGAACGTTGTCCGACCCGGGGGTCGGGACGCTGCCACCGCCGGACTGCGGGCGTGCCACCGTCGGCGGCGCGGCGGCCCCGTTGGGGTCCGGCAGCCCGTTCATCCGCAAGGCCAACTGGCCGGGATCTGTCTTTCGCTTCTTGCCCATGACTCGATGCGTAACCCTGGCCGACGCCCGCCCGCAGGCGCCGCCAAGCCCGGTATGCTGGCGTCCCGTCCGCCGAAAGGGAAGCCCCCGGCAATCCCGGAGGGTGCCGGCTTGCCTGGCGGTGGGTGGTTCGGAACACTCGCCCCATGAACCAGCCACCGATGTTCCAACCGCCCCGGGCTTCAGGCGCCGCCGTGACGTGGGCGAGCGGGTCCCGCAAGCGACGAACGAGCCCGGTGCTTCGGACCATCGTGTCTGCACTCCTAACGAGCTGGATAGCGATGGGCTACGCGCTGGCCGCCGAGGTGTCGCCCGCGGCAACGGTCCGCGTGGCCAGCTTCGCCTGCGACGTCACCCCGCCCGTGGGACATCCCTTGTGCGGCGGCTGGATCCGACCGCTCGAGGCGGTGGACGATCCCTTGTGGGCGAAAGGCATCGTGCTGGCCGAGGGGGATCAGCGCCACGTGATCTGCGCCGTGGATTGGTGCCTGCTCCAGACCGGCGCCCATGACCTCTTCCGTCGGAAGCTGGCGAGCGCGGCCGGCATCGCCGAAGGGCACGTCACCGTCCACACCGTCCATCAGCACAACGCCCCCCTCGCCGACACCCGGGCGCAGGAACTCCTCGACGCGGTGCCCAACGCCCCGCGCCACCTGGATCCGACCTTCCTTGCCGAGGTGACGGATCGTCTCGCCATCGCGGCGCGCGAGGCGTGCGGCCGGCTCGAACCCGTGACCCACGTCGGGCACGGGCGGGCGCGGGTCGAGCGGTTTGCGTCGAACCGACGCGTGCGGTTGGCGGACGGCGCGGTGCACGTGCGGTACAGCGCCACGCGCGATCCGGTCCTGATGTCGGCGCCCGAGGGGCTCATCGATCCCTGGCTGCGCACCGTCACGCTCGCGCACCGCGACCGGCCGCTGGTGCGGCTGCACTACTACGCCACCCACCCGATGAGCTACTACGGCGATGGCCGGGCCACCGCCGACACCGTGGGGCTGGCGCGGGCAAGGCTGGAGCGCGAGGAGGGCGTTCCGCAGCTCTACTTCACGGGCTGCGCCGGCAATATCACGGCCGGCAAGTACAACGACGGCTCGCCGGAGGCGAGGCGCGAGCTCACCGGGCGGATCCACACCGCCATGCAGCAGGCCATCGCCGCCACCACGTGGGCGCCGCTCTCCGGCTTGGACTGGGCCGTCGCGGATGTCGCGTTCGCCGCCCGCCAGGAACCGGAATGGTCCACCGACCGCGCCCAGATGGTGCTGGCCGATGCAGGGGCATCAGCTCAAGCCCGCTTGAAGGCCGCGTTGGACCTGGCCTGGCTCGAACGGTGGCAGGCCCGACCCACGGTCGCGATCAGCCGGCTGCGGCTCGGGCCCGTCACGCTGTTGCATCTGCCGGGCGAAGCGTTCATCGAGTACCAGCTCTACGCCCAAAGTCTGCGACCGACGGAGTGCGTGGCGGTGGCCGCTTACGGCGAAAGCGGGCCCGGTTACATCTGCTGCGACGCGGCGCTCAGCGAGGGCGGGTACGAACCGACGATGTCCCGCGTCGGGCCGCCCAGCGAATTCCGGCTCAAGGAAGCCATCGCGAAGTTGGTGGGCACGACGCTGGCCGAAGGCGAAACGCCCTTCTACCCGGACAAGCTCCGGTTGCTCGCCTGGCGCGATGCCCGCGGGGTCGAAGCGGAGATCCGGACAACGACGGACTGGGCACGGCGCCGCGCCCACATCCTGGCGGCGATGGAACGGGTGATGGGTCAGGCACCCGCGCGTGATTCCGTCGGCGCGCCGCAGATCGAAGTCATCAGCGAAGAGCACCTCCCGGCCTACGTCCAGCGCCGGATCCGCTTTGACACCGCGGATGGCGATCACGTTCCGGCGTACCTGTTGATCCCGTCGGAACCGGCCGGCCGACGGCCAGCGATGCTTTGTCTGCACCAGACCACGCCTGTGGGGAAAGCGGAGCCCGCCGGCCTGGCAGGCAGCACGAACCTGCATTATGCCCGCGAGTTAGCCAGGCGCGGTTTTGTTGCCCTGGCACCGGACTATCCGAACTTCGGCGATTACCGGGCGGACGCCTATGCCCTGGGCTACGCGAGCGCGACGATGAAGGGCATTGCGAACCATCGCCGGGCGGTGGACGTGCTGGTGTCGTTGGCCGAGGTGGACCCGGGGCGGCTGGGTGTGATTGGCCATTCCTTGGGTGGGCACAACGCCCTCTTCGTGGCGGCCTTCGAGCCGCGGCTCCGGGCGGTGGTGACAAGCTGCGGGTTCAACTCGTTCTTCAAGTACCAGAACGGCGACCTGACGGGCTGGAGTCACGCGGGGTACATGCCGCGGATCGCCGCCGAGTTCGGCCGCGACGCGAAGCAGATGCCCTTCGACTTCACCGAGGTGCTGGCGGCCCTGGCGCCGCGGGCCGTGTTTGTGAATGCACCGCGCGGAGACTCGAACTTCGAGCTGTCTGGCGTGCAGGATTGCTTCGCGGCCGCTCGGCCGGTCTATGCGCTGCTGGGCGCGTCGGACCGGCTGGTGCTTGAGACACCCGACGCCGGCCATGATTTCCCGCCGGAGGTTCGGAAGCGGGCGTATGCCTGGCTCGAGGGCGTGCTGGATTGAGACCGTGCCGGAGCCGAGCCCCCCTGCACATGGCGGTTCAGAGCAACGGTGCCCTGAGGGCTGGCTCTCTGTGTCCCTCGCGCCTCTGTGGTGGAAAACCTCGGCTTCGCACCGCAGAGACACGAAGGTCGCAGAGGAAGAGAGGAGGGTTGGGGACACGCCGGGAACCACCCGATCCACTCCCTCCGCACCGTCGACTCCCTCAATCCCCGTTGTTCGTAATCAGCGGAGAAACCCCGCGTCCCGAATCCTCCGCGGATTCCGAACATCGGGAATTGGGACGACGGGATGTTCGGCTTGTTCCCCATCCGTCGGCCACCGACTGTGCTGATCCCGTGACACTCAGCCGGTGTCTGGACCTATCCACCAAGTCTCGGCGCAATCCTCGATCCCGGTCGGTCCTTGGCTGTTGCACCCGGCGCAAACGGTCGCCCAGGGGCGCGCACTTTCCCGCCCATCGACGCTCGGCCGCACTTTTTTGAAAAAAGTGCGTTACCATTTTCAGGTTCTTCCTTTTGTACTGGTAGGGGCGCAAGTGGGCGCCCTCACCTAGCCGGGCAAGCCCATGTGCGGCGATCGAGTCTTCGGTTGTGCGGGGCGAAACGGGGCGGGTTGCGCTCCAACGGCGCAACGCTCCACTGCCATCGTCGGCGAGGACCGATTGGCAGGTGCTCGGCAGTGATCACGAATGATGAATGTCATCTGGGACTCGTGGCGCCTCAGGGACTTCGGGGCGCTCAAGTGACAGGCGAAACATCGTAGACACAGCATATGAGGACACACCAGATAGCTGCCTTCTTGTTCACAGTAATCGGTACGGTGGCCGTGGCGGGCCCGCCCTTGCCGACTGCGGCGGACTATGAGTTCCACACGTTCCAGGCTCCTGACGCCTTGGACACCTTGCCCTTCGGCCTGAACAACCAGGGCCTCGCCACCGGGCTCTGGTACGGTTGGGACTTCACCCCTGAGGGATACCTCACTGCGGAGTACGGTTTTCTGTACAGCATCGAGGGCGGACTCCGGACGGTGGAGGCTCCATTCCCCGGAGTACGTTACACCCTCCTCTACCAGACCAACCAGCGGGGCGATGTGGCTGCGGGCGTGGCGACTGAACCCATGGTGGGTGCGGTGGCGGCGGTTTACCATTCTCGCAGCGACACCTGGACGGTCCTGCCTGATCCTGATCCGACGTCGCTATCCAGCCAAGCGGTAGGGATCAATGACCGGGGTCAGATCTTCGGAAACTGGGGGGACAATCCCTTCTGGCTGAACAATCACGGCTGGATCTACGAGCGTGGTCAGTACACGTTCTTCGACGCACCCGGAGCCTCGCCCGATTCGGTTGGCACCCTGGTCAGCTTCGCCAACAATCGTGGCGACGTCGTAGGCGACTACTACGACAGCGAAAGCGGGGTCCACGGATACATACGATATGGCCACGACGGTCGGATCGAGACGATTGACGTTCCGGTCGGCGTGCCGGGAACGACCAGCGCCATGGCGATCAACAATCAGGGCATGATCGTGGGTGGCTACCTCGGGGACGATGGGCGTCGGCACGGGTTCATCCTGAAGAACACGAGTTACACTGTCTTCGATGCCCCTGGAGCCGTTAACACGGTCCTCTCCGCGATCAACGATCGCGGTGACCTCGCTGGTTATACCTATGTGGATTGGGATCATGCGAGCGTCGCGTTCATCGCGATCCGAAAGGGGAAATAGATCGGGCGGACCGGAGGGTCTGTCACCGCTGACGCGCGCGGTGCAGGGACCAAGCCCACGGGGTACCAGATCCCATGCTCGCGCGGCGGGCGGTGACAAGGCCCGCTGGGCAGACAGACCTGCCGGGGTCTTGGCTGGCCGATGAGGAGGCGCAGTCGGCCCAGGCTGGAGGCCAAGGCCCACCTCCGAAAGTGGTGTGTCTCCGGCGCCTTCGGCCCAAGGCAACGGCCAGGGCCAAGGTGTGCGGTTCAGATCCGGGCGATGAGCCGTTGGACGTCGGGCAGATTGAGGAAGGCGCCCGGCGTCACGACGCGCGTGCGTCCGTAGGCGGACCTGTCGAAGTGGCCGCGAGCGGTGTTCACGGTCAGGAGATATGCAGGTATCAAGGACGGCCTTCAAGGTAGGGTTTGGCGCGGCGCAGAGCCAGTTGACGGCATTTCGCTTCGACAAAGTCCACCGCCTCCTGGTCGGTCATGGTGCGTCCGGCGTTGCTTGGGGAACAGCCGGGCCCGGATCGTGGCCGTGATGGCGGCGTATGCTTCGAGGATCGGGTGGCTGACAGCGGTTGCTGGATCCGCCGGATGCGTGAAGGCGTCAGTGCCGCATATGGACACCCCACGAACCGGGCGGACTGGCGGGAGGGCTCCTTTCGGGAGGATACGGACCGGGGGTCAGTGGTATTCCTGCAGCGTCTTCACGTCGTACCCCTTCTTCTTGAGGGCGGCGATGCCCAAGGCCAGGGCGCGGGCGCCGCTGAGGGTGGTCATGATGGGCGTGCCCGTGGCGACGGCGCTGGTGCGGATCTTGACTTCGTCGGCGCGGGGCACCTGACCCGAGGGGGTATTGATGACGAGCTGGAGTTCGCCGTTCTTGAGCAGGTCGAGGGCGTGCGGGCGGCCTTCCTGGAGCTTGGCGATGCGCTGGACCTTGAGTCCGGCGTCCGCCAGCACCTGGGCGGTGCGACCGGCGGAGACCAACTCGAAGCCGAGCTCGACGAACAGCGTGGCCAGTGCGGCCACCTTCGGCTTGTCGGCGTCGCTCACGCTGACGAACAGCTTGCCCCCCAGCGGCACCGGGCTGCCGGCCGCCATCTGGGATTTCGCGAAGGCGATGCCGAGGTCGGGGTCCAGGCCCATGACCTCGCCGGTGGAGCGCATCTCGGGCGACAGGACGATGTCCTGGCCGGGGAAACGGTTGAAGGGGAAGACGGACTCCTTGACGGCCCAGTAGTCGGGCCAGATCTCGCGGGTGAACCCCAGCTCGGCGAGAGTGCGGCCGGTCATGAGCTTCGCGGCCAGCTTGGCCAGCGGCACCCCGATGGCCTTGCTCACGAACGGGACGGTGCGAGACGCGCGGGGGTTGACCTCGAGGACGTACACCTGCTCGTCCTTGACGGCGAACTGGAGGTTCATGAGGCCGACGACGCGCAGTTCGCGGGCGAGGGCGTGCGTGTAGTCGCGGATGGTCTTGATGACCCCGTAGGGCAGGGTGTGGGGGGGCAGCACCATCGCGGCGTCGCCCGAGTGGACCCCGGCGAACTCGATGTGTTCGAGCAGGCCGCCCACGACGATCGTGCCACCCTGACCGTCCGCGGTCTGGCCAACATCCGCGATGCAATCCACGTCCACCTCGGTGGCGTCCTCGAGGAACTTGTCCACGAGCACCGGCCGCTGGCGGGAGACCGCGACGGCGAAACGCATGTAGTGCTGGAGCTCGGCGTCCGAGTAGACGATCTGCATGGCGCGACCGCCCAGCACGAACGACGGGCGCACCAGCACGGGGTAGGTGAGCCGTTGGGCGATGGCCAGGGCCTCGGTCTCGTTGGTGGCCAGCCCGTTGGGCGGTTGCGGGATGTTCAGCCGGTGGAGCAGGGCGGCGAAGAGTTGGCGGTCCTCGGCGATCTCGATGCTCTGGGGGCTGGTGCCGAGGATGCGCACCCCGTTGGCCTGGAGGCCGAGCGCGAGGTTCAGTGGGGTCTGCCCGCCGAATTGCGCGATGGCGCCCCAGCAACCTTCGCGCTCGTAGATGTTCAACACGTCCTCGAGGGTGAGCGGTTCAAAGTACAGCCGGTCGCTCGTGTCGTAGTCGGTCGAGACGGTCTCGGGGTTGGAGTTGACCATGAGGGTCTCGAAGCCTTCCTCCTGCAGAGCGAAGGCGGCGTGGACGCAGCAGTAGTCGAACTCGATGCCCTGGCCAATGCGGTTGGGGCCGCCGCCCAGGATCATGACCTTGCGCCGGTCCGAGGGGCGCACCTCGTCATCGCCGCGGTCGTAAGTCGAGTAGTAGTAGGGGGTGCGGGCCTCGAACTCGGCCGCGCAGGTGTCGACGAGCCGGTAGCTGGGCACCAGGTCCCACTGCTTGCGAAGGGCCCGTACGTCCGCCTCGGTCCGGCCGGTCAGGTGCGCGATCTGGCGGTCGGAGAAACCGTAGGCTTTGGCGCGGGCGAGGAGTTCAGGGGTCATGGGGATGCGGGTTGAAGCCAGCCCTCGCGTTCGGCCAGCAGGAGGTCCGCGAGGAAGAGGTGATCGGGGAAGCCGGGACTCCACGCGTAGCGCAACGGGAAGCCGGTGGGCACATTCGTCCGGAGCAGGACTTCGACCGCCAGGCGGGCCCAGTCGTGACTCCGTCCCTGCAGGATGTCGCGGCGGAACGGGGCGTCCATCGTGAGCGGGGTGAGGAGGAGGGCGGTGAGGTGGTGATGCTCGTCGTTGACCTGGTAGAACGCATCCTGCGCGTCCAACGTCGTCCACACCGAGGTGCGATCCCCGTACCACGCCGTGGCCCAGGGCATGTCGCTCATGAGGACCTCCGACGACTTCAGCAGGCTGACCGGTTGCTGCAGATGGGGAGGGTAATACGGCGGGTAAACCACCGGTCCCGGACTGCGCCCGAATACCCCGAGCAACAGCGGCGCCGCCATGCCCGCCACGAGAATCGCGCTCAGGACATGCCGGAACTCGGGGAACGGCAGATCGAACCGCTCCAGCAAGCCCCGGTAGAATGCCACCCCGAGCAGAAACAGCCCGGGCGTCAGGAGCACCAGCAGATTCTCCGTGTTCACCGTCGGCGTCGTCGCGCTCAGATGCGTCCGTCCCAACGTCTGGGCCACGGCCAGGGCGACCAGGCTCAGCAACACGAACACCCGCAACCGACGCACCCCAGGTTCGCGGTATTGGCCGAGCAGACCCACGAGAACGAAGGCGCCGAACCAACCGCCGCCCAACCGCAGCAGGTCGTCCCGCAGCAGGTCTCGCAAACCCTCGACCCCTTTCTGAATCACATCGCCGGTCTCGACCAGCGAGAGGTCCGGCTGAAACGAGCGTTCCAGCCGGTCCCCAGGAAAGCGGGGCGTCTCGGCGTAGAGGGCGTGGCCCGGGACACCAAACCAGGTGCCGCTGACCCGCTCGTTCCGCATCAGCCAGGGCACCATCACCGCCGCGCCCACCACCCACGTGATCACCAGGACCGGCAACGCCCGCCGCCCCAGGTACAGCACGATGAACGCCGTCACGGGCAGGATCAGCACCAGTCCGCTGTAGCGCGTCAGCCCGAGTAATCCCAGCAGCAGTCCGGCGCCGGCGCCCCACCCCAGAAACCAGACCGCCCCGCGCCGCGCATCCTCCCGGGCCGCCGCCTCCAACCGCACGAGCACATCGAGCAATCCCACCGTCAGCAGCAAAGCCAGCAGGGTGGACAAGCCCGACGCGCTGAACCGCCACAAGAGCTCGGACGCCAGCAGCAGCAACGCCAGCAACCACCCCGCCTCGCGCCCCATCAACCGCCCGGCCAGCCGCGCCGCCAGCGCGACCGACGCGAAGAACAAAAGCTGGTTCAGGATCGTGATCAGAAACTCGGGCTGGTACCGCCAGAACCGCTCTCCGATCGGGTACTGGAACGGCAGCAGCTTCATCCAACCCGCCAGCACCAGCGGGTAGAAGGGTGGGTTGAACAGGTCCGGATGCGGCCGCCGCCCCAGGCCGGCCTCCACCCCTTGACGGTCCTGCACCCATTGGAGGGTCAGGGGCCGGACCACCTGGGTGGTGAACCCTTCGCCGCGCGCCAGGTTGCGCGCCACTTGCGCGGCCTCCATCGCCTCCGGTGCCGCGAAGTTCCGCGCCTGCGAAAGGTCGTACCACCACGTCAGCGCGAGCAACACCAGCGCCGCCACCAACAGGCGGATCGCGCCGGCCCCGCGGCCGACTTCGAGCCAGTGAACAACCTCTTGAGCGGGTCGTATGCGCATGGAGTGGCGGGCCTCCGGATCCGGGGTTGTCCCCGATCGCTCGCCCCGTGTTTAAAGCCCGTCCAGGTGATACTCGTGGAGCTTGCGGTAGAGCGTGCGGCGGCCGACGCCGATTTTTTTCGCGGCGAGGGTGCGATTGCCCTTGGTTTCCTGCAAGGCGCGAATGATGAGCTGTTTCTCCGCCTCCCGCACCGTTTGGGGAGCGGCGTCCACGGGAGCACGCGCCCCGGATGTCGTCAGCCCTCCTCCCAGGCCGCGGACCGCGGGCGGCAACTCGCGGCGGGTGATCTTGTCGCCCCGCGCCAGGGCCACCGCGCCTTCGACGGCATTGCGCAGCTCGCGCACATTCGCCGGCCACGAGTAGCTCAGCAGCGCCTGCAGGGCGTCGGGCGTGAACTCCCGGACCGGTTTGCCATAGGCGGCGGCAATCTCCTTGAGGAAATGCAGCGCCAGCAACGGCACATCGCCCGGACGCTCCCGCAGCGGGGGCAGCCACAGTTCCACCACCCGCAACCGGAAATAGAGGTCCTCCCGGAACTGCCCGGCCTTGACCAGCTCGACCAGGTTCCGGTTCGTCGCCGCGATCAGCCGCACGTCCACCGCGATCGTCTTGCCCGAACCCACCCGCTCGAAGGTGCGCTCGCCCAGCACCCGCAGCAGCTTCACCTGCGTGCTCGCGTCGATCTCCCCGATCTCGTCCAGGAACAAGGAGCCGCCGTTGGCCTGCTCGAAGCGCCCGATCCGCCGTTCGTGCGCGCCGGTGAACGCCCCTTTCTCATGCCCGAACAGCTCGCTCTCGAGCAACGCCGCCGGCAACGCCGCGCAATGCACCGTGACCAGCGGCTGGCGCGCCCGCGGGCTGAGCTGATGCACGGCTTTCGCGATCAGTTCCTTGCCCGTCCCGCTTTCCCCCTGGATCAGCACCGTGGCCGGGGTCGGGGCCACCTGCCGCACGATCTCGAACACCTCGGCCATGGCGGGGGACTTGCCCACGATCTGCTCCAGGCCGAACCGGTCGTCGAGCTGCCGGTGCAGGTTCTGGTTCTCGGTCTCGAGTTGCTGGGTGCGCAGCGCCTTGGCAATCCGCAGCTCCAGCTCGTCGATCTGCAGCCGGCCCTTCGCCAGATAATCGTCCGCCCCCCGCTTCATGGCCTCGACCGCAAGATCCTCCGAGCCGTAGGCCGTCATGAGAAGGCACACCGGCGGACGGCTCAGCGATTTCGCCCGCGCGATGAGCTGCATGCCGTCCTCCTTCGGCAACCGGAAATCCGTCAGCACCACGTCGAACCGCTCGCGTTCGAGCAACTCCATCGCCGTGGCGGCGTCCTCGGCCAGGTACACGTCGTAACGGTCCTCGAGCGCCGCCCGCAGTCCCTCGCGCGTCGGGCGCTCATCATCCACGATCAACAGCATCGGCTTGGACTCCATAACCGGCCCCCAGCTTCCCACGTCCCCCGCCGCGTGGAAAGCGTCCACCTCAAGCCCCGGCGGACGTCGCTCCTCCCCGGCATGCAACCGCGACCGACCGTAGGCGCCGACGTGAGGAGGCGAAGAGTGCGGGCATTGCCTCACCAGCAGGCCCTCGTTACGCTGCCTCCCCATGCGACTCTCCTCGGTTCTGCCCTTCGCCGGCGCTGCGCTCCTGGCTGGATTGCTGCCCGGCTGCCGCTCGCCGCAACCAGCAGCGGCCCCACCGCGCCCCCTCGAAGCCGTCTTCCACCCGGCCAAGCTCGCCGAACTCGATGCCACCATCACCAACGCCATCGCCCAGAACAAATGCCCCGGCGGCGTCCTCTGGCTCGAACGCGACGGCGTCGCCTACCACCGCGCCTATGGCCAGCGGGCCGTCCTGCCCGAGCCCGAGCCCATGACCGAGGACACCCTCTTCGACGCCGCGTCGCTCACCAAGGTCGTCGCCTGCACCCCGGCCGTGATGCTCCTCGTCGAACGCGGCCAGGTGCGCCTCGACGCCCCGGTCTCCAACTACCTCCCCGAGTTCACCGGCGGCGGCCGGGAACTGGTCACCGTGCGCCACCTCCTCACCCACACGTCCGGGCTGCGCCCCGACATCAGCCTCACCCCCGCCTGGTCCGGCCTCGACGCCGCCCTCAAGTTGTGCTGGGCCGAGAACCTCACCGCTCCTCCCGGAACACGGGTGATCTACAGCGACACCGGCCCCATTCTCCTGGGCGAGATCGTGCGCCGGATCACCGGTCGCCCCCTCGATGCCTTCGTCGAAGCCGAGATCTATCGGCCCCTGCAGATGCACGACACCGGCTTCAATCCCCCGGTCGCGAAACGGGCCCGCATTGCCCCCACCGAGGTCGAAAACGGCCAGCCCCTTCGCGGCGTGGTCCATGACCCGCGCGCCCGTCGCCTCGGCGGCGTGGCCGGACACGCCGGCCTGTTCACCACCGCCGCCGACCTCGCCCGCTTCGCCCGCCTCCTGCTCGCAGGCGGCGAACTCGACGGCGTCCGCCTCTTCCAGCCCGAGACCGTCCACCTGATGACCAGTGTCCAGACGCCGCCCAGCCTCCCGCGCCGCGGCCTGGGCTGGGACATCGATTCGCCTTACGCCGGCCCGCGCGGCGAGCTTTTCCCCCTGGGTTCGTACGGCCACACCGGCTGGACCGGCACCTCGATCTGGATCGACCCTTTCTCCCGCACCTTCGTCATCTTCCTCTCAAACCGGAACCACCCCACCGAGGCCGGCAACGTCATCGCCCTCCGCCGCGCCCTCGGCACGCTGGCCGCCCAGGCCGTGGTCGGGTTCAATTTCAGCTACGTGCCCGGTGCGCTGTCCCCGGAGCCCGGTTCGCGCCTGCCCACCGCAGCCGCCACCACCGCCGAACCGCGCGCCCCCGTCCTCAACGGCATCGACGTGCTGGTGAAACGGAAGTTCGCCCCCCTCCGCGGCCTCCGCGTCGGCCTCATCACCAACCAGACCGGTCACGACCGCGACCGCCGCCCCACCATCGATCTGCTCCGCAGCGCGCCGGAGGTCCAGCTCGTCGCTCTGTTCAGTCCCGAACACGGCCTCCGCGGCGTCCTCGACGAAGCCGTGGGCGACACCGTGGACGAGCCGTCGGGGCTGCCCGTGTACAGCCTCTACGGCGAAACCCGCGCGCCCCGCCCCGCCCAGCTTGCCGAACTCGATGCGCTGGTGTTCGACGTCCAGGACATCGGCTGCCGGTTCTACACCTACATCTCGACCCTCGGCCTCTGCCTCGAAGCCGCCGCTCAGGCCGGCAAGAAGTTCTTCGTGCTCGACCGCGTCAACCCCAACAACTGCCTCGGCGACGAAGGCCAGTCCGCAGCCCCTCGGCCTTCGTCGCCTTCCATCGCCTCCCTCCGCCACGGCATGACCGTGGGCGAACTTCCTTTGCCCAGCTCTTCAATCGCAGGCGCAACGTGCAAACCGACCTGACCGTGGTCGGTCGAGGGGCTGGTCCAGGCCCACTGGCTGGACCAGACCGGGTTGCCCTGGACCAATCCACTCCCCGAACGCCGCGCCTCACCGCCGCCATCCTCTACCCGGGCTCGGCCTGCTCAAGCGCGGTGTCCGTCGAGCGCGGCACCGACACCCCGTTCGAGATCGTCGGCGCGCCGTATGTCGATGACGTGCGGTTCGCCGCGGAACTGACCCAGGCCGGCGTCCCGGGCGTGCGGTTTGTGCCCGTCCGGTTCACCCGCGGGCCAGCACCTTCAAGGACCAGCCCTGCGGGCGTGTCGCTGGTCCTCACCAACCGCGATGCCCTCGACGCCGTGGACCTCGGCCTCACCCTCGCGCTCACCCTGCAACGGCTCCATCCGGACCAGTTCGCCCTGGGCAAACTCCGTCCCTTGCTGACTGACGCGGCCACCCTCACGGCGATTGAGGCCGGCAAGCCGCTGGCCGAAATCCGCCGCGGTTGGAGCGCGGAACTCGCCGCCAGCAACGCCAGCATAACCATACTGGGCCCCTTTCCCCATCCCCTGTGTTCGCGATCGGCGGAGAGCGCCCTGGATCATGGTTTCCAGTTTGTCGGGGAGACAGGCTGAGGATCCCGGGCTCTCTCCCAGTCCCTATGTTTCGCGATCGGTGGAAACCCTTCCCTGGATCCTCCGCAGATTTCGAACATCGGGGATTAGGCTGAGGGAATCCCCGGGCTCTCCCCCATCCCCTATGTTCGCAATCGGTGGAGAAGCCCCTTCCCTAGATCCTCCGCCAGTTTCCAGACATCGGGGACTAGACTGAGGATCCCAGGCTCTCCCAAATCCCTATGATATTCGCAATCGGCGGAGGCCCTTCCCTGGTCCTCCATGGATTTGGACATCCGGGGTAGACTTGAGGAATCTCCGCCTCCCCGTAATCCCTGGTTCGCCAATCGGCGGAGAGCCCCTCCCCTGGATCCTCCGCAGATTTCGAACATCGGGAATTGGGCTGAGGGGATCTCCGCCTCCCCGTAATCCCCTATGTTCGCAATCGGCGGAGAACCCCCCCGCCCCCGGGTCCTCCGCAGATTTCGAACATCGGGGATTGGGGCGAAGGGGATCTGCGGCCTCCCCGAATCCCCTATGTTCGCAATCGGCGGAGAAACACCCTTCCACTGAATCCTCCGCAGATTCCGAACATCGGGAATTGGGCCGAGGGGAGCTTCGGCCTGCGGGAGCTTGGCTTTCTTCGTGGCGGGTGCGGGTCCCGGCTGGCGGGAGGGCAACTCCCGACTTGATTTGGGCCCACGGACTTTTCAGGATCCGACGCCGAGCGAGCCGGGGGCCTTCGGCAGCAGGTGCGATGGGCTGGCTGGGGCGCTCGCTTCGCGGGAAGAACCGAAGTCAAGTTTGTGCCGAAAGAAGAGCCGATCGAGTTGACGGGAACGGTGACGCAGGTCCTGCCGGGGACGATGTTTCGCGTGGCTTTGCCCACCAAGCACGAGGTGCTGGCCCACATCTCCGGGAAGATGCGCAAGCATTTCATCCGGATCAGCGTGGGGGACCGGGTCAACCTCGAGATGTCGCCGTACGATCTGAACAAGGCGCGCATCACCTATCGCCACCCGTGACGTGACTTCGTAAGGGTCGGAGTTGCCCTCACTTGGCGGCTGCGGCAACCTAAGGCCCGGTGGCGCACGCTTTGACATGGAACTGGCGCAGGCGCACGACGCAAGCCTCGCTCGTGCACGCCTTCGGCTTTTCTTTGCTCCTCCACCTGACGTTCTTCGGCGCCGTCGAGGCCGGTTACCGCTTCGACCTCTGGCGTTACAGCCCCCTGGCGATGCTGGCCAAGTGGCTGCAGCCCAACCCTGATCTGCGCACCGCGCTCTCGCCCACCCCGGCCGCCGCCCGCGAACGCGAGGTGCAACAGGTCCCCGTGGTTTTCGTGGACGTGGACCCCTCCCAAGCCACCGAAGAGGAGACCGCCAACACCCCGTACTACGCCGCGGTCTCCTCGCACGCTGGCAATCCCGATGTCAGCCGCGACACCGACCGCCCCCAACTTGACGGCACCCAGGACCTGGTGCTCAAGACCCTCGACTCCGACCGGGCCCGACCACCCGACGCCCCCCCGCCCGCACCTGTCGTCGCCCAACCCATCGAGGTGGCCGAACCCGTTCCTCCCGCCCGCCCCAAGGAAGCCGTGGCTATCGGGCCGACTCCCCCCCCGGAACCGCCCGCGCCCGCCAGGGAACCGGAGCGCCCTGCCCTTGAACCGGGCGAGGTGGTTGAGGCGAAGCCCGGACCCGAGGTGCTTCGTCCCACGCCCCCCGTCGCGGCGCCGAACGTCCCGGAAGTCGTCGAGGAACCCCGGGTTCGCCCGCGCACGATCGCCGCGGCCCGGGCGCAGATGAATCAGAACACCGAGAGCGCGTTGATCGGGCGGAAGATGGTTCAGGACGGCGGCGTGCGCCGGTTCTCGATTGTGTCGTCGCTCGAGGTCCGCGGGACGCCGCTGGGCAACTACGACTATCGTTTCGTGCAGGCGGTCCAGAACTGCTGGTACGCCCTGCTCGAGGAACAGCGATACAGCTTTGACCGCCTGGGCAAGGTGGTGCTCGACTTCCGGCTCACGGTGGACGGGCGCATCACCGATCTGCGGGTCACCGAGTCGAACGTGGGCGAGATCTACACGACCATCTGCCAGATGGCCATCACCCGCCCTTCGCCGTACGAACGCTGGCCCAACGAGGTGCGCCGCATGGTGGGCGCCGACCACCGGGATGTGCGGTTTACCTTCTACTATTGAGTCGGCGTGAGCGTGCTGAATTCTATGTTGCAGTTTCTTCAGGCCGGCGGGCCGTTCATGATCCTCCTGGTGCTCACGTCCATCGTGAGCGTCGCGTTCATCCTCGAGCGAGCCTTCGCCTTGCGCCGCAGCCAGGTTGCGCCCGAGGTGGTCGAGGACGCCCTGGACCAATGCCACAACAAGGACGACCTGCCCAACCTCCAGGTCCTCTGCCAGCAGAAGCCCTCCCCGCTCAGCCGCCTGGTCCTGCTGGCCATCGAACACCTGCCCTATCCGAAGGCCGACAACGCGGACTGCGTCCAGACGCGGGCCCGGCATGAGGTCGTCCGCCTCGAGCGCGGCCTCGTGGTGCTGGAGATCATCACCGGCATCGCCCCGCTGCTCGGCCTCGTGGGCACGCTCCACGGGATGATCGTCCTGTTCGGGGACATCGGCCGCGTGGGTCTGGGCGACAACGCCGGCATCGCCCGCGGCATTTCCATCACGCTGAACACCACCCTGGCGGGCCTCCTCATCGCCATCCCGTCCCTCATCTCCTGGAGCTACTACAGCAAGCGCGTGGAATCGCTCGCCGTCGAGATGGAGACCCTGCTCGAAGAGTTCCTGCGCAAGCAGTACCGCGCGCCGGCTGCCACCCGGAAAGCCGCGGCCAAACAGCGGGCGGAAACCCGCTGAGCCGCGCCATGCGCTTCCTGGTCCGTCGTCGCCGGCAGCCGCCCTCGATCATCATTGTCTCGCTGATCGACATCCTGGTGGTGTTGCTCATCTTCATGATCGCCACCACCACGTTCAAACAGCAGCCGGCCATCAAACTCGTCCTCCCCGAATCCCGGCAGAAGAACGAAGGCGCCGCGGAGAACAACCTCATCATCACCGTGGCCAAGGAACCGCCGCACTTCTACCTCGGCAAGCAGGCGGTCACGCTCGAACAACTCGAGGCCGAGCTCACCACCCTGGCCGCCCGCAACCCGGACACGCCCGTGGCCGTGCGCACGGATACGGAGACCCCCGTCGGGCGGTTCGTCAGCGTCATGGACGCCGTCAAGGCCGCCGGGTTCACGAAGCCCGTCAGCGTCTTCACCAAACCGCCCGGGACCTGACGGCCGACCGGGCGCGGCGCGGATGGATGGCGCCGACTTCCGGCGTTGCTCTGTATACGGAGACCTGGAGCGGACGCAAAGCGGCGCTGGAAGACGCCGCACTCCAAACGCTGACGCGCGATCCCGAAGGTCCGGGCAGTTCATGAAGCGTCACAGATGCGGCGTCTTCCAGCGCCGCTTTGCGTTCTCCGCGCGCTCCTCCCCCCGCACCAGCCTGATCCTCCAGATGAACCGTCCCCGCCATGCGTCAACGCTTCGCCTCGGCGTACTGCGGCTCGGTCCGTTTGAGCATCGCGTCGGCGATCAGTTCGGCGGCGAGCTCGCAAGAAACCCGGTCCGTGTTCACCGTGAGGTCGAACCGGAGCGGGTCATCCAGCTCCGCCTTGAAGTGCTCGCGCAGGTAGCGGTGGTGACCGCGATCGGCCCGCTCGATGAACTCCGCCGCCGCTTTGCGGTCCAGTTGGAGATGGGTCATCACCCGCTCGAGCCGTCGTTCGGCCGAGCCCACCAGGCGCACGTGGAACACGTGCGGGAGCTTGGCGGTGATGATGTGAGCGCCGCGGCCGATGAGGATGACGTTCCCCAGCTCTGCCAGCTTGAGAATCGTCTCGGACTCGGCCCGGACCAGCGTCCAGGTCGGGGGATGGAGACCCAGCACCTCCGCCACCATGTCGTCCAGCAACGACACCCGATCCTCGGGCATGAACTCCGCCAGTTTCCTGGGCAGATCGTGGTCGGTGAGGACCTTCTCGACCAGTTCCTTGTCGAAGACGGTCCAGTGCACCCCCTCGGCGGGCACCCGTTTGTCCAGCAACCCCACCAGATGCCGGGCGACCAGCCACGCGCCCGAACCGGTCTGCCGGGAAAGCGTCACCGCCAGCCGACGCGGTGGAACCGGTCGGGTCGGCGGCCGCAGATGACAACTTACAAAGGCCTGGGCCTGCTCGAAACTCGGTTGTGCATTCATGGCTCTTTGCGTCCGCGGGCCGGGTCCAGCCACACACCGCCGGCGGCCTCCCCACCCATCGTCGCGACGCAAGCTAACATCGCCCGGCTAACGCAGCCAGACCGAATCTGGGTCGCCCCGCCGGACCTCCCAGGACTCGCCGGGTCCGAGGACGCGCCGCCGGGCCGCGCGGTTCGCCTCGCCCTGCCAGTGCACGCCCACGGTCACCGCGCGGGGCGCATGGTTGTGCAACGTGACCACGCCGCCCGCTCCGCCGGCCGGGGTCGCGAACGTGAAATCCAGCCAGTTCGCCGTGACCAGCGTCGCGCCGGTGAGTTGCACCGACACCGGGCCCACCGCGACGGCCATCGTGTCCTCCCGTGCCAGTGACGGTCGGTTGCCAAGGAGCCGGATGAACGGTTCCCCCTCGGCGGGTGCCCGCGCCAGCTCGTGCCAGCCCTGCGCGGGAGGTCGCAGCTCCTCGAGGTCCGCGAAGTCCGCCACCGCCACAAAGCACGCCGCGTCCCCGGACAACAACTGCGCCGCCAGTGCCGGGCTGACATGGAATTGATGCCGTTGCAGGTAGAACTCGAGCGTCATCGCGTTGCCCGCGACCGTGAGCGGCAGTTCCGGGGGCGCGTGCGTCCGCCACCACGTCGCCAGGTCCCGCATCGCCCGGGTCTGGGCGGTGACCTCGCGCGACTCGGCCTTGAGCCGCGTCAGCAACGGCACCATGATCAGCACCCCCAAACCCACCACGCCTGCCCCCTGCCAGATCCGCACCGGCCTCACCCCCGCCAGCAGGCGGGCCAACTCCCGACCCGCCAGGAGCGCGGCCGCCGGCAGGAGCGGCAACAGCAGATCCGCCCGCTTGTGCGGTGCGACCATGAAGATCACCATCCCCACGGCGAACCAGCAGAACAGGAACCGCTCGAAGCGCCGCTCCGCAAGCCGCGCGGCCGGCCGACGCCAGACCCGCCAGAGACCGAGGCACGTCAGCACGCTCCACGGGGCGAAGCGCGACAGAAAGTACAGCAGCGGATGGAACGGCTTCGAGCCGGGCCAGTGTCCGCCCGCCGACGCCCCGCTCAGATGGCCGACGAGTTCCCGCCCGACTTGTTTCTCGGTGAGCGCCGACCCCACCTCCCCGTACGCCAGCGCGAACCAACCGCCGAACAACAAGGCATACAGCGCCACGCCCGGCCAGGGCCGCACCCGCAGGGGACACGGGTCCCCGCCGCGTCGTTCCCACCACGCGGCGAGGCACCCGCCCGCCGCCAGCCCCAGTCCCAGTGGTCCCTTCGTCAGCGAAGCCGCGCCGGCGGCCAGCCAGAACCCGGTCCAGCCGCGCCCGGTCGTCCAGGCGCGATAGGCCGTGAGCGCCGCCAGGGTAACCGTGCCCATGAAGACCGCGTCGGTCCGCGCCAGCACCACGTGCTTGAGCCCGAACTGGGAGAACATCAGCGACCCGGCGGCCAGCAAACCGGCCGTGACCCCGAACGTGCCCGCGCCCGTGCGGAGCAGCAGCAGGGCCGTCCCGACCACCGCCAGCGCGCAGGGCAGGTAGAGGGTAAACCGGCTCAGACCTCCCGCGGCCCGCGAGGCGATCGCCGCCAGCCACGGGTACAGCGGCGGCTTTGAAGCGATCTCCCCGTGCGCATCGCGCTGCACCCACCAGTGCCCGTTCTGCAGGATGTCGAGCACATAGGCCGTCGGGCCCTCCTGGTCGTTGTCGGTCAGGTCGGCCGGACCGGCCAACCGCAGGGCGAACAGGAGCACCCCGGCCGCAAGCACCAGCCCCACGGCAAGGCGGAGGGGCGGCTCCGGAGCCGGCGGCAGGGGCTGGCCGGAGGACGCCATCGGAACGGGGGCGGGTGTGGCGGCGGCGCGCCGTTACGGTTCGAGCACTTCCAGTTGGTAGGTGCCGGTGGTCAGGCTGTCCGGATGCACCTTTCCAAAGCCGTTGTAGTGGTACTCGAACTTGAAGCGGTAGTTCACGAACTGCTGGCCGGGCGGCAGCGGTACCAGCGCCTCCCAACTGTTCGAGGTAAGCAGCGTGCGCTGCATCGGGTGGAACTCCGTGCCGATCACGACGTAGGGCGTGAAGCTCTCGGGCTGGATCGCGCGCTGGTTGCTCGACCAGGCCGCCTCGAAACGATGCAGCCCATCCAGCGGCCGCAGCGTCTGGCGCGGCGTGAGGTTGGTGATGCGCTGGGTGGTGCAGCCCCCCGCAAGGATCAGGACCACAGCCCACCACGCCAGCACGCAGCGCTTGCTCATGGCGGCAGCGTTGACGACGTCCGCCGGGGTGTAAAGCCGGAACGAGCCGCCCGGCTCAGTAGACGCCTTCGACGATCGTCTTCTCGAGGGCGCCGAAAGGCCGCACCTCGGCCACGCCATCCCAGGCGTACGGGGCCCGCGGTTCCCGGCGAATGGCCTCATCCCGCTCGAGGAAGCGCGGCATGAAAAACTCCTGGGTGAGGGTGGTGAGCTCGACCCGCCCCCACTCGCCATAGCCCTTGAGCTGGCTCGGGTTCTGCGGGTCCACCACGCGCAACACCGCGCGCGGCTGGGGCGCGTAGTAGGTGACCGAGAACTTGTCCTCCGGCGGCAACGGCACGCTGGCGGCCAGACCCATCAGCGTGTTGCCGTAGGTGGGGTAGAACCCGATCTTCCCCTCGAGCACCTCCTCGAGGATGTACCGCACGTACTGCGGCGCCATGGTCGTCCCGCCACAGAACACGCCGCGCACGCCGGCCTCGTACAGGTTGATCTTCTCGGCCAGCGCCTCGAGCAGCTTCGGCGTGGTGAACAGCCCCGCAATCCGCCGGTGCTTCAACAACATCACGCCCTGCTCGACCGCGTGGTCCATGTACGCACGCGCCTGGTCGAACTGGCGCGCTGCGATCACCTTCTTCACCCAGCGCGGGTCGAGGTCCACGAAGTAGCAGGGGCTGCCCCGGAAATTGGCCAGGTGCTCGATGGCGAGCCGCAGGCGACGCGGACCCGTAGGGCCCACCATGAGCCACGCCGCGCCGCGCGGGAAATGCTCGTCCCGGATCTTCCCGCTGAACTCCTCGTAATCCACCTTGTAGTCGTTCCACCCGATCCGCTGCTTCGGCATCCCGGTCGTGCCGCCGGTCTCGAAGATGTTGTAGGGCCGGCCGCGGAAGGCCGCGGGCACCCAGACATCGGGCTGGAGATCCCGCAGCCATTCGTCCTGGAAATGCGGGAAGCGCGCGAGCAGATCCGCAAAAGACCGGACCTCCGTGCGCGGATCCCACCCGGCTTTGGCGGCCCACTCGAGCCAGAACGGACAGCCGGTTTCGGGCGAGAAATGCCAGGCCACGATCTCGCGGACGTGGCGGTCGAGCTGGGCCTGGGCTTCCGAGACAGCAGCGGCGGCAACACTCATGGTGAGGGGCGGGAACGGGAGCGGGAGGCGAATGATCGGATCAGCCGGAGATCACCTGGAGATCACTTCACGGAGACGGGGGCCGGGGCGTCCGGCCGTGCGGCGGCGCGGGCGGAGTCGTAGAACGCATACAGGTGCGTGTTGCTGCCCACGTACAGGACGCCATTGGCCACCACCGGGGTCGAGTAGATCGGCGCGCCCAGGTTGCACTCGCTGATGAACTCGGCAGCGTTGGGCGGGGCCCCGGGCCTGACGCGTTCCGGCGGCAGGGGACGTCCCTTGGTGGCCGCCAGCACGACGAAGTCACCGTCTTCATCGCCGATATACACCTTGCCGTCGGCGACGAGCGTGCTGCCCCACATGTGCGCCTTCATATCATACGTCCAGTACACCTGGCCGGTCTCGGCATCCAGACAATGGACGAACCCGGAGAAATCCCCGACGAACAGCAGGCCGGTCGTGGGATCGATGGACACCGTCGAGATGCTTCGATGGATGCCGCGGTACTCCCAGATCAACTTGGTAGCGGTGGTGTCGCCGGTGCCGGTGGCATCCACACACACGAGCCGGCCGACGCCCTCGCCGTGCTCGGGGTCCTGGCCGATCGTGATGTACACACGGTTCTTGTAGAACACCGGCGTCGAGTTGATCTCGCTCGGGCCTTCCGGGTCAGGGTACCGGATGGGTTTGCCATCGCGCATCTTGTACTCGGGTGGGTTGCAGTCGAACCACCAGAGCTTCTTGAGGTAATCCAGCTCCGGATCCTCCTCGTTGGCCAGCGGCGGGCCGGGCAGGACCGGAACGATGGGCGCGCCGGTGCCCTTGGAGGGTTCGGCGCCGAAAGCGTAGAGGACGCCGTCGCCGCCGCCGAAGAAGACCTGCCAGCGGCCGTTAACCTGGCCGGCCCCGCCCGAGCCCCACTGGCCGTGGTAGATGCGCGGGCCGATGCCGGCGTTGTCCTCACCCGCGAGCTCGCCGGTGAGGCGGTTGACGGCCACGAAGCTGGGGGCGAGCGGCGAGGGAATGTTGACGTGGGTCCAGTCCTGGCCGTTGGACGTGCACACATACACGAGGTCGCCGAGGAGCAGCGGGGAGCTGTTTGAGGCGTTGTGCGGAAACACCCCGAGCTCGTCCATCATGTCATAGACCCAGATGATGTCGGCGTCGTGAGGACCCAGTTTCGCCGGCGGCCGGCCGGTGTCCTTGACGAAGTAGCTGGCCTCGTCGGTGAAGGGGCCGTCGTTGCCGTTGGCCAACCCCTCGGTGTCGAGGCAGATGATCTCGCAGCGGCTGGTGACGAGGTAGACCCGGTTGCCCTCGATGGTCGGGGAGGACAGCAGGCCGAGGTTCTCCCAGTCATTGACCTTGCCGGACTTGAGCTTGGGCACCACCAGATGCCACAGGAACGCCCCGGTCTGTTCGTCGAAACACATCAGGATGCTCCGGTCGCCCTGGTGCTGGGGATCGCGCGGGAAATCGTTGTTGGTGCCCACGAAGACCTTGCCGCCGGCCACGCTGGTGTTGCCGTAGCTTTGCGATCCCAGCTTGCCGACCCACTTCACGTTCTTGGTCGTGGCGAGATCGACGTCATCAGAGCCGGCCTTGAACTGGCCGGGGTCGAAGCGATCCGGCAGATCCTTCGCCGGCGAATACATGTTGCGCTGGACGGTGCCGCCCCACATCGGCCAGTCATCGGCCACAGCGACCAGCGAACCCAGCGAGGCGAAGAGCAACGGGGCGAGTGAATGGAACTTCATCGGGAATTCAGAGCGGGCTGAGCGTTCGGGGTTACAACGAGGTTGTCAATGAACACGCGCATCGACTGCGGCGAGAAGCCGAACAGCCCGGGCGCACCTTCCTGATGGGCGGTGCGATGGGGGACTTCGATATTCCAGGCTTCCGGTTCGGGCTCGCCGGCGGGCCAGGCCTTGCCGCGCACGACGCCCGAACCATCCGGGGCAACGTCCACGCGCGCCTTCAGCGTGTACCAGACGTTCGGCGACCAGCGGAAGGGCACGGCGACCTTGAGGCGTTCCTGGTTCGAGTTGACCTCGAGCTCCTGGGAATTGCCCTTGAGCACGATCAGGTAGCGCTGGTTGATCACGCCCACCTCCGACATCTTGCGGCGGCTGCCCTCGCTGCGCACGTCCGCCTGGACCGTGTAATTCCGCGAGTCCGCGCGGCCAATGAAAGCGGTGGCGCGCTGGAAAAACTTGTTGTCAATGGTCTTGGTCAACGCCTTGGTGCCCGCCACCTCGCGCACCTCGAAGCGGAACCGGGCGCCAATCCAGGGCAGGGGCGGGTAGGTGTAGGCCGTGGGCGGCTCGGCGGTGTTCGTGGTGGTGTTGCTCAACACGAATCCCTCGAAATCCTCGCGCAACGGCAGCATCGGCAGCACCCGGCCCCGC
Source organism: Verrucomicrobiales bacterium (assembly GCA_015075445.1). Classification (GTDB taxonomy): domain Bacteria; phylum Verrucomicrobiota; class Verrucomicrobiia; order Limisphaerales; family J093; genus DSVZ01. Next base: position 28,786 of record JABTUJ010000023.1, read on the forward strand.
ACATAGCCGTGCAAGCCGTCGAGCGTGGCCTCCCACGCGCCGGCCGACAACGTGGCTGTGGGCGGCACCTCGAGTTCGCCCGCCGCGTTGAAGGCGCCCTGCATCGTCGCCTTCACCAGCGCGGTCGGCGGCACATACTCCTGCCAGCGCAAGGCGCTCACCTCAGCGACCGGCCCGACCAACAGGCCGTTGACATCGAGCTGGCGCGCCCGGAAGGCCGCCTTCTCGCCCGGCTTGAGCACCACTTCCGCCGGCACGATCTGCAGTTGCGCCGCCGGCCCCGCTGGGGGCCAAACCCGCTCGGCTGCCGGCGGCGGCAGGCCGGGATTGTTGCCGGGCCGCCCGAAGCAATAGAGCTTGCGGTTGGTTTGCTGGTAGATCTTCCCGTTGTAAGCCACGGGCGAGCCGAAGCAGCGGCCATCCAGCTCGATGTGCGTGAGCATCTCGGCCGTGTCCCCCTGGTCGCGCAGGATGTAGAACCCGCCTTTGGTGCCGGCCTCGCTCGAGTCGCCCTGGTCCTTGCCCGCCGGGTTGTCGAGGATCGGGACGTAAAGTTTGCCGTCGGCGTAGAGCGGGCAGGAGTTGCGCTGCTCGATGCCCAGGCGGACGCTCCAAAAGACCTTGCCGGTGTGCACATCCACGGCGATGAGATCGCCCTTCTCCTTGACCACGTACACACGGTCACCCACCAGGATGGGGGAACTGGTCGAGGTCGAAGCGTCGTTGGCCCAGAGCTCGACCATGGCGCGCTCGACCAGCACGGGGCCGGACCGCGGAGTGGCGGGTTCCACCTCGGGGATCTTCAGGGCCACCATCTCGCCCGGCTCATAGGGCGTGCCGAAGATCGCCACGATCTTGTCGTCGTTGTGGACGACCACCGTGGCGTTGATCCCGGCCTTCGCCAGCGGGACCCGCCACAGCGGATCCCCCGTCCGGGCATTCACGCACACCACCGCCCCGTCGCCCGTGGCCGCGTACAGCACCCGCTTGCCCCGGAACCAGCCCAGGTACGGATGCGAGAAGGAGTTGTCCATCGGGCGATCACCCGGGCTCGCGGACCACACCAGTTCGCCCGTCCGCTTGTCGAACGCGTAGAATCGATCGCCGCCCGTGCCCTGTGCGCCCCAGTTGCTGGTGATGCCCCGGGTGATCACGAGGTCGCGATCGATCAAGGGCGAGCCGGTGCGCGCGTTGGGGAAGGTGAGCCGTCCGAATTCCTCCATCAAGGCGCGCTGCCAGAGCGGCTGGCCGTCCGCCTTGAACCCGGCCAGAATTCCCTGGGTGCCCTGGATGTAAACGTTGCCCGTCTCCGGGTCCACCGCCGGCGAACTGGTGGCGTACCGCAGGTAGATGACGTCGCTCAGGTAATCGTTGAAGGTCTGTCGCCACAGCAGACGCCCGGTCTCGGCGTCGAAACACGCCACCCCTTCCTGCAGGTCCGGCCCGAGGTCCTCGTACCCCAGGATGTAGAGCTTGCCGTTGGCGATGACCGGCGTCGATTGCCCCGGCCAGTCCACCGTCCAAAGCGCGGCTTCCTTCGACTCGATCCGGTCTGGCAGGCCGGTCTCGCGCGACACGCCGCTCTGCTCGGGGCCGCGCCAGGCCAGCCAGCCGGTGACCGCGGCGACGGCCGGCAACGCGCCCAGCCAGGCCGCGAGTCCCAGCGCTGCCCAGCCGACCCGGCCAATGGACCGGCCGCGCCCGGTGAACCTCGGTGGTGGTGGAGATCCTGTCTTCATGACGAAACCGACACAGTATTGACCACGCGCCGCCGATTGCAAACGCCCTCCCGCGGGCCGGCAGCAGTTCTCATTTTGGGAGCTGAGGGCTGAGACCGACAAGGCGGCGGCGGGGGTGACGGAGACTTCCGGCGGCAGGGCCTGAAAGATTTTTGCACTTTTTGCGGGACTCACCTTCCCCTTCTCGCTATACCTCCCGCGGATGGCGAGCGAGTGGATCGTGCAGGGCCGCACCCTGAGTGCGGAGGACCTGGCCCAGATTCGGGCCTGGCGGGCCGCCCATCCCACCTGGCACCGGACCCGCCTGGCGCGCGAACTCTGTGCCCGGTGGGGGTGGCGCAACGGGGTGGGGCAGCTCAAGGACATGGCCGCCCGCTCGCTGCTGCTCAAACTGGAAGCCCGCGGCTGGATCACGTTGCCCCCCCGCCAGGGCCCCTCGGTCAACGGCCGCCGCAACCATCGGGCCCTCGCGCCGGCGGGGGCGGCGGTGGGGATCCAGGCCTCCCTGGCCAGCTTGCACCCGCTGCACCTGAGGCGGGTCGCTCCGGGCACGGCGGAGGCCCGGGAGTTCGGGGCCCTGCTCCAGGAGCACCATTACCTGGGTCACCGCAACTGTGTGGGCGAGAACCTCCAGTACCTGGTGCGCGATCGCCAGGATCGCCCGCTGGCGTGCGCGCTGTTTGGTTCAGCCGCCTGGCAGTGCCAGGCCCGCGACGGGTTCATCGGCTGGAGCCCGCCCGCCCGGCGCCGCCACCTGGGGCTGATCACCAACAACACCCGCTTCCTGATCCTGCGCGGGGTGCGGGTGCCGCATCTGGCCAGCCACCTGCTGGGCTGCCTGACCCGCCGCCTGAGCGCCGACTGGCAGGCGCGCTACGGGCATCCGATCCACCTGGTGGAAACCTTCGTCGAGCCCGAACGCTTTGCCGGCACCAGTTACCAGGCCGCCGGCTGGATCCGGGTCGGCGCCACCACCGGCCGCGGTCGCAACGGGGCCGCCCCCCAGCGCCCGATCAAGGAGGTCTGGCTGTGCCCGCTCGGCGCGGACTTCCGGGAGCGCCTCGGCGCATGAGCCGCCTGGCTTTCGCCACCCTGGTGGACGGCTTGCGGCGCACCCTGGCCGGGTTGACGGACCGGCGCAGGGGCCGCAACCGCTCCTATGCGATGGCGGACTTCGGCCTGGCCGCCTTCGCCGTCTTCTTCACCCAATCGCCCTCCTTTCTGGCCCACCAGAAAGCGATGCAGCGGGCCCGGGGGGTCAACAACGCCCTGAGTCTCTTTGGCATCCAGAGCTTCCCCTCCGACAACCAGATCCGCGGCATGCTCGATCCCGTGTCGCCGGCCGCGCTCTTCCCGGTCTACGACCAGATCTACGAGGCGCTCGGCGAGCAGGGCCTTCTCCGGCACTTCCGGGGGTTCCACGACTCCACCCTCCTGGCGCTGGACGGCACGTGGTACTACAGCTCCCAGAAGATCCACTGCCCGTGTTGTTCCTCGCTCCAGCACGCCAACGGCCAGACCACCTTCTATCACAGCGCCCTGACCCCGGTCCTCGTCGCCCCGGGGCGCGCGGAGGTCATTGCCTTGCGGCCTGAGTTCATCACCCCGCAGGACGGCCACACCAAGCAGGATTGCGAGTTGGCCGCGGCCAAACGCTGGCTGGAGCAGAACGCCGCCCGCTATGGCCAGGGCCCCGTCACTCTCTTGGGCGACGATCTCTACGCCCACCAACCCTTCTGCCGGCGCGCCCTCCTCCACGGCTTCCACTTTATCTTCACCTGCCAGCCCGACTCCCATACCACCCTCTACCGCTGGGTGAACCTGCTCCAGAGGCCGGAGCTGGGAACCCTCTGCCTCCGCGTCAAGGTCGGCGGCCAGTGGCACACTTACACCTACCGCTGGGCCAACCGGGTCCCGCTGGCCGACGGGGAGGACGCCCTGCGCGTCAACTGGTGTGAACTCACCGTGACCGATCCGCAGGGTCAGGTCCTCTACCATAACGCCTGGATCACCGACTGGCCGCTGAGCGAGTCGAACGTGGCAGCCGTCGTCGCCTCGGGCCGCGCCCGTTGGAAGATCGAGAACGAGAACAACAACACCCTCAAGACCAAGGGCTATCATCTGGAGCACAACTTCGGTCACGGCCACAAACACCTCGCCGCCTTCCTGCTGGCCTTGAACCTCCTGGCCTTCCTCTTCCACACCGTCCTGGGTTTCACCGACGAGCACTACCGCCTCATCCGGGCCACGCTGCCCTCGCGCCAGACCTTCTTCGACGATCTGCGAGCCCTCACCCGCTACCTGCACTTCCCCAGTTGGCAGGCCCTCCTGCGGTTCATGATGCGCGGACTGGAGATCGGCCCCTACGCCAAGCCAACCTGAGCCAACCGGCCCGCCCAGGCGAGGTGTGCCCACACCCGGCGATCGGGGGCAGGGAGGGTCCCAAGAACCTCCCCGAGGCCGCCGGACCGATCCCCCCAGGCTTCCAGCCGCGACTCCGGTTGCGCCGTACGCCGCGGTAGCCCTGCCAACACCATCGCCCCTCGCCCTCGCCCTCGCCCAGTTGCCTTCCCAACCCCGGCGTGCTGAGCCGTTCATGCCAAAATGAGAACTGCTGGCGGGCCGGGACTCAATCGCCCAACTGGTCCAGCGCCTGCAAAGCCTCCCGCACCTCCTCGGGATCCGCGCCGGCTTCGAGCAGTTGACGGAAGTGCGTCCGGGCCACCGCCCGCTGCCCGCTGAGGGCAAAGTAGAGGCCCCGCTGGAACCAGAGCTCGAAGGCCACATCGCGCGGCGGGTTCTCGCCGGCCAGTTGCGTCGCCTTCGCCAGAAACTGCACCGCCCGTGCCCGCGCCGCCTCCTCGCCGGTCTTCAGGAGCGCGGCGGCGAGCGTGAGGTTGGCGAGGAAATGTTCGGGATAGCGGGCCTGCGCTTCCTCGGCCTCCCGACGCATGGCCGGGACTTGCTGCGCCTTCTCGTAAGCCTTGACCAGCATCAGGCGGTGATGCGGCGACTCAGCCCTTTCCAGTCGGGCCTGGCACACCTCGACCAGCGCGTCCATCCGCCGCGCCACCACCAGCAGGGCCGTGAGCGTCTCCCACGCGCTCGGGTGGTCGGGGTCGAGGGCCAGGGCGCGACGCAGCGTCGCCTCGCCCCGCGTGAGGTCGTTCAGGAGAAACCCCTGAAACCAGCCGAGCAGGCTGAGGGAAGCGGCCGCGGCGGCCGGTTCCCGCCCCTCGCTCATGCTCTCGAGCCGCGCCAGGGCCTCGCGGACCGTCACGCGAGCGGACTCGGGCAGGCGGGACCAGCGATTCTCAGCGAGCAGGGCCTCGGCGCCGCGCAGGCCCTGCTGGAGACCCTCCGCCATCAGTTCGAGCAGCACCGCACAACCCCAAGTCTGGGGGTTGTGCGGGCTCAGCCGCGCCGCCGCCCAAACGTCGGGAAGTGCATCCCGATGAAAGATGGCGCGATTCACGGCCCAGATCCGGGCCGCGGGCTCCTCCTCGGGCGCTTCCGTGAGCGCGCGCAACGCGGTGGCGAGGCGCCGGGCTGTTCCCACGTTGGCCCGGGCCAGGAAAGCCTCGGCCTGCTGCGGCCCGAACTTCACCGCGCGTTCCGCTTCCTGCACCGCCTCGGTCAACCGGCGTTCGGCTTCCTCCACGCCCGCTGCGTTGAGGCGCACGGCGGCCGAATCCGACAAGAGCTGCGCCCAGTCAATGCCCGCGGGCTTTCCCTCGAGGCTGGCCAGGGCGTGCATGGCGGTGAGGCCGAGCAACCGCGCCAACGCCGCCCGGGCCTGCCAGTCCTCCGGCGCGACCTCGACCGCCCGGCGCAGCAGCCGTTCCGCGGCTGCGAACTGGTTCTGACCGCGGAGGGCATCCGCGTAACCCACCAGGACCGCGATCTCGCGCGAGTCCGCCGCCCCCTGTCGCTCGTACAACTCGACCGCCCGCGCATATGCCCGCTGGGCCATCGCCATCTCGCTCAGCCCATCCAACACCCGACCCAGCCGCACAAACCGCGGCGCGTCGTCGGTCTGGCCGGTCAGCGCCTCCCGCAAGGCGGTCAGCTCGCGCGCGGGATCGGGCGTGCCCACCGTCAGCTCGAAACCCTCCGTGCCGCGATAGCTGAGGCCGAAGTTGAAGCTGAATCGCGGCAGGCGGGTCAACTGCTGCAACCGCTCCTGCCCACCCAGCGGCACCGCCCCCAAACCCGCCAGCACCACCTGCACAGCCAGGAAGACCCGGCACAGTCCCCACCCCACCCGGCGGTTCTGTGGGCGCACGGCCATGACGATCAAACTAGTTTCTCGGCCAGGATCTTCGCAGCCTGCCCGGCCCGGAACGCCCGCAGCTTGTCGCGCAGTTCCGGTCGTTTCACCCCCAGAATCGCCACCGCCAGCAACGCGGCGTTGACCGCGCCCGGCTTCCCGATGGCCAGCGTCCCCACCGGGATCCCACCGGGCATCTGCACCGTCGCCAGCAACGAATCGAGCCCCTTCAACGACGCGCTTTCCATCGGCACGCCCAGCACCGGCATCACCGTGTGCGCCGCGGTCACCCCCGCCAGGTGCGCCGCCCCGCCCGCCGCCGCGATCAGCACCTCAATCCCTCGCGCCTCCACGCCCTCGACGTACGCGGCCGTCTCGCGCGGTGTCCGGTGCGCGGACAGCACCCGGCACTCATGCGGCACGCCGAACTGATCGAGCGTGTCATGCGCCGCGCGCATCACGTCCCAATCCGACTTGCTGCCCATCAGAATGCCCACCCACGGCCCGTTGGTCTCAGTCATCATCGGCCGAGAGTAGCGGAGAGCCGGTTAGCCTTCAACCGGGGAGCCCTGCAGCAGGGCGACTATCTCTTGAGGATCCTCTCCTTGACCTCGATGTAGCGGCTCAGCACCTGTTTCAGGGCGAAGCAGTAGGGGGTGAGCTCGATCTTGGCGCCCGCATCGAGGGCGGCTTCCGCGCTTTCGAGGCCCTTCAGACACCGGCGCGCCTGTTTGAGTGACAGAGTGCGGGTCTTCCCCAGCACCGCGTCGATCTCGCTGCGCCGAAAGGCCGTGAGCCGTTTGTGATCAAGCTTCAGCCTCCCGATCGTAGTGGCCGCCGCCCGATCCGCCGCGTTCGCCGGGCGGATCTCGCCGCGGTCATTGAACACGAACCGGTCTTCGCAGCCAGGGCTCAACGGGGAGACGAACATCCCGGCCTCCGCCGGGCTGGGCCAGTTCCCCTTGGCATGGGCACCAAAGTCGCCCGCTGGGCCGTTGGGTTCCGGCCAGCAAGCGACCAGATTGTCGTAAGCCACATCCTGTCCGCGCTCGCAGTAACACTGAGGCGTCAGGTGCTCGACATGCGCCGTGTCGTTTCCAACCCGCCGGCCCGTGTAGGCACACAGTCCTCCTTGTTCGGTGAGCAGTGACTCCAGAAGGAGGCTCGCCCGGGACCGCGACTGCCGAAGGGCAGCGTAGCCGAAATTGACACCCTCGCTGGCGGGCGCGGCCTGGCCGGCGGCACGCCACTGACACAGCTCGGGTGGTTCGCTGCGCTTCTCAATCCTCCTCATGCGCCCCGGCTTCCAGATTGCGGATGCTCGCCTCGAGTCGGACGACTTCGCCTTCCTCGCTGCCGACACTCTCCCGCAGGCGGTGCAACCGGTGCTTCGCTCCGTCGAGATCGCCTGCTTCGAGGGCATCTTCTACAGCGTGGATATGCCTCGCGGCCTCACCGCTACGCTCCGCCGCGTCCATGACATGCTCCAGGATCCAGTTGGAGTCCGCGCCATAGGCCACCACCGGTGTCTGAGTCCCCTCTGAGTTCAACACATGCACCCGATCGCGAGTTACCTCGCCGATGATTTGGGGAGAGTGGGTCGTGCAGAAGAACTGGATCTTGGGGAACGTGCGCCGCAGATCGGTGACAATCCGGCGCTGCCATTTCGGGTGCAGGTGAAGATCCAGTTCGTCGATCAGCACCACCCCCGGGGTGCCTGGCACCGCCCGCTCGCCCAGGTTCGGATTCAGCAACGCGGCCTTGATGGCGATGTCCCCCACCATCGCGACCATGTTCCGTTGCCCATCGCTGAGCTGATCAAACGCATGGATCCCCTGGTCCGCGAATTCGACCAGCACCTGTTCTTGCTTGGCCGAGAACCAGATTCGCTTGCCGTGCTCGAGACAACCCAGCACGGCCTCCTTGACGGCCGTGCTGACCGCTGGCTCGCTCCCTTCCTGGAACGCGATCCATTCCTGCCGGCTGATCCATTTCATGAAGTCCGCCGGGCTGCACCGTGGATCGACGCTGTTGCGATAGCCGTCCAGGCGCGATGGCCGGTTGCGCCGATCCTTCAGCTCGCTCCGGATGTCGCGGGGAATGTCCCAAAGCCGCCCGGTGCCGTAATAGGAGATCAGCGGCAAGACCACGGCGGCGTCCCGGCCGTCCCGAATCGCTTGCGCCTGCGCCTCCGCGATGTCGCGGATTCCCGAAGCGTCCTTCGTAGTCGTCCGCCCTTTGCGCCCGCGCAGGGCACGTTCCCAGGCCAGGCTCTCGCCATTCACTTGTCCCCAGGCTCGAACCACCGTCTGCTCCACCTCCTCGAATCGGAAATCGCCATGGGCGGTTCGGGGCTGCACTCGCACGTCCGCGGCCACCAAATGACGTTTGTCGAAGCCCCGAATGCCCAGGAACCAAGACCCCGCCGCCACCGCCAGCGCCTCGAGCAAGGACGTCTTGCCCGATCCGTTATCCCCTACCATGAGGTTGAAATCGGACGGAAATCTGAACTCCGCACGCTCGAAGCAGCGGAAGCCAGTCAGTTCGAGCTTCTGGATGTGCATATGAGGTCGAGCCGTTCCCAGTCCGCCCTGCGGTGATCCCACACTCGCGGCTCGGACGGCTTGGTGAACAGTTTGCTTGCGGTGCACGCCAAGCGCAATCCCCGACCATCGCGCCTGTCAGTGGTCCGACCGGGAGTCGGGCAAGAGAGGGTACCTTGCCTCGCCAGCGCTTCCCGGGATCACTTCGGCTGCTGCAGGTAGGCCAGCAGATCGGCTACGTCCTGGTGGCTCAGACCCGCCTCGAGGTTCTCCGGCATCAACGACAGCCCGCTCGAGCTGAAGGAGCGGATCCGTGACCGGGCGATGGACAAGTCCACCCCGCCCGCCGCCCGCAACACCACCAGCGCTTCCGTCTCGCTGGTCACAATCCCCGAGTACACCTCGTCCTCGTCATCTTCGATCGTGTAGTTCAGGTACTCCGTGTTCACCGCCGCGTTCGGATCGAAGAGGTCCGAAAGCAGCGTCTCGGCCCCCTTGCGCGAGATCTCCGTCAGGTCCGGACCCACCGCGAAGCCGAGCGGGCCCATCGTGTGGCACGTGGCACAGAGGTTTTCGAAATGCACCTTGCCCCGGTCCGGGTCGCCCGTCAGCCGCACCGCCGGTTGAAGCTGCACGAGCACCTCCGCCCGCGTCACCACGCCGGCATCGCTGAACAGCGCCTCGGCCCGCGCCCGAATCGCGGCATCGGAGGAGCGCAGCAGGCGGCGGCGGCGCTCCAGGTCGAGGTTCAGTTGCCCCATCTGCAGGCGGCCTTGCTCCAGCGCCGCCAGGAGCGCGTCGTGGTTCCACGAACGGTTGATGAAGTAGTCGCTCGCCTCGGCCCGCGCCTCGCGGCTCAGACGCGACCAGGCCCCGATCAGATGCGCCGCCACCGCGGGGTCGCGTTCCTGCACCAATTGACGCAGGGCCGCCTGCTGCAACTCCCGGGGCTCGCGGAAATCGAGCAACCCAAACAACAGCTCGCGCCGGTCCGGGAATGGCCCGAAGCGCAGGAGGTCCAGGTTCGCCAACCTCTCCGGCAGCGCCGCGTCGCGATTGGCCACCACCTGGGCAGCCTCTCCCAGCACCGCTGCCTGTTCCGCGTCGGACCGCAAGCCCAGGTGTTGGCGCAGTTCCCACAGGGCGGCGAGCCGGGCGATCGGCGCCGACCGGCGCAACGTCGTCAGCGCCGCCTCGAGGCGGTTCCGTGCCGCGTCCGGGAGCTCCAGCGCCCGTTCCCGACTGAGACCGCTGTTCAGCCCTTGCAGCACCGTGAGCAACTCTTCCGCCGAAGCGGTCCGATCCCGCGCCACCGCGTCCAGCGCCTCCGTCAACTCGACCCCGAGCCGGCGGGCGCCGAGCAGTTCGCTGAGTTCGGCCAGGAAGGCCAGGCGCGCGGGCGTGGGTTCGCCCGCCGCGGTCCGCATCAGACCGCGGGTTCCCAGCACCGCCTGGAGGCTCAGCCACGGGGCGCGTGCCGTGGTGGTCAGCAGTGCGAATCGACTCCATTCGTTGGTGCCGTCGCGCTCGAGCAGGGTGAGCAGGGACTTCAGGACGCGGTCGCGCCGCGCGGGTTCCTCCGCCCAGGCCACGGTGCCGAGGGTGAGCGCCACCTGCATGCGCACGCGAGCCTCCGGATCGTCGGTGAGCGCCAGGACGGCGGCGAAGCGGGCGGGCGCGGCGGCCAGGCCGGGCTCGGCGAGGACGAGCGCGTTCTCCCGCACACCGGGATGAGGATCCCGCAAGGCGCGCAGGATCAGCGGCTCGGTCAACGCGCCCTGGGCATGGGGGAGCGGCACGGCGGGAGTGAGGCCGTGGAGGGTCCAGAGAGCGTGGAGCCGGGCTTGCGGGAACGTCGCGTCGCGCGCGAGCCGTTCGAGCAGCGGCACGCAACGGGGATCGTTCCACCACACGAGCAGGCGTTGGGCGGTGTCGCGCCACCAGCGGTTCCGGTGCTCGAGTTGCGCCACCACGAACGCGAGGTCCTCCCGCGGAAACCGGGGGGTGACCCGGGGCAGTCCAGCCTGGGGCGTGACGCGGTAGATGCGGCCCTGATTGGTGCCGGCGTGCAGGTCCAGATGCCGTTCGAGCTCGTCCGGGATCCACTCGGGATGCTCGATCACCGCCCGGTAGAAATCCACGATGTACAGCGCGCCATCCGGCCCCACCCGCATGTTCACCGGCCGGCTGTGTCGATCGGCCGAGGCCAGGAACTCGACCTTCGGCCGGCCGCGGGCCGCGAGGAAGCTTGGGCCATCCGGCCGCAGCACGTCGCGGTGGATCAGGTTCATCACCGAGTCCGCCACGAACAGGTTGCCGTTGAATTCCTCCGGGAACGCGCCGCCCCCGTAAAACGTGATGCCGCAGGAACAGGAGAAGAACCCGGACTGCTCCGGGTGATTCAGCCGCGCCTCCTGCTTGCCGATCGGGTAGGCGCGGTCGAGTCCGCCGGTCTTGTGGTCCGAGATGTCCGGGTTGCCGCGGGGCCGGAGCTGCGGGTGGGGATCGAGATAGCGCAGGGGGAAAACGAGGTGATTGACGTGGTGCAGGTTGTGGGTGGTGAAGATCCGGCCCCAGTCGTCGAGGGCCACGTTGAAGCCGGTGGTGGTGCGGCCAAAGAACTCGAGGCGCTGCCCGGGCAGGTCGAACTTGACGTCCCGATGCAGCATCGGGTGCTTTTCGGCCGGGCGGTCGGGCCAGAACAACGTGCCCGAGTTCCCGCCGTTGCCGGCGTACACCCAGTTGTCCAGCCCGTAGATGAGGCCATTGAAGTTGTGCTGCGAGTTGCCCACGGCGAAGCCGGACAGGAGCACCTGGCGCACATCCGCCCGGCCGTCCCCGTCGGTGTCCTGCACGAACAACAAGTCCGGCGGCGCCGCCACCAGCAGGCCACCGCGATAGGGCAAGATCGCGTCCGCATACTGGAACCGGTCCGCGAACACCTGGCGCCGGTCGTACACGCCGTCGCCGTCGGTGTCCTCGATCCGCACGAGCTTCCCCGGAAACTCGGCCTCGAGTTCCGACGCAAACGGGTAGCCGCCCATCTCGATCACGTACGCGTGGCCGTGCTCGTCGAACTGGAGGTCCACCGGATCCCGAACCACCGGTTCCACCGCCACCCGCTCGATCCGGAAGGCCGGATGCAGTTCGATTTCGTCCACCCCCGTCGGCAGGTTGCCGCCGGCGGGCAGCGGTTGGGCCAGCGTAATCAACCCGCCGCCCAACACCGCGGCTCTGTGCAAGCAAACAAGGAAGGTCATGCGAGAACCAAGGTTGCCCGTGTCCGACTGAATCCGTTGCGCACCCCGCCAGGAATCCTGAGCCCGGTTCCACCCATTGGGATCATGCAGCTTCTTCTGGTGGTCGTCGTAGTTTGCACTGATTACCGAGGGGCCCGGTTCCGCCCATTGGGATCTTGGAGCTTCTTTTGGTGGTCGTCGTAGTTTGCACTGATTACCGAGGGGCCCGGTTCCGCCCATTGGAATCCTGGAGCTTCCCTTGAGCTTTGAACTTTGAGCTTTGAGCTTTGAACCTTGAGCTTCGAGCTCGGCGGGCGACCGCGGGTCAACGTTCAAGCACCCACGGTCGCTGTCCGCGGCTCCGGCTCGACCCACTTGCCGTGCTCGCGAATCAGGTCCACCAGCCGATCCACGGCCTCCACCTCGGGGATGTTGAACTTCACCGGCTTCTTGCCCACGTACAGGTTCACCTTGCCCGGCGCCCCGCCCACGTACCCGAAATCCGCGTCCGCCATCTCCCCCGGGCCGTTCACGATGCAGCCCATGATGGCGATCTTCACGCCCTTGAGGTGGTCGGTCCGGGACTTGATCCGGGCCGTGATGGTCTGGAGATTGAATAGCGTCCGCCCGCAGCTCGGGCACGCCACGTAATCGGTCTTGAACGAACGGCACCCGGCCGCCTGCAGAATGTTGTAGGCCAGGCGCAGCGCTGCCATCGGGTCGGGCTCAGACCGCACCAGGATGGCATCCCCGATGCCATCGGCCAACAGGGCCCCGATCACCGCCGCCGAATGCAGCAGGGTCAGCCGCGGCGAGTGAAGCTCCGCCGGGTGCAGGGTGTCCTTCAGCAGGATCGGGTTGCGACATCCCCGCTGCCGGAGGGTCGCCGCCAGCAGCCGGAACGCCAGGATCGGCGCCAGATCCAGTCCGTCCCGCACCGACAGAAGCTGCGTTTCCTCGTCGACCGTGAAGTCCGATCGCGGGTCCACCTCATGCACCCGGAGCTCTTCGTAGATGGCTTCGGGCTGCAGATCCGAACGCGGCGTCAACTTCGGCGCCACCCCCGCAAACACCCGCTCCGTCACCACCACCCGCACCGTTTGCTCACCCCCGCACCGGACGGCGGGAACACTCCCGTGAGCCACCACGCGCGGCAGTTCGATCTCCGGCGTCGCCCGTCGCTCGAAGCTGAACGGATCAAACGACGGCGGCAGCTCCGGAACGTGCACCGTCGTGTTGGCCAACCGCGGCGTCAGCGTGATCAGATCCTCACAGACAGGAATCTCGTGCGGCGAATCTTCCGTCAGCGAAACGCGGATCGTATCCCCCAGACCGTCGGCCAGCAGCGACCCGATGCCGATGGCGGACTTGATCCGGCCGTCCTCGCCCTCCCCCGCCTCGGTCACGCCCAGGTGCAGCGGGTAGTTCCAGTCGGGTCCCAGTTCATTCAGCCGGGCCACCAACAGGCGGTAGCACTCGATCATCACCTTCGGGTTGCTCGCCTTCATCGAGAACACGAACTGGTGGAAGTCGTGCCGGCGACAAATGCGGGCGAACTCGAGGGCGCTCTCGACCATCCCCAGGGGCGTGTCGCCGTATCGGTTGAGGATGCGGTCGCTCAGCGAGCCGTGGTTCGTACCGATGCGCAGGGCGCGCCCGAGCTGCTGGCAGAGCAGGACCAGTGGGGTGAACTTCTCGTCCAACCGCTCGAGCTCTGCCGCGTATTGGGCGTCCGTGTACTCCTTCACCGCGAACTTCTTCGAATCGACGAAGTTGCCGGGGTTGACCCGGATCTTCTCGACCCAGCGCGCCGCCTCGAGCGCCGCTTCGGGCTTGAAATGAATGTCGGCCACCAACGGCACCCAGCAGTCGCGCCGGCGCAGTTCGGCGGCAATCTGCTCGAGGTTGGCCGCGTCCCGCACGGTCGGGGCCGTGATGCGGACGATCTGGCAGCCGGCCTCGACCAGGTCCAGCGTCTGCTGCACGCAGGCCGCCGTGTCCATGGTGTCACACGTGATCATGGACTGCTGCACCACCGGATGATGGCCGCCGATGATGACCCCGCCCCGATGCGGGTCGCCCACGACCACCTCCCGCGTGAGCCGCCGCTGATAGCGGTAGACCGAGTCGCAGTACTTCATGGCGTCGCAGGCGCGGGGGCCGGGGCGGGGGCCGGGGAACTGGGATTGCCGGGCACCGCCGGATTCGCGGGCGCCACCTGCTCAATCCGTGTCTCCCGATCGAACAGCAGCCGGATCAACGGGAGGCGCTTCAGATCGAAAAACGTCACGTACAGCATGAACGAGATCAGCAGCAGCGCGAAGCCGGTCGTGGCGTACTCGATGAACTTGAAGCTCAGCGGACGGCCCCGGATCTTCTCGAACAGCGCCATGAGGATGTGCCCGCCGTCCAGCACCGGGATCGGGAGGAGGTTCAGAATCGCCAGGTTGATGTTCAACAGGACCAGGAAGTTCAACGCCAGCCGGTAGTCCGTGCTCACCTGCGCCGCCAGCATCGCGAAGATCCCGACCGGACCCGACAGGTCTTTCGCCCCCACCCCCGTCTGCTTCGAGTAGATCAGGGCGCCGATGGTCCCGATGGTCTTGTTCCAGACATCCACGAAGTTCTCCCACGGGGTCGGTCCCGGCTTTTGCACCACGTACACCACCTGTGAGCTGCTCCCGATGCTGGCGCCGATCAAGCCCATCTGCGTGGCGGGGTTGAGCCGCGGCGTGATGGTCAGCGTCAGCGTCTCTTCCCCGCGCTGGATGACGAGCTCGGTCGGCTTCTCCGGCCGCTGCTGAATCAGCTTGATGAACTGCTCGCGCCCCGCAATCGGCACCTGCGCAAACGAGAGCACCGTGTCGCCCGGCTTGAGCCCGACCGCCTCCGCGGCGCTGTCCTTCATGACCTCGCGCACCACCGGGTGGTCCTGCGGATCCAGGTTCAGCATCTTGAGCCCGATCACCGGGTTGACCTCCGCTGTCAGATCGTACGTGGCGCGCTGCCCCTCGCGCTCAAACATCACCGGCATCGTGTTCACCCGCGAAAGCATCACGATCTCATGCACGTCCTCCCACGACTTCACCGGCTTCCCGGCCACCTCGACCACCCGGTCGCCATCCCGGATGCCCAGGGCGTACTCGGGCGATTCCGGATCCACATGCCCTACCACCGCGGGATTCACCGGCACCGGCAGGCCTGTGAAGTAAAGAATCGCCGCCACCGCGAACGCAAACACCACGTTCATCAACGGCCCCGCAAACGCCACCAGGATGCGGGAAAACGGCGGCGCCGGCGGCAACGGCTTCGCCCCGCCCCCCGCGGCATTCGCCCCCGCCAGCGCCGGCGCCGTGATCATCTGCGGCAGCCGCACAAAGCCCCCCGCCGGGATCCACCGCACGGAGTACTCGATGCCGTTCCGGACCTGGCTCCAGATGCGTGGCCCGAACCCAATGGCAAACGCCTCGACCCGCATCCGCTGCCAGAGCGCCACCGCAAAATGCCCCAGTTCATGGACAAAAATCGAGGCGCCGAACATCAAAACGACGGCAACGGCCACCCACAGGTATTCGAGAAAGGCGTGCATGCAACGGATCGCGAAGCCAACAGCGACCCGCAGTGTAGTGTCCCCACCGCCCGCCTGCAACCGTGCAGAGCACCCCGCCCGCCGTGCGCCCGCCAAGATTGCGTTGTCCAACTCGACAGTCTCAAACGACTAAGTCCATAACCGGTCATGAATGGTGACTTCAGACAACTGATCGAAGCCGCGGGTCGAGGCGACCTGTCCGCCGCCACCGAACTGGTGGATCGCTTCTACGCCCCGATCTACGCCTTCCTGCGCCGGTTGGCCGGCAGCGAGGCCGATGCCGCCGACCTCACCCAGAAGACCTTCACCCGCGTCTGGTCCGCCCTTCCCCGCTTCGCCGGTCGCTCTTCCCTCAGTTCGTGGCTCCACAGCATCGCCTGGCACGTCTGCCAGGATTGGCGCCGCGCCAACCATCGCCTCGAATCCCGCCCGGACGCCTGGTGGGAGGATTGCGCCGACCGCCGTCCCACGCCCGATGAGGAAGTCGCCGAGTCCGACCTCGCCGCCACCGTCTACGCGACCGTGGACCGGCTGGAGGTCGAGTTGCGCGATACCGTGCATCTTCATTACTACCAAGGCCTCACGCTCGCCGAGACCGCCGACGCCTTGGGCGTCGCCGCCAGCACCGTCAAGCACCGCCTCCGCACCGCCATCCAGCAACTCCAAACCCACTTTGCCCACCCTCCCCGCTCCGACCGAAACCTGAATTCACTGCGCCAGCCATGAATCCGTCCGAAGACCAAATCGAATCCGTGTTGCGTCAAGCCCCCCGGCCCGAGCCGCCCGCCAGCTTGCGCCCCCAGATCGTGCAGGGCATTCCCCAGCCGCGGACCGACCGGCAACCCGCCGTGCCTGCTCACCTTCCGTGGTGGCAACGTTGGTGGCCAACCCTCGCGGCCGGAAGCCTCGCCGCGGTCTGCCTCGTCGTCCTGGCGGTCCAACAGGTCGAGATCCGGCAGCTCACTCAGGAAATCGAAGCCCTCCGCCAGCAGCAGAATGACACCCGACCGGACGTCCCCGGTAGCATCACGCCCACCCGCGGCAACACCACGCCCCCGGCCGTCGTGGTCCCCCAGGCGGATGCCGCGGCCGAACTCGCGCGCCTTCGCACCACCGCCCGTGAGCTGGCCGCCGAACTGACTGGCCTGCAAGCCCTGAAGGCGCAGAACGAGCAACTCCGATCCCAGGTCCTCGCCCAGGCTGGCGTGGATCCCGCTGCGGCCGAGGCCCTCGCCGCCGCCCGCGCCAAGGCCCAGCGCATTGCCTGCGTCAACAATCTCAAGCAACTCGGCCTCGCCGTGCGCGTCTGGGCCACCGATCACAACGACATCTTCCCGCCCGACGTCCTCACCATGAGCAATGAAATCGGCTCGACCAAGGTCCTCGTCTGCCCGGCCGACGAAGGCCGTCAACCCGCCCCGGATTGGGCCTCCTTCACCCCGGCCAACACCAGCTACGAATACCTCGCCCCCCTCGGCTCCGACCTCGAACCCCAGCGCGTGATGTTCCTCTGCTCCCAGCACAACAACATCACCCTGGGCGACGGCAGCGTGCAGCAACTCTCCCCCGAACACCGGGCCAACTTCGTCAACCGCGACGGCAAGTTGTTCTACGAGCGCACCCTCCAGCCGCCGCCACCCGGGCTACCCACGACCGCGATGCCTGAGGAGATGATGCGGCGCTACGGCTTGCTCCCGCCCCCAGCCCCGGAGAACCCCAACGCCACCCAGCCCGCACCCATGTCCGAGGAATTGATGCGCCGGTATGGTCTCCTGCCGCCGAACACCGCTCCCGCCCCGACCGAACCAGCCGAGGAACCTTCGGAGGAGGAACCGGCGCCATGAAACTCCCCACCCTCGGCACCCTTGTCCTGATCGTGGCCGCCCTGGGCGGCGGCTTCGTGGCCGTCCGTCAACACCGCCAGATCGAGCAGCTCAAGGTCGAAACAACGCAACTTGCAGAACCATCCGTTCCCCACGACCGGCCAGGTACGCACCCGCCCGTTCCGTCTCCACCCGCCCCTTCCGAGCTCAGCGAAACCGAGAAGCTCGAATTGATCCGGCTGCGCGGCGAGGTCACCCGGTTGCGCCAGCAGGTGCGGGACCTGGACGGTGTCCGGGCCGAACACCAACGGCTCCGCACCAGCTTGGGCCTTCCGCCAGCGCCCACGAACGCCGCTCCCCCAGGCGCGAGCGGGGCCACGGGAACGGGCGCGGTACTGCCGCCGCCTGCCCGCTACTTGCGCAGGCAGGACGCGCAGTTCGCCGGGTTCGCCACGCCCGAAGCCGCCCTGCAATCCGTGCTTTGGGCGATCGAGCACCGGGATGCGAACGCGCTGCTCTCGTCCACGACCGAGGATGTGAGAGGGAGGTTGCTTGAGGTGCTGGCCTCGGATCATGCCGAGCGGATGTGGGAAGGGCTTCGTCTGGTGCAGGGCTTGCGCCTGCTGTCGACCGAACCGGCGGGCGACGAACTGGTCATCCAAGCCGAGTTTCTGCCGGGAGAACCGGCGGAGAGTATCCGGCTGGTGCGGCAGGGTAACGAATGGAAGATTCGCACCCTGTGAGCAGCCGCCACTCGCGATACGCGGTCACGGTCGGCTGATGCCTCGCCAGGGTTTGGAGCACCACTTCGAGATCGTCCACATAGCCGCCGTCCCAGGTGTCGGGCCGCCGATCGCGCCACTTGAGGAAGTAGTGCAAGGCGTTCAGAAAATCGGCCAGCGCCGTCAACGGCAGGCGCGGGAACCGGCCGCACACGGCGTCGCGGACGATGTCTAGGATCAGCCGAACGCCCTGTTCGAGCCGTTCGTGGGCGAGCCGACCGGGGGGCAGGAGGTTCAGCTTGCCGATCACCGCCTCGGCCAGCGGCCCGGGATGGCAGAGATCCGCCACACTGAAGGCCTCGAGGCCGGCGTCGAACATCGGATAGTCCGGTTGCATATGGCGCGCAGCGTCGCACAGCCCGCCCCCCACATCCCTTATCCGTCCCCGGCCGATTTGTAAGCCCCGTCGAAGCCAATGGGGTCAGGTCCGTATTGTTGACATTTGGTTGGAGCCACGACCCTCACTGACTTCTCCGCCGCCCATCGCCTGACCGTGGGTTGGCGGTGGCGAAAGGAACGGATATGTCAACAATGCGGATCTGACCCCACGGTCCGCTCGCTCGCCGCGGGCCCGCCGGAGTATGGCTGAACGGCAATCGCCCAATCGGACGGGTACGGAGCATTCCAAGTCTGTGCCCGGGCCACCAGGAGCCCCAAGTCCAGTTCCCGGTACGGCTGCTTCGTGTCCACTGCGATGGCCGGAGCGGCGGCTTTCAACCCCGAAAGGTCAAGGCGCAGGCGGTCGGCGTCTTCGCGGTAGAACAGGAGGAGCCCGCCGTCGGCCATTCTGCTGACCAGCGCCACCCCATCGGTCAGGTGGTTGGCCGGCTGCATCCCCAGCGGGAAACGGCCCGCAAAGAAGCGGGCATAGGTCTGAATCTGTTCCCGGTTAGGATAGGGCCGCGAACCACCCTCCACCGCCGAAGGCACCAGGTAACCCCAAATGTTGCCGACGCCTCCTGCCATCGTCGCATGCCACAACCCACGACGGGTCATGTCGAGATCGTAGTCCTTGTCGGGATATGGGCTCGGCTCCCGCACCCGGAAACGGTCCTCGGAAAGGACGGGCTTGGTCGGGCGCTGCTCGAGCGCGGCAACATAGTCCTGATAACTGGGCCGGAGTTGCTCGTAACCGGCGTAATCGAGCACCTCGGTGGCCTGGGTGAGCCGCTGCTTCTCCCACCGTCCCCCGAGCAGGTGCGGCCAGCCCAGGTGCCGGTGGACGTAGGCATGCCAACCCGCCAGTTGCTCTCCGTTCACCCATTCCCAGAGGTCGAATCCATAGCCCAGGCTCCAGCCAGGCAACGGCCCCAACCGGGCGGCCAGATAACGCTGGAGGCGCTGGTCCGCCCGGCCGTTGATGCCCCACTTGATCGGCGTCATCCGCCGGTCTTCATCTCCCCACATCCAGATGTGGACCATGCCTCCGGCCTGATGCACCCGCGTGATCAGCCGTTCCAGAACTCCGAAGGTCCGCGGGTCCGGGTTCGGGTCCGAATCGCGAATCTGGTCCGCGCTGACCTTCTCGAAGTCAAACCAACGGCACAGCACGCTCACGTGAAAGCCATTGAACCCATGGTCGACAAGCCAGGTTTGGATGTCGGCGTCGATCTTCGCCGGGTCCTGGTAGGCGGGCAGATCCCGCGCCATGGCCAACTGCGGCACGAACGGAGTGACTTCGCCGTGCTCGCCGGTCTGCCAGGCCCAGCGGTTGCCCTCGACCGGGGTCAGAAAGCCGTGCCGGCCCGGGTCCCGGGGCCAGGCGGAAGGCGCGGAGCGGGATGCGACCGGGGCCGTTGCGGCCGGCGGCGGTTGTTTTCGCCCATCGACCGTGAGCGTTTGGCGAGCGCGGACGTGCGCCTGCGTTACCACCGTGCCGTCCAGAAACCGAACCACCACGTCCACCGACTCGTGTTGACCGAGGCCGAAGTGCAGGATCGGGTCGTCCTGCGCCAGATAACCGTGGTTGCTGCGGGACTCCCGCAAGCCCAGCAAGGAACCGCCCGCCTGGCCCGCCGGATGAAGGCGCGTGCGGGCCCCGAAGGCACCGGCCTGCCCCTGGGGAGAAATCAACTTCACCTTGAGCCAGTTGCCGCCGTCCCCGTCGTTGCGGATCAGCCGGTTCTTCGAGCGCTTGGCGGCCACAACAAAGTCCAGATCGCCGTCGCCATCCACATCCGCAAACGCGATGGCCCGAGGATCATCGAGGCCGTCCACCGGAAGCGCCGGGCCGGGCACCAATCTCCCGGAACCGTCGTTGAGATAACAGCGCGGATCGCCGGCGAACACAAGGTCGAGGTGACCGTCCTGGTTCAAGTCCGCGAACCCGCCCATGTAGCCGTCCGTGCCCCGAAAACTCTGGTGATGGCGGAACGTCCCGTCCCCGCGGTTCAAGTACAACTCGCCGTAGTCGTCGCCGGCCAACAGCAGGTCCAGATGCCCGTCGTTGTTCACATCCGCAACGCTCACGCCGTCCTTGGCGGGATGGACGAGGCCAATCGAGCGCGGAGGCACGCGCTCGAAACCGCCGCGGCCGTCGTTGCGCAGGACGTGGAGTTCGCCGGTCCGATTGGCGGCCAGCACGTCCACGTCGCCGTCCCCGTCGAAGTCGGTGTCGGTGGCCCCCTGACCGGCCGGCACCGTGAGCAGGAGCTCGGAAGCCGCCGGCACAAAGGCGAAACCACCGCGGTTCAGATACGCCTCGTTCCGCTCGTCCGGCGGATCGTCAGAACCCCACGGACCGGAAACCGCGAAGAGGTCCAGTCCTCCGTTGCGGTTTCCGTCGAAGGCAATCGCCCCGCGGGTGGCTTCGGCGCGTGCCTCGAGGGCTACGGGCGTCACGTCGGTGAAGTAGCCGCGGCCGTCGTTGCGCTTGATTTGGTTCGACCCGCCCGGCCGCACCGTGCCAGACGCGTAGGTGATCCCGCGAAAGGCGTCGTACGCCCCGTCGTTGTCCAGGTCGGCGAAGCAGAAGCCGTGTGTTCCGCCGTCGGTGGCGGCGCAGAGTCCGCGCTCGAGGCCCTCGTTCACGAAACGGGCGCCGGTGTTGCGGAAGAACCGATCGGGCATGGGTTGGTCCCGATTCATGCTGAGGTAGAGGTCCGGCAGACCGGAGTCGTCCACGTCGGCAAACGCGACCCCGTGCCCGCCGGCGTCCCGGCCTTCCGGCCCGCCGATGCCGGCCTCGAGGGTGATGTCGGTGAAGCGCAGTCTCGGTTCCGCCGCGGCCTTGGCGGCGGCCCCAATGGTCACGATTCCCTGCCTGCCATCCAGCGCGGGAGCCGCACTCCGCGTGACGAACTTCCAGACGCCGGTGCGGGTCCCGCTGAAGCGGAACTTCCACGAGTTGTCGCCGTCGTAAAACAGGCCGGTGGTGCGGCGTTCCCCGCTGGCTGCGTGCGTGAACGTGACGATCGCCTCCCGGTCGAACGGGTTGCCGGCGGGATCCGGGTCTTCCAGGCGCCATTCCAGGAGCGGCGTCCAGAGCGTGCCCTGACGGTCCAAGGGTTCAGCGCCCCGAACGCCCGCGCTTCCTGCCAAACCGGCTGCCGCGGCCACGAGGCCGAGGAGACTCCACGAGGCCGCCATGGGGTCAGATCCATATTATTGACATTTGGTTGGAGCCACGACCCTCGCCGACTCCTCCTTGACCCATCGCCTGGCCGGGGTTGGCGGTGGCGGAAGGGACGGATATGTCAACAATACGGATCTGACCCCATGGCCTGCTTTCAAGGATCCTGATGCCCGCGGACTTTTTCATGGTGTCACCAGGAGATACTCCCGATCAAAGCGCTCCCGCAGCGTCCGGGCTGGTTTGACCTCCGGTGGAGGAGGATCCGGTCGAGGCACAACCGCCAGGTGCAGCACCCCCCGCTCCAGCAAACGTTCGTAGTCCGGTCGGAACGACGAGACCACGACCACCTTCACGGCCTGCTTCCGCAACGCTTCCACTTCCGGGTCGCTCAGCGCGGGCAGGCCGCCAAAAAGCACCACCGCCGCCACGTTCGCGTGCTTGGCGAGCGCCTCGAAGAGCCGTTCCGGCGGGATGCCCCCGCCCGTGGCCATCATCAGCATGGGCGTGGCCTCGACCCGCACCGTGATCTGACTCAGGCCACCCCGCTTGTTTAGGCTCCGCTCGAATGCCCGTAGTTGCGCTTCCACGGAGGGATTCTCGTCCGCACCCGCGCCTCGCACCATGACCAACACCGAGCCCGGAGCTCCCAGCAACTTCGCGGTCTCCTCGGCCGTCACCGCGCCCAGCACCTCGTACGGGTCGAGATCAATCCTCGGCGAATGGCCCTTGAGCCCCCAATACACCGCCATCACGATGGCCGCCACGGCCACGCTTCCCACCACCAGGTCTTTCGTGCGCTTGTTCACGTCGCTCCGGTTCTTGCCCGCCGCGGTGCCCACCCGGCCGGTCGCCGAACCGGTTACTCGAAGCCCCAGGACCACATCCAGCGCTCGTCAAACAAGCCGTTGCCCCCGAGCCACCGCATCCCCGTGGCCGAGCGGCCGTCTGCGGTCCGGCCCGGATAGAACTGCAATCCGATGGCGCTGACGCGTATCGATTCCGCATGCCCGTCCGCGAACCCCGCGGTGCACCGTCCGCCATGACGGCCCACCGGGCGCTGCGGATCGTCGTAGTAATAACCTTGGTTCGTCGGCACCCGCCAGTACAGCGACTGCTGGTTGCGGACTTCGACCCACAGGTTCGGATCGCGCTCGCGCGGGTTCGCGAGCAGGCCCGAATCGACCAGGGGCAGCTTGCTCACCGGATTCCTCAGCGTGGACAGTTTGGGGCGCCATTCCGTGGACCAGGCGGAGAGTTCCGGATGTCCCAGCGCCACCCCCAGACCACCCGGGCCGCCCGCTGTGCCCGCCACGCCGCCCTTGACGCTGGGGCACCCCGTCACGTTCGTGCCCCCCAGGTAGGGTCGCAGCAGGTCCACCCACCACGTCAGGCCGCCAGGATACAAGGCCCCTGCCGGGGCCGGCTGAAAGAGGTAGAGCGTCACCACCACGTCGCGCTGATCATCCGCGTAGAGCAGGTACCCCAGCGTCATCTGCCGGATGTTGCTCATGCACTTGATCGACCGGGCCTTCTCCTTGGCCCGCGCCAGTGCCGGCAAGAGCATGCTCGCCAGAATGGCGATGATCGCAATCACCACCAGCAGTTCGATCAGCGTGAAACCGGGCCGATGGCTCTGGGGGAACCGTCGTCCCGACCGTCCATGCGTCGGCGTCTTCATACCCGCAGGTGCCACCCGCGCGGGGCACGGTGGCGAGTCTTTGGTGCTGCGCGGCCAATAAAGCCCATCCCCCGACCGCCGACCACAAGAATCCTCGAAACCCAAATCCCACGGTGTCCGAGTCAAGTTCCTGGGACCCACCCCCCCCAAATGTTAAATGTTAAGATGCGACCCCAAGACGAAGTCGGACTTGCGTTGGGCACGTCGCCTTCTAAGTTCGCCCCTCGACGATGTAACGTCGGTGCCTGGCCTGATGAACCCGACCCAACCCAGTCCGCCTGCCCCGCCCGCGACCCACCCCGGTCCCGAGCCTCTCGTGACCTTCGCCCGGCGCCACCTCGGCCCCAGCCCGGCGGAACAGCAGGAGATGCTCGCGGCCCTCGATGTCGCTTCGCTCGACGAGCTCACCCACCGCGCGCTGCCCGCCGGCCTGCGCCTCCGCCGCCCCCTGAACCTCCCCCCGACCGCCACCGAAATCGATGCCCTGCGCCGACTCCGCACGCTCGCGGCTGAAAACCGCCTCTGCCGCTCCTACCTCGGCATGGGTTACCACGACTGCGTCACGCCCCCGGTGATCCAGCGCAACCTCCTCGAGAACCCCGGCTGGTACACCTCTTATACCCCGTACCAGTCGGAGATTTCCCAGGGCCGGCTCGAGAGCCTGCTGAACTTCCAGACCCTGGTGTGCGAGCTCACCGGCATGGCCATCGCCAACGCCTCGCTCCTGGATGAAGCCACCGCCGCCGCCGAGGCCATGATGATGGCGCACCGGCTCAAGGCCACCGAGCCACGCTCCCGCTTCCTCGTGGCCAAGGACGCGCACCCCCAAACCATCGAAGTCGTCCGCACCCGGGCCCGCCCGCTGGGCCTCGACGTGGTCGTGGGCGATCCCGCCAACCTCGCGCTCGATGCCCATACTCTGGGCGTGCTGCTCCAATACCCGGCCACCGACGGCGGCATCCGCAACGACACGGCGATCGTCGAACAGGCCCACGCCGCCGGCGCCCTGGTGATCGTCGCCGCCGATCTTCTCAGTCTGACCTTGCTCGAGCCGCCCGGGGCGTGGGGTGCGGACATGGTTGTCGGCAGCGCCCAACGGTTCGGCGTGCCGCTCGGCTTCGGCGGGCCTCACGCCGCATTCCTGGCCACGCGCGACGCCTTCAAGCGCCAGTTGCCGGGCCGGTTGGTGGGCGTGTCGAAGGACGCCCGCGGCCGGCCGGCTTATCGTCTGGCGCTCGGAACCCGTGAGCAGCACATCCGGCGCGAGAAGGCCACCAGCAACATCTGCACGGCGCAGGCCCTCCTCGCCAACATCGCGGCGATGTACGCCGTCTATCACGGGCCGCAAGGGCTGAAGGCCATCGCCGCCCAAGTCCACCAGCGCACCGTCGAGCTGGCCGCCGGGCTGCTCGCCCGCGGCCATCACCTCACGCATCACACCTTCTTCGAGACGCTCACCGTCCAGCTCGCCGGTCTGACCGCCGCCGACGTTCACCGCCGGGCCGACTCGCGCGACATCAACCTCCGCCCGGTGGACGCCCGGACAGTCGGGATCTCCCTCGACGAAACCACCACACCCGCCGACGTGGCCGAACTCCTCGAGATCTTCGCCACCGACCCCCCGCGCGCGGAGGTCAACCCGGCCAACCTCGGCCTCCGCGCCAGCGATCTCGCGCCCCGCAGCTCGGCGTTCCTCACGCAGCCCGTGTTCAACCGGTACCATTCCGAGACCGAGATGCTGCGCTACCTGCGGCGGCTCGAGGCCCGGGATTTCTCGCTTTGCCACGGCATGATCCCGCTTGGGTCGTGCACGATGAAGCTCAACGCCACCAGTGAAATGCTTCCGCTGAGCTGGCCCGAGTTCGCCCAACTCCACCCCTTCGCGCCGGCGGCCCAGACTCGCGGCTACCAACGCCTCTGCGGCGACCTCGAACGTTGGCTGGCCGAGATCACGGGCTTCGCCGCGATTTCCCTCCAGCCCAACGCCGGCTCGCAAGGGGAGTATGCCGGCCTGCTGGTCATCCGCCGGTACCACGAGACCCGCGGCGAACCGCACCGGGACGTGTGCCTCATCCCGAGCTCGGCCCACGGCACCAACCCCGCCAGCGCGGTCATGGCCGGCCTGCGCGTGGTCCCGGTGGCCTGCGATGCCGCCGGCAACGTCGACCTCGGCGATCTGCGCGCGAAGGCCGCCCAACACCGCGAACGCCTGGCCGCCCTGATGATCACCTACCCGTCCACCCACGGCGTGTTCGAGGAGGGCATCCGGGACATCTGCGCGGCGGTGCATGAACACGGCGGTCAGGTCTACATGGACGGCGCCAACCTCAACGCGCTCGTCGGGCTCGCCCAGCCCGCGGATCTCGGCGCGGACGTCGGCCACCTCAACCTGCACAAGACCTTCTGCATCCCGCACGGGGGCGGCGGCCCGGGGGTCGGGCCCATCGGTGTGGCGCCGCACCTGGCGGCCTTCCTGCCGGGCCATGGCGTGGTGGGCCTCGGGTCGGAACAGACCGTGAGCGCGGTGGCCGCGGCCCCGTTCGGCAGTGCCAGCCTGCTGCCCATCTCCTGGGTGTACATCGCCTGCATGGGGGCGGAAGGCCTGACCCGCGCCACCCAGGTGGCCATCCTGAACGCGAACTACGTCGCGCGGCGACTCGACCCCTACTTCCCGGTGCTTTACCGCGGCGCGGGTGGGTTGGTGGCTCACGAATGCATTCTCGATCTGCGCCCCTTCCGAACCGTGACCGCGGAGGACGTGGCCAAGCGGCTCATGGACTACGGCTTCCACGCCCCCACGTTGAGCTGGCCCGTGGCCGGGACCCTCATGGTCGAGCCCACCGAGAGCGAATCGAAACGCGAGCTGGACCGGTTCTGTGAGGCCATGATCGCCATCCACGCCGAGATCACCGCCATCGAGACCGGCCGGATGGATCGCGAGAACAACCCCCTCAAACGCGCACCCCACCCGGCCGATACGCTGGCGCTCGCCGACTGGGACCGGCCTTACTCACGCGAACAGGCGGCTTTTCCTGTGCCCGAGCTGCGCGACTTCAAGTTCTGGCCGGCTGTGGCGCGAGTAGACAATGTCTATGGCGACCGCAACCCCGTGTGCACCTGCGCCGGCATGGAAGCCTACGAGACGCCGACCTGAGGAGGCGTCTTCCCCGTAGGCGCCGACGTGAGGAGGCGTCTTCCCCGTAGGCGCCGACGTCAGGAGGCTCCCGCCCTGCCCCGTAGGCGCCGACGTTAGGAGGCGTTTTCGCCCCTTAAGCCTCCTCACGGCGGCGCCAAAGGGAAGGGGGCACGGGATGAACCCGGGCTGATAGCACCGCGGGTCAGTGGTCTTCCTGGAACACCGTGGCCGCACTCGCCAGGGCGGGCAGCATCCGCCCCCCTTTGTAGAACCGCTCGAACTTCCCGGCCCGCCAGCGGCGCAGCCGATAGAGGGTGGCGAAAGTGAAGCCGGGCGCCCCGCCGCCCTGGCCCCCGACCAGCTCGGCGCCCCGTCGGACATTGTCCATCATCCAACTGGGCAGCAGCACGTGATAGGGGTTCCGCCGCACCTCGCCTACGTGGAAAGACGTGGCCGCGATCAAGTCCGCCACATCCGCCTCGCTGGATTCCACCGCCAGATTCGGGTCGTCGCACTGGCCCCAGAACTCGGTCTCGACCGTGTAGCAGCCGAAGTCGGGTCCCAACGTGGCGAGGGCATCGGTCACCAGCCAGTGGACACCTTCGTGCGTGCTGTTCCAGTCCTGGTCGTGTGGGAAGAAGATCACGCGCGGTCGCTCCTCGCGCAGGATGTCGGCGATCACGCGGACCTTGGCGGACCAGGCCTCGGCGTGGTCGGCCCGGGTTTTCGGGTTGACGTGCTCGAGCCCGGTGGGCGCGGTCGCGCGCACTTCGAAGCCGAGGAACTCACAGGCCGCCTGCAACTCCGCCCAGCGTTCCGCCTGGCGCTCCTTCTTGCTGCCGAGGGTCACGGCGACATTGATCACGCGGAGCTGCGCCTCGCGCAGGAACCGCAAGGCCAGGGCCCCGATGATGCACTCGTCGTCCGGGTGGGGCGAGAACAGGAGGGCCTTGGGGGCATCAGCGGCCAAGGTCGGCCGGGCCAAGGGGGGAAAGCCGCCCAGCGGGAGTTGGGAGCCCAGCCGGGCGAGGCCCACGAAACTGTGAACGTACTGGCGATAAGCATGCATGACGTGTTGCGGCCTGACGAAAAGCCGGCTGGGCAACGAGGGCAAGCCGATTCTGCACCGCGACGCGCTGCAAGCCGAACCCGCACCCCGCGCCGGGGCGTGCTGCCAAACCGGGATCCAGCGAGGTGCACCTCAGACTCTCCCCGCCATCCACGTGCATGGATCGCTGGCTTGGGTCCCGAGCGGGGTCCGCCAAAGCTACTGGCTATCGGACTTGCGGGTCGATCTGCCCCGTGTACGGTCTCGCCATGAAGCCGATCGGCGATCTTGAGCAACAGGTGCTGCGACTGGACGCATCCGCGCGTGCGAGGTTGGCGGTTCGCCTGTTGGCTTCGCTGCCGGCCGTCCTGGTGGATGAAGATGAAGGCATGGCCGAGGCCCTCCGACGGGACGCCGAGTTGGACCAGGACTCGGGGGGGGGGATGACTCTGGAGGAACTCCGGAGCTCGCTCAGAGCGTGACGATGGGCTTGGTCTTCCACCGGCTTATCCGGGACGACTTGCAGAGCGTCCTGGCCTATTACAGGCGCGAAGGGGGTGACGTTTGCCGGCCGCCCTTCTTGACCGGAGGACGAGCAACGCCGGAAGACTCTGCCCGACAACGTCACCGCCTCAGCCGGAAGAACCGCAGCGCCTCGCTGGTCGGCACCAGGTGCGGGCTGGTGGCCCCCGCAATGTCCTGCCAACCGTCCGTGGGACGCGCCGACGCCTGCAACGTGCCCCCGCCGGTCCATTCAAGCTGCACTCCCCCCGGCGAGCGGGCAATAGCCGTGAAACGTAGTTCATCGACCGGACCGCCCGTCACCCGCATCGGGTCCGAGAACGGGCTGGTCACGACCACCGTCGTGGACGCCGCGACCGCAGCGGACGCGTAATTGGCGGTGATCGTCAGGACGGCCTCGGTCAGGCCGAGCGCGGCCAGGTCGAAGTCGAACCGGCCCGGGACAGGGTCCAGGTCGGCGGGGCTGTTCTCCACGAAAGAGCGCAGATAAGTGCGGCCTTGGACGAAGCCGTGGGGCAATTCCGGGATTTGAACGGCCTCACCCGTGGCCAGGCCCACTGGATCGGCCACGTAGATATCCACCATCGTGACGGGGAAGCCGGCGGCGTCGGCCAGGGGCACGGTGCCGCGCAGGCGGCGGGCCGTTGAGTTGGTCGCGATGGACGGGTACACCCCGCCTGCGGGATCGGCGAGCACACCGGCGTAGTAGTTGGCCAGCCAGGCACCGGGCACACCGTCGTCCAACCGGGTGGGACTGGCCGGGAAGGGGAGGTTGTTCACGAGAGTGTTGCCGCGCAAGGAGATGTGGCTGCCGGCTACCAGACTGTGGAAGGAATTCAGGTCGTTGGGCAGCAGGAAGTCGAAGTAATCCAGGCTGAACACGGTGTCGGGCCAGTGGTTGAACACCAGGTTGCCTTCCGCCGCGTCGCTGAGACCATCGAGGTTCGAGCCAAAGCGGTAGCGGGCGAGGTTGCCGGGGGCGCTGAGCGCGGCCACCCCATTGGTGAAAGTCATCTGGCCATCGATGCCCACGCCGAAGTAATTCCCCGCCACCACGATGTTCTTGCCGGGATCCGGGTCGTAGAACGCGACGCTTGCCGCGGCCCCACCGTAGAGCGGCGGCAGGGCGCCGCCGAACAGGTTGCGTTCCTGCGCGTCGTTGACGCCGTCGCCGTCAGTGCCGATGACGGTGTCATTGGCGCCGTATCCGATGCGGATGAAGCCGCCGAAGCTGCCCGAGAAGGCGGGGTCGAGGGCGAGGTTCACGTCCTGCAGGCCGTCGGGCAGCACCCCGAGGAAGTTGCCGCTGATCCGCGTCCGGTGACCTTCCAGGACGACGGGTACCGCCGGGATGCCGGTGAGGACGTTGAAGTCGGCCGACGGGGTGGCGGTCGCCGCGGGGACGCCGATCACCACGTCGTTGACGAGCACGTTGCCAGTGACCTGGAGGTTCTCGTCCCGCTGCTGGTAGCGCAGGCCCGTGATGCCCTTGTTCGGCCCGGCCAGCGTTGTGCCATCGGGCGCCACCCCGATCCAGCAGCCTCGCACCTGGCCGGAAGCGCCCCGCGCGAAGACAAGCCCGTGAACCTCGACCCCGGCGCCCGGGCCCGTGAAGGGCGGCGCCAGCAGGGCCAAACCGCGGACGACGAATCCCTGGGCCCCGAGGGCGCCCAACACGGCGCCGGCATTCGGGCCGTAGCCGGTGAGATCGTTCGGGCTGCTTGGGGGAAAGTCCAGGAGGCGGACCTCGCCGTTGCGGGAGTCGAGCACGATCTGGAGGCGGGCGTTGTTGGCGGCGAGGATGGGGCTGGTGTTGGGCGCCGCGCCCGGCTGGGTGTAACCGTCGATGACGACATTGTTCCGGGTGATCAGCGGGTAGCCGCCGGGCGGCGTGGCGATGAAATGCGGCCCGTCGCCCGGGATCTGGAAATGGATCTCGTCGCCGTCCTGGAGATTCGTCAGGGCCTGCAGGAGCGAGGTCTGGCCGGCGGGCGGATCGGCGTTGTCCGCGGTGGTGACGGTGACGACGCGGGCGTGGCTCGTGGGGAGGGCCAGCAACAGGGTGGCGCCGGCGAGGAACAGGGCAGTTATCTTCATGGGACGCTTCAGGTACTTCGGCCGCAAGGCCAAGCGACCCCCACATCTACCACCTTGCCGGACCGGAGCAAGCCAAGGAACCGCTTCGCCGCCGCGGGCGCCACCGTGATGCGGCTTGACCCGGGAGTCGGGAAAGGTCAAACATCGCGGCGTTGCCGTCACCCCAACTTATCCTCGGACGTCCAGCCGGGCCTGAATGCGCGGGTGCCACGGGCAGTCAAAGCAGCATCGTTAGACATACCTCAACATGACTATTCAAAATCAGTCCGCCGCGTCGGCGCCGGTGTCGCGCCGCGGTTTTCTCAAAGCCTCCGCCGCTGTCGGCACGCTGGTGGCCGCTCAGGGTCCCGCGGTGCTCGCCCAGGCGAAGCCCGCCTTCAACGCCGTGATCCTCGGCATGGGCGGCCGTGGGGGCGGGGCCGGCCAGAACTTCCTCGCGGCCTGCAAGGAAGCGGGCGTGGAAGGCAAGGTCGTGGCCGTGGCCGACATCTTCCCCGGCCAATCCCGCCGTGGGACCGAGGCGTTCGGCGTGCCGGAAGCCCAGTGCTTCAGCGGGTTTGACTCCTACGTCAAGGCGCTCGAAGTGCCGGGCGTGAACTACGCGATCCTGGCGGCGCCGCCCGGCTTCCGGCCGCCGCACTTCAAGGCCTGCATCGAGCACGGCAAGCATGTGTTCATGGAGAAACCGGTGGCGGTGGACGGCCCCGGCTGCCAGATCATGTACGCCGCCTACGAGGAGGCCAAACGCAAGAACCTCAAGGTCGCCGCCGGCACCCAGCGGCGTCACCAGCCCAGCTACATCGAGACCATCAAGCGCATCCAGGACGGCATGATCGGGGACGTCACGTTCCTGCGCGCCTACTGGGTCAACGGCGGCCCCATCTGGCACCGCGGCGAGCGCGGCAACAGCGCCCTCGAACGGCAAGTCTACAACTGGTACCACTACGTCTGGCTCTCGGGCGACCACATCTGCGAACAGCACGTCCACAACCTCGACGTCTGCAACTGGATCATGGGCACCCACCCGGTCCGCTGCTGGGGCATGGGCGCCCGCCAGCAGTTGGAAGGCAAGTCGGGCGAAATCTGGGACAACTTCGCCATCGAATACGAGTATGCCAACGGCGTCCGCATGTACAGCTACTGCGGCCAGATCAAACGCTCCTGGTCGTCCGTCAGCGAAGGCGTCCACGGCACCAACGGCAGCTCGAACCCCGGCGGCAGCATCCAGTCCAACAGCGGCAAGATGCTCTACCGCTTCCGCGCCGAGCGGAACGTGGACCCGTACGTCCAGGAACACGTCAACCTCCTCAACGCCATCGTCAAGGACGGCGACCTGAACGAGACCAAGAACGTCACGGACAGCACCCTGACCGCCATCATGGGACGCGAGGCCGCCTACAGCGGTGGAGGCGTGGACTGGGACGCCATCAGCAAGTCCACCTTCAAGTACGGGCCCGACCAGCTCTACACCAACGCCAGCAAGATGGAGTTCGGTGATTTCCGGTCCCTCAAGCCGCCCATGCCGAGCATGTTCGACGTCCTCAAGAACCCCCCGGTCGCCCCGGCGGCCTGACCCACAACCGTCTCTCCCGCTGAACCGCGGGGCGCAGGCCGAACGTCTGTCGCCCCGCGGTCTATTTTCTCCCCACTTTCGCGTCGGTTAGCGGCTTTCGCGGGCAGCGGGTCATGCGCGCCGCGCCCCACCGGAATGGAGAGGTTCGTGGAGAAGCCACCTGTTCCTTTCGGACCTGCTCGGGGACCATGAACCACGGAGGGTGCAGGCTGGAAGCCCGCACCACCGGTTCCTGGAGCGCCTCCCCCAGCCCCATCCCCGATGTTCGTATACTAGTGACCACGTTCGGACCATGGTCCGCGTTCTCTGAAATACCATTCCGCCCAGGCCCGGTAGAAGGGGTGTTGCTCGGTCGTCAGGATCACGCGCCGCAACGTCAGCAACTCCGCCGCCACGCTGGAATGCTGAGGGTCAATGTCCCCCATGTGGCCGTTGCCGTGTCGACCGGCGAGCGCATGCGCCAGCCGCGGCAGCCACTCCGGCGCGGGCACCGGCGCCAGCGGCCAGCCATGCCGCTCCAACGTCCCGTCCGGATTCAGCACAAACCACGGCCGGCCTTCGCCCGCCCACACCGGCGGGGCACGCCGCGCGTCCATCGTCTGGAGCGGCTCGCCAATCGTGAAGCCCGTGGCCGCATCCCAGAGCCGCACCACTCCCTCGTGCCCGAAGCTGAGAAACAACCCCCCACCTCCACTCAAGCTCCCTCGCAGGATCGGTTCTCGGTGAAGTTCAGTTCGAGCCAGCAATCGCCCGGTCGTTGTCTCCCACACCCGGACCGACTTGTCCAGCGACCCCGTCACCACCCGATCACCCCGCGGCGTCAGACACGCCGCGCTCACCGTGGCCTCATGCACGAGCGGCGGCGACAGCGGTTCGCCCGTCTGGACGTCCCAAACCCGTGCCGTGCCATCCATCGAAGCCGTCGCCACCCCCCGTCCGTCCCCACTGAAACGAATGTCCATCACCGGGCCCGCGTGACGTAGCACATGCCGGCGTTGACCCGTGGCGGCTTCCCAGATGTGTCCCGTGCCGTTGTGGCCGGCCGTCCCAAGCCAAACCCCATCCGGACTGAACGCCGAGGCATAAAGCCGCCCCTGCCCATAGATTTCCGCACCACCCACACCTTCGTTGACCCGCAGGAAGGTCGGCGTCGTACCGCTGATTCCCAGCGGAAACATGGCCACCACGTCACCCATCGTCACGGCCAACCAACGGTCGTCCGGACCGAACTCAAGTCCAGTGGCCGCCATTTCAAGCGATACCGCGTCCAACAGGCGTGACCCGGTTGTGACCTCGCCCACGCTCAGCCGCTGGTCCGCCGTCGCGAACGCGATCCGAGCTCCGGCCCGGTCCAGACTGACCGCCGCCACGTTCGTGCCGCAGTGGAAGCCATCACCGACCGGCAACAACGTCCGGGTGTCCCACACCTGGAGGTCTCCCTCGCCATTGGCGGTGGCCACTCGACCCCCATCTCGGCTGACTGCCAACCGGACGAACGGCTGGGAACCGCGCACCTGCGCCGCGGGCGACGGAGGCTGTCGCAGATCGTAAACCACGACCTGCTGCGCCGCGTTGCAGACCACCAGGCGTTCGCCATCCGGACTGACCTCGAAGTCCTGCACCGGGCTTCCCAAGTCCACCGGTTCGGTGAGCGGCCGCCTCCCTTCGGGATCCCAGAGCCGGAACGATCGTTCGCCGACCAAGGCCACGTGCGTCTCAGCCGCGAGGACCGCCCGATTCACGGTCCCGTTGGTGGCGCTCCAGAGAGTGGTCAAGCTGGTCGCACTCAGCCAATGCGTCGCGGGCAGACCGGGGGCCAGGAGTCGGCGCCCCTCCTCCGCGAATCGGATCTCGCCGGCGTAAGCGGACACTTCGGTCCGCGCGATGACCTCTCCCCCCGGCAACTCCAACAAACACAGCGCCACGGTCCCCGCCCTTCCAGCCGGCCCCACGCCCAGCAGACGAGTCGGTGTAGGGCTGAAGATTAGGTGCGTGATCCGGTGGGGCACCGTCATAGGCCCCGCCAGCCGTGCTCCGCTCTCCACCTCCCAAACGTTCACCACCCCGATCCCCTCGGCCGTTGCCATCTGGCGACCGTCTTCGCTCAGCGACGCAACCTGGACAGCCCCCGGTGCCTTGAATCGGGTCGTGGACCGACCCGACTCCAGATCCCACAGCAGCAGTTCGCCGTTCGGCGTCCACGTCGAGAGGCCTGTGGCGTTGGTCCCAAACTGGAGTCCTGACAATCCCGCGGGATGCGGCAAGGGCGGAGAGACGGGCGCCCCATCCGCCACGCGCCACACACGCACTTCCCGACCCGGACTCGCCTTCCCCACACCCGCGACCGTAGCCAGAAAAGCCCCGCCCGGACTGAACTCCATCAGGTGGATGTTCTCCGCATGCTGCCATGGGTTGGTGAGCGCCTCGCCCGTCAAGGCATCCCAAATACGCACCTTCCCACCCGCGTGATGGATCGCCACACGCGTGCCGTCCGGATTGAACCGGACGTGCAGCGCCCCCGCGCCGGCCTGGTCCAAGACCGTCAGCGGGAGCACATGACGCCGATAGCTCAATGCCGCCATCAGGCGGGAGACCGCCGGCGCGTGCGCGGGAGCCAGTTCGACGGCTTGGGCGAGGTGGACCAAACCTCGGAGATTTTGACCATCCAGGAACCTCGATTCGGCGTCGCCAAGATGCGAAGCCGTCATACGTTCGATGAGCCGCGCGTTCGCCTCCACCGCCCGTCGCCACTGCCACAGCGTCGTCCCGAATCCCACGGTCACTGCCACTACCAAGCCGACCGCCAGCGTGCCCACCACCGGATTGCGCTTCCACCATTTGCCCAGCCGCCTCCCAACACCGCCCGGTCGCGCCTGAATCGGGCGGTTGGCCAGGAAACGATCCAGATCCTCCACCAGCGCCCTTGCCGTCCCGTACCGCCGCGCCGACTCCTTCTCGAGACACTTGAGACAGACTGTCTCCAAATCCCGCGGAACGGCTGAGTTCAATTGCCGCGGCGAGACCGGCGACTGTTCGACGACCTGTCGCAGGGTATCCGCGAGCGTCGTTGCCAGGAAGGGCGGGCGCCCGGTCATGAGGAAATACAGGATGGCGCCCAGGGCATACACGTCGCTTGCCGGGCCCACCGCCCCGTGCTCGGCCGAGGCTTGCTCGGGGGGCGCATAAATCGGTGAACCCAGGGCATGCCCGCTCAGCGTCAGGCTCGATTCCAGGCCCAACCGCTTCGCCAGCCCGAAGTCGCTCACCCGCGGCCGGTCATCCCGACCGATGAGCACGTTCGCCGGCTTGAGGTCGCGATGCACCACGCCTTGCTCGTGCGCGTAATGGATCGCATCGGCAATCGCTCGCAGGTAAGCCGCTGCGCGCCGGGCCTCAAGGGGCCGCCCATCCGCCACCGCCGCGAGATCCGCGCCCTCGACATACTCCATCGAGTAGTAGAGTTGCCCCTCGTGTTCGCCAGTCTCGAACACCGGCACAATCCCTGGGTGCCGCAGCCCGCCCGCCGCCGCTGCTTCCTGACGGAATCGTCGCCGGAACGCATCGTCGGCATAGGCTCCGCCCAGCAGCAGTTTCAGCGCGACCATCCGGTCGAGATTCCGCTGCCGCGCCCGATACACCACCCCCATCCCGCCCCGCCCGATGAACTCGAGAACCTCATATCCCGGGATTCGCGGCAACGGTGCCGCTGCCTCAGCGACCTCCTCGAACCGCACCGGCTCGGCAGCCACCGCCGCCGGGTTCTCGAGCGCATCCTGCAACGCGCAACCGGCACACACACGAAACGGGGACCCCGCCGGCAGCGGTTGACCGCACTGCGAACACGTTCCCTGGGATGGGTTGTCAGCCATCACTTCGTTCTCCGGTTTGCAGGGCAGACCGTCGGGACCCGGGATCCGCAGCCCACTGCTTCATCCGCGGGCCAACAGGCACGTCAAATGACGCAATTCGTCCTCGACGTCTTTCGGATCCCGCACGGTCCGCTCCACACCCTCGCGGATGAGGTAACGCAGCCGCTCTCGCAGCCGTCGGGCCCGCTGCTTGACCGCCCCCTCCGACATGCCAAAGCGGACGCCGATCCGCTGATACGTCCCAGGGTCACTGTCCCCGAACAACACCGGTTCAAGCACCTCGAGCAACTCCCCGTGCCCGCGTCGAGCCTCTTCTGCCCGGAGCCGGCCCGCGGCATTCGCGAACACCGTCCTGGCCCACTCCCGGTCAAACGCTTCCGCGGGCGACAGCCCCGGATCCGGCGGATCCAGCAACCGCTGTCCTTCGCCGTCCACCTCGTCCAGCCGGACCACCCACCGGCCGCCGCCCCGCTTCTGCGCCCGCGACCGGTCATACACATCGCTGACGTAGTGCTTCAGCGCGGCGAGGAGAAAGGACCGGAACCGACCCCCCTCACACTCCACCTGGGCCAGAAATTCCCGCGACAGAATGAACTCGAAGAACCCTTGCGCCAGGTCCTTGGCGTCGTGATGGGGGTTGCGCTGACGCAGGAACGCATACACCGGCGGCCAGTACTCCCGGCACAACTGTTCGAGGCTCTCTTCCCGCCCGTGGCCAGCCGACACAACGACGCTCCAATGGGTGGTCGGGAAGGCCACCGGTTCGCGTCGGGGGTAGGACGAACTTGGGTCCACAGGCTGAACGCCGCGCAGCCTCGGCGAGCCCCACCCCCTTGCCAAGCCGAATCGGGCGATCGACCACGCGTTTCGTCCCGCCGCGGTCCTCGCCGTCTCCCCGGATTCTGGGGCGTCCGCATCCAACCCTCCGCTGTGATGCAGGCGTTGCCCCCCGATGTGGTGCAGGCTTCCAGCCTGCCTCTGGCTGTTTGACTCGCGCTTCGCGCTGCGGGATGCTGTTCCCATGCCGATTGTGCTGGCCAAAGATGTCGAGGATTTCCTCGAGGACCAGGTTCGTGCGGGTGTCGCGGCGAGCGCCAGTGAACTGGCCAACGACGTGCTTCGATCCGTGCGCGAGCAGCAGCGCAAGCCCTTCGAGGTCACGCCTGAACTCGAGACCTGGTTGCTCCAGTCTGCAGATAAGCCGACCACGCCGCTGACCCGGGCAGACTTCGACGCCATCCGTGAAAGAGTTCGCCGGCGTGCCAGAGCCCCCCTTTCATGAACGTCCGCAAGACGGACGATTCTACTCTCGACGTCGAGCGGCAGGCTGAGTGGTACGCCATCCACGCTGGCTGGAAGGTGGCTGATCGTTACTTGGACACGGTGGAAGCCACCTGTCGTCTGCTCGGCGAACATCCTCAACTTGGCCCCCGCGGCGGCCTTGCGCACGCGCTTCTGCGCGACTGGCGCTTCTTCCTCCTCTTTCGCCCGTTCCACAAGCACATCCTGTTCTACCAAGTCCTCGCCGATGAGGTCCTGCTGCGCCGCGCCATGCACGGACATCGTGATTTGCCGCGCCGACTGCTCGAACCGCCCGAACCCCCTGAGCGCCGCAGGAACCGCGCCGCGACGAGGCGTCCTTGGCCGCGCCCGTCGTGGTGGTGTCTCGCGCAGCCCCTTGTTCGTGGGTGTTCATGGCCACCCGGCGATTCCAAGTGGAACAGGTCGCTTTCCACGAACCTTGTGGTGCGGGCTTCCAGCCTGCACCCGAGGGATTCATGGTCCCTGGGCATGGCCGTGGAGGCCAAGTGAGCTTTCCACGACCCTGTAGCCTCGGACGTCAGTCCGCGCCAACCGACGTCGGCGGCTACGCCTGCCGGGTTCATGGCATTTCCAGCCTTCTGAGACCTTACTCAAGGAGGCGCGATTTTTTAGCGGGTGAAAGAAAGGCTCGAAATGCATGTCAACATTGGCTGCAGAGTGAGCTTGCACAAAAACGCACTGACGCAGAGCAGGCATTTCGAGTGAAGCCGTTTACCGCAAGATCCTCCGCGAGCCGCAAACCGAATCGAGCGGCGGCTCGCGCTAAGAACTGGTCGGCGCAGGCCCAGCCGGCATGCTGCGGGTGGCAATATCCATATGGCGATGGGCGAGCGCTCCGGGGCCGTGGGCTGTGGGGGCGTAGGCGTCATTCTTGGTGCGGTTGGGCTTGGTGAAGGATCGATGAACACGCACCTGCTCAAGGTGCGCCTGCCCTATCACGAGGCGACCGTGTCCTGAACTGATGGCAAC
This sequence comes from Verrucomicrobiales bacterium, assembly GCA_015075445.1. GTDB lineage: Bacteria > Verrucomicrobiota > Verrucomicrobiia > Limisphaerales > J093 > DSVZ01. Next base: position 66,560 of record JABTUJ010000023.1, read on the forward strand.
ATCCTGGCGGGGGCGGGCGGCTCGAAGACGTCGAACTGCGCCGACAGGACGAACAGTTCCTCAATGGCTGGGGGCCAGCGGCTGCCGACTACCGGCCGGGGTTCACGCGTTTTGCCTCGGCGGACATCCTCATGTTGCAGGGTGCATCACCGCACGCGCCAACGGGTCTGGGCGAAAACCCGGGGCTTCCTGGCGGAGGGCGTTCATCGATATGGATGGCTCGATCGCTGGCACCGACGGCGAGTGCAAGGGCTGGATCGGCCGCTCGTACAAGGGCATCTGGGGTTACCATCCGCTGGTGGTGAGCCTGGCCAGCACAAGAGTCCTCACCTGGTCAGCCGTCCGCAGCGTCCCAGCCACGAAGATGGTGTCGCCTGGATTGACCGGGCCCTGGCGCTGGTGAAGCCGCACGCCGGCCAAGTGACGATCCGGGGCGACACCGACTTCTCGCACACCGCAACTGGACCGGTGGGACGCCCAAAGGGGTGAAAGTTCATCCTGGGCCTGGACGCGCCCACCCAAGGTGGTCGCCCTGGCCAGCGCCCTGCCGGCGAGGCCTGGAACGGGCTGGACGCCTGCCCATTACGGGATTCTCACCGAACCGCGCACCAAGCCCGACCGGTCAAGGCGATCGACTGCGGAAGAACTTCGAACATCGTGCTGGTGGGGAGGATGTGGCCAAGATCAGTACTGGCCCGGCGGCCTGCCAAAGAGACTACCGGTAGTGGCGATCCTGCGCAAGAACCTGGTGTACGTGAGCGGTGCCTCGGGGACGTGCTCTACTTCTTCTACCTGAGCAACCGCGGGGCTGGGCTGCCGGCGGTGGTGGGCTCATGCCAGCGGTCAGGCGACCAGAGAACGTGGTGGCCCAGCTCGAAGCGGTCCAACGCGATGCGGATGCCGGTCCGATGATCTCAACGGCAATTGGGCGGCTACATGGGTGATGGCGGCGCTGGCTGGAACCTGAAGGCGTGGTTTGCGCTGCTGGTGCCCGAGCGCGAACGGGACTGGGTTGTTGCGGATGGGTTCCGAGGATTCCTGCCAGGCGATCCCTGCTCTTGCCTTGTCAGATCGTGCGGACGGCGCGCCGGATTGTGTGGAGGATTCTGAGTTATAATCACTGGCTGAAGGATCTTTGCAACGTTCAGGCGGATCCAGGCGTTGGAACTGGGTTGGTGGCTAAGGTCGAGCTGATGCGGCTCACGCCAGGATAGTGTGTCACGCGCGGCGTCGCAAGCGAAAATAGGAAAACAGCATAGTCGTCCGATGGGAGTCGTTCTGGCTGAAAACACCACAAGATGGGGAAACAACTCGCATTGGCGTCTCGGGGATATGACTGTTGACACTCTAACTCGCTTGTTTTAGGTCTAGAGGCGCCGTGATCATTGCACCGGAACGACCAGCCGGTAGAAGGCCCTCACTCCGCCCGGGGCAATTCGCAGCAGTTCGTGCCCGTCCGGCAGTTCTCCGTTCGTCATCACCGGGGTCCAGTTCTCCAGGTCGGGCGACTGCTCGAGAATGGTTCTCACGGCGCAGCTCCCCCGGACCACGAGACGAAGCCCGGTCGCGGTCCACTCCGCTGCCAATCGCGGACAGGCACAAGGTGTCCCCCCTCCCGTGACCTCGATCGCGTGTTGGGACGGGTGCTGAAAGCGGGCGTTCACCGTGTAGAACATGGACGCCTCCGTCGGTTGTTCTGCCACCACAACGCTGTGCAGCGCCACGCGGCCCGGCCCTCCGACCTGGCCGACACCAAAGATCACTTCGCCCTTCCCGACTCGCACCCGCGGGCTCCGGATCGGGCTGTCATCCGCCTCGATCCACGCATCCAACACCCTGAGCCCCTCGGGAATGGTCTGCGTCACCACCACACCCCCGGCCGCACACGCGCCGTTGTTGCTCACGACGGCGATCAACTCCGTGGGCACACAGGGCTTGAGCTGGGTTGCTGGCGGAGGCGTCAGCGAAGTGACAAAGTTCTCGCAGTGCGCCCCCAGCAGCCACAGGACGGCGTTCTGGAACAGCAACCGTCGCTGGACCAACGAGTCCGCCGCCTCCGCCTCCGTACACACGCTCTCCCCGCCTTGAGACGGCTGGCCTCCAGCCACCAGGAACCCCTGTACCACACGGAAGCCCAGGAACGGATTCTCGGGCTCGTCGAAACCTGGATAGCGAAGCAGGACCGGCGAGTCCCCCAGCGTCGCCCGCACCTCGCCCCCGCCCGTCGCGGCCACCCGTGGCAGGGCGCGGGGATAACAGAAATCCGTGACGCCAGGCCTGCTGCTTCCCGGAGGGAAGTTGCTGCCAAAGAACTCGTTCACGCGGTTGGCCGGTTCGAGACGCTGGACGAACCCGGGTCCGGTTTCCCCCGGCACGGGACTCAAACCGATCAACCCAGTCCAGCGCTGCCGTGTGGCGCCGGACAACTCGTCCGCCGCCAACGCCAATCGTTCGCCCATGAGATACACGGCAACCCCGCTCTGCCAGCCTTGCCAGAGGGTCTCGACCACGTTCGCGGCAATACCGCCCAGCGTCGTCCCCACGTCAGCCGAGATCAGCATGCGGAAGCCCTCTGCCATCGCCGGGTTCACCTGCGCTGCCTCGACGATCCGTACATCGGGCTCATACCATTCCGCCGTGATGCTCGTGGGAGAGGGGATCTGGAACTCCTCCGCGGCGGACAGGTACCGCGACAGCGTGCCGATTTCCGGATCGTCGGGACTCCCGATCAGCAGGATGTCACCGCCGATGGCTTCCACGCTCACGGGGGCTGAGCGCGTACTCAGGCCGTCGTCGTCCGTGGCCACGGCCACGAAGGTATAACTCCCCTCCGGACCGATACCTGGGTAATCCATGACAAAAGGCGGCTGGGTCACCGTTCCGATGGGGATTTCAGGGTCTGTCGGTCCCGAACCCGTGCGGTAGAAAGCCACGCCCGCGACCTCCCCGTCCATGTCGTGTGCGATCACCTCGAGTCGCAGCAACCGGTTCCTTGCCACCAACTGACCCCCAACGGGGTGAACGAAGGACACGGTCGGCGGCGTGGGCTGCGGCAGCACCGTGACGACCACAGTCGTGCTGCGGGCGACGGCGTCGTCATCGTCCGTCGCGTGGGCCGTGAGCCGATAGGTGCCGGCCACAACGCCCTGCCACAAAAGCTGGAAGGGAGCCGATGTCACCACACCAAGGGGAGCCCCTTCCGCGAAGAACTCCACCTGCCGGACCTGGCCATCTTGGTCGGTGGCGACCGCCTCCAATTGGATGGCAGCCGGTTCCTCGAACCGCTGGCCGTTGGTCGGTCGGGTGAGGTTGACCGCCGGCGGCAAGTTCGGAAGCACGACGGGATTCACCGTCACCGAGAACTGCCGGCTGATCGTGTCCACTGCGCCAAACTCCACGCCCCCGTCATCTTTCACCGTGACGGTGATCACTGCCCGACCGTTGCGGCCCGGAACTGGCCGGAGTCGCAAGGTGCCCTGTGCCGCCGGACTTGCGTATTCCACCATCGGCTCGGCAATGACCACGGCATTGTCGGAACTCGCCGACACCGTCAGGAACTGATCTACTTCATTCGCGGCGCCGGCGCTGATGCCAGTGAGGGCGACCCTCACCTCGCCGGAATCCTGATCGAGGGTCAGGGGGGCGAGGGCGTATAGTGTCGGCGTGTCATTGACCGGCACCACCGTGACGGCAAAGGAAACGGTCGTTACCAACCCCTGCTCATCCCCCACGCGCAGCTCGATTCGGGCCACGCCAAACTGATCCGGCAAAGGCGGGATGGTCATCCGCGGCACTTCGCCGGTCACTGTTACCGTGATTGCACTCGCCGGAAGCAGGGCGGGATTCGAGCTCTGAACCGCGTAGGTCAGCCGGGAGTTCGGCGTGCGATCGTCGCTGACGCCGAGCACGATCTGTCGACGTCCATCCTCCAACATCGTCTGGTTCGGGATGGGCTGCACAATGGGCGGGCGGTTGTCAATCGTCGTGACTACCCGCAGATAATCCCCTGGGCGCGAGGCCTCGGTGTAAACCCGCAATCGGTTCGCCGCCAGGATCTCCCAGCCGTCGTTGACTCGCCCTTCAAAGCCCCGATTGTTGCTCTTCCAGTACGGGTACGCTCCCGCAGCGTACAGGCTCGGACGACCTAAGACCGACGAGGACGCCACCTCCAGCGTGCCGTCATTGTCCGCCATGACCCCCAGAATCCTCTCACCCACCTCGAACTCCCAAATGTTATCGTCACGCTTCACCGTCGCCCGGAATGGATTGTGGAAGATGAAGTAGCTGTTGACGACGGTCCCGGCCGGGATCGTAACCGACCGCAAATCCCCCACTCCCTTGCTGCCCATCGTAGTCCGGTACTCCGCCCAGACAGACGAAGTCAACCGGACCCCTTCCCGCTCCTCGAAGGCCTGCTGGATGATGTTTGTGGCCCCACCTTCATCGTCGGGAATGCTGGTGTTGAACCCCACGCGCAGCGGCTCGTTGAACCTGGCCAACAGCCGCTCCCGCGGCGTTGGGGTGCGCAGCGCGCCCAAGCAGATCGGGCTCAAGATCACGGCAAGCGCGCCGCACAGGAGCAGGGGACGTCGGAATGAATGAAGCGACACAATAGGGGTCTTCATAAGTGCGTTGTGTGATGGAATCTCGTACTACTCGAGGCCGTATGGGCAGCTTTCAGGAACGGATCGCGTTGAAGTCTTCTACAGCGGATCATGCATCGCCGTGGTCAGGTATTCGTAACGAGATTGCCTCCCAGGGACAGGGCCTCCCTTTGCGCGGCGGTCCAGTTGGTGGGGGCCAACAGGTAGTATTGGTGCCCTGTGTCCTGATGGGTGACCGGCCCCATCACGACCCTCGCTGCGGCAGGCGCCGTCAGCAGCCAGGTGAGCAGCACCAGCGAGACCAAGGGGCGTGGCCGCGCATGACCACCAGCGAGCTGGTCCGCCACCGGGCGCGACACCGCTGTGAGTACTGCCACCTCCCGCAGCAAGCTTCCGCTCTCCGTTTCCCTATCGAACACATGACCGCCCGACAACCTGGAGGCACCGATGACCCCGCTCGTCTGACGTGCCTGGCGCAGCCTGGGCGACAACCGACTGAAGAAGCTGCCCGGTACGGAAGCACCGCCCCACCGGCGGGTGACCTGACCCATGAGCCGTGAGGCCCCAAAGACCGTCGGCCCTCCTCCCGCAGGGCTGTCGTGATCACGAGCTCGCCACATGGAGTTGCCAATAGTATTGACTGCGCCCTCCAGGACCGAACCAACTGCCCGCTTGAAACCTTGCCTCTGGGTTCCTATCTTGTCCCCATGAATGCGACGGCAATAATCGGCGGCAAGGTGATGAAGTTTGTGCTCCCTCCTGCACTCGCGAAAGCCCACCGACGCAACGCCGGACGCACCATGACCGACCAGGAGGCGGTGGACTTTGTCGAAGCGAAACGCCGTCAACTGGCTCTGCGCCGCGCCAAACCCTACCTTGAAAGCCGTCCTTGATACCTGCATCCTGAAGCTCGCCTCCCTCCCCAACCCCAACAACACCTCTGCGCTGATCGTCAAGTTGAGCTGGGAGGGACTCCTGCAATGCTGGGCTTCTCCCGCCATGTTGGAGGAGTATTCGGTGGTGCTGGCCGAAGAACCAGAACTGCTGGCCTTGGTTCAGAACCGTTTCCAGGTGTGCTACCCGCTGGTGGCCCTGGATTGTGTCAAGCACGAGCCGGACAACAGGTTTGTCGAGTGCGCGCTCGCCGTTGAGGCAGACTATCTCCTGACCGTGAACACCGCTCGCGGCCACTTCGACAAGTCCGCCTACGGACGCACGCGCGTCCTGACGCCGGGCGCCTTCCTCAATCTGCCCGACGTCCAACGGCTCATCGCTCGGATCTGAGCGGCACACCTTGGCCCTGGCCGTTGCCATGCGCGGAAGACGCCGCAGGTTCACTCCTTTCGGATGTGGGCCTCGGCCTCCGGGTTTCGCCGACCGCGCCTCCTCACCTGCCAGCCAAGACACCGCCAGGCCTGACTGCCGCGTCGGCGGCAGCCCGCGCCGGGCGCTGCGGGCCGGGGAGGGAGAGTGCCAGGAAATGCGCCGTACTCGTTCAACGCCCTGAGCGGCTCCCTGAAACGCGTCACATGTCACCGGTTCACCGGCCGCGCACACATCCCCCCGGCTGAGCGTTACACGGTTCTGCCCGACCGCATCTGGATGGTTGCCGTGGCACCCCTCAGTCGCCGACCGCGCTGTGGGTCCCCACGCCTCCCGTAGGGCGAAGACGCTGGGGGACACGGAGGCATCGCGCCAGTGGCAGGTGACCTGGTCAACGATTCGTGGACAACCGAAGGCCGTCAGCCCCTCTCCTAAGCGGTTGTCGTTGTGGCGGTTTCGACGCATGTACTTGCCAGTACTATTGACTGACCCCTTCACGGCTCGAGCGCCGCACTTCGGGTCCGCCCGCTACCGTTCTCTTCTGGAGTGTGTTTCAGCATATCGTCTCATTCCGTGGGACCGGCCTCTCTACGTCTGCAATTGTCAACAATATGGATCTGACCCCATTGCCTTTTGGGTGGAGGGAGCGTCGTCAGGGCAAGCTTCAGTAGCAACCGCTTGCCACCGGCGTGAGGCCGGGGCAGATTCCGGCCATGACAAGTGAGTCCACCGCGATCGAAGCGCGGGTCTTGGGCTGGCCTGGCGCCCAACGGCTGCGCCTCGCCGAACGACTGGTCGCCAGCGTGGAAGAGTTTGCCACGCCGGCCCTGGCCGCGGCTTGGGAGACCGAACTTGAAGAGCGCCTTGCCGACGTCCGGTCCGGCCGTGCAGACGCCCTCCCCGCCGAGGAAGTGATGGCTGAGGCTCGTCGGCGACTTCATGAAGCGCGTCGCGTCTCACCGGCTCCTCACCCGTAACTTCATCGCGTCGGCTGAGTTCTACGACCGCCGACGCCCCGGCCTCGGCGAGGCGTTTCTCACCGCCGTCGTTATCGCGATGTCGCCTCATACAGTTGCCAATACTAGCCCGACTTTCCGACTTAGTTCAAGGGTGCCTCGCAGGTGGCTGCGGATAAGCAGCTTGTGGAAGCGGTCGCTATCCCCTAAACGGGCCGCTTCTCGCCGCGAAGCCCCAAGGCTTCCACCAAGCGTTCCTGCAACGCGGTCAACTTGTTGCCAACCGTCTGCCGCACCGGGGCCTGCCGCCCGCCGCGCCCCGGGTAGACGTTGACAACCTCCCGGACTTGCTCCAACTCCGCCCACAGGCGCGGGAGCGGCAGTGCCACGCCCGCTTCCCGCACCTGCCGGCTCACCATCGCCCGGAGCAGCAAGGCGATCGTGCAGTACAACCCGTGCACTTGGATCATCCGGTCGGTCCAGTGGAACATCGGCCACCAACAGCCCAAGTCGCGGTCCTTCATCTGTTGGAAGATCTCCTCGATCAAAAACTGGCTGCGGTAGGCCTCGATGACCTGCGCGTTGCTCCAGCTCCCGTGGCTGGTCACCAGCACGTTCTTGCCCAGCACCGTATCGCGCAGACGCTCCAACGCCTCCGGTTGGACCCGGTAGTCCAACACCGGCACGCCCGCGTCGTGCGGGTGTATCTCAATGGCCACGACCTGATGCAAATGCTCCCGGTGCAGGATCTCCCGGCACTGTTTGTGCACCGACTCCAGCGTCGGGGTCCTGCCGCCTTTGACCTCCCCCTGCTGACGCCGTTGCAGGCTCTGCTGCACTTCGCCCAGCTTGCGCAACGCCCGCGCCAGTTCGCTCTGCACCGTGGCCCACTGCGCCTCGAAGAGCCCCTCATGCCAACTCACTACCAGGGAGCGTGGGCGCCCGTACACCTCGGCCGCCACGCGGAAGGCCTTGGTCCCTTCCAGCCCCGCGCAGGCTTCCCAGCGGGAGTCTCCCGTATTGGACACCGCCGCCCACTCGGCCACCTCCCCCAGTTTCACCGCCCCCACATAGTCCAAGCCCAGCGTGTCGATCAGCGCGAAGTTCGCGGCCGAGTTGTTCCCCTTGTCAAACACCAGAGTGGTTTGCGGCCGCGGCGCTCCGGCCGGAGCCACCCCCGCATAGAAGGTGGCAAAGCGTCCGAGCATCTCGCCAAACTGCCGGCTGTCATTGCGATTGCCCTCGTACACCTCGTAGTACAACGGCCACTGTCCGTGGGCGGCGCACACCAGGGCGTAGCTGACCTGCCGCAGGTTGGCCCGGCCCTGCTTGTTCTTGCCCCGCTGAGCCAGGTGATTCTGCACGTTGAACGTGTCGATGAAGGTGTAGAAATTGGTGCCGTCGTAGCAGAGCCGAGAAAGGTCGATCCCCTCGCGCTGGACGGCGCGTTCCAGGAGTCCTTTCCAGAGGGCGTGGATCTTCTCGGTTTCCCAACCGACCAGGTGATCCCAGAAGCGCTGGCTACTCAACGCCTCGGCAGAGAGTTCCGCCACCGCACGCACCAACGCCGTGCCCGAGATCCACTCCCAGAAGCCGCGTTTGCTGACCGGTTGCATGGCCCGGTTGACGGCGGCCAGTGCCAGGTAGGTGCCCGGGCTCAGTCCCTGCTGGCGCTTAGGGCATAGCTGGTTGGCCAAGGGAATCAACTCGGCGCGCTGCACCGCGCCCCACAACGCGAGGGGGCGGCCGGACTCAAACACCTCGGCGTAGGCGGGCGCCGGTCCAGCGCCGGTGAGTCGGGAGCTGAACTGTTCGAGCTTGCCGAGGTAGAGCTGTGCGAGGCGACGGCATTTGCCCTCCCGCCAGCCCCAGTCGGAGAGGTAGTAGTAGGTGTGGCCGTTGACGCGCTTGGCTTCCAGCCGCTGCACGGACAATACTTAGGGCATAGTTGCTGGACATGTCAACGAAATACTCAGTGTTTTAGCAGAGAATTGCTTCACGAAGGGTGAGTGATTTTAGGGGATAGTGGCCACGACCGGCAACCTGCTTACCTCCAACCACTTGCCACAAAACCCTCGTCATAAGTCGGAAACTGGGGCTAGGGACCCCTTCGCACACATCCGGAGGTTTGACACGCCGGTCCCGCCAGAGCATCGTGCTCGCGTCATGAAGGTTGCCATCCTGGCGGAACCGACGGCGCAGGGCGGGCTCGAATACCGGGCTATCGCGAGCGGTCGCCGCGCCACGGGCAAGACCGCCGGTGCTGCCCTGGATGCGATCACCGCGCAGTTGCCAGCGGACGAAACCGGTACGTTGGTCATCGTCCAGGCCCACCGTCCGGACCGGTTCTTCACCGCCGCACAACAGCGGCGACTGGCCGAGTTGATGGTGCGCTGGCGGGCGGCGCGGGATGCGGGCGGTTCACTGCCCTCAGCCGAACTGGCCGAGTTGGACGCCTTGGTGGAAGGCGAAGTCCAGGCGTCGGGCCAGCGTGCGGCAGCCCTGCTCGCCGATCTCCGGGAGTGAATTCCCGTTACCCAACGGCGGCTCAACGCGCCGGGCACCGTTGCGAGTACTGCCGCGCCCCGGAGGCAATCTTCAACTTCCCCTTTGAAGTCGAACACATTGTGCCAACCGGCCGCGGCGGAGCAGACGACGTATCGAATTGGGCCTTGAGCTGCCGCGCGTGCAATCTGCACAAGGGCGCCCGCCTTGTTGCCGCGGACCCCCAGACCGGCGCCGTCGTTTCGCTCTTCAATCCCAGGGAGCAGCGCTGGGAAGACCATTTCCGCTGCGACCCGAACACCGCCGAGTTGGTCGGGATCACCCGTATAGGCCGGGCCACCGTTGCTTGCCTGCAGATGAACCGCCCTGCGCAGTCGGAGGCGCGTCGGCAGTGGGTCCAGCTCCGGATCTACCCCACCCTCTGAACTGACCTCATCACTTTCGGACTCCCGCGTTGCCATCAACCAGTTCTGGGTGTAGCCTCGGGGCATGTCGCTGGCCGAAATCCAACACACCGTCCGGGAACTCTCGGAGACTGAAGGCGGCAACCTGGCCGCGTGGATCCTCGACTCCCTTCCCCACCACACGAGCCAGGATGCCGCGGATGACGGCGTCGCCGAAGCGCTCCGCCGGCGGCAGCAACTGGACGCCGGGACCGCTCGCTGCCTGGAGGCAGGGGAGTTTTGGGCTTCGCTCGAACCTCTCCGCCAGCAGTGAACGTGGTCTATCATCCGCTGGTACGGGCGGATGTCGCGGAGGCGATGTCGTACTATCGCCACGTCTCGCCGCAGTAGCCGGAGAAGTTCGAGGCCGAGCTGCGTGCAATCATCGCCGCCGCCGCTGCCAACCCGCTGCGATTCCACCCGGTTGCTCACGGCTTTCGCCGCGCGAACCTGAAGCGCTTTCCCTTCCACGTCTTGTACGAAGTCGGCACTGACACCGTGCGCGTCCTGCTGGTGCGTCACCACAAGCGACATCCGGACTACGGACTCCCCCGGGCTTGAGAGGCCCGTTATGCGGTCTTCCTGGGCTGGAAGCCCCTCGCCTGGGATGCCTTCACGCGCGACGGGTTGGGGCCGGCGGAGCGTGGACCGGCTCGCCCGCCCCAGCACGCCACCGCCTTCAGGAACCTCGTCGCATGTCACCGGTTGACCGGCCGCGAACTCACCGCCGCGGCTGAGTTCTACACGGTTCAGCCCGGCCGTATCTGGATTGGTACCGTGGCGCACCTGAGTCACCGGCGGGGCTGTGGGTCGCGACGCCTCTCGTACGGCGAAGAAGCCGGGTGACACGGAGCCGACGCCCCAGTGGCCGGTGACCTGGCCAACCAACCCTGAAGCCCCAAAGGCCGTCAGCCCGATTCCCGCACGGTCGTCGTTGTCGCGCCTTCGCCTCATAAAGCTGCCATTACGAGGGACTGACCCCATCACGGGACTGACCCCGCCACGTTGACAGCTCGGTCGCCGAATCCTACTGTCCCTCCGTGCAGACGACGCTGGACATTGATGAAACGCTCCTGCGCCAGCTTGAGCATCAGGCCCGGCAACAGGGCAAGTCGCTTGGCGCGCTCTTGGAGCAGGCCTTGCGTGCCTTCGTTCGCGATCCTGCACCCCAAGCGGCCACAGCCGCGCAGAACGACGTGAGGGATGGGCTGCCGGACGACGACCCGTTCTTCAGGGCTTTGGAGGAGGTTCGCGCCTTGGGTCGCCTGCCGGCCCCGCACCGCCAAGTCGAGCTTCACTGAGCGGCTGTGCTCCTGCTCGACACCAACATCGTCAGCCAAGAGGACATCTGGCTGGCCGGCGTGGCGTTCGGACGGAACCTCACCTTCGTCACCCGTAACCGGCGCGATTTCGACCGAGTCACCGGCCTGAAGGTGGAGAACTGGTTCGAGTGAGCGTGCTCTTTCTTGAGCAATGATTCCCTGAACCCGGCCGTCGGGCCGCGGAGCGGGCTGAACCTGCTCGCCACGGCGGACCCCCAGATCGATTCGGTCCCCGGAATCACGGTGTTCAAGCCGCAGGACTTGTAGCCCGCTTCGTGTAACGGCAGTGCGCCGCCCGGCCGAGCGGGCGCTACGAACGGTTGGTCCCGCCGCAGCCGAGGGCACGAGGCTCCGGTCGCTTTCTGCGCTCTGCATTCTGCATTCTGCCTGTCTGGACCGCACCTCCTCACCTACCAGCCAAGACACCCGCGGGCTCGACTGCCGCGTCGGCGGCAGCCCGCGCCGGGTGCTGCGGGCCGGGGAGGGAGAGGGCCAGACCATGCGGCGTAAGTCTTCGCGGGCCCAGAGCGGAGGGGCGTTGGGCTGCTGGAGCTCAACCGGACCTGTCTCGCCCGCCACAACCGACAGCTCGTCCGCCGCACACGAGCGCTCCCTGCTACCGTGGTCTTTCGCGATGTGTCTCAGCATATCGTGTCATTGTGTGGGACCGACCCCTGAACGCGTGCAAGTGTCAACAATACGGATCTGACCCCATTGCCTTTTCCGGATCTGACCCCATTGCCTTTTCCTAAACCATTCAGACCTGATGCTGCAAACTAGTGCGCTTCGCTTGCATTAGGAATTAGGTCTGGCATAACAGCTCTGATGCAAGAGCCAAATGGCAGCGCTGCTGTTATCATTTCCTTAACAATCTTGTTTACAACATCTGCTATAAGGGCCTGCACGCTAAAGTAGAGCCCGTCCCAGAAGTCCCTGTTTCCGGATGGGAGACGATAGGAGAGGAAGGAGAGTGAGCCTGGTATAAGCCATCATGACAGCTCGGGCACGCTTTCGGCCCGACACCGCTATGGGTTGTGGTTTTTCCAGACTTCTAACGACACGGCTCCGCCGAGCCTTGCACTCCCATCAGCCAGACTACTGCCTAAGCCGCGTCGCGCTGCTGCTCCGCCGACGCCGCCACCCGCTCCATCCGGGCCAGCACCCAAAGATTGTGGGCCAGCACACTCCAGCTTACCCCCAGCGCCCGGTGCTCATACCCCTTGGCCCGCAGCGGCCGCCCCAAGAAGTCATTCTTCAGAATCCCAATCCGCCCCTCGGTCTGCGGCCGCCGGCGCTGGATCTTCCCAAACCGAGCCCCATGCCGACGGCGCTGCAATTCCGCCACCCCGCGCGGACACAGCCCGTTGAAGAGCCCCGCCTCCGCCAAGAGCGCCCGGTTGGCCTTGCAGTCAAAGCCGCGGTCCCCGCCCACCGCTTCGAGCACGCCCGCCGGCAGCCAGGACTGCAGCCGTTCCAGGCTCGCCGGCAACTGCCGGCTGTCCGCCGGCGCACTCTCCTGGTAGAGATGCCAGTCCACTACCAGGCCCTGCCGCTGCTCGGCCAGGAAGAGCGTGTTGCCAAACTCCACCGCCGCCCCGGCCTTGCCCCGCACGATCACGTGCAGATCGCCCTCGTAGAGACTCAGGATCTTGTCCGCGTTGGCCACCGGCCGCTCCCCGATGATCCGCTCATGGGCTTGCCGGACCGCCCGGGGCAACTGCGCCAGCACCCCGTCGATTCGGGCCAGCACCTGCTCGGCCTGGGCCCAGGTCCAATCCGTCTCCTGCCAATGCGTGTCGAGCAGATCCCGATGCCGGCGAGCGTGTTGTCGCACCACCCGGCTCAGGCGCTTCATCTCCCGCAACACCCGCTTGCGCGCCCGCTTCGCGTCGGCCCGTTTGCCCGCCTGCACCATCGCGATGCACTGCTGGTTCATCGCCCGCAGAAACTGCTCCGGGGCCGGCATCCGGCGTTTGAGCCCGTGTGCCCGGATCAGGCCGGTGGCCTTCATCAACGTCCGCGTCGCGTCCCGCAGCAGCACCCAGTCCACGGGGAAATGGATGTCCGCGGCCACACACGTGCTGTCCATCCACACCGTGTCCAGTTCCAGTTCGTTGGCCAGCCAGAGCCGGTTGAACCCCGTGGTGGCATCGGTCTCCCGCGCCGCCTGCACGAGCCGGCGGACCAGGGCCTGCACCTGCGCCTCCGGCAGCCATTGGAAGTAGCGCGCCAACTGGCTCTTGCTCGGCACCCGCACTTCCTCCAAGCGATCCACCCCGCAGAACCACTGGAAGAGGGCGCACTCGGCCAGCCGACGGCTCATCCCCCGAAAGTCCTCGCCCAGCAAGCGCTGCAGCACGTTGCAGCGCAGCGCCTGGGCACTGGTGCGCTGATACTTCGTCTGCTCGTGCGTCGTGGGCACCCGCTCCGGGTCTCGGGCCAGCCATCCCGCCAAACTGCGCTCCACAAAGAGCGCTTCGACGCCGCTGAGTCGCAGGAGTTCATCGATCCGGCGCAGCTCGGCTTCGAAGCGTTGATAGTCCACATTTCCCCGGACCGTGGGAAGGACTGGACGAAGTTCGCCTTGCAGCGGTATGATCTGGGCCATCGGGCGTTGGTTCATTGTATGTCTGACAAGAGCATAACGCACCGATTTCGGGCATGGGAGCCTTTTCTGGCTGCTATGCCCGTTTTTCTTTGGCGCAGCGCCTCAATACCCACGGGCCTCTCCTTCCGCTGGGACAAGCTCTAAAGTACATGCGTGCCTCAGCTTCAGCCACATCTTCTTGACGTCCTTCCATCACAAGGACCACAAGTTCAAACGCCGCTCGAACAGCCTCTGCATATTTTACCGAGTACTTGCCAATGGACACAGTTTTGCACGCAAGATTCCCGAGGGTCACCACGTACTCTGCCAAGACAAAAATGGTCCCGGATGGGTCGGTGCTTGTGATAGGCTGATTTGCGGCATACCGATAAAGATTGTAGTCCATACCTGCAAAGCCAATCGGATCAATACTTAAGAACCGGCCCAGCACAGCGTCATAATAGCGTGCGCGATAGTGCATGAGCTCAACCTCCGCATCCAGCTCTCGGCCGGTGATAGCAAACCGGTCACTGACGATCGCGCCAGAATAAGCAACAATCCGACCGAAGCTTTCGTATGAGATGTGGTGTCTAACTGCTCCCGCAGAGTCGGCCATACCACGGACCGTGCCAAGATTATCCGTGAGATACCAGACCGGGCCTTCGCCCGCTCTGTAGCGCGCGAGCATCTCGTCAACCCCGCTGCCTAGCAGGTAGTGAGCGGTGATGGCGCCGGTTGCGTTGGCGTCAACCCAAATGTGATCTTGATTGAGCAGGAAGTGCTCAATTGCGCTGTTCACAGTTTTTGCAATACGCTGGTTGAGCGCGTTGTAGGTGAACTCAACCGTCTGCCTGACTGTTCCGCTCGCGCTCTCGTCAACTACCCCTACCAGCCGATTGCGGTAGTCATACAGGTAGGCAGTAGTGGCACCAGTGGTACGGTTTGTGCGCGCCACGCGGCCACCTTCGGAATCGTAGGCGTAAGAGAAAGTGCCATCAGCGATGATCTGATTGTTCGTGCTCACCACGTAGCCGCCGACAATACGATTCCCATTCAGGTCGTAGGTGTAGGATTCGTCGGGTTGAGTCGGGGGGTTGTAAACCGCGTTCGTCAACTGGCCGGTGAGGTCATAGCCGTAGGTTGTGAGTTGGGCATTGAGTGTGCGAGCGATGATTTGCTGCGCTGAGTCGCGAGTGTAGTGGTACGCGGCCAGGGTTTCACCGCTGCCGTTGGCGTGGAGGATGCCGGTCATGGCGCCGACGGGGTTGTAGTCGTAATGGCTCTGGCCGACGAGCTGCGTGCCGGCCACGTCAGCGAAGCGCAGGATGTTGGTCCGGAATCCGGCGGCGTCGTAGGCGAACTGGAGACTGACTCCCGGGATTTCGCCTCCCTGCCAGATGCGCTTGGCGAGCCGGTTCCGGGAGTCGTACTCGGACAGCACCTGGACGCCCCAATTGTCGGTCACGGACACGACGTTGGTCATGCCATCGTAGGTGTAGGTGAGGGTGAAGTCCGACAGCCCTTCGACGCCGCTTTGGATGGAACGTTCGAGGCGGTTGAGGGCGTCGAACTCGAAGGTCAGATGGCTGGCCGGGTCCACGGCGTTGGTCATGACGCCCAACGCGTTGAACCCGTAGGAGAGCGTCCGGACGGTGGTTTCGCCTTCCCACCAGACCTCGTTGGTGCGGCGGTTCAGGGCGTCGTAGCCGAAGGTCCGGCGGCGGCCGTTACGGTCAATGGCCTCGATGCGGTTCCCGTTGGGGTCGTAGGCGAAGAAGTTGGTGCGGCCCCAGGGATCCACCTGGTGGCTCAGACGGTTCGCGGCGTCGTAGTAGAAGCGGGTGGTGTTCGTGACCGGATCGGTCACCACGGTCCGGTTGCCGTGCGCATCGTAGTCGAAGCGGACCACCCCACCGTTGGCGTCGGTAATGGTGTTCGTCCGGTACATGGCGTCGTAGCCGTACCACGTCTGACGCCTGAGGGGATCGGTCACGACGATCAGCCGCGGGACCAGCCCGGTCCCGGTGAAGTTGACCAAATAGCCGTACTCGGTGCGGTTGCTAAGGGCGTCTTCGTGCCAGAGGAGGATTCCGAACCGATCGTAGTGGTAGGTGGTGGCGTGGCCAAGTTCGTTCTCTTCCCGGGTCAACTGGCCGTAGCCGTTGTAGTCGTAGAGGCGGAAGGTGCCGTCGGGATTGATGACCTTGCCAGGCTTGCCGCAGGAACAGCCGCCCGTGTAGTCGTAGGTCGTGGTGTGACCGTTGAAGTCGGTGACGCTGGTGACGCGCCCCTGGGGGTCACGGGTGAACGCGGCCTGACCGCCCAGGGCGTTGAGAACGTTGGTCAGTTGGCCCCGGGCGTCGTAGCCGAACCGGGTGGTCCGACCGAGGGCGTCGGTGATCCGGGTGGGTCTATTGCGGGGGTTGTAGGCGATGGCGGTGACGTTGCTGAGGGCGTCCACGATGTTGGTGAGGTTGCCGCGGGCGTCGTAGCGACGCTCGGTCACGTAGCCGCGGCCATCCACGGACTTCACCTGGTTGTTGTTCGTGTCGTACTCGAACCGGTTCGTGAAGTAGCCGGGCAACCACTTGGCGGTCTCGTTGCCGCGGTCGTCATACTGGCTGTAGGTGATGTGGCCGTTGGCGTCGGTGAACGTGCCAATGTTCTGGTCGAAGTCGAAGTCCTGCTGGACCGTGTTACCGGCGGCGTCGGTGATGGACTTGAGCCGACCGGCCTCGTCGTACTCGCTGCGGACGACTTCGCGGCCCAGCGGATCGGTGATGGTCTCGAGGTAATGCGGGCGGAGGGCGTGGTAGGCGTACCCGGTGGTGTTTGACCCCTGGTCGGTGAAGGCCCGCAGGTCGCCGGCATGGTCGTAGGTGTAGGTCAACACGTTCCCGGTGGGGTCCGTGATGCGGCTGATCCGGCCCAACGGATCGCGCTCGAACCGCACCCGCTGGTCGGGCTCCGTGGCCCCGGCCGGGTAGTGAGCGATGCCGCCCCGGGTATAGACGAGGCGGTTGCCGTTCGGGTCAGTGACGTTCTTGAGGCCCAGTCGCTCGTCGTACTCGTAAACCATGTTGTCTTTGGTTGTGAGCCGGTAGCCACTGGGATCGTAACCAAGGAACCCGAACAGGGGCACGGTGAACGTGCCGTCGCCGTTGATGACGAATCCCCCGCTGGTGTACGTGGGGAGCGGTTCCAGTTTGTCGTACACCCCGGGATCGGAAGCGAAAGCGGGATTGTAGGTTTGGCCAAACAACAGGCTGTAGCCGGGGGGATATCCGAAGAAGGGGTTGCCGTCCGGGACCCTCGGTTTGAAGGCAAACCCGACCCGCCGGCCGTCGGGTGTGGTGAGATAAACCCGCGTGGCGGTCGTGAAGCTGCTTTCGTCGCCCATGAAGCCGAATCCGCCGCGTTTGCCGACTTCGAGGACCCTGGCGTCCTGGACGCCGAGCCGCCAGCCGAAGCCGAAGTCGCCTTTGCGGCGCGACTCCCGGCTGTCATAGACGCGCGTGACCGTGATGGGTATGCCGGCCACCGGGATGCTGAGGTCGGTGAACTCGAGCCGGAACTCGCCGAACTTGAGGTCGCCGGTGACGTTGACGCCCACCCCCTCCTGCTGGCCCTTCCGGTTGGCGTCCAAGGCGGTCACCCGGATGACGTACATGCCGTTCAGCAACCGCGTGGGGTCAAACCGGCCGACAACGGCTTCGGCGATCTTGTGGGTGTTCGCGGGAACCGTGACGCGATTCAGGCGCTGGAAGTCGAGGCGGCGATCGGTCAACGCCATCTCGAAGTCCGCGGCGTCGGTGGTGAGCTCGGCATAGTCCACGATGTATTCGGAGAGCTCGACGTCGCTTTGGATGGACGCGGTGATGTCAATCGGCCGGGTGACTTCCGTGATGTTGGTGGGGCTGTGGATGACGATGGAGATGGCACTCGCCGCGTTGGGATCCACCACGTTCACCTCGGTGGCCGCGCTGCCGGTGTTGCCTGAGTGATCGGAGGCTTCCCCAACGACCTCCAAGCGACCGGATTGTGGGAACGGGACCATGGCCACGCCATCCTGGGAAACCGGGACGGGTTGTCCTCCAACCAGGAGCCGGCGCTCGGCCACGCCCACGTTGTCGCTGGCCAGGACGGTGATGGCAACGGTGGTGCCGATGCGCACATAACGTCTGCCCTCGCTGTCGGTCAGGTTGTGCGCGACCGCGAGTTCGACCACCGGGGCTTCCGTATCAGCCGCCACGGTGAGAGCAAAGGTCTGGGACACCTCGGCGCCAAACGCGTCGGTCACCACGACGGTGACCGGATGCTCGCCGATGTCCGAGATTGCGGGTGTCCAGACGAGCCGGCCGTAGGTATCCACCAGGAGTCCGTTGGGCGCTTCGGCCAAGGCGTAACTGAGAGGATCGCCTTCGGGGTCCGAGGCCACCACATCGTAGCGCCAGGTGAGGCTGGGGACGGCCTGGGTCGCCGGCTGCGAGGTGATGAAAGGTGCCTGGTTGGCGCGGACGCGCACCGTGAATCGCTGGCCGGCACCGGCGCCGGCGGGGTCGCGGGCGACGACCACGAAGTCATGCACGCCGACCTGGTCCGGAGCGGGTGTCCAGCGCACGAAGGCCTCGGCCACACCATTGGCGGCGACGATGGGCTCGAGGACCACCCCGGGCGGTTGGACCAGGAGTTGGAGGCTGAGTGCATCGCCGTCAACATCGGTGGCCTTCACCCGGTAGAGATAGGGTCGGCCTGCGCCGGCGAGGGTCGGCGCCACCGAAACGATCACCGGCGGGTGGTTGGACTTCTGATCGGCGGCGTTCAGGCTGTATTGCTGCACGTCACTGCCACCGCGACCGTCTTCGACGCGGATGCGGATGACATGAACGCCCGTCTGGGCGGTCGCAGGTTGCCAGCGGACGAGGCCCGTGGTGGCATCAATGGTCATGCCCGCGGGAACCGCCGCCGCGAACGACCATTGTAGCCGGTCGCCATCCGGATCGCTGGCCCGGGGCGCGTAGAGGTAGGGCTCGCCCAGTTGGGCCGCCACCGGAGGCACCGAGGTAATCCGCGGCGAGCGGTTGACGGCGTTGACCGTGATTTCGAAGGTCTGCGTGTCGGATGCCAGGTAGGGGTCGGTGGCGCTGACGCTCACCTCGTGGGTCCCGAGCTGGTCGAGCCCCGGCGTCCAACGCAGCGTCCCCAGCAACGGATCGAGCGACATGCCCCGTGGCCCCGACAACAGCGCCCACGTGACTGGGTCCTGGTCCGGGTCGTCCGCGATCAGGTCATACTGGTAGAGCTCGTCGAGAGTGGCCTGGGTGGGTGGGTTCGACACGATCAAGGGCGGTTCGTTCACGAGCGTTCCGCTCACAGTCACGGTGAACTCCTGCGTGACGGTTCCGCCGGGGCGACCGTCGCTGACGGCAAGGGCCACCGCGTGAGTGCCGAATTGAGCCGCCACCGGGGTCCACTGCAACACCACCGACGGCCCAACGCGCAGGACGGGATCGGGCAGCGCAGCCGACATACCCTCAGGTCCGGCCACCAGCTCGAAGCTCAGCGGGTCGCCGTCGGCATCACGGGCCCGCGCCAAGTACGCGTACGGTATGCCCGGACTGGTCTGCGTGCGCGGCTGCGTGAGGAATTGTGGGGGCCGGTTGGGCGCCGACACCAGGACTTCAAGCTCAAAGCTCTGTGTCGCCTGCCCGCCCTCGGTGTCCTGGACAACAATCTGGATGGTGTGAGTGCCCGCCTGGGCTAGGCCTCAAGGAAGCGCGATTTTTTAGCCGGAGTGAAAGAAAAGCTCGAAATGCACGTCAACATTGGCTGAAGTGAGCTTGCACAAAAACACTGCAGCCCATGAAACGAGCATTTCGAGTGAAGCGAAGCTACCGCAAGATCCTCCGCAACCGCAAGCGCCGAATCGAGCGGCGGCTCGCCCCCAAGAACTGGTCGGCGCAGGCCCAACCCATGCTGCGGGGTGGCAATATCCACTATGAGATGGGCGAGCGCTCCGGGGCCGTGGGCTGTGGGGGCGTGGGCGTCATTCATACCTTGGTGCAGCGGTTGGGCTTGGTGAAGGAGATCGATGAACACTTGCACCTGCTCAAGGTGCACTTGCCCTATCACGAGAGCGACCATGTCCTGAACCTGGCGTACAACATCCTGGCAGGGGGCGGGCGGCTCGAAGACATCGAACTGCGCCGACAGGACGAACAGTTCCTCAATGGCCTGGGGGCCCAGCGGCTGCCCGACCCCACCACGGCCGGGGATTTCACGCGGCGTTTTGCCCCGGCGGACATCCTCACGTTGCAGGAGTGCATCAACCGCACGCGCCAACGGGTCTGGGCGAAGCAACCCGAGGGCTTCCTGGCCGAGGCGTTCATCGATGTGGATGGCTCGATCGCTGGCACCGACGGCGAGTGCAAGGGCGGGATCGGCCGCTCGTACAAGGGCATCTGGGGTTACCATCCGCTGGTGGTGAGCCTGGCCAACACCAAGGAAGTCCTCTACCTGGTCAACCGTCCGGGCAACGTCCCCAGCCACGAAGACAGTGTCGCCTGGATTGACCGGGCCCTGGCGCTGGTGAAGCCGCACGCCGGCCAAGTGACGATCCGGGGCGACACCGACTTCTCGCACACCACGCAACTGGACCGGTGGGACGCCCAAGGGGTGAAGTTCATCCTGGGCCTGGACGCCCACCCCAAGGTGGTCGCCCTGGCCAGCGCCCTGCCGGCGGAGGCCTGGAGCAAGCTGGAGCGCCTGCCCAAGTACGAGATTCTCACCGAACCGCGCACCAAGCCCGACCGGGTCAAGGAGGCGATCGTGCGGGAGAAGGGCTTCGAGAACATCGTGCTGGTGGGGGAGGATGTGGCCGAGATCGAGTACCGGCCGGCGGCCTGCCAAAAGAGCTACCGGTTGGTGATCCTGCGCAAGAACCTGAGTGTGCAGCGGGGCGAGCGGGTGCTCTTCGAGGACGTGCGCTACTTCTTCTACCTGAGCAACCGCCGGGAGCTGGAGCTGCCGGCGGTGGTGGGTCATGCCAACGGTCGGTGCGACCAGGAGAACGTGGTGGCCCAGCTCAAGCATGGGGTCAACGCGATGCGGATGCCGGTCGATGATCTCAACAGCAATTGGGCGTACATGGTGATGGCGGCGCTGGCCTGGAACCTGAAGGCGTGGTTTGCGCTGCTGGTGCCCGAGCGCGAACGGGGACTGGAGTTGTTGCGGATGGAGTTCCGGGGATTCCTGCAAGCGATCCTGCTCTTGCCTTGTCAGATCGTGCGGACGGCGCGCCGGATTGTGTGGAGGATTCTGAGTTATAATCACTGGCTGAAGGATCTCTTTGCAACGTTCGAGCGGATCCAGGCGTTGGAACTGGGTTGAGTGGCTAAAGTCGAGCTGATGCTGACTCACATAGGAGTAGTGTGTTCACGCGCGGCGTCGCAAGGCGAAAATACAGGGAAAACAGCATAGTCGTCCGATGGGAGAGTCATTCTGGCACAGAAAACACCACAAGATGTAGGAGAGCAAACTCGCATTGGCGTCTCGGGGATCGCTGACTGTTTAAGACACTCTAACTCGCTTGTTTTAGGGCTAGGGTTGGCGTCCAGCTCAACGCCGCGTCGTTGGCGCCGGGCGTTTCGGCCACCAGAGTCATTCCCGCGGGCGCATCGTCGCCGAGACGGAAAGTCAACGGCTGATTCTCGGAGTCTTGGGCGCGGACGTAGTACCAATAGGGCAGTTCAACCATGGCGGGTCCCGGCGGAAAGGAGGTAATGACGGGCGGTGTATTGGTCGGCAGGATGACAGGGATGTCACCTGCCAAGACGAGGATCACGTATGATTGTGTGCCGACAGCACCCTGGCCATCGGTCGCCTGCACTGTGACGTTGTGCGGCCCAACGTCGCCGGGCCCGGGACCCCAGCGGACCAACCCAGTCTCGGGAACAATTGTCATGCTCTCCGGGCCCTTCGCTAAGGAGTACGACAAAGGTTCACCATCGGGGTCGAATGCATCCGCGTCGTAAACATAAGTCGGCTCGGGAAGATCCCGACGGCTGAAGCCGGAGTACCGCACCTCGGCCTGCGAGTAGTTGTAGAACCCGAAAGCTCCAGAATTGTAGCGATGATCCTCGACGTCGATGGTAGCGAGGGTCTCGGCTCCCTGGGAGACTGCTATCTGAATGCGTCCGCTCCCAAAGCGAAGGCGGAAGGAGTACTCTACGAAGTTTCTCCAACGAACCTCGTTGTGGTGCAGCGTTCGGACTCGACCATTGGTCGGAAAGGTGTCGGACAAATCCGCAGCCGTGAGTCGAGTATCCGCATCGACCACCTTTAAGGCCATGCCGGCATAAGCCGCGATGGAGGCCTCTGGAAACCCTTGACCACGCTTCCAATCGAACAGGTAAAAATGCTGGGTATCCTGATACCCAAAGACAAAACCAATGAAGTCATCATCGACCGAGCCCGTTGCGCCGGTATCCTCAACGCGGAATCGGCCCCAGACTTCGGCGTTCACCAAACTGAAATCGCTGAAGAACATCGAGGCGCTGGCGTTCTCATACTGCTTCACAGAAGTGCCAGCGTCTTCGATGCGCCAGTCTGGAGCCTTGTTGATCCTACCCCAGCCGCCGCGAGTTCCCTCAAGCGTAACCACCTGCCAGTCGCTTAGTGCAACAGGGTGCTCCGTCTCAGTGGCATTGGTCGAAACCTGGGCTAATGTGGTTGGTAGGGAGACAAAATACGGCGGCCGGTTGGCCGAGGGTTGCACGATATTCAGCAGGTAGCGCTGCTCTGCCGCTCCGCCGCGGCCGTCCTCGACCGAGAGCCGGACTTCGTGGGTCCCCACCTGGTCCGCCGCGGGTCCAAAGCCCATCGTCGCCGTCGCATTGTTCAGGCTTAGTCCTTCCGGACCGGAAACAAGCGTATAGCTGAGCGAATCCCCATCGGGGTCGGACGCACTGAACCGATACGAGTAGGGTCTTCCGACGATCGCCTCAAGCACTGGCACGGAGGTGAATTGCGGCGGTCGATTCAGTTGGCCCAGCACGAGCAGTTCGTAAGTGAACTGAACGCGGTTGGGGTTGTGGAACGCTAGAGTTCGAGGAAGGCTCACCTCACCCGGAGCCAGGAAATCGGACGGCAGTCCTTCGGTGAAGTCGTAATAGGGGATCCCGTCGGCCGTGAGTCCGTCGCCACCCAGCACCTGGACCGTGGGATCGCTGATCTGGGTGATCCCAACCAGCAGCGGGGCGCGGATGACGTAACTGCCGTGGTTGCGGAGCGCGACATCGCCATAGAGCGTTGTGGTCCAGTCGTTGAGGGTCGTGCGTCCGTACACGGGCTGAACACTCGCATTCACAACCTCATACCACTCCACACTGCTCATGTCTCCAATCCCGTAGACGGTGAGCGTTTCGGTTGTGACCTGACCGTAGCCGTCGGTGGCTGTAACCACGAGGACGTTACGGCCAGTAAGCACTTCGACCGTCGTGAAGAAGTTGCCCGCGCAATCTAAGGCTTCGACCGGTACTTCGTTGACCGCAACGAGGACGATCTGATTCGGCCTGGGATCCGGACTACTCGCGGGTCCTGGCTGCGCAGTGGCAACGCCGGCAACGGGGAGCACGCCAGGCGGCCGTCTGGCGTTGTCCGCCGGCGTCTGTATGAACAGCACCGGCGGGAGTAGAGGCTCGCTCGGCAGAACGGTGACGACCCAGTTGTCGATGCCGCGGGTCATGCCGTAGCCTGAGCCTCTGATCATGCGATTTCCGACAGCGTAGCCCATCCTGATTGGCGCGCCACGCGCAGAGAAATCTGGCTGCACCCCATCAGGGAGGACATCTCCGTAGAGGTACGCCAGCGGATTGGTGTCGAAATTGGTGACGGTGAGACCCGTCTGCTCATAAGGACGCCATCCGGACGGGCCGTGGAATACCCCAGCTGGCACAGAGTAGAAAATGGTCCCGTTCTGTTCCAACAACAACTGCCATGCGGTGGCACCTGCTAGCGAATCCGACCATGAGAGATCAGCCTGGATGGCGATTGAGCTGATTGCACCCGAATGGGAAGGATCATAAACAGCACGAGTGTGCAGGCCCCCCATGTAAATGACATCGCCGTAGATGCAGTTGTACTTGTGTTCGCGGTGACTACCGGGCGTGCCGCCAGTGCTTACATGGTGGCTGGTACCCGTTGAAGATAGCGGTGGAGGCGCTGAGACAAACGGATCATCACTCACGTGCAGGAAGTCAGTCCAGTCAGACTCCAGAAAGTCCCCGTCGCTAAAGCGCAGGGGTTCTGGTCCCAGCTCCAACCGCGTTGGCACTTCGCCTGCCGAGGCAGGGGGTGGCGAGGACGCCGCTCGTGGCGTTACGGTCTGAATGTTGCGCTGGCCGGCAGAGCCGGAACCATATGGTGCATCCGCGGGACCTCTCAGTGGGGAGAACGCGGGCGGCGGCGAGCCCGCGAAGAACGGCACTTCGATGTCCCCCACGAAGTGGAGGTCGAGGATCTCGACGGCACTTTGGCGGTCGCGGTCGTTGTTGATCAGCCGCAGGATGAGGCGGACGTGGCTGTTGGGGGCGAGGTGGCGAATGTCGGCGCGCAGGACGTAGCCGCCGGTGTTGCGCCGGCGCACCTCGGCGCCCGGGGCGGCAAAGGGATCCTGGGTCTGGGTATGGTTGAAGAAGGAGTCGGGACTGGCGGGGAGCACGGCCGGTTGCGACAGGCCGGCGGGTGTCAGGCCGTCGGCGCCCTGGATTGTGTAGGTCAGCGGCCGGCCCTCGGGGTCCACGAGCGCGACTTCGAAGGCGTCGTTCATCCGGTTGCCCGCGGTGGCGTCGAAGATGGGCGGCAGGTAGGCGAGGTAGAGCATCCCGGCGCCGGCGGGCACCTCCAGGTCCCGCTCGAGCTCGACCAGGAACGAATCGCCTTCCGCCAAAGTCACCCGTCCGTTCCGAACCGTGACGGTGCCGGGTGTGCCGTCGCGGGGCGGGGCGGTTGTCCGCACGATCCAGCCGGTGAGGGCATCGTCGAAGATCGAGTCGGGCGTGGGCTCGAGGCGCGTGATCGTGGTGGTCGCCACCGCTTCCACGCAGGCCTGGTCGAAGGCACGCACCGTGAACGGGTTGGCCCCGAGCGCGAGTTGAACGAGGTCGAAGCGAAAGGCGCCCGCCGAATCGGCGTAGGTCCAGAGGGACCCTGGCTCGAACCGCACGAAGGCGCCCGGCTCGGTCTGGCCGGCGAGGGTGACCCAGTGTTGTTCGGTCCGGCCGTCGCCGATGGGGAGGGAATCGCTGGCGGGATCGAGATGAACGGTCAGGGCCGGCGGGGTGGTGTCGAGGACGAAAGGAACCGCGTGCTCGAGCAGGAGCACCCCTTCGTCGCCGCTGAGCCGGAAGTACACGGTGTGCGCGCCGTCGGCGAGTGTGCCGCCGGCCAGTTGAAGGATGTCCGCCGCGGATAGGAGGAAGTGTTGGGGCTCGGTCACTGGTCCGCCCCAGGGCGTCCAGGGGAGGTCGGGTCGGTCCAGGGCGACGTGGAGGCGGACGTTCGGTCCGAACAACGTGATCTCGCCGGTGATGCTGGGGTCGGAGGTGATCCCGTCCTCACCGGGAGCTCCCGTGTCGCGGGCGAGCAGCGCGAACAGCCCGGTCTGGGGGTGGTCCAAGCCGCGGACACGATAGAAGCGATTGGGCTGGGCGCTGGTGTCGCGGACCTCGCCGGTGTTGTGCGGAGCGGCGGGGAGTTGTTTCCAGGGCTCGCAGAAATCGGGCGTGCCGAACTGGTCGCGGTACTCGACGACGTACTGGCGGTCGGGGGACACGGCGTAACGGATGAGGACCGACATGCCGCCTTCGGGGAGGACTTCGAGGTCCACGTCGGTGATGGCCAGCACGGAGGGTTCGGGGTCAGGCGTGCTCGGAGCGGCCAAACGCCGGGCGTCAGCCGGTGGCTCGCCTACGCGCAGGTCCAGGGCGTCGTTGCTGAGCAACCGGAGACCTGAACCGGGTGCGGCGGTGCCGGCTGGTATCGGCTGGTGAAGGCGCGGTGGTTGCGGGCGCGTGTGCCCTTCCGGCGGTTCGGCCCGGACCGGTCCAGGCGCGGGCGACACGCTGTTCTGGGCGGTTGGCAGGGGGTTTTGGCTTGCCCAGACACCCACGGAGACATTGGCCGGCAAAGCCATCAGGCCCGTGAGGATCGAGCAGATAACACGTTGGAAGAACGAGGGTTCGCGCCAGGTTTTCATACGAGTGCGAGCAAGGGATGACTGCGGGAGACAAGGCGAGCCGGGGCGGACGAATCTGGGGATCACCGGGGACGACGCGACCAAACGGCCCAAAGGAGCGCGGGCAAGGCTACGGCCAGGGGGTAGGCAAGCGGTTCGGGAACCACGGTGAGGGTGAGTTCTCCGAGGGCGAAACCGTCGGCGGCCCCGGTCGCGTCCCAGATCCGAACGTAAGAGATCGGTTCGGTGGGGTCATCGGTCCAGAAGCCGATGAACCGGGCGCCGCCGTCACCCGAGATGTCCAGCGTGACGGTGGTCCCGTTGGCGCTGACCTCGAAAGCGAAGGTGTCCCAGAGGTTGGGCTGGAGGGAAAAGCCGAACGCGACGGTTTGGGGCGGCGGGATGATGCCGAGTTCGTTGCCCGAGGTGAAATAGAGGTCGCCGGCGTACGTCCCGCTCCAGGAATCCCAGCCCTGGCCCACGGCCAGGAGGGTCACGGGCCGATCATACGTGAGGTTCAGGAGGGCGGGGACTCCCGTGACGGTTGAGCCGAGAGGACGGGGGTCATCCCCGAACGGCTTGACCTCGTAAGGCCCCAGCGTCGCGGGGAGTTCGCCCGGCGGCGAGATGCGAGTGTATACCGTGACCGCGAACGAAGGGATGGCGCTTGCCGCAGCGACGGCGAGCAGCAGGGCACGGAGGGGAGCGGTGATGGGGTTCATACGGGAACGGAGGACCTTGCCGGCACACAACACCCTGGGAACAAACGACCTGCCAGGTACCGACTCCCGGACCGTGGGGAGAGGGGCTGCCCCGGATGCGGGTCTGGATCTGGAGCTGGACAGGTTCATCAGCGTATCTGTGCCTATCTGCACTAAAGGAAAAATCTAGAAATGGTAACGCACTATTTTCAAAAAGGTGCGGGCGTGCGTGGTGGGGCGGGAAGACGCGCGCCGCCGGATGGTTGTTGGGGCTGGGGGCGTACAGGCACCAACCGACCGAGATCAAGGGTTGTGCCGAGTCTTGGTGGGGAGGTTCGGACGCCGGTTAACCTGACTTCCCGTGGGAATCGCGGAAAAGCCAACAAAAGTGCCTAATCGTGGTAGCCCTCCAACACAAAGACTTCGGCCGGAGAGAAAGGAGAGTCGAGTTCTCTTGGATCTGCCATGGGGCCATGAATCCTCCCCGCCGGGTCGGGGGACCCGGCCTACAGGTTGTGGGCCCGATGCCTTCGCCGGGCGGTTCCTGGGGAACGCTACGCGCTGCCGATCTGCGCGCGGTAGGCGGTGGCGTCCAGGAGATCTGTCAGTTCCTCGGGCCGGGTAAGACGGATCTGGAAGAACCAGCCACTGCCGTAGGGATCGCGGTTCACCAGCGCCGGGTCGGCTACCACGTCGGGGTTCACTGCCACCACCTCGCCGCTTACCGGCGCGTACAGGTCGCTCGCTGTCTTCACGGACTCGACCACGGCGCAAGCCTCGCCGGCCTTAAGCGCACGGCCCACCGCCGGCAACTCGACAAACACCACATCCGTGAGTTCCTGCTGCGCGTGATCCGAAACTCCCACCGTGACGATGTCACCCGTGACGCGCACCCACTCGTGAGATTTCGCGTACTTCAGGTCGGCCGGGACGTTGCTCATTGGCAAAAGGGAGTCAGGATTCCGACGCTCGGTCAACTCGGTTTTGGTGCGGCAGACGGGGGCGCCTCTCCCGGCCCAGCCGGCTGATAGATGGGCCTCCGGACGACGACCGCCGGCGCGGCCTGGCCCCGGATCAGGATGGTCAGGGCTTGTCCCGGTTTGGCGAAGTCCACGCCCACGTATCCCATCCCGATCCCGACGCCCAACGACGGGCTTTGGGTGCCACTGACCACCGCCCCGACCCGGTCCCGCTCGGGGCCGGGGTGGCAAATCGGGTAACCCGGGCGGGGCGGGGCGGACTTCTCGGTCACGCGAAAGGCCACGCAGCGTCGGGCCACCCCGAACGTCTTCTGCGTCACCAGCGGCTGGCGCCCGAGGAACTCGCCCTTCTCGAATGACACGAAAGCGCCCAGCCCGGCCTCCAGCGGCGTGAGGTCCTCGCTCAGTTCGTGGCCGTAAAGCGGGTAGCCCATTTCCGTGCGCAGGGTGTCACGGGCGCCCAGGCCCGCCGGTTGCAGCCCGTGGGCAGCCCCCACTTCGAGCATCCGGTCCCACACGGCTTCAATCATGTCCGCCGGCGCGAACACCTCGAAACCGTCCTCGCCGGTGTACCCGGTCCGGGCCACCCAGAGCGACGCGCCCCGGAACACGAACCCGCCGATCTGGTTCTTCTGCAGCGCCGTCACCCGGGGCGCCAGGGCCCCGCCGATGGACCCGCCCGGGATCACGCGGTCGATGAACTCCGCCACGCGCGGGCCTTGCACGGCCACCGCGCCGTGCTCGGCCGCGGCATTCCGCAGCTTGAACCCACCCGGGGTGGGGGCATGATCCACCTGCGTTTGCAGCCATTCCCAGTCCGCCGTGATCCGGGCGGCGTTGACGATCAGCAGGTAGTCGTCGGGCTTGAGCCGGTAGAGGTAGAGGTCATCGACCACGCCGCCGCGGGCGTTGCAGAGCAGCGTGTATTGCCCCTGCCCGGGGGCCAACTTGGCCACGTCATTGGTGAGGGCGTGGTTCAGGAAGTCACCGGCACCCGGGCCGGTCACCAGGAACTCGCCCATGTGCGAGATGTCAAACAACCCGGCGGCACGCCGGACGGCGTGGTGCTCCTCGACGATGCTCGTGAAGTGTACCGGCAACTCCCAGCCACCGAACGTGACAAAGCGCGCCTGGGACCGTTGATGCGCGGCAAACAGCGGGGTGCGTTGGAGCATAGGCAAGCCTGACGCTACCAGCCTGCTTCCTCAGGTCAATCGGTTTACCGGGCGCCCACCGCCGGAGGGGCGGCGCCACGCCGACCCGCGCGCCACCGCAGCCCGAGCAGCCACGCCAACCCCACGCCCAACAACGCCGTCACCGCCCACGCATTCACCGCCGGCGAATCCGGCCGGAGATGCAGCGACGCCGCCCCCACGGCGGGTCCCGCGAAAATGCCCAGCCCCAGCGCCGCTTCGTGGAATCCCCCGTGCTCGCCCTTCGTGTCGCCCAGATCCATCGAGTAATACAACGACGAGTAGTAGATCAGAGCCACCGCCGCGCCAAACACCACCTGCGCCAGAATCAACAGGTCAAGCCGCCGCCCCAGCAGGATCGTCGCAAACGCCACCACCACCCCCAGGTAGGCGCCGATCAACCATCGGAACCGGTAGTGCCAGGCCGTCCACTGCCACAACAGCACAAAGGTCACCGCCCGCATCAGCATCCAGATCGAACAGACAAACCCCGCCACCTTGGGCGACAGCTCGAAGCGACTCGCCACCCCGGGGATCACCGGGATGACCGTGTTCATGGCCACGTACGCAAACGGATTGGCCACCCAGGCCAGCGCCAGAAACACCCGCGGAGGAACCGATGACCGCCGCCGCTCCTCCGGCCCCGCCATCCCGAGCGGCGCGACCACGACGGTCGGAACCTGCACCCGCGGCGCGTGGCGGGCCATCCCGCAGACCAACACGAACTGCGCGGCGTGCAGCCCCGCCGGAACCAGGAAAGTGCCGACTGACCCCAGCCACTCGAACAACGCGCCGCCGAAGAAGAAGGCCAGCCCCAGGCCCGCCGCCCACACGACGTTGTAGATCCCGATCAACCGGGCCAGACGCGCCGGCGGTTCCCCTTCGCTGGTCAGGGCCTCGAGACACGGCCAGGTCAGACACATGCCCAGCGTCCAGACCAGCATCACCGCCCAGTGCCCGGGCATGGACCGCGTCACGCTGCCGGCCAGCAGCGCGAGGCCCATCGTCCCGAACCCCAGCTTGAGCGCCGGGAAATAGCCGCGCCGCTGCGCAAACTTGCCCGCGAACCACACGCCGACCGCGTACAACAGCCCGCTCGCCGCGCACATCGTCAGGTTCTCGCGGTTCGAGAACCCGAAGTGATCGCGCATGTAGAAGAACAGGTAGTTGAAATAGAGGCTGATCGCGACGGCGTTGACGCCTTCGAGCACGAACACGCCGGTCTTGAGGCGGGGAGTGAGCATCGGGCCGGCCCGGAACCCGGGCCATCGGGCGGGCGACTCTCGCAAGCGTGGGCGCGCGCGTCAAACGGTTGAACCGGGCTTCCGCTGAACCGACGGTGCAGTCTGCCAGCCTGCCTTCCTGGGCGGGCGGGGTGAGACGCTCGTTTGCCGGCGGGCGCAGCAGCCCTGCCTCTTCGGGATCGGGATTCCGGCGGAAGAAGGGGCTTGACGTCTGTACTTTGCAATGCAAAGTGTCTGCCATGCAATCCGATTGGGCTGCTGAGAACCTCCGGGTCATCCGGACCTTGATGGAGCGTTCCACCGTGTACCGGTGCGCCCTCGCCCCCATGACCCTCCTCGCCGGCAGCCTCGGCACCGGCGCCGCCCTCGTCGGCTGGTGGCTCGGCATCGCTTCCCCCCGCGCCTTCGTCCTCTACTGGCTCGCCGTCGCCGCCGTCACTCTCGTCGGCGTTTCCCTGCTCGTGCGCCGCCAGGCCCTCCAGGCCGGCGAACCGTTCTGGTCCCCCCCCGCCCGCCGCGTCGCCCGGGCCGCCCTCCCGGCGTTCGTCGCCGCCCTCTGCGTCACCATCGGCGCGCTGGTCGCCCTCGAATCGATGCACCGCACCGCCGGCACGCCGGAGCTGGTCCTGCGGCTGCTGCCGGTCGGCTGGGTGTTGTTCTACGGCCTGGCCCTGAACGCCGCGGGCTTCTTCATGCCCCGCGGCATCCAGTTTTTCGGTTGGATTGTGCTGGTGCTGGGCGGGCTGGCGTTGGTGGCGCTGAGTGCGAGCGCCGCCTTCCCGTTGACGGGCCATGGCCTGATGGGCACCTGCTTCGGTCTCCTGCACCTGGCCTATGGGCTGTACCTGGCGTTTACCGAAGGAAGAGGGTCGCGTCCGTGAATCCCGAGCCGTTCCTGCAACTCGACCGGGTGATCCACGAGAAGGGGCGCCTTCCCATCGTCTCGATGCTGGCCGCCACGCCGGAGCTGTCGTTTACCGAGATCCGGGACGCGCTGAAGATGACCGACGGCAACCTGAGCGTGCATCTGCGGACGTTGCAGGAGGCCGGGTACGTGGCGGTGACCAAGAGCTACCAGAACCGCCGGCCGCTCACGACGTGCGCGTTGACCGCCGCGGGGCGCGAGGCGTTCCGCCACTACGTCGACCTGCTCGAGGCGATCGTCGCGCAAGCCCGGCGCGGTTGAAACCGCCACCCGTGTTTGTCTGCCCTTATACTTTGTCATGCAAAGCCTGAACCTGTCCCACCCGCCAGCCCCGGAAGTCTTATGATCATCCAACGCGCCGCCCATCTCGGCATGTGCTTCGGTGTCCGCGATGCCATCACCCTCGCCACCCGCACCGCCCGCACCCAGCCCCTCACCATCCTCGGCCAGCTCGTCCACAACGAGACCGTCGTCGGCCGCCTCCGCGCCGCCGGCATCCACATCGCCGCCGGCCCCGCCGACATCCCCACCCGCACCGTCATGATCACCGCCCACGGCACCGCCGACCGCACCCGCGCCGAGCTCCAGGCCCGCGGGCTCGAGGTCCTCGAAGCCACCTGCCCGCTCGTCCACCTCGCCCACGGCGCCGTCCAACGCCTCGTCCAGGACGGGTATCACCCCGTGATCGTCGGCCAGCGTAACCACGTGGAAGTCCGCGGCTTGACCGGCGACCTCGACGCGTTCGACGTCGTTCTGAGCGAGGCCGACGTCGACCAGGTCGCGACCCGCGACCGGTTCGGGGTCGTGGCGCAGACGACGCAACCCATCGAGCGGGTGCGGCACCTCGCGCAGGCCCTGCGGCAACGCTTCCCCGGTGCCGAGGTCAAGCTCGTGGACACCGTGTGTCGGCCGACGAAGGACCGTCAGGCCGCGGCCGTCGAACTGGCCGAGACGAGTGAGGTCGTCGTGGTCATCGGCGGCGTGGCCAGCAACAACACCCGCGAATTGGTCGCCACCTGCGCCCGCCACTGCGCCCGCGTTCACCACGTCCAGGGGCCGGACGACCTGCAACCGGACTGGTTCCATCCCGAAGACCGGGTGGGCCTGACCGCCGGCACGTCGACGCCTGACGCGACGATTGACGCCGTCGAGGCGCGGCTGCGCGAGATTGCCGTGGTGGAACACTTCCCGTTCGCGGAGCAAGCGCCCATGACCGCGGGACGATCGGCGTTGGCCCTCCCGTTGGCCTGACGCGTCAAACGCCCCGGCGGAAGTCACCTCCGAAAGAACCGCACCCAGACCATGGATGCCAACGCTACAGGAATGTCCCGGGACCCGTCGCCCCGGGCCCGGTGGAGCGTGGTGGTCGTGTATGCCCTCGCGATGGCGTGGGTGGAGGCGGCCGTGGTGTTGTACCTGCGCACGCTGGTGGACCGCCTCGAGCCCTACCAGCCGAACCCGTTGCCGATGGGCGGCGGCCTGGGCCATGCCGAACTCATCCGCGAACTCGCCACTCTGTTCATGCTGGCGACGGTGGGATGGCTCGCGGGGCAGACCTGGCGGAGCCGGTTGGCGTACGGGGTGCTGGCCTTTGGCGTGTGGGACATTGGCTACTACGTGTTCCTGCGACCGCTGACGGGCTGGCCGAAGTCGCTCTTGGATTGGGACATTCTGTTCCTGTTGCCGCTGCCGTGGTGGGGACCGGTGCTGGCGCCGGTGATGATTGCGGTGCTGATGATCGTGGGCGGGAGCCTGGTGGTGTTCCATGACACGCCGGGCCGGCCGTTTTGGCCCCGGGGCTGGACGCTCGTGCTGAATGCGGTGGGCGCGTTACTGGCCCTGGCCGTGTTCATGGCGGACGCGCTGCGCGTGGCGGGTGAGGGCGAACAGGCGTTGCGGGAGATGCTGCCGACGCACTTTCACTGGCCCGCCTACACATTGGCCTGGGCGTTGATGGCCTGTCCGGTGGTGGATCTGCTGGTGCGCAGTCGTTCGCGCCGGGGCACCGGTTCTCCCCCGGAAACCTCAGACCCGCTGTAGGCGCCGACGTGAGGAGGCGTCGCAGGCCGTCTCCTTGACCCCAGCGGGGCGCGACACTAGCCTTCATTCGCCATGACGCCGCTGCTCGAACTACCCGCCATACGCCGGCGCCTGCATCCCATGACGGTGGAGACGTATCACCGGCTGGGGGAGATGGGGTTGCTGCGTGAGGACGTGGAACTTCTGCGCGGGTTCATCGTCACCAAGATGCCCAAGTCTCCCCTGCACGAGTTCGTGTCGCAGATGCTCATGAAACTCCTGCTCGGCCAGGTCCCGCCTGGGTTCGAGTTGCGGCGGGAGGCTCCGTTGTCCATCGGCACGTCAGAGCCGGAACCGGACTTCTCGGTGGTTCGGGGTGTCCCCGCGGACTGGCTGCAGGCCCATCCCACGACGGCCGCCCTGGTCATCGAAGTCGCCGTCACCAGTGCCGAGCTGGACGAGGGCAAGGCGTCCGTCTACGCCGAGGCAGCCATTCCGGAATACTGGATCGTGCGCCCGGACCGGCGCGTGGTGATCGTCTATCGCGAGCCGACAGCGGACGGTTACCGCACGCGAGACGAGTTCTCGGACGAGACCACGCTCCGCTGTGCCGCGGTCCCCGAGCTGGTAGTGGCCATGGCTGCCATCCTCCCTCCGGCAAGGTCGGACCTCACTTGAATTCACGCCGCCTTGACCTAATCTGCAACGCGCGTGGCTGAACCCTGGCAATTGGCATACAGGCAGCGCTCCTCCGCCTCGCCAAGTCGACCGTTGGCGGGCTGGAAGGGCGGCTGGCTGCGCTGGCTCGTGCTCGCCGGGTTCGCCTGGTACTTCGTCTACACGCCCCTCCACCTCCTGCTGGCCTGCCACGACGTCCATGCCGGGTCGCCGGCCGCGTGCCGCCAGCCGGCGGTGGATGAGCATTGCCAGCAGGCACACGGCGGCGACCATCAACCGCATTGTGTCGGCCACCATGTTCTCCCGTTGGCCGTCTACGCGCCTGCGACGGCGAAGGCGTGTGACCTCGTGCCCCCGGCTGCAACGCCCCCTCCGACTCCGCCCTGCGCGGCGCGATTCGGTCGCCATGTCGCGTGGTGCCACCTCCCGGCACGACCGCCGCCGGACCCAGCCCGGCCCCGCGCTCCGCCGCTCGCCTGATCCCCTCCCGCTTGGGACGCGCCGCCACGGAGGCGGTGGTGCCTGATGCCCGTATCCGCCTGCTGGTCTCGCAGGCGTCTTCGCTCGACCGAGAGCCGGGCTGGGTTTTTCCGAGACCGAATTCCCCCTTGTCTGAATGGAACGCGATGTGATTTGGAAACCGGGACGATGCCTGGCCCTCGGGCTAGTGGCGCTGGTGGCGGTCGGCTGTCGTCCGGCGAGCGAAGGCGCCGCCCGGCATGGTACCCAGGATGACCACGCGCACGAACACGGCGACGTGGACCGGACGGTGCAGGTCACGGTCTTTGACGACGCGCATGAGGTCTTTCTCGAACACCCGTTGGTGGTGGCGGCGACTCCCACGCCTTTCGTCGTGCACCTCACCGAGCTGGCCACCCGGGAACCGCGGCGCGCCGGACCACTGCGGTTCGCAGCACGGCAGGGACAGGAGACGTCGCTCGACCACGTCGAGCCCGCGCCGGCGCGCGCCGGGATCTACGAAGCTCTGCTCACCTTCCCACAGGCCGGCACCTGGACCATGGCATTGACGGTGCCCACCGACCAGGGCGAGCAACGCATCCCGCTGCCGGACCTCCGGGTACACGCTTCGACCCACGACGCCCAGCATGCTGTGGTTCCGGAACCGCCGGCGGGCATCGCCTTTCTCAAGGAACAGCAATGGCGGGTGCAGCTCGGCACCGAGGTGGTCCAGCCGCGTCGTCTGGTCGAGCACCTGCGGTTGCCAGCGCAGGTGGCGGCGCGACCGGGTGGCCGGGCCCAGGTGCGCACCCCGCTCCCCGGGTACCTGGTCTTGCCCCCCGAAGCCGCGATGCCGTTGGTGGGCGACGTCGTCGCGGCCGGGCAGGTCCTCGCCCGGCTTCAGCCGGCGTTGTCGGAGCTCGCGACGCGGCTCATCGAGGCCGAAGGCGAGGTGGCGCGGACGCGGCTTGAACGGGAGCAGGCGGAAGTGGCGTTCGAACGGATCGAGAAGCTGGCGCAGGCAGATGCCAAGTCGCCTCGTGAACTGCAGGAGGCGGCCTACGCCCTCAAGGCGGCGGAAGCCCGGCATGCAGCGGCCCTGGCCCTGCAACGCACCTATCGCGAGGCAGACGCGGGTCAAGACAGCGCGGCTGGGGCCGCCGGCCTGCCGGCCATCGAGCTGCGTTCGCCCGTGGCGGGCAAGATCGTCGCGCAGTCGGACGCCGCCCTGGGCGAGCTGATCCCGGCCGAACAGATCGTCTTCACCGTGCTCGACGCGACGCGGGTGCTCGTGGAGGCGCACGTTCCCGAGGCGAGCCTCGATCGGCTCGGGGAGGCGAAGGCCGCGCGGTACGCGGTGCCCGGAACACCGGAACGACTGGTTCCCCTGACCGCCGAAGGCGGGGGACGCCTGGTGTCGGCCGGGATGCCGATTGATCCGACGACGCGCACAGCTCGGCTGGTCTACGAGGTGGCGAACACGGACAACCGGCTGCGGGTGGGGCAGTCGCTTGACCTCTATGTGGAGACCGTGCGGGTGGAAGAGGCGCTGGCCGTTCCGGGCGAGGCCATCGTGGAGGAGGGCGGACGTCCGATCGCGTTTGTGCAGGTGGGCGCCGAGACGTTCGACAAGCGCGAGCTGAGGTTGGGCATTCGCGACGGTCCGTGGGTGCAGGTGCTGGCGGGCCTGGCGGCGGGTGACCGAGTGGTTACCCACGGGGCGTATGCGGTCCGGCTTGCGTCCGTCGCCGGCGCGCTGCCCGCGCACGGCTATGCGCATTAGCCCGGGTTTCTCCTGCTCGACATGAAACCGCGACCGACGGTAGGCGCCGACGTGAGGTGGCGGGTGGTATTGGTCCTGGCGCCAAAAGCCTCCACACGTCGGCGCCGACGCCCGCAACGCCCTGACGTCGGCGCCTACAGTGGGTAGGTGATTTCCAGGCTAAGCGCCAATCGGATCGCACGAAACCCGCCCGCTCCCAAGCATCATGACGGATCGATTGATTCAGTTCGCGCTGCGCCACCGGGCGTTGGTGTTGGTGGCCGCGGCGTTGCTGTTGGTGTTGGGGACGCACACGGCCTGGCGGATGCCGGTGGATGTGTTTCCCGACCTCACAGCCCCCACGGTGGCCGTGATCACGGAGGCGCGCGGCATGGCCCCGTTGGAGGTGGAGACCACGGTGACGCTGCCGATCGAGTCGGCGTTGAACGGCGCCCCTGGGGTGCGGCGGGTGCGATCCTCGACCGCCGTGGGGATCTCGATTGTCTGGGTGGAGTTCGATTGGGGGACAGACCCGTATCGCGCCCGACAGATCGTCGGGGAGAAGCTGCCCACCGTGGCCGCCACCCTGCCGCCCGAGGTCGAGGCGCCGCAGGTGATGCCGGAGACCTCGATCATGGGGGAGATCCTGTTCCTGGCGCTGACGTCCGACCGGCAGACGCCGACCGAGATGCACACGTGGGCGGACACGGTGCTGCGACGGCGGCTGCTGGCGGTGCCCGGGGTGGCCAACGTGACGCCCACCGGTGGCGGGGAACGCGAGTTCCAAGTGGTGCTTTCCCCCGCCCGCCTGGCCGCGCACGGCGTGGCCCTGGGCCAGGTGGTGGAGGCGTTGCAGGCCGCGAACGAGAACATTTCCGCCGGCTTCCTGAATGATCGGGGGTCCGAGTACCTCGTGACCGGCGTAGGCCGATTCCAGTCGCTGACGGACATCGGGGAGACGGTCGTGACGCTCCGCAACGGCGTGCCGACCCGACTCGCGGACCTGGGGGAGGTGCGGGTGGGGGAATCGCCGCGTCGTGGGGAGGCCTGTGCCAACGGACAGCCGGCTGTGCTGCTGGGAGTGTCCAAGCAACCGGGCGCCAACCCCCTGGCCCTGACGCGGGCCCTGGATATCGTGCTGGACGAGCTGGAGCAGAGGATGCCCGAGGGCATGCGGCTCAACCGGCACGTGTTCCGGCAGGCGAACTTCATCGAGGTGGCCATCCGCAACGTGCAAACAGCGCTGCTCGAGGGCGTGGTGCTGGTCGTGGCAGTCGTGGCGCTCTTCCTGGCGAACACGCGCGCGTCGGCGATCACGGTCCTGGCGATCCCGCTGTCGCTGGTGGCGGCCGTGCTCGTCCTCCAGGCGCTGGGACAGACGATCAACACCATGACGCTCGGGGGCATGGCGATCGCCATCGGCGCGCTGGTGGATGATGCGGTGATCGACGTCGAGAACGTGTTCCGCCGGCTGCGCCTGAACGCGCAGCTTCCCGAGGTGCAACGCCGGCCGTCGCTG
The DNA here is from genome assembly GCA_015075445.1 of Verrucomicrobiales bacterium. Lineage (GTDB taxonomy): Bacteria > Verrucomicrobiota > Verrucomicrobiia > Limisphaerales > J093 > DSVZ01. Next base: position 104,015 of record JABTUJ010000023.1, read on the forward strand.
GCTGTGGTGCTGGCCGCCAGCGTCGAGATCCGGCGCTCGATTGTCTTTGCCACGCTCATCATCGCGCTGGTCTTCACGCCGCTGTTCTTCCTCTCCGGCGTCGAGGGCCGGCTGCTCCGACCGTTGGGGGAAGCGTATCTGGTGGCGCTGCTGGCGTCGCTGGTGGTGGCCGTCACCGTCACGCCCGCCCTTTGTTCCCTGCTGCTCCCCGGCAGCCTCGCCGTGCGCCGCGGGGCCGAACCGCGGTTCGTGCACTGGCTCAAGGCCCGCTATGCCCGCCTGCTGGAACCTGCGTTGAACCACCCCTGGCGGGTCACGTTGCCGGCGGTGGCGCTCCTGGTGATCGCCCTGGGCACCACCCCCTTCCTGGGTCGCTCGTTCCTGCCCGAGTTCAACGAAGGCTCGCTGACGCTGACTGCCAATACGCTGCCCGGTACTGCGTTGCCCGAATCGGCCCGACTCGCGCACCTGGTGGATGAAGCGCTGCTCCGGCACCCGGAGGTGGTGAACGTGGGGCGTCGCACCGGTCGCGCGGAGCTGGACGAACATTCGCTCGGCGTGGAGGCCTCGGAGATCGAGGTGTCGCTGCGAATGAAGGACCGCAGCAAGGCGGAGTTTCTGGCGGCACTGCGGGAGGATCTGGCCGGCATTCCCGGCTTGAGCATCAGCATCGGACAGCCGATCTCCCATCGCATCGACCACATGTTGTCCGGCACGCGTTCGAGCATCGCCGTGAAGCTGTTCGGGCCCGACCTCGCGGGACTGCGGACGCTGGGCGAGGAAGTTCGCCAGGCGATGAGCACCGTGCGGGGCGTGGTGGACTTGAGCGTCGAGCCGCAGGTCGACGTCCCGGTGCTGCGGGTGCAGTTTGACCGGCCGGCGCTCGCGCGGCACGGGCTGCAGGTGCGCGAGGTGGACAGCGCGCTGCAGGCGGCCATCCAGGGGTTGCCGGTGGGTTCCGTGTTCGAAGGCCAGAACTCCTTTCCGCTCGTGGTCCGGTTGGCGGATCCGGCGCTGCCCGGCTCTGGACCTCTCCCACCGCCCTGGGATCCCGAAACGCTCGGGGAATTGCTGGTGGACACGCCGGCCGGGGCCAGGGTGCCCTTGCGCACGCTGGCCCACGTGGTCAAGGACACCGGGCCGAACACGATCAGCCGCGAGCAGGTGGAGCGGAAGCTCGTGGTGTCAGCCAACGTGGCCGGACGGGATCTCACCTCGGTGGTGCGCGAGATCCAGCAGCGCGTGGGCCCGCTGGTGGCATCGCACGCCGGCTACCGCGTGGATTACGGGGGCCAGTTCGAAAGCGCCGGCGAAGCGGGCCGGGTTCTGCTCCTCCTCGGCATCGCGGTCGTCGTGGGCATCGCCCTGCTGCTGCACCTGGCTTTCGGGTCCGTCCGGGACGCCCTCCTCGTGATGCTGAATCTGCCGCTGGCCCTCATCGGCGGGGTGGCGGGCGTGTTCGTGAGCGGCGGGGTGTTGAGTGTGGCTTCCCTGATCGGCTTCATCACGGTGTTTGGCATCGCCACCCGCAACGGCATCATGCTCGTCTCCCACATCCGCCATCTGCAGGAGCAGGAAGGGCTGACGGAGCTGCGCGCCGCGGTGCTGCGGGGTGCCCTCGAGCGGTTGGCGCCGATTCTCATGACGGCCCTCGCGGCGGGGCTGGCCCTGATCCCGCTGGCCCTCGCGGGCGGCCGGCCGGGCAACGAGATTCAGACGCCGATGGCCATCGTCATCCTGTTCGGGCTGCTCAGCTCGATGCTTTTGAACATGGTGGTGGTACCGGCCCTGTACCTGCGGTTCGGCCGGCCGGCTGAACCACCGCAGCGACTTGACCTATGAAACGGCTGTTCCTCACGTTTGGGTGTGCCTTGGTGTTGGGCAGCGCCGGCGGTTCGGCCGCCAGCCCGGAAGCCTTGCGCCCAACCCCGGAGCCGCTCGAGAACCTCACCCTCGAGCAAGCTTTGGCACTGGCGGACCAACTTCATCCAGAACTTGCCGAAGCCCGGGCGGCCATCGAAGCAGCCGAAGGACGCGCCCGACAGGCCGGGGCGTTTCCCAACCCCGAGGCGATTGTCGGGGCCCAACAGCTTCCGTTGCGGTCCAACGCGGCCAACGAGCGCGAGTACGTGGCCGGCGTGGCCCAAAGCGTGCCGCTGGGCCGGCGCTTGGCCCGCGCCCGCGAGGTGGAACTGCTCGAGCGCGAGGTCCGCACCCGCGGGCTCGAGGTGAGGCACCGCGAGATCCGGCAGCGGGTCCACAGCGCCTTCGCCACCGCCCTTTACCAGGAACAGGCCTGGCAGGTCCAAGACGACCTACGCCGAATCGCCAGGCAGGCGGTGACCACCACCCGGGTTCGCCGCGAGCACGGGGACGCGGTCGCCGAAGACCTGGCCCGGGTCGAACTCGAACAGGCCCGGGTCGAGGCCGATTGGCAACGCGCCGGTTGGCTGCGCCGCGAGGCCATGCTCGCCCTCGCCACCGCGTTGGGCGACGCGACCCTCCCCGTGCACTCGCTGGCCGGCAACCTGGAAGCCGCGTTTGAGATTCCCACGCTCGAAGGGTTGGCCGCCCATCTGGCGGAGCCGCCCGAGGTCGCGCTGGCCGAAGCCGACGTCCGGACCCGGCAGGCGCGCCTGGCGCTGGCGCAGGTGGAACGGATTCCCGACGTGAAGGTCGAAGTGCTCTATCACCGCCTCGAGGCGAGCGGTGCCGACACCCTCGATGTCGGGCTGAGCATTCCGTTGCCGCTCTTCCAGCGCAACCAGGGCCGGCTCCGCGAGGCCCAGGCCGAGCTGACGGCCGCGGAAGCGCGCGTGCGCCTGACCCAAAGCGAAGCGGCCGCGCGCCAGCAGACCGCGCAGCTCCGACTCGACGCCGCCCTGGCCCTCTGCCGTCTGTACCGCACGGAGATCCTCCCACGCGAGGACACCGTGTTGCGCGCCGCCGAAGCGCGCTATGCGGCGGGTGACATCAGCCTCCCTGAGCTGCTCCCGGTCCGCCGTGAGCGGGCCGCGGTACAATTGAGCTACCTGGAATCGCTGCGGGACGTCCTGCAGGCGTGGGCAGCGGCCCGGCGGGCGTTCGGTCCCGGCCCGACCCGCTAGGCGCTGGCCGGCTCGACAGCCGAGGGCCGGGTTTGTCACAGTCCGCGCGTGGGCGTCTCGCCGCGTCAGTTCGAGGAAATGCAGCAGCGACTCCGCGGGCCGCGTCGGGCGCCGGCGGCGGTGCTGGAACCGACCGTGACCGGGCGGCCATCAGCGGCGGCGGTGTTGCTGGGGGTGGATCCATCGCTGCGCGGTACGGGCTACGGCGTGATTCAGACCAACCGCGGCGGACCACGGTGGCTGGCTCACGGTGTGGTGCGGTGTCCCGCGGGCTGGGACCGGTCGCGGTGCCTGCTCGAGATCGCCACGGTCCTGCGGGCGGTGGTGCAGGCGCAACGGCCGACGGTCTGTGTGATTGAAAGCCTGTTCTATGCCCAGAACTACCAGACGGCGCTGATCATGGGCGAGGCGCGCGGGGCATGTTTGGTGGCGGTGGCCGAGGCGGGGCTCACGGTCTACGAGTTGGCGCCGCGCCGGGTGAAGCAGGCGATCGTCGGCTACGGGGCCGCGCAGAAGGAAGCCGTGGCGCGGATGGTGCAACGGCGGTTGGGTCTGGCCGAGCCGCCACCAGGGGACGCGGCCGACGCGCTGGCGCTGGCGCTGGCCTACGCCCAGGAACAGGGGCGGTACGTGCTGTCGGTGCCCAAACGAATCTGAGCATGATCGCCTTTCTCGAAGGACAGTTGGTCGAGGCCTTGCCGACCCAGGTGGTGGTGGAGGTCCAGGGGGTGGGTTATGAGGTGTTCATTCCGCTGTCCTCGTTCGACAAGCTGCCGGCGCCCGGCCAGCGGGTGCGGGTGCTCACCCACTTGGCGGTGCGCGAAGACGCCCATGTGCTTTACGGGTTCGCGACGGCCGCCGAGCGGAACCTATTCCGCCTGCTGATCAACACCGTCAACGGCGTCGGGCCGAAGCTGGCACTCAACATCCTGAGTGGGATGACTCCGACCGCTTTCCGCGGGGCCGTCGCGGCCGGGGATGTGAAGGCTCTCTCGCGGATCTCGGGGGTGGGCAAGAAGATGGCTGAGCGCCTGGTGGTCGAGCTCAAGGACAAGGTGGGAGCCGCCGGGGCGTGGGAGGCGAGCAGTGAACAACGCGCCGTGTCGGAGGCGGACCAGCGGATCCACGACGCAGTGCTGGCGCTGGTCGCGCTGGACTTCAAACCGGCCGAGGCACACGACGCGGTGCGGGCGGCCCAGGCGATGCTCGGGGAAACCGCCACCGTCGAGGCCCTGGTCCGGGCCGCGCTCAAACGCTGATCCCATGGCCGATGAAACTCCCCAAGTCCGGGAACGGCCGCGCCGGCGCTCCGGTCGCGTCGTGCCGAACCACGTAACCCTGGGCGGCCGCGTCATTGCGCGCGTGGTCTGGACGCTCGTGCGGGGAGTGGACGCCACGTTGCGTTATCGGCTGGACGACCCCACGAACGCGCTGGCCACCGTCCGGCAGGGTCCGGCGATCTTCACCATCTGGCACAACCGCCTGGCCCTCTGCCTCCGGGTCTATGAACGGTACATCCGCCGCCCGCAACCCACCCGGCGCATGGCGGCGTTGGTCAGCGCCAGTCGGGATGGCGCCCGGTTGGCGCGAGTCCTCGAGCTGGCCGGGGTGCAGCCCGTGCGGGGCTCGACGAGCCGACGGGGTGCGCAAGGGTTGCTCGAGCTGGTTTCTTGGGGCGAACGCGGCCTCGACCTGGCGCTAACGCCCGATGGGCCGCGCGGGCCGCGCTACGTCGCGCAGAGCGCGTGATCGATGGGCCGCGGTGGCTGGCTTTCCGATTGTGCTGGTATTACGACCTCTCGCGGTGTTGGACCGCGCCCAGTTGGGATGGGTTTCTGGTGCCGCTGCCGTTGACGCGCTGCGTGGTCAGGTTTGGCGAGCCGTTGCGGGTACCTCGCGGGGTCGCGGACGCCGAACGCGAAGACGCCCGCCGCGAGCTCGAGCGACGGCTGCTGGCGCTGACGGACCAGCCGCAAGGACCCACCCGCCACGGATGAGCCGCGTGCCGCAGGGTTCGCCGACCGGCAACCACCGGTCGCCATCAAGCCGCCGTGACGACCACGTAGTTCTTCTTGCCCTTGCGCAGGAGCAGGTGTTTGCCGAAGAGGAGGTCGCCCGGCGTGACCGCCCGTTGGGGGCTGGTCTCGCGGCGGTTGTTCACGTAGATGCCCCCGGCTTCGAGGTCTTTGCGGGCCTGTCCCTTGCTGGGACACAGGCCGCTGTGGACCAGCAGTTCCACCAGCGGAAGTCCAGTGCCACCGGCTGCCGGGGCGGTGAGCCGGGAGCGTTCGAGGGTGGCGGTGGGCACCTCCCCGACGATCTCGTTGAAAGTGCTTTCGCTCACGCCGTCGAGTTCACCGCCGAACAGGATCGCGCTGGCACGCTTCGCTTCCTGGGTGGCGTCCGGACCGTGGATGAGGTCGGTGACGGCCTGGGCGAGGGCGCGATGCGGGGCCCGGGCACCGGGATCGGACTGATGTTGGTGTTCGAGGGCGGCGAGGGCGGCCTGGTCCAGAAAGGTGAAGAACCGGAGATATCGGATGACGTCGCGATCGTCCGTGTTGATCCAGAACTGGTAGAAGCGGTACACGCTGGTCCGGCGGGGGTCGAGCCAGACCGCGCCGGACTCGGTCTTGCCGAACTTGGTGCCGTCGGCCTTGGTGATCAGGGGGAAGACGAGGCCATGGGCGTGGCGGCCAAGCTTCTTGCGGATGAAATCGATGCCGAGGGTGATGTTGCCCCACTGATCGGTGCCGCCGATCTGGAGCTCGCAGTTGAAGGTCTCGCAGAGGTGGGCGAAGTCGAAGGCCTGCAGGAGCATGTAGCTGAACTCGGTGTAGCTGATGCCGTGTTCGCGGTCCTGCATGCGGGCGCGGACGCTCTCCTTGGCCACCATTTGGTTGACCGTGAAATGCTTGCCGATGTCGCGGAGGAAATCGATGTAGCTGACGCCCGCGGTCCAGTCGGCGTTGTCCACGAGCCGGGCGGGATTGGTGGTCGTGTCGAAGTCGAGCACGCGCGCGAGCTGGGTGCGGACGGCGGCGACGTTGGCGGCGATCTGGCCGGCGCTGAGCAGGGCACGTTCCTGGGTCTTGCCGCTGGGATCGCCAATCGAGCCGGTGGCACCGCCCGCGACGGCGATGGGACAGTGGCCGAAGTCCTGGAAGCGACGCAGGGCGAGCAGGGGGACGAGATGGCCCACGTGAAGGGAGTCGGCCGTCGGGTCGAAGCCGCAGTAGAGCGTGGTCGGGCCCGCCGCGAGGCGGGCCGCGAGGACGGATTCGTCGGTGCTGTCGGCAAACAGGCCGCGCCACTTGAGTTCATCCAGGATGCTCATCGGGCCGCTGTTATCGCGGGCGTCGCCGGTGGGAACAAGGGGAAAGTCAATTCTTGGCCGTGCCCTTGGGGGCCAGGGCCTCGGAAAGGGCGCTCAGGGCCTCGGCACGGGCGAGCGAACCGACGAGCCGCCGTTCGGCGAGGGTGTTGACCACCGGGATGTGGCGCAGCTCGGTGGCGAGGAGGACCGGGAGGGCTTCGTGGAGGAGCTGGTTGGGCGTGACGCAGGCGGGCGGAGGGCGCATGACGTCGTAGGCGATGACCGCCTGCAGCTCCTGACCGGCGTTGAGATAGCCCTTGAGATCCTGCAGCGCGACCAGACCGGTGAGGCGCCCGCGATCATCCACCACGGGCAGGAAGTTGTTCGGGCTGGTGAGGAAGCGTTGGCCAAGTTCCTTGAACGTGGCGGTCTCGTTCACCGGCGGAACCGGCTCGCGCATGAAGTCGCCGATCTTCCCCTGCGTGGCGGCGCCGAGCTGGTCGGGTTCGGCCTCGCCCAACAGCCCCCGCCGCTGGAGCGGCTCGGTGTAGACCGAGTTCGCATGGAGCTGGCGGCTGACGAGCGTGCCCACGGCGCAGGCCAGCATCAGCGCGGGCATGAGGGAGTAGTTCAGCGAGATCTCGAACACCATGATCAACGCCAGCAGCGGCGAATGCGTCGTGGCCGCCAGCACACTCCCCATGCCCGCCAGGGCGAAGGCCCCCACCGGCAGCGAATCGGCCAGCCCCAACACATGCAGGATCTGGCCGAACAGGCTCCCCAAGGCCGCGCCCAGGAAAAGCGTCGGCGTGAAGACGCCCCCCACGGTGCCGGCACCAACGGTCAGCACGGTGGTCCCCACCTTGGCCAGCAGCAGGAGGCTCAGCCAGGCAATGCCGTACTGCGGGGCGTTCTGAAGAATGCGCGAGGTGACGCTGTAGCCATTGCCCCAAACCTCTGGGATCACCACCGCCAGCCCCCCCACCGCCAAGCCGGCCATCGTCAACCGCACCTGGATGGGTTGGCCCAATCGCTGAAAGATCCGCTCCGCCGCCTGGAGCAGCCTGAGGAAGCTGGCCGCCAGGACGCCGGCAAGAGCGCCCAGCACCACAAACCAGGGCAGTTGCAGAATCCGCGTGAACTCGAACTCCGGCACGCTGTACCAGGGCTCAATCCCGAAGAAGGTCCGCGAAACCACCGCCGCCGTGACCGAGGCGAACATCAGCGGCGCAAACAGGTTCATCGAGAAGTTCCCCAGGACAATCTGCGCCGCGAACACCGAGCCCGCGATGGGCGCGTTGTAAGCCGCCGCCATGCCCGCCGCAGCACCACACGCCACCAGAAGACGCAGCCGGTACGGTGGCCATAACGCGGTCTGCCCAAGCTTCGAGGCCAGGGTGGCAGACATCTGCGTGATCGGCCCCTCCCGCCCAATCGAGGCACCGCTCGCCACACTTAAGAGCGACGACGCCGCTTTGATCAGGTTCGGCCGGAACGGAAGCCTCCCATCGCCCGCCACCACGACCTCGAGCAGGTTCGTGGCTCCCCCGCGGCCCTGGAGGTAGCGCTGGCCCCAGCGGAGTATCAGACCCGCCAGCAGCGCGCCCAGCGTCGGCACCACCAATCGCATCGCCGGCGTCAGCTCCACGGCGATCTCGACCGGATCCCCCGTCAACCCCATCGCGAGCAACCGCAACGCACGGGTGGCGTAGTGGAAGAACGCGTTGGTCAGCCCTCCCACGATGCCCACCAGCCCCGCCAGCATCAGGTGGAACGTCTCCTCCCGCGGGAGCCACCGCCCCCGCCAGGCCAGCAGGCGTTCCCACCGCTCGGACAAGTAGCCTCGCAGCCAAGCCCCCGCCCGTTTCCACTGCCCGGACAACGGACTCACACGACCCAGCCTAAGCCCGCCCGCCCCGCCTTGACCAGTGGCAACCGCAGCGCATGTCAACCCTCCCCCAGCGGCACGGTCGCCAGCCACCCGCGCGCCCCAAAGCGATCGACGAAACGGTCCCGCAACCGCGCCGCCGCCTCCGCCCCCGCCACCCAGGCGAACGTCGTCGAGCCGCTGCCGGACATCAACGTGGCCAGGGCTCCCTCCGCACGACAGAACTCCTGGTACAAGCCCAGAACCGGGTACTTCTGCAGCGCCGGTGCCTCGAGGGCGTTGTAGAGGCTGCCCGCCGCCGCTGGCAGATCCCCCGCACGCAATAGCGCGACCAGTTCGGCCGCCCGCCCCGGCCGACCCCGGAGCGCAGCCGGGAAACGCGCCAGTTGCCCGTAAGCCCAAGCCGTCGGGATGCCAAACCCGGGGTGCACCAGGAACAGCCAGAGGCCCCGGAGAGCGGCGAACGGCTCGAGCGGCGTCACTTGCTCACCGCGACCGGTCGCCAGCGCCGGCCGGGCCTCGAGGAAGAACGGCACGTCGGAACCCAGCCGCGCGCCAAGCGCGCCAAGCGCACCTGAAGCCAGCGGCTCGCCAAACAGACGGTTCAAGCCAAGCAACGTGGTCGCGGCATTCCCGCTGCCCCCGCCCAACCCGGCCGCCAGCGGAATCCGCTTCGTAAGCTGGATCCGAACCCCTCCAGAGACGGGTGCCGCAGCGAAGAAGGCCCGGGCGGCGCGGACAACCAGATTGCTCTCATCGGTTGGCAGCCGTGGATCGTCGCAGGCAAACTCGATCCCCCCGGAGGCTTCCTCGAGCACGATGCGGTCACACACGTTGACCGGGTACATCACGGTCTCGAGCTCGTGGAAGCCATCCGGGCGCCGGCCGAGGATGTTCAGGACAAGGTTGATCTTGCACGGCGAAGCCAACTCGAGGTGCATAAACAAAAACGGCGCCAGACGCAAAGCGCCGGCGCCAAAAGCGACCGTGCAAACTAGTAATCGAAGATCCGGAAGCGGCTGCCCGGCACCAGCGGAGCCACGTCGCCACCCGAGAACCCGAGGTTGCTGTCCGTCTCGAAGACGCCATCGGCCACCAACCCCGGCTTGTAGCTATCCGGGAAGGCGGGCCCGACAGTCGCGTCAGGTATCAGCGGGTTGCCGGGTTTGAGCCAGGGCTCATAGCTTGGGATCGGGAACGTCAGCACCTCGCCCACGCCTACGAGTGTCCTTAGCACGCTGCGGTTGATGCCATTAATCACGCCCGATGAATAGGCCGCCTGCGGGCCGCTCCACAGCGCTTCCTGCTCGACCGACCGGCGCAATTCTCCCAGGCGGGCAAACTCGGTGGCGTTGGTGACCCCGCGGCCAAGCTTCTTCGAGGGACCTTTGCAGCCCACGACCAGGGACGCCCCCACGGCCAGAATCAGGGCGGAGAAGAGGGTGCTTCGCATAAACAACAATTTCTGCGGCGACGTTACCGCCCGCGCCCCCGATGTAAAGCGTGTTTTCGACCGCTCTATTCTAGTTCGCTTTCAAGTTGAGACTAACAACCAAGGCTGCCGCATATTGCGCAATCTGATCGGTGCCGCAGCCAAGGCACCCAACCTCGCCCTGAGTCGTCTGGCATCACCAGTTCCATCCGGTCCAGGACCATCTGGAACGCCTTTCCCGGACCCGTCCCAAACGCGTTCCCTGGAAGGAGCTCCGGGAGTAGGCTGGCCGGCAAGCTGATGAGCCGGATGTCTCCGGCACCACCAGTCCTTGCTCTGTGCGAACCGGTCTGTCGGATCACCACACGATGAATTCGTCCGCATGGGCCTGACTGACCCGGGAGCAGAAAGCCGTTCATCTGGTGGTGTTCATCTGGCCGCTCAGCCCAGTCCAGTTGGACCTTCCCGGGACCCACGGCGCCAGACACAGGTGAATTGTCCGTAACCGCTGCACAACTGTCGCCGCAAGCTGGAGCCCAGCAGCGCCGGATCCGCGCCATCCGGCCAAAGCGGGCCCCGTCCTGAACATCAACCCACGGGCGATCCTGGACTGCTGCCGGCGTCAGCATCGGTCGCCAGGTCTTCGGCGCGTTTTTCCACCCCTTGCCCCGGCGTGTCGGTCTTGGGGTGCGCGGTCGGACACTTTGGTGCCAGCGGTATGCTGGACCAGGCGTGATACACCACCGAGGCCACACCTGGCGATCTGATCCGTCGGTCCAGGGCTACCCGCGGGGCGTGAGGACCACTAACCTCGCCGCGCTCGGCCGGGTTTGCCACCCGCCAGGAGGGCGGCTCTCGGCGGGCGCTCAGCAGGCATGGCGTCGGCCGCCCCAAGACATGCCGCGGCTGGACGGGTTCGCCTTGCTGGCGAAAAGCGCGTTCCGCAACCGGGCGACCGTGTTCCGCTGACGCCCAAAGCCGTGGCGGTTTGCCTCTGAGGGTGAGTTGGCCAGTTGGGCAACAGCAATGGCCTGCGCCATGCGCAACCGCTGGAGGTCCTGGTTGGGCGGTCGGCCTCTCGGCCTTGCCACCAAGTCCACATCGCTCGTCGAGGTTCTGCCATACGCCCAAGATCGCACATTTAGCCCCATCTGGAAGCGAAATGGAATCAGTTGGTCCGCATCGGCATGATGACGGTGAAACGGGCCGTTGATCTTCAGCACGCCTGACTCAGCTCATCGTCAGTCTCCGAGGAACACCCTCCTCGGTGTCCAGCGCCCGCGGCCTCGACCAAAAACGATTAATGGAACGCCACCGCCAGCTCATTGCCCTTGTAGTTGATCGCCACCGTCTCATGCGCCTTCGCCGACCCTCCGGGTGTTCCGCGGTGATGACCAGGCTGTTTCGGCTGAAGGTGAGTTTCACCGAGCTGCTTCCCGTCGCTGGTCATGATCTCTGCTCCGGCGCAGCGCGTGAAGAAACCTCGCGCACTAAGCGTTCACCCGCTCCTTGCACTCGCGGGATCACCTGTTGGTAGTTCGGGTAGGTGCCCTCCACCAGCTTCGTCGTCACGAGGATCATCCCGCCCTTCTCGTCCGTCAGCTTGAAGGCCGCCTGGTTCTCGGTATACCGCAGCTCAGCGGTACCCTTGTCCTGCAGCAAGCGCAGCAATTCGTTCACCGCCTTGGTCGGCACGATGAACTCCGCACTCACCGCACTCTCGATGTCCGCCTCCTCGTCCGTCAGCGCCAACCGCCGCCCGTCCGTGGCCACCGCCGCAACCTTGTGCTCCTTCAGACTGAAGAAGATGCCATTCAACACATAGCGCGTCTCGTCACTCGAAGCCGCAAAGGCACAACGCCGCAGCATCCCGCGGAAGCGCTCTTGCGGCAGGGTGACCGGTGTCGGCTCCTCGAACGGCGCGACCGGTGGGAAATCCTCAGCCGCCAGGCCGCGGACTTTGAACAGGGAAGGCCCAGAGCGGAGGGTGCACACATTGTTGTCGTCCGCCTCGAGATCGATCTCCCCCACGGCTGCCTCGCGTACGATGCTGAAGAGGCGCTTGGCCGGAAGCGTCGTGGCGCCCTTGCGAACGACCTTGGCTTCGACCAGACAACTCACCGTCACGTCGAGGTCCGTTGCCGTCAGTCGCAGGCAGTTGTCCTCGGCTTGGAGGAGGACATTCGAGAGAATCGGCAGCGTGGTGCGGCTGCCCACGACGTTCTGGACCGCTTGGAGACCCAGCGCGAAGAGGTCCTTGGTTATCGCCAGTTTCATTATGACGGTGGTTCTTGGTCCGCGATGAAAGGACGTATTATTAAGGCCTGGGGATAAAGCAAACAAAGTGCGCTGTCAAGGATGGCCCAAGCAGTTGTGCGATGAAGCCGCTGTGAATAACCCGGGCCACAAGCGATGGGGGCGGTGAATAGATCCATGGCGCGGACCCAAGCGGCGAGGTTATCCACGCGACAACACCTAGATGAACCCAGTTACGAACAATTCGCTAGTCACCCGCGCTTACGTACCCGGGTCACCACCGCCGCCAGTGCCTCCGCCGCCGCCATCACCTCGGCACGCGTGGTCTCCGGACCCAGCGAGAAGCGAACCAGACCGCTGGCTTCGGTCGCTGAAGCCCCGAGGCTCGTCAGCACGTGGGAGGGCTCCAGCGATCCTGCTGAGCACGCGGAACCGCTCGAGGCGCAGACGCCGGCGAGATCCAGTCCGGCGAGGAGCGATAGGCTGTCGCAACCCGAGACCGTGATGGCCAGGGTGTTGGCCAGACGCTGGGGCAAGGGCGGTCCCCAGCGGCGCGTCCCCTCGATGGCCAGGCAGCGGGTTTCGAGGAGAGCGGTGAGCGGTTCGAGACGGGATCGGTCGAACAACGGCGGTTTCGTGAATCGTTCCCAGGCGGTAACCAAACCGACAATCGCGGGCAGATTCTCGGTTCCGGCGCGGCGGTCGTTCTCCTGGCTGCCGCCCATGAGGAGGGGTTGCAGAGGGAGCGGCGACCGGGCGTACAGGACCCCAGCGCCCCGCGGCCCACCCAGCTTGTGGGCACAAGCGGCCACGAGGTCAGCCGCGAAATCGTCAATCGCACCGACGGGCTCCTTGCCAAACCACTGAACGGCGTCGGTGTGGAAACACACCCCGTGCTCCCGGCAGAGCTCGCCAATCTCACGGACCGGCTCAAGGGTCCCCACCTCGTTGTTGGCGGCCATGACCGACACCAGCGTCGTGTCGGGGCGCAGCGCACGCCGCACTTCCTCAGGCTCAATCACTCCCAAGGGGTCAGTAGATAGTATGGTAACCTCGAACCCCTCCCGCGCCGCCAGATACTCAAAAGCCTGCCGCACCGACGGATGCTCCACCGCCGAAGTGATCAGGTGCCGCCCGCGATCGCGCCGAGCCCGGGCCGCGCCGAGCACGGCGAGATTATTGGCCTCGGTGCCACCCGACGTAAAAACGATCTCGCTGGGACGGCAGCCCCACAGAACCGCCAGCCGTTCGCGGCTTTCGTCCAGCAGGGCCCGGGCGCTACGACCGGCGGCGTGAATACTGGATGGGTTGCCGAACGCAGCCAGCTCCGCTCCGCGCACCACTACCCCCACCTGCGTGTCCAGGGGGGTGGTGGCGTTGTGATCTAGGTAGATCAGGGGTCAGTCGGCGTATTTCACGCCACAACCGTAGGGCTTGGTTTCGGCCAGAGGCACCGCGCGGCCGGCCATCAGGGCTTCCACAGCTTGTTTGACGTGGTTCTTCGCGGTGCGGGGATCGCCGGCGGCAGTCGCGCGATCGTCGATGGCGCCTTGGTAAGCAAGCGTACCCTGCGCATCGATGACAAACATATGCGGGGTGGTCTTCATGCCGTAGAGCTTGCCCAAGGTGCCGGCGCTGTCGTCGATCCAGGCCGTGGCCTTCATGTTCTGGGCGGCGAACTCGGCACGCGCGGCGGCAGCGGCGCGGTGACTGGGATTGCCTTGGGCGGTGGAGTTCACCACCAGCCAGATGCCGCCCTTGCTGGTGACACTCGCTTGCAGGGCCTGCATGGCGCCGGTCTTGTAGTGGTTGGCGCAGAAGGGGCAATCGAGATTGTAGGCCTCCAGGACGACGATCTTGCCACGGTAGTCGCTGAGACGGTGCGTCTTGCCAGTCACGTCCTTCGCGACGAAATCCGGTGCGGGCTTGCCCGCGGTGACTTCCGCACGCGCCATTCCGGCGGCACCCAATATCAGGAGAGCGGCGAGCAAAGTTTTCATAGGTTTACGCAGTGTGTCACGTCAGTACCGGCAGTCCGCCGCGATCCCGACGTGTCCAATGGTAGTCAGAAGGTGCGCGAACCGCAAATATTCAGGCCTTCGGGCCGGTGGCCGGCGTGGCTCCAGCCGCTTGATTAAGGGCTTCCAGCACAATGCCGGGGGTCAGTAACTCGGGGAGAACCAGCGCAGGCCGGGTGGGATCCGCCGGGAAGACCAGCACCAGCGGCACGCCTGCCCGCCCGTAGCGCTTCAGTTCCTCGGTGATCCGCGGATCGCGATCCGTGTAATCGGCGCGGAGAGCCACGACGTTCAGTTGGCCCATGCGGCCGCGGACGCTGGGAATGTCGATGGCGAACTTCTTGTTGGAACGGCAGTTGGGACACCACTTGGCGGTGAAATCCACCAGGACGATCTGGCCCGAACGGCGGGCGTCCTCCACCACGGCCGGACTCCAGGGTCGCCACTCCAACCCATCGGGTGTGTCTTTGAAGACGGAGGCGGAGGCGGTGCTGCCCACCGGATTGCGCCAGTGCAATTGCCCTTCCAGGATCACGACGTACGCCCCCGCGAGCAGCCCCACGCAGATCATCGTGGCGAGGCCTTTGCGTCGTGTGCCCCGCTGGATGAACTCGCCCCAGACCCAGACGGTAAGCGCGATGACGGCCAGGAACATCCCCAGCCAGAGGACGCCCCCCGGTCCGTAGGACGGGGCCGTGAACTCAAACATCCAAACCGCCGTGCCCAACATTGGGAAGCCCATGGCCACCTTGAACTTATGCATCCACGCCCCGGGCTTCGGGAGAAACCGCAACCAGCCGGGTCGCCAGCTCAGCAGTACGTAAGGGCTCGCCAGTCCCGCTCCGATCGTCAGAAACATCAGGACGATGATCACCGGCGATTGCGTGAAGGCGAACCCGACCGCAATCGCGAGGATCGGGGCGGTGCAGGACGTTCCCAACGCGGTGGCGAGGATGCCGTTGAAGAAGGCCCCAGGGTAACCCTCTCGCGTGGTCAACTTGGCCGCGGCGCCCAAAGCGGTGCCACCAATGACGATCTCGAACACGCCAAAGAGATTCAGCGCGACGAGCAAGACAACCACGAGCAAGGCCAGCCGGAAATAGGGGTTCTGCATCTGCATCCCCCAACTGGCTCCTCCGCCAGCCTGCTGGACGCTCACCACCACGGTCGCGATGGCCAGAAACGACAGGAGCACGCCCAAGCCGTACATGAGCCCGAGCCGGCGAACCCGCTCCGGCGCTTCCTTGCTCTGCTGGACGAACCCGAGGATCTTCAGGGCGATGACCGGCAGGACGCAGGGCATGATGTTGAGAATCAGCCCGCCAAGGAACGCAAAGGCCAACATCAAGAGCAGCGAGGCTCTCGGCGTGCCAGGTCCGCTCGTGCCGGCGAACGATTCGGCCGCGGACGAGCCAGAGCCCGAGGCGGTTTGCTCAGCGGTGGGGGGCAAATTGACCCGGACTTCGACCGCACGGGCAGGGGAACCGGCCACGGCGGGCTGGACCAGGATCCCGGCGATCTCCTGGGGGAACTGGTCGGCGAAGCGTTTGAGGTTCTTGGCGAGTCGGAAGGTGCCTTCGGGCGAGGGCTGGCGCGTGACCGCGGGGGCGATCTCGTAATCTTCGTGGGGATAAGGATAGAAATCCGCGGGATGGAGCATACTATCTACTGACCCCTCAAGAATAAAGGTGGCGGTGCTGCCTGTGGGAGGTTCCTGCCAGGCGGCGGTCACGGCTCGGGCAGCGTCGGGACGCGGGATGCGCGCCTGCCAGGACTGGATGAGGGCGGCGTGCGGCGAAAGTTCGCGGTCGGTACCGATCTGGAGTGTCGCTTGGACGGGCGCACTGCCCGGGACACAGGCGACCTGGCACTCGAGCCAGTCCACCCGGGCTTGCAGCAGGGCCGGGCCGGGTTTGACCGCGTCGGCCAGAGTCAACGGGACCAGTAGCAGGACCTCGTCGTGATAGACATACGTGGTCAGGCCGCCGGATTCGTAGGGCTCGGGCGGAGGCCACTGAATGTCGCCGGCCGTGATACCAGGCGGCAGTGTCCAGGCGATGGACGTGGGGAGGCCGGACTCACCCGGGTTGCGCCAATAGGTGTGCCAGGTGGGATCCATCTGGAGCCGGATGGCGGCGGTGACGGTTTCGCCGGGGCGCGCGGAGGCGGCGTCGAGCAGCAGACTCGCGCGGGTGTGCGAGTCGGCGGCCTGCGAGGTCGACAGACCCGCCCCCAGGAGAGCCAACGATGCGACGATAAGTCTCCACGGATTCGAGCGACGCCGAAAGCGAGCGATCAGCATGCCCGGAAATTGGCAGAGCCGGCCGCGAATGCAACGTTTGGCCGGTTGCCTCCCGCGTTGGGTTTGAGACTCCTGTGCCCTGCACCCCCGCCCACAGAAGGCAACGAAGGTAACCAAGACCAGGCGTCGCGCGTTCGCGCGTTGGGCTGGGAAACGCACACTTGCTATGACTCGTCAATTCCGGGTAGGGTGCGGCCGGTCGGCTTCAGCAAGACTGTGCCCACCGAGATTCATGACGAGAGCCCCTGTTTCCCAAAGCCGCTCCGGCGCCTTCACCCTGATCGAGTTGCTGGTGGTGATTGCCATTATCGCGATCCTGGCGTCGATGCTCCTCCCCGCGTTGTCGAAGGCCAAAGGCCGCGCCCAGGCCATTGGTTGCCTGAACAACCTGAAGCAACTGGGGATCATCTGGGAAATGTACGCGGGGGATAA
Organism: Verrucomicrobiales bacterium; assembly: GCA_015075445.1. Taxonomy (GTDB): domain Bacteria; phylum Verrucomicrobiota; class Verrucomicrobiia; order Limisphaerales; family J093; genus DSVZ01. Next base: position 120,766 of record JABTUJ010000023.1, read on the forward strand.
CAACGAGTCGGTGGTGCTGAACGGGAGCGGGACCGATTCGGCTGTGCCGCTTACCTGGGTGGGCGGCAGTTTCGAGGGCGCGCCCTTGGACAACACGAACATCTTCAAGCTCATCGATCCCCGCTATTCGCTCTTCGGTCCCTATTTGAAGTCAGCCGAGATCTACCGGTGTCCGGGGGACAAGACCATGGAGCTGGTGGGTGGGAAGCGCCAGCGGGTGGTGCGGAGCTACGGGATGAACTCCTTCGTGGGCTGGGCGGGACCGGCTTACCGCGAGAATCCCCAGACGGGTTATCGGGTCTATAAAAAGACCGCGGACATGACCGATCCGGGACCGTCAGGGTTGTTTGTCATCGCCGAGATTCACCACGACAGCATTTGCCGGCCGTTCTTCGGGATGATCATGAATCGCTCCGCCTATTACCACATCCCCGCGGATTACCATCGTCCTTCGAGCACGATTTCGTTCGCGGATGGTCATGGCGAGATTCACAAGTGGGTGGATCCGCGCACGCAGAAGCCGCCGGCGAATCTGGGCTGGCACGACCACAACTACTCGGTACCGAACAGCCGGGATGTGGCGTGGCTCCAGCAACGCGCCTCGACGCGGCGGTAAGCGACGCGGGGATGCGAAGGCATGTCCGGGCTGTTCCGCGTCAAGCCGCTGGACCGTCTCATCGGGGAGACGGAGAGGTCGGGAGGCCAGTTGCGGCGGACCTTGGGGCCGGTGCAGCTCACTTTCCTCGGGATTGGCGCGATCGTCGGAGCGGGCATCTTCTCTACTGTAGGGACCGCGGCGGCGGGGGGGCCGAATCATCTGGGGGCTGGTCCAGGGCTGGTGATCTCCTTTCTGATGGTGGCCGTAGCATGCGGGTTCGCGGCGCTGTGCTATGCGGAGTTCGCGGCGATGGTGCCGGTGTCGGGCTCCGCATACACGTACGCGTACGCGACGCTCGGTGAGCTGGTGGCGTGGTTGATCGGGTGGGACTTGATCCTCGAGTATGCGGTGAGCAACGCCGCCGTGGCGATCTCGTGGTCGGGCTACTTTCAGGAGCTGCTGCGAGGTTTTCAGATCACGATCCCGGCCTGGCTGGGCACCGATTACCGGTCGGCGGTGCAGGCGGCGACCGCGGTGGCGGGGGCGCAGGCGAGCGGGGTGGACCCGGCCACTCTCGGGGCGAGCGTGGTGCGCGGGGCGACGGCCTTGGCGGACGCACCCCGGGTGCTCGGAGTTCCGCTGATCTTCAATCTCCCGGCTTTCGGGATCGTGGCGGTGATCACCTACATCGCGTTGATCGGCATCCGGGAGACGGCCCGGGCGAACACGACCCTGGCGGTCGGCAAGCTGCTGATCATCGCGTTCTTCGTGGTGCTGGGGGCGTGGCATGTGAAGCCGGAGAACTGGACGGATTTCGCGCCCAACGGCATGGCGGGGATCTCCGCGGCGGCGGCCATCATCTTCTTTGCGTACATCGGGTTTGACGCCGTCTCGACCGCTTCGGAGGAGGCGCGGAACCCGCAGCGGGACATGCCGATTGGGATTCTGGGCAGCCTGGTGGTGTGCACGGTGATTTACGTCGCGGTGGCGGTGGTGCTGACCGGGATGGTGCCCTGGAACACCCTCGGCAACGCGGAACCTCTGGCCTTCGCCTTTTCCTCGCTGGGCCAGCACTGGATTGCCGGGATCATCGCCTTCGGGGCGGTGTTGGCGACGACGTCGGCGCTGTTGCCGTTCCAGGTGGGGCAGACGCGCATCTTCTTCGCGATGGGGCGGGACGGTCTGCTCCCGCCGTGGGCGGCGAAGGTGCATCCGCGCTGGCGGACGCCGCATGTGACGACGATTCTGACGGGGATCATGGTGGCGGCGTTTTCGTCGCTGGCCAACATCAACGAGTTGGTCGAGCTGACGAACATCGGCACGCTGCTGGCCTTCATGCTGGTGGCGGCGGGCATCCTGATTCTGCGGTGGAAAGAGCCGGGCCGGGCGCGGCCCTTTCGGGCGCCGCTGGTGCCCTGGGTGCCGTTGGCGGCGATTGTCTGCTGCGGCTATCTGATGTTGAAGCTGCCGTGGATCACGTGGGTGTGGTTCTCCGGCTGGATGGCGGTGGGTGTGGTCTTCTATTTCGCATACGGGCGTCACCGCAGCCGGCTGGCGGCGGGCGGGCGCGAGGCGTGACCGGAGGATTCCCGGGCTGATGAGCGAGGCCCGTTTGACACGGCTCCCCTGCGTTCGTAGGTTCGGTCCGTATGCAGGTCAGCGTGGAACAGCAGGAACCGGTCGTGCGGTTGTCGGCAGGCGCGGCGAACGAGTTGCGCGAGATGATGCGTCGCGAAGGGCCGGGTCGTCACCTGCGGGTTTATGTCGAAAAAGGTGGCTGTTCGGGCTTGCAGTACGGGCTGGTGTTCGACGAATGTCGTCCCGGTGACGCCATCAGCGAGCAGGAAGGCGTCTCGGTGTTGGTGGATTCTTTCAGCGCGGGTTTTGTGCGGGGGTCGGTGGTGGATTTTGACGACAGCCTGAACGGCGGGGGCTTCAAGCTGGTCAATCCCAACGCCCGCCAATCTTGCGGTTGCGGCAAGTCATTTGAGGCCTGACGGCGGAACCGCGGTCCGTCGCCGACCGAAAACAGCCGCCCGGTGCGATGCCGGGCGGCTACCATTTTCAGCAAGGGGGGTTCGTGGCTCGCGGCCATCACGCAGCGGCACTTGCGTAGGAAAACAGATTGGCAAGAGGCGGTGGGGCTCCGTAGTTTCCCTCCCACGTTGATGTTATGAAACCAAGTATGCTCCTCGGATGGAAAGCTTCCCTCGCCCGAACCGGGCGCCTGAGTCGGACGGCGCTGGGCGTTGCTCTTGGGTTGGCCGCGTGGCTCGCGCTGCCCGCGGCGTGGGCCCAGGCACCGACGGTCACCAGTGTCACGCCCGCGAACGGCGCCACGGGGGTTTCGATCACCAGTCCGTTGGTGTTCGTCTTCAACCAGAACATGGACACCGGCGTGGATGCGTTTCCCAGTTTCCCGCCGTTCGCCATCGGTAATCTGGAACTCACCCCATCCGGGTTCGTGGACAGCGAGTGGAGCACGGACGGTCGAACGCTGACCTGCACGCCGAGCTCGGAATGGCCGGCCCAGACCACGATCACCTGGCGGCTGAATCCGGCCGGCACCTTCATGCCCTTCACCAGCAGCAGCGGCACGCCGGTGGCCACCACCTCCGGAACCTTCACGACCGGGGAGGGTGGCGGGAGTGGCGGTGACGAGGCTCCCACGCTGATTGCGGTGAAGCCCGCGAACGGCGCGACGAGTGTGTCGGTCACCACGACGGTGGTGTTCGAGTTCGACCAGGAAATGAAAGAGAACCCGCTGCTGGGCGGCTTTCCGCCGGCCGTTCCGGGTGCGATCGCGTGGGGGGGGACCGGCGTGACTGCCTCGAAGTTCTCTTATGCGTGGAGCGCCGACGGGAGGACGCTCACCTGCACGTATGCCGGCGGGCTGCCCGGCGAGACGCTTATCACGTGGGCATTGAACCCGGCTGGCGCGGTGATCAAACTGGAGAGCGCGGCTGGCGAACCGCTCGAGACCGGCCGCTATAGCGGGCAGTTCACCACCGGGGAGGGCGGCAGCGGCGGCGAGGACTGTGACCCGGACGGGTATCCGGAGACGTGGGGAACCTATTCGCTCTCGAAGATGGCGATGTACCAGCAGACGTCGACCGCCGACCCGGTGCCGGATGGGGAATCGCCTTTCATGTTCGGCGTCTTCCTGACCAGCCCGCAAGCGGGGCCCGCCCTGACGGCCGGCACCCTGACCCTGCCGGACAACAGCACCAAGACCCTTGAGGCCATCTTCAGCTTCCTGAGCTATAGCGACACGCCCGCTACGGAAGCCGCTCTGAACGCCGCCTACCCGCCCGGTAACTACACCCTCCGTTTCACCCAGAGCGGGCAAGCGGAGCGCGTCATCACCATGACCATGCCCGCCGTCACCATCCCGGTCCCCAAGATCGCGAACTTCAACGAAGCCCAAACGGTGAACGCCGCGCAGGATTTCACACTGCGCTGGAACGCCTTCACCGGGGCGGGCGCTGCCGATTACCTCTCGGTGATGGTCACCGACACCAACGGCAATGTGATGTTCCAGGCGCCGAACCTGTGCATCCCGCGCGAGCTCCCCGTGACCGCCACCTCGACGGTCATTCCCGCCAACGCGCTGCAGACCGACAAGACTTATCGCGGCACGCTCACCTTCGGCCGCATGTTCTACTCGTCGACCAACGCGGTGCCGGAGATGGGCGGTTTCGGCGGATACGCACGCTTCACCGAGTTCACGGTCAAGACCGGCACCGGCGGCGCCGCGGGCCAGGCGCGCTTCACGGGCTATCGTCTGCTCCCCAACGGCAACCCGCAAATGGATCTCACCGGCACGCCGGGAGCCTCCTACACCATCCAGCGGACGGGGAACGTCGGCTCGGCCAACTGGACCAGCGCCGGCACGGCGACCATGAACGGAGGCGGCCAGGCGGTGTTCGAGGACACGCAGGCCGGCAAGGTGTTCCCGCTCTTTTACCGGGCGGTGGGCAATTAGCGCCTGGCGGATTCGGCGAACGCCAGCTACCCCCGCCGCGTGGGGGCACGCGGCCTACAGCTTGCGGGGCTGACCCCGCCGCGTGAGGGCACGCGGCCTACAGCTTGCGGGGCTGACCCCGCCGCGTGAGGGCACGCGGCCTACAGTCTGCGAGGCTGACCCCGCCGCGTGAGGGCACGCGGCCTACAGCTTGAAGGACGGCGCGGCTACGGGGCGGGCTTTCGTCGGTCGTCGATGGGGACGCTGGCCTCGATGCGGTTGCGCTCGAGGAGCACGGGTCCCGCGTCGGCCTCGACCCGGATGCCCACGGTCTGCCGGCGGTGCTCCCGCGGCCGGGTGTCGCGAATGAGGTTGTCGCGGAAGACCAGTTCACGCGTGGCGCCCCGCACCACGATGCCCGCGGCGTCGTTGGTCCAGCCATTGTTCTCAATCAGGTTCGCCTCAAGCCGATTGCGGTGGGCGGCCATCCCTTCGGTTTCGAGGCGGAAGAACACGCCGGCCTGGCGGTTGGAGCGGACCTGATTCCCCCGGAGCAGGTTGTCCGTGTCCTTGTGCCCGATCGAGATGCCGAACCGGCCGTTCCCCTCGAGGACATTGCCCTCGAAGACGCCGTACTTCACCCGCCAGCAGAGGAACAACCCGTCCTCGCCGTTGCCGCGTGCCACGTTGCGCCGCAGCGCGGGCCGCTGGGAACCGCTGCCCGGATGGAATCCGAGGTTCGCATTGGCCTCGCACAGGCACTCCTCGACCACCACGTCATTGGACTGCTGGAAGCTGATGCCGTCTCCGTGGTAGTCGCGCACCACGCAGCGCCGGAGGACGGTCCCGTGTCCGCGGTAGAGGAAGATGCCCGCGCCACGACAGCCGTTCAGCCATGGGTTGTTCGCCCGGTTGCCCTCAATGATGAGGTCCTCGACCACGACCCCCTCGAGGTCATAGCCGCTGACCACGGGAAACACCGTTGCCGCCGTGGCCCCCTGGTCCACCATGCAATCGGCGTTGAGCGGTTTGTCGATGGAGAACGTGTCGCCGCGACGCCCCGTGATGCGGGCCACGGTGGTGTGGAAACCGCCGGCGCCCCGGTCCCAGATGGCCACACCACCCCCGACGCGGAACCCGGTCGGGTCCACCACGGTGATCTGCTCCTCGCCGTAATCCCCGTCGACGGCCAGCGGCGAGGACACCCCGTCAGCCTTGCGCAGGATGGTTTGCCCGCGCGTGCCCCGGACGGTCACCCCCGAGCGGAGGTGCAATGAATCGGCCATCCCGTAGGTGCCCGGCCCGATGGTGACGGTGCCGCCGCCAAGCCCAGCCACATAATCCACGGCGGCCTGCAGCACCCGGTGGTCGGACCCGACGAAGTCCGCCTCTGCACAACCGACGGTGACCGCCGGGAGTTCGGACATGGCCGTGTGCATCTTGCGGGGCAGTTGAGCGTCGGTGGCGCTGGGCGGAAGGCCTGCGCAGGCGACCGCGGGGAAGAGCACTCCGAGGAGTGCCGCCGTGACGCATCGGAGAGGGAGGCGGGGAGGAGATTTCATAGGACAAGCGTTGGATCGACCTTGGGATAGCGTTCTGGCGGACGGATGCCAAGCCAGTTTCCCGGTGGCTTCGCGCGCCACGAGCGCCCCCTCGCGAGATCGCGCCCGGCCGTGCGCCAGGCGTTGGCGATGCTCTGTCCCGAGTGCCGGGGACACGGATGCCGACGACTTGCGGAGGGACGGTCGCGGTCGGGGATGCGATCTGCCACTTGACCCGCGGCCTTCGGCGCCTACTTTGCATCCGTTCAATCGGCACTAAACCAATAACGAACCCTGATGAAAATTCCTCCTTTGGTGAGCCGCGCGTCTTGGGGCGCGTGGGCGTTCGTCCTCCTCTCGGCGGCCGTCCCGGTTGCGCTCGCGGCTCCTCCCGGGCCGACGCCGCAGATTCCCGAGGGCGGTGGCCCGCCCGGCCCGTTTCCCAACACTTCGGTGTCGGCGGTGAACGTCATCGCCAAAGGCAGCTCGACGTTCACGGGCGCCGTCGACGTGCCGGGTTTCGAGGGGCACGGCCCGATTCCCTGGTCGCTGAACCGTTACAATCGCGGCGACTTCGCCATGCGCTTGTCACCCGGCGATCCGGTGGCCGCGTTGAACAACTTGAACCAGGGCTACATCGAGTTCGGCGATAACGCGCCCAGCGTGCCGGCCAGCCAAGCCTGGCGTCCCAGCCCGCTCTTCGGCGTCATTATCCCCACGGCCCGCCAGAACGGACCCATCGACTGGGGCGACGGGGAAGGGCCGTTCTACCCGACTGTTGGCGTCTCGCAGTCATCGTCCGGTCCCAGTTACAGCATGACCGACGGCAGCTTCGGCGCCGGCAACCTCGATGTCATCACCGGCCGCGCCGGCACGCACGCTGCTTCGAGTCCGGAAGCCAACTTCAGCTTCTCGACCACCTGGTTTCCCTATGACCAGGGCTGGCTTGGCGGAGAAGTGGCGGGTCCCGGCCCTGAAGGCCAGGCCTCGTGGACCAACCCCCGAGCCCACGCGGCGGGATTGTCGGCCGGCCTCGTCAAGTGGCTGCAGTACCCGGCCGAGAGCGGCGTTTACGCGGGCCTGGCTGAGCTGCGGTTGCCCGGCGTCAATGCCCTCGAGGACGGCATGCTCTTCACCACCTCCTCCGACGGTGCCAGCGACGTCAACATCGTCGGCGTAGCCCCGCTCGAGAGCGGCGCGGCCTGGCTGATCACCATCCGCGAGGACGCCGCCACCGACGGTGAGACCCTCGCCGATCCCGGCCAGTCGGAGTTCCAGTTCGTCTACGTGCCCTTCGACGCCCCGGGTCTCGTGGGCGGTCATATCGTCGGCGCCACCGGCGCCAAGCGGGTGGCGCACGGCGACTTCACCGTGAGCCGCACCGCCGCCGGCACGTATGACCTAACCATCCCCGGCAAGACCGCCACCGACGGCACCCTGCTGCTGCAGGTTGCCGATCTCGAGCCCGGCACCAGCGTGCCGCTCGCCTCCCGCGCCTTCCTCAGCTACCAGTTCCAGGAGGGCCGGTTTGTCATCCAGTCCCGCCGCACGACTTCGGACACGGCCGCGAGCCTGGTGGACGCGAACTTCTACGTGGCCTGGGTGGACTTCACCGCCCCGCTGACCGCTCCGGACGGCCCGCGCATGCGCAGCCTCGGATCGGTCGCCGTCTCCGGCGAAGGTGTCATCGCCCGCGAATCGAGCCTCGGCGTGAACCATGAGGCCAACGAAGTCCTCGTCACCTTCATCGACTCCAGCAACGCCCTCGCCAACTTCGATCCCATCACCGAGCAGTACGCCACCGCGACGCTGCTCGGGCGGTTCCACGATGCCACGACCCTGGCGCCAACGGGTGATCCGTTTGTCATCCTGGGCACCCCGGTGGCCGCCTTGAGCCGCTGCGATGTGAAGTTCAACCCGGTGTCCAAGCAGTACGTCGTGGTTGTCAACGCCCGCGCCTACAACCTGCTGGGCAAGGACGTGGTCCTCATGGCTCTCGTCGACCCCGCGTCCGTCGCCGGCGCCAACTCGCCCCTCGCCAAAGCCTGGGTCCATGACCCGGATACCGACGAGTCCTACGACGACGTCGCCGTCGCCGTGAGCTCGCAGAACGGCAACATCCTCTTGGTGGCCGAACGCAAGGAAGAGGCGGAAGGCGAGGCCACCGTGGGCGCCCTCTACAGCCAGACCGGCACGCTCCTCACCCCGGCTCATACCCGTCTGGACCTCCTCCAGTCCGTCGGCGACGAGGACGACCCGGATGTCATCTATCTCGAGAGCCTCAACGCCTTCCTCTACCTCTCGAACACGGATAACTCGAACGGCTCGACCGGGACCCTGAGCAACCGCATCGTCGGCTCCATCGTAGATCCCGTCCCGGACAGCCAGGGCCGCTTGGTCGTCCGCCCCGAGCAACCGCTCAGCGACGGTCTCCCCGAGGGCCGCGCCGAGGGTCACCCGAGCTCCATCCTGAACCCGTTCAACGGCCAGCTCATCACCGCGTATGACGCCGGCAACGGCACCGCCCAAGGCGACCTCTCGTTCTTCAACATCGGCCCGGCACCTGACTACGTGTTCACGCCAGCGCGGCCGGAGGTGCCTTACCTCGATGGCGTCACGGGCAACCCCTTCAATCATCAGCACCCGCAGCTTGCCGTCGACCCCGAGCGCGGCGTGATCGTCGTCGGCTTCAACGCCACCGGCAGTCAGGTCGGGATTCCCGAGGCTTACGCCTTCGTCGTACTGGGACCGGACGGCCTTCCGTTGCCGAGCCAGTTGGGTGCTCCGTACCTGTTGGCCGACTCTCCGGGCGGTCTCGGGACCGGCGCCAACTATCACAACGTGAAGTACTCGCCCGCCAGCAAGGCGTTCCTCGCCGCCTTCAGCAGTGGTCCGGGCGTGACGTACCTCGCCGGTTGGCAGGTTACCTCCTCCCACCTCGCGCCGGCCACACCGCCGACGTTGGCCATTGCCGCCCAGGGCAACAACGTCGTTCTCTCCTGGCCTGCCACCGCCAGCGGGTTCGAGGTCCAGGCTTCCTCCACGCTCGTCCCGGCGGCCTGGCAGTCGGCTGGACTCACGCCCACCGTCGAGGGGGATTCGTATCGGGTCACCGTCCCGGCGACCGGCAACACCCGGTTCTTCCGGTTGAGCAAGCCTTGATTCCCCGCTCACCGCACGGCGGTGAACGGACAACGTTGGAGCGCGGAACCGGCCGCCGGTTCCGCGCCCTTCTGTAATTCTCCGCAGTTTCGGACATCAGAGATTGGGCCGAGGGTCTCTGCCTCGTAATCTCTGTTCGCAATCGACGAGACTTCCTTGAATCCTCCGTTCGGACATCGGGGAATTGGGCCAGGAGGAATCTCCGCCTCCAATAATCCCTCTGTTCGCGTCGGCGGAAACCTTCCAAGATCCTCCATAGTTCGGACATCCAGAATTGGGTCGGAAGGTCTCCGGCTTCCTCCCCAATCCCTATGTTCGCAATCGGCAGGCTCTCCCAGCGGATCCTCCGCAGATATCGAACATCGGGGTGGGCCGAGATCCTCCGGCTTCCCCCAGATCCCCTCTGTTCACCCAATCGGCGGAGAAACCCTCATGGATCCTCCGCAGATTTCGGACATCGGGGTGGGCCGAGGGGTCGGCTTCCCCAATCCCCTATGTTCGCAATCGGCGGAGAAGATCATCCCCTTGGATCCTCCGCAGATTTCGGACATCGGGAATTGGGCTGAGGGAATCTCCGCCTCCCCGTAATCCCCTCTGTTCGCAATCGGCGGAGAAACCCCCTTCCCCTGAATCCTCCGCAGATTTCGAACATCGGGAATTGGGTCGAAGGAGTCTCCGGCTTCCCTCCCCAATCCCCTATGTTCGCAATCGGCGGAGAAACCCCTCCCCTTGGATCCTCCGCAGATTTCGGACATCGGGAATTGGGCCGAAGGAGTCTCCGGCTTCCCTCCCCGTAATCCCCTATGTTCGCAATCGGCGGAGAAACTCCTCCCCTTGAATCCTCCGCAGATTTCGGACATCGGGAATTGGGCCGAGGGAATCTCCGCCTCCCCGTAATCCCCTCTGTTCGCAATCGGCGGAGAAACCCTTGGGACGCAGATTGGGGCTGGCGTTTCCGATAGGGCCGGGGTTGACTCGCGTTCATCACCATGAAAGCGACTCGTGACTCCTTCCGGGCGCCGAACCGGCGCGCCTTCCTCCAAACCTCGGCGCTCGTCGTCGCCGGCACCGCCCTGTCGCCCCGTTCCTGGAGCCAGGTCAGCGGGGCGAACAACGAGATCCGGGTGGCCGTGGTCGGGATCAATGGCCGGGGCGGTGGCCACATCGACGAGTTCAACAGGATCGCCGGGGTCCGCGTCACCGCCTTGTGCGATGTCGATCGGCGCGTCCTCGACGCGCGTGCGGTGAAGCTGCCCGGGGTCGCCACGTACCAGGACATCCGCCGGTTGCTCGAGAGCCGTGAGGTGGACGCGATCTCCATCGCCACCACCAACCACTGGCATTCCCTCGCCACGATTTGGGCCTGTCAGGCGGGCAAGGATGTCTACGTCGAGAAGCCCTGCAGCCACAATGTCTTCGAAGGACGCAAGTGCGTCGAAGCGGCTCGCAAGTATGGCCGCATTGTGCAGCACGGCACCCAGCAACGCGGCGGCGGCGGCGCCCGGTTCCGCGCCCTCGTCCAGAGCGGCGTCTACGGGAAGCTGCTCGTCTCGAAAGGCTACTGCTGCAAACCGCGCTGGAGCATCGGGACCAAACCCGTCCAGGACCCTCCGGCTCACCTGGACTTCAACCTCTGGCTCGGCCCCGCCCCGCAGCAGCCGTTCCACGAGAACCTCGTGCACTACAACTGGCATTGGTTCTGGGACTTCGGCAACGGCGACGTCGGCAACCAGGGCGTGCACGAGATGGACGTCGCCCGCTGGGCTATCGGCGGGACCCTGCCCCGCAGCGTCATCAGCCTCGGCGGCCGTTATGTGAACGAGCCGGACTTCAAAGATCAGGGCCAAACCCCGAACCAGCTCGTCTCCATCCTCGACTTCGACGGTGTGCTCCTGCTTTTCGAGACCCGCGGGCTGGTCGGCAAGGACCCCCGGTACCCGAACCACGTCGCCAACGAGCTCTACTTCGAGGCCGGTGTTGTGCGGGAAGGCAAGTTCTTCGCCAAAGGCGCGCCCGAAGGTGAGCTGTTGGCCAAAGTCGAGGTGCCGCGCGTTGAGGGCGGTGTGTTCGGCAACTTCATCGAGTGCATGCGCACCCGGAAGGCCGAGAACCTCTGCGCCGACATCCTCGAAGGCCACCTCTCGTCCGCCTGCTGCCATCTGGGCAACATCTCCTATCGCCTCGGCAAGGAGCGGCGCTTCGAGAAACCCGCCGACCTCGGCAGCAACGCCATCGTGGGCGACAGCATCATGACCCTCCTCGACAACACCAGGGCCATCGGCGTGGACCCCGCCCGCGCCACCCTCTGGGTCGGTCCCAAGCTCGCCTTCGACGCCGCCACCGAGAAGTTCCCGGACAACCCGGCTGCGAACCAGTTGTTGACCCGCAACTATCGCCCGCCGTTCGTCGTCCCGGACCGCGTCTAGGTTGTCCGCGTTCCCTTCTGTCCGTAGACGCCGACGTGCAGTAGGCGCCGACGTGAGGAGGCGTCGTCCACCAGAGGCGCCGCTGCTCCGTCTCCTCACGTCGGCGCCTACATTCCCAGCACCTGGCTCAGGTGGGGCGAGAACAGCCGCGGCTCAAGCAAGAACGAGTCATGGCCCTTCTCCGAGTGCACGGTGATCCACATCACCGGCACATGCGCCCGCTTCAGTTGCTGGACCAGCTTCGCCTGTTCCTGGGGGTAGAACATGATGTCCGAGTCGATGCTGAACACCAGGAACTCGTGCGACCGGCAGCGCGTGAACAGATCGTGGAAATCCTCGGCCTCCCCTTCCTTCACCAGGTCAAACCACTGCCACGCGTCCAGGATCCGCAGATACGAGTTGGCGTCGAAACGCCGCACGAACTTGTCCCCCTGATGCAGCATGTACGACTCGACCGGGTGGTTCATCTCGTACCAGCCGTGCGGTGGCTTGTGGCTCATCACCTGGCCGCGCGCGCGTTCCCGCAGGGTCTCCAGCGAGACAAAAGTCTTGTGCGCGATGCGCCGCGCCAGCGCCAGCCCCAGGTCGGGTCGCGGCCCGCCATAATAATCCCCTCCGGCGAAGTGGGGATCGCCCTCGATCGCCGTCACCTGCTCGAAGTTCAGGATCCGCTGGTAGATCGTCGTCTCAAGGCCCGTGCCGATGGGCACCACGATGTTCACGCGGTCCGGATAGCGCGCCGCGGTCAGCAGGCAAAGGAAGCCCCCGATCGACGCCCCGATGACGGCGTGGAGTTTCTGCACTCCCAGGACGTCGAGGAGCCGCATCTGCGAATCCACGATGTCGCTCATCCGCAGCACCGGGAACGCTGGACCCCAGGGCCGGCCGGTGGACGGGTCCGTGGACGCCGGCCCCGTCGAGCCGTAACAACCGCCCAGGTAATTCGCGCACACCACACAGAACTTCCGCGTATCCAGCGCCTTGCCGGGGCCGACAAAGCCGTCCCACCACCCCGCCTGCACCTCCTCGGTCCAACGTCCGTCCAACCCCGGCACGTGGCGATTGCTGCCCGCCGCGTGTTGGCTGCCGGTCATGGCATGGTACAGCAGGATCACGTTGGACTTGTCGGCGTTCATCCGGCCGTACAGCTCATAGGCCAGCGTGAAGCGGGGCAGAGAACCCCCCACCCGCAGCTTCAGGGGCTGCGTGGGATCGTCGAACTCAAAGAACTGCGTCGGAACCTCGCCAATAGCACGGGTCATAGTTGCCAGCCCCAGTCTGAAACGGTCACGCCCCCAGCGCAAGCGGCAGGAACGCCGGGCTCGGGAGGACGGTTTGGCGCATATGATGTACTGACCCCTTCGGGAATCCTCAGGCGCGGAAGAGCTGGCCCAACCGGCGGCCCAGCAGACGGCGCGCGATCCACAGACTCAACGCCAGCAGCCCCATCCCCACCACCCCCAACGCACAGGCCACGCTCGGCGCGTTCGGCTCGATCCGCCCCAGCAGCAGATAGATCATCTTCGTGATCGGCGCGTACTGCTCGCGCATCGCCAGGATCAGGCTGTCGCTCACCTCCAGCATCGCAAACGCAAACGTCAGCAGCGTCCCCGCCACCAGATTCGCCATCACCAGCGGCAGCGTGATCTTGCGCAGCGTCCGGAACGGCGAAGCCCCCAGGTTCGCCGACGCCTCCTCGAGCGTCACACTCGTCTGCTGGAACCCGGCATAGGCCGACCGCACGATGTACGGCAGCCGGCGCACGCTGTAGCTCACGATCAGCAGCAGGGTCGGGTTCTCGCGCGGATTGAGCCACGGCACGGCAAAATCGAAGCCCGCCACATACCCGAACGCCAGCACCAGGCCGGGCAGCGCCAGCGGCAGCATCGCCAGCGCATCCAGCAGGCCCGCCAGCGGAATCCGGCGCCGGGTCAGCAACCAGGCAATCGCCACCCCCAGCACCAGGTCCAACAGCGCGCTCAGGCTCGCGTAGAACAGGCTGTTCCGAATGCTCAGCGCCGTCAGCCCCTGGCCCCAAAGCTCGCCGTAGTTGGCCCCGGTCCACGCGTCCGGCAACACTGTCAGGAACCAGCGCTCCGCCAGCGAATGAGTCACCACCGCGAGGTGCGGCAACAGCGCCAGAGCCAGCACGCCGCCGCCCACCAGCCAGATCCACAAGGTCTGCCGCGGGGTCGCGTCCGCTTCGCCCCCGGCCGTGTGGCCGCGCGCCAGCATCTCGTAGCGCCGCCCCGCCAACAGCCGTTTCGAGATCAGGAACAACACGAGCGTAAGCACCAGCACCACCACCACGAGCGCATAGCCCATCGGGTTCGTGTTCAGTTCGGTGATCGAATCGAAGATCTGCACCGGCACCACGCGCGCGTACCCGAAGATCAGCGGCGTGCCGAGATCGGTGAACGCCCAGATGAACACGATGATGGCGCCCGCGAACCAGCCGGGCAGGATCAACGGCAGCGTCACGGTGCGGAACACCCGGCTGCCCGACGCGCCCAGGTTCTGCGCGGCTTCCCGCAGCGCCGGATCCACGTTGGCCAGCGCCGCGGACAGGTTCAGGAACATGATCGGGTATAGGCTCAGGGTCTGGAGCAGGACGATGCCCCAAAACCCGCCCGCTCCCAGCCAGTCGATCGGCTGGTCCCGGGGCAGCCACCCGAGGTCCATGAGCAGCAAGTTGACCGAGCCGAACCGCGCCAGGAGTTGCTTGAGGCCGATCGCGCCAACAAAGGGCGGCATGATCAGCGGCACAAGCAGCAGACCGCCCAACAGGGCCTGGCCCCGAAACCGGTACCGCGTCAGCCCGTGCGCCAGGGGCAGCGCCAGCAGCGTCGTGAAGCCGGTCGTGAGCAGGGCGATGGCGGTGCTGTTCCAGAGCGCCTCGCGCTGCAGCGGACTCGCCAGCCACAACCCGAAGTACTCGAGCGTGAACTCGCCGCCCGTGCCGAACGCCCGTCGCAGCATGAAACTGACGGGGTAGAAGAGGAACGCCGCGAAAAACGCCGTCACCAGGCCCAGCCAGCCCAGCGTCCAGCCGTCGAGATCGTAGCGCTTCTTCACAGTCCGGCCCGGATGTCTGCTACCCACCGTAGGCGCCCACCCACCGTAGGCGACGACGTGAGGAGGCGTTTGGGGGTTGGGGCATTGGGACTTCGCCTCCTCACGTCGGCGCCTACGGAGTCGGCGCCTACGGAGTCAACGCCTACGGGTGGTCGCGGTTTGATGTTTCAAGGAGGTAGCGGCGGAACTGGGCGTAGTCCACGGGCAACCGGTCGTAATGCTCCGGCGCGGCTTCGGCTGCGGCCAGGGCGGGCGGCACGGGCGGCGCGAAGCCCAGGGTCCGCTCGATGTCGTCCGGGAACTTGGCCGGGTGGGCCGTTTCGAGCACCACGGCCGGCGCGCCGTCGAGCGGTTCGGTGGCGACGTAATCGAGCAGGCCGCGCCAGCCGACCGCGCCGTGGGGTTCGAGCAACAACCGATGTTCCTGCCAGGCCGACCGCATGGTGTCGAGCGTTTGCCCGTCCGACACCGAGGTGCTGAAAATGTCGCGCCGCAGGGCCTCGAGATCGGGGCTCTGATGGAGCTGCCCGCGTTCATCCATGCGCCCGCCGTAGAGGGCCACCAGGCGGGCGAGGTTGCTCGGGTGCCCGACGTTCATCGCGTTGCTGAGGCAGTTGCGCGACGGCTCGATCTTCTCGTAAACGCCGGTGGTGAGGAAGCGGGGGAAGGCGTCGTTGCCGTTCACCGGGACGACCAGTCGTTTGACAGGCAACCCCATCCGGCGAGCCACCACCGCACCCATCATGTCGCCGAAGTTGCCGCTGGGCACCGCGAAGACGATCGGCTCCCCGGGCCGGGCCAGTCGGGACGCGGCGTAGAAGTAATAGACGCTCTGAGGCAGGAGCCGGCCGATGTTGATCGAGTTGGCCGAGGAGAGCGGAAGGTGTTTCAGGGCGGGATCGGCGAAGGCCTGCTTCACCAGGGCCTGACAGTCATCGAACTTCCCGTCCAACGCCAGGCAGCGGACGTTGCCCGTGAGCGTGGTCATGAGCTTGCGCTGGCGGACGCTCACCTCGGTCAGCGGAAAGAGCACGATCACCTGGACGCCGGGCAGGCCGTGGAAAGCGTGGGCGACAGCGGAACCGGTGTCGCCGCTGGTGGCCGTCAAGATCGTCAAGGGACGCCCTTCCTCGCGGAGGAAGCGCCCGATGAGCCGGGCCATGAGCCGCGCCGCGAAATCCTTGAACGAAGCGGTGGGGCCGCGGTCCAGGCGCAGGACATGGGTGCGGTCGTGAACCGGTTCAAGCGGGACTACGAAGTCGTAGGCGTCCCGGCACAGCTCGGCCAGCACCGGTTCGTCGAGCACGCCGACCGTGTACGGGCGGAGCACGCGGAACGCGAGGTCCGGATAGGGCAGTTCCGGGAAGGTGGCAAGTTCGGCGGCGCTGAGGCGCGGGAAGGATTCCGGCAGATAGAGCCCGCGGTCGGGAGCCTGCCCGGCGAACAAGGCTTCGCGCAGGTTGACCGGCGGCGCCTGACCGTTAGTGCTGTGGAAGCGGAGCGCGTTCACGCGAAATTCTCGACGCGGATCATGACCGGCGCGCCCTTGACCACGCGCAGCCGGCTGATCTGGGCGAGGGCGCGGCTCATGGCGCGGTTCGAGGCGTCGTGGAGCATGAGGATGATGGGCACGACATCGCCTTCGTGACCCTCCGGCTGGATGATCGAGGAGATGCCGATCTGCTGGGCAGCGAGGCGTTGGGCCACGGCGGCCATGACGCCGGGCTGATCCACGACGTTCAGCCGGACGAAATACCGCGTGTGAACCTCGGCCAGCGGCGCAACGGCCCCGGCGCGCTCGTGCGGCACAAAGGGCGGAACCCGACCGGCCGTGCCGAACTTGAGATCGAGCGCTGCGTCGGCCAGGTCACTGAGGACGGCGCTGGCGGTGGCATCCTTGCCCGCACCGCGCCCGTAGAAAAGCGTGTCGCCGACGATGTCGCCGCGGACGAACACGGCATTGAACACCCCGCTGACACTGGCCAGGACATGGGACTGGGGGATCAAGGCCGGATAGACCGAGACCTGGATCCGGGCGCCGTTCGGGGTCTTTGAGCGTGCCGGGGCGGGGAGGCGTTTGATGATGCCCAGCAGCTTGATGGCGTAACCGAGCCGGGCGGCGAACTGGATATCGAGAGCGGTGAGATGGCGGATGCCTTCCACGTGGATCTGCGCGGGCTTCACCCAGAAGCCGTGGGCGAGCGAAGCGAGGATGCCGACCTTGTGCTGGGCGTCGAAGCCGTCCACGTCGAGGGAAGGCTCGGCCTCGGCGTACCCGAGCCGCTGGGCGTCGGCCAGGACGTCGGCGAATCCGGCGCCCTCAGCGGTCATGCGGGTGAGGATGTAATTGCAGGTGCCGTTGACGATGCCGTAGAGGTGGGTGATGCGATTGCCCACGAAGGCCTCGCGGAGGGTCTTGATGATGGGGATGCCGCCGGCGACGCTGGCCTCGTAGTAGAGGTTCGCGCCGTGCCGGGCCGCGGTGGCGAACAGCTCCTCGCCGTGGGCCGAGAGGAGGGCCTTGTTGGCGGTGACGACGGGTTTGCCGAGCTTGAGGGCGGTGAGGACGATGGTCTTGGCGAGGGTGGTGCCGCCGACGAGCTCGACGATGACGTGGTGTTGGGGGTCGTGGACGACCTGCTGCCAGTCGGTGGTGAGCAGGGACTTCTTGATGGGGTACGGCCGGGGTTCATCCAAAGCCTTGACGGCGACGCGGCGGATGGCGAGGGGGATGCCGATGCGGGAGGAAAGGAGGGCGGCGTTTTGCTGGAGGGCGTGGACGACGCCGCTGCCCACGGTGCCGCCGCCGATCATGCCGATGTTCACCGAGTCCATAAAGCCGCGCAGACTGCCCCGTGCGCCGGGCACCGACAATGCTTTTTGCGCCCCCCAGCCCCAGTTGGGGTCGCATCTTAACATTTAACAATCGAGGGTGGCGGCCGCGTTCGCGACGTGCGCTGCGCCGGCCAAGCCACCCCGACGGTCCCACGTCACTGCTCGAATTCCCGTCGCCGCCGTTCGAGTCCGTCCAGGATCTCCGGGGTCTCCTTCAGTTCCACCAGGGGACGGAGTTGCCGCCAGATGTAGGCCCAATCCAGCTTGCCCGTCTGCCGGATGAGAATCCCCTCCACGTCAAGCCAGTCCTTGGGGCGGTCCGCGAAAGCCTTCAAGACCAGCAGATCCTCCGCCGAGCAGGTGCGCAGCCTCACATCGGTCGGGAATCGAAAGACGCTGGATCGTGCCACGACCAACTCCTCGAAGGGCAGGCCGGCCAGGGCGATGTCCAGGCCGACCCCGGAACGTGCGCGAAGCAACAGCACGCGGTGCTGGAGGGCGAAGGCGCCCGCTTGCTCGACCCGTGGCTCGAACCGCCCGAGCAGGGCTTGAATGAAGGGAGCCTCGCCGCCGAAACCAGTGAGGAGGGTCAAGTCCACGTCAATCGTTTCGCGGGCTTCGCCCCATCGCTGAACGGCCAGGCCACCGATCAGGCAGGCACGCCAGCCCTGCGCGGCGCAGAACTGTTCGAGTTCCTCGGCGGCGCGGAGGACCTCAATCATGGCGTGGCGCTCGGCGGAACCAGCGTTGTTGCTCGACCAGACCCGATGTCGGCCGGGCGGACCGTGGCGGGGTGTGGTAGTCCGCCGGCCCGCACAGCAAGGCGATAGCCCGTTCCGGGTCGACGGCGCGCAGTTCCCGACGGCGGACCCGCTCGAGCGCGACGGCCGCCTCCTGCCATGCGTTCACCCAACGCCGGCCAAGGGCAATCTCCGCCGGCGTCCAATCGGCAAGGCTCGAGGAAGACGAGTTCACGTTCAAGGACTGTAGCCATCTGTCGTCCCTTGGCAACGGCGATGGGCATCGGCAGGGGCGTGCCGCATCAGGACGTCAGCAACCTCGCCCGCCGGCCGCCTTCGGGTCGCAACGTCCCGCCGGGCGAGGTCCCTGCAGTTCAGACTCCAAAGACCCGTGGGGCCGGGTATACTGCTGCCCGATGAGCTTGGCCGAGTACCAGGCTTGGCTCGCCGCAGCCCCTTACGGCAAGCGGCTGCCGACTGCTTTGTACCTTGTTCGGGACACGGGCACTTCGCTCGGCGCCGAACTCGACCGATTCGTCGCCCAGCTTGTGGCGGCGTACCAAGTCGGGCCGGAGTTCAACGTCCTGAAGTTCCGCACGGATGAACTGAAGGTTTCGTTCCTCGCTTACCCGGACTTCTTCGACGTTGCCCACCCCGTGTTGCGCAAGTCCATCACCGCGGACCTTCGCAGCGGAGCGATCCGCCAAACCGACTACGGCGACAATCTGAACCCGCCAATCCTGCACCGCAAAGAGGCGTTCCTGCCGGCCTCCCACCCGCGCCGCGCTGCGTTCGCGGAACTCACCCGCTTGGAGGAAGAGGCGGACCTCTACGAAAGACCCGAGACCATCGGCTTCCGGCTGAATTGGGAGCGTCTGTTGGCCGACAAGGGCCTCGTCATCGAAGGGCACTCGCTCCGTCGCGCACCGGAGAACTCCACGGGGTATTCGATCGCGCCCGTCCCGATCGAAGTCCACCGCCACAAGACGGCCATCACGAGGTACGACCTGTCGAAACCGGTCAAGCGGCTGCTGGAGCATGGGTTGCTGCGCAGCGACCGGACGTTTTTCGACTACGGCTGCGGGCAGGGCACGGATGTCAGCGGCTTGCGCGCTTTGGGCTACGCGGCCGACGGCTGGGATCCGGTTCATCGTCCGGACGCCCCGCGACAGGAGGCGGACATCGTGAACCTAGGGTTTGTCCTCAACGTCATCGAGGACCCCGCGGAGCGTGTGGAGACGCTGGTCGAAGCCTACCGTCATGCACGACGCGTGCTGGTGGTTTCGGTCCTGATCTCCGAGCACTTGGAGCGACAGAACGCGACCGCGTTCGGAGACGGTCTCGTGACCCGGCGGAACACGTTTCAGAAGTTCTTCGAGCAATCCGAATTCCAGCAGTACGTCGAGGACGCGTTGGACACCTCGGCGGTCCCCGTCGCCTTGGGCGTCCTCTATGTGTTTCGCGATCCCTCCGACCAACAGGACTTCCTGTCGGCACGGACCCGGAGGACGCTCAATTGGTCGGACATTGCCGCTCGATTGGGCTTGGGCGCACCGCCGGAAGGACAGTGGGAGGCCCTGTACAAGAAGCACGCCGACCTGTTGGATGAGTTTGGCGCCCAGGCCCTCAAGCTCGGTCGGATTCCAACCGCCACCGAGTTCGGCCGCTTGGATGAGGTATGCGCGAAACTGGGATCGCCACGACGAGCCCTGCGAGCGTTCGTCCAGGGGGGTGGCTCGACCGGCTTGGAATGGAGCGAAGCGAGTGCCCGCTTCGGCATTGGGCTTCCCCCAAAACCTCAGTGGCAACTGTCGTACGAGCAGCACCGGGAACTTCTGGATGCATTCTGGCAAGACACGCTGGAGCGCGGCCGGATGCCTGCCCCCGAGGAGTTCCCCCGGACGCCCGAGTTGACTGCCGCGGTCGGCTCACCAAAGCGCGCCTTGAGCCTTCTCCTGCGCCGAGGCGGGCGGGAGGCGCTGGATCGCGCTGCAACCGACCGGCGCAACGATCTCCTCTTGTACCTCGCCATGGCCAATCTCCGGCGCAAAGTGCCTTTCGGTCACTTGTCCGCCAGCCTGCGGCTCGATGTCCGGGAGTTCTTCGGCAACTACAGCCGGGCTCTCGATCGGGGCCTGGAACTCCTATACGCCGCGGGCGATCCGGGTGAACTGGACGTGGCGTGCGAGGACCTTCACGTGGGTTGGCAGGACGAGCAGGCCCTCTACGTCCATCGCGACCTCCTCGGGCGCCTGCCGCCCGTGCTCCGGGCGTATGTGGGCTGTGCCACGGCCCTGTTCGGTGACGTCGAGCAGGCGGATGTCATCAAGCTCCACAAAGCGTCCGGCAAGGTCACTTTCCTCGCTTACGATGATTTCTACGGCAAGCCCCTCCCACAGCTCCAGCGGCGGACGAAAGTGAACCTGCGAACGCGCTGGGTGGAGACCTTTGACCACAGCCAGTCTGGTCAGTGTCTGTACTTCAAGGAGCGCTTCGTCAGCCCCGACCACCCCGACATGGCTCAGATGCAGGCGTTTAGCGCCAGACTGCGAAAACTCGGCATCACGGAGCAGGTGGGTCACGGGCCGACGATCACCGAGTTTGACGAACTCCGCGAGCGTCACGGCTTGAACGCCAACCTCAACCGCAAGAGGATGAAGGCAACAACATGATCCCGTGATCTACCTGGACTACAACGCAACCACGCCCCTACTCCCCGAGGTGCGCGAGGCCATGCTGCCCTACCTCACCGAAGAATGGGGGAATCCGTCCAGCGCTTACCGCTTCGGCGCCAAACTGAAGCAGGTCATCGAAGAGGCCCGAGAATCCGTGGCCAATCTCATCGGTGCCCTCCCCGAGGAAATCGTATTCACCTCCTGCGCCACCGAGAGCAACAACACCGCCATCTGGGCAGCGCTCAGAGTCGCAGCCGGGAAACGGCACATTGTCACCTCGCAGGTGGAGCACTCGGCGGTGCTGAACCACTGCCGCCAACTGGAGCGGGACGGATACCAAGTGACCTACCTCCCGGTAGACAGCGAAGGGTTGCTCACCCCGAGCGCCGTGGCTGATGCCATCACCGACCAGACCGCCTTGGTATCGCTGATGTGGGCCAACAACGAAACGGGCGTCTTGTTCCCCATTCGCGAGATCGCCCGCGTCTGCCGGGAGCAAGGCATCCTGTTCCACTCCGACGCGGCTCAGGCAGTCGGGAAGATCGCTGTGAACGTTGCGAGCGTTGGCCCCGACTACTTAACGGTGAGCGGCCACAAGATCTATGGTCCCAAAGCCATTGGGGCTCTTTACGTGCGCCACGGCGCAGCGTTCAGTCCGATGCTTGTAGGCGGCCACCAAGAAAGCGGACGGCGCGGCGGAACACAGAATGTCGCGCTCATCGTTGGCTTCGGTGTGGCAGCCAGCTTGGCGGCCAGTGAACTGTGCCAGCGAGCAAGGCAAGTGGCGCGATTGCGCGATTTGCTTGAAGCGGAGGTCCTCGCTGCACTCCCCGAGTGCTACCTGAACGGCAGCAGAGAAATGAGACTGCCAAATACGACGAGCATTGGCTTTCCTGGCCTCGATTCGGACGCCATGGTGACGTTTCTGGATTCCCAGTCTGTTTGCGTCTCTTCCGGTTCTGCCTGTCTTGCGGACGCCATTGCGCCTTCCCACGTCCTGCTTGCGATGACTCGCTCTGTCGATCAAGCCCGAAGCGCCATTCGCTTCAGTCTATCCCATCAGAACACAGAAACCGAGATGAGGCTGGCAACTGCTATCATCAGGTCCGCCGCCGCTTTGTGCCGAGGGTCGCAGGCACGGTGCTAATAGAATGCGAGGGAGCGGGTTGGCTTTTATCTATTCAGCGTTCCCAGGCTGCTGGACAGCGGCGACGTCGGGCGGAAGTTGCCTCTGCATGTCTCTGAAGATTATCGGACCGCCTACCTCCCCTGTTGCGTGTGCGTATTGTCCATCCTTGCGCCAGTCGATCTGACTTGCCGCCTTTACCAGGTTCCGGACGTTATCCCAATGCATGCCGCACCCTTCGACATAGCTTCTCCCGAGAATCTCGTAACCGATCAGTGACCATGCAATCCACCCCGTGAGTTCAAGGAGTTTATATTGAAAGTCTTTTCGCCCCTTCGCATCGGGATCATCCAGCTTCTTGATATCACTCCAAGCTTCCTCGTTTTCCTCCTCGATAATTGTCCAATAGCGGATCAAGATCTCGAGTTTCTTGTCATCGTCCAAATTCTGAAGTTTACCGTGGTTGAAGAGACGCTCGATCTGCTTAGCGACGCTGTGCAAGGCAAAGAGGTGTTG
>JABTUJ010000024.1 GCA_015075445.1 Verrucomicrobiales bacterium
GTCCCATGCAACTCCTACCCTCGAAAACCCTCCTCCCGGCACCCGCCCTCTGGCTCGGTGCCGCGCTCGCCGTCACCAGCCTCAGCCAGGCCGCCGACGTCCTCTCCCTGCCCTACAACGTCTCCCTCCTCAAGGAGGCCTTCGCCGAAATCGTCAACACCGATTCCAACCCTGCCCCGCTCAACGGTCCATCCGGCCAGACGCCGTTCTGGGTGGACATGGTCAATGCCGAAGCAAACAACCAGGGCGGCGACGGCATCTATGTCGCCATTCTCGACACCGGCCTGGTGGCACAGTGGCCCTTCTTCTTCCCCCACGCCAACATCCGCGACGATTGGGGCAAGGGCTTCACCCACGACATCTACTGGGACGACGACTTGGGCGGCCTGGTCGCGGGACCGCTCGTCGAGCGGAACTTCATCACGCATGCCTTCCGCGGCTCCGGACACGGCACGCACGTCACAAGCACGGTGGTTGGTTACCACTTCAGCACCGCCAACGCCAACTTCCTGGTCCGCGGCGTGGCCCCCAAGGTCACCATCATCCCCGTGCTGGTGCTCGACGCCTGGGAGGTCGCCAGCCCCTACGGCACCTTGTACCTCAGCGGCGGCCTCGACGACATGATCAGCGCCGGCATCCGCTACGTCGCCGACCTGGCCACCACTCACCGGATCAAGATCGTCATCAACATGAGCCTCGGCGGTCCCGAACCCACCGCCGAAATCGAAGACGCGATTAACTACGCGCTCGAACGCGGCGTCATCGTGGTCGCCTCGGCCGGCAACAGTGGCCTCGACGGCATGGGTTGGCCGGGGGCTTACCCTCAAGTCATCTCCGCGGCCGCCGGCGGCTGGACCCAGCAATGGGTGCCCGTGCCGCCCCAAACGCGTTGGTGGCTCAATAACGTCACCGAGAAACTGAATACCAGGGATCTCTGGGGCAATAATTGGCAGATGTACCTCGAGGAGTTCAGCTCCCGCCCCAATCCGGCCCTCGGCCAGACTTGGAAGGAACTGGATGTCTGCGCCCCCGGCGCCTCCATCCCCGGTCCCTACAAGCCCGCCTTCAGCCTCAACCTCGGCTACTACTACCTGTGGGGCACCAGCATGGCCGCCCCGCACGTCGCCGGCCTCGCCGCCACCCTCGCCCAGGCCAAACCCGGCCTCACCCAAGCCAGCGCCGAGCGCGTCCTCAAACTCGCCGCCACCCGCCTGCCCCTCGCTTCCGACGGCGCCATCGTCCTCGATCCCTTCGTGGGCGGCCTCTACGACTTCCTCTGGAAGAACCACGACGCCGGCACCGGCTGGTTGACCTGGGATAACATCGAGAAAACCGCCCGGACCCAGCTCAAGTAACGCGCCGTCGAAGCGCCCTCCGACGCTCCGCAGACGGCTCCCCCATCCACCCCCGCCGCGCCCTGCCAATTGGGCATGGCGGGGGCCGAGAATACAAACTCCCTGAACCTGTGGTGCATGGCTGCTGAGCAGGTCCGCAAGGAACAGGACACTTCCCATGAACCTTTGGTGCGGGCATCCCGCCTGCTACTCCCTCCCCCAAAGCGCCGCTGGAAGGCGGCGCACTCCATACGCTGCGCGCCCCGCCGAGGGCGGTGACCTCCCCACCGCTTCCCCCGCCCCGCCAGCCTCATGGTCCCGGGGCATGGCCGCGGACGCCCTGGCCACTCTCCCCCGGCAGCCGGCTCCGACCTCCGTCAGCGTCGCAGTCCACGTCTGTCAGCTCGTCGTCTGTCTCGCCTGTCTGCTCCCGTCGCCCACCTTCGGTCACGGCAACCCCGAAGCCCCCGTTCCTGCCCTCGCCGCGTTGCAGGTCGAGGACGCCCTGACCGTGGATGGCGTCTTGGACGAGCCGTTCTGGGCCCGCTGTGAGGTCGGCAGCGGCTTCATCGACACGCGCACCCAGCGACCCGCCGCCGAGCAAACCCTGGTCCGCGTCGCCTACACCCGCTCCCATCTCTACCTCGCCATCGAGTGTCTCGACTCCGACATGTCGAAGATCCGCGCCACCGAGCGACATGAAGACCGGGCTTTCGTGGGCGATGACTGGGTGGAGATTCACGTGGATCCCCCGCACAACCACCGCGGCAAGTACGCCTTCTTCACCAATCCACTCGGCACCAAGGCGGACGCCAACGAAGGCCCTTCGGGCGTCTTCAACTACGGCTGGACCGCCGACTGGGAATGCGCTGCCCGGATGCTCGCCGACCGCTGGACCTTCGAAATGAAGCTCCCCCTGACCATGATGAACTACTTCCGGCGCGACGGCGAACGCTGGGGTTTCAACGTCACCCGCCTCCAGCGGCGCACCGACGTCACGAGCTTCTGGAGCTTCAGTGCCACCGACATGTACAAGCCGCGGCACTTTGGCCACCTCACCGGGCTTAACCTCGAAAACAGCCAGTTCGACCGCAACTGGGAGTTCACCCCCTATGTCAGCGCCCGCGTCGACTTCAACGGCGCCACTGAGATCGTGCCCCGCGGCGGCGCGGACCTCAGCTTCCGCCTCACCCCGGCCATCACCACCGCCTGGACCCTGCTCCCTGACTACGGCCATCTCGAAGCGGACGACGACACCATCGAGTTGCGGGACACCGAACGGTTCCTGCCAGAAAAGCGCCTTTTCTTCCGCGAAGGTGAGGAGCTCATGCGTCAACCGCACCGCGTCTACTACAGCCGGCGGTTCAGCGAGATCGACGGCGCCGGCAAAGCCTCCGGTCTGCTCCCCGGCTTCAGCTTCAACGCCATGGACGTCTTCGGCGACGTCACCCACGACGGCGATTTCCATGGCAACTCCGCCGTCCTGCGCGTCATGCAGGACGTCCGCGAGCGCTCCTACCTCGGTTACTATGCCGGCCTCCACCTCGAGCAGGGCCACGCCTACGCGGGCAGCGCGGACGGCTACCTCTTCCTCAACGACGCCTGGCGGGTGCAGTTCCAGGGCGCCGTGGCTGACGAACGCCTCCAGGACCCCTCCCAGAACCTCGACCGCGCAGGGACGGATTACCTCGGCAGCACCGCCCTCGTCTACTCGGCCTACCCTTGGACGGCCCAGGTGACCTACACCGCCATCACACCCGCCTTCAACCCGCTCCTCGGCTACATTCCGCGCCGCGACATCTTCGGTCCCTCGCTTTTCACCCAACTCGACCTGCGTTCCGGCGACGCCTGGTACAAGCAGACCCTCGTGACCTACAACCCCCGCTATTACGTCAACGCGGACGGGGTCAACACGATCCTCGACCACGACCTCCTCTCCAACGTCGTCTTCCGGAATGACCTCGGCGTCCGTCTCGGCTACTTCAACAATTACCGTCACCTGCCCGACGACTCCGACCGCTACACGACGACCTACTACAACGAGCGGATCTCGATGGGCCTGGATCTCTGGGCCTCGGACTACTACAAGGCCATCAACCTCACCTACGCCCTCGGCGAGTTTGAGGACCTCGACTATCACGAGGCCATCTGGGGCAAACGCTTCAAGTTCTGGGAACGCCTGCCCCTCCGCCACGAACTCGTCGTCCGCTGGGAAACGCCCCCTGCGGGCGACCCCGACACCGTCTGGCTCAACCGCATCGTCGCCGACCTCTACCTCTCCAAGATCATGTGGGTCAAGGCCTCCATCCAGAACCGCCCCGACAGCGTCCATAACTACAGCGTCATCTATACCTGGAAACTCAAGTACAACACGTACTTTTACGTCGCCTACAACGACGTCACCGATGGTGACGCCTCCGGGCGCAGTGTCCTCACCAAGATCACCTATACGTTCTAGCCCGTTCGATCCGAAATGAGGCTTGATTTCCCCCCGCCCCCTCTCATCCTCTGTTCCACAAACTGACGACCGTTATGGCTGATCAAGCGAACAAATACCCCGAGAACGCCTCCGGCAAGTACTACGTCGATAATCAGTGCATTGATTGCGACCTGTGCCGCGAGACCGCGCCGAATAATTTCAAACGCAACGAGGACGGCGGCTATTCCTACGTGTGCAAGCAGCCCGAAACCCCCGAGGAAGAAGGTCAGTGCAAGGAGGCCAAGGAAGGGTGCCCGGTCGAAGCCATCGGGGACGACGGCTCCTAGCCCCCCGCCGCCCTATTCCTTTCCCGCTTTACGTCGTCGTCCACCGCCCGTGGGAATGCCTCACGGGCGGTTTGCTTTGGGTTCCCCGGCCAGCTCCCAGCCCGGCCGCATCTCCTCATCCAGGCTCGTCGGCGGCGCGCCCCGCTCGAGGAGTCGCCCGGCCAACACCGCCACCATCGCCGCGTTGTCCGTGCACAGCGCCCGCTCCGCCAACCGCAAGCGCAGCCCCCGCGCCGCACAGCCGGCCGCCAGTTGCGCCCGCAGCGACCGGTTGCACGTCACCCCGCCCGACGCGGTGACGCACCGCACCCCCAGCCGCTTCGCCGCCCGCAGCGTCTTGGCCACCAGCACCTCGACAATCGCCGCTTGCACGCTGGCACACAGATCGCGCACCGCCCCCCGGTCGCGCAGCAGTTCAGGATGATCCCGCACGTGATACCGCACCGACGTCTTCAGCCCGCTGAAGCTGAAGTCGTCGTTCGCCTCGCCCAACAAGGGCCGGGGGAACCGGAACCGCGTCGGATCGCCCTCGGCCGCCCAGGCGTCCAGCACCGGCCCGCCCGGGTAGGGCAGGCCGAGCAGCTTGGCCGCCTTGTCAAAGCACTCGCCTGCCGCGTCATCCAGCGTCGAGCCCAGCACCCGATGCCGCAGCTCCCCCTCGACGAACACCAGCATCGTGTGCCCCCCGCTGACGATCAGCGACACGTTCGGTTCGAACTGATCGAAGGCCGCCCGCAGCGGGTCGCCCCCGATCCACGGCGAATACAGGTGTGCCTCGTGGTGATGGACGCCGATGAAAGGCCGATCCAGCGCGTAGGCCAATCCCTGCGCCGCCTTCAGCCCCACCAGCAGCGCGTTGGGCAACCCCGGCCCCTGCGTGGCCGCCACGGCCGTCAATGCCTCCACGCCGACCTTCGCCTCGGCCAGGGTCCGCCGGCACAGCGGCTGCCAGTGCCGCAGATGCTCGCGGGTCGCCAGCTCCGGTACCACCCCCCCGTACGCGGCGTGGAGGTCCACCTGCGACGCCACGTGATGCGCCCGCACCACCCCGTCCCGCACCACCGCGCAAGCCGTCTCGTCGCACGAAGTCTCGAGGGCGAGGACCGTCACAGCGCGCGATCCTGATCGGACTGGCTCATCGGAAGGAGAGGGCTAGTTCCGCGGCAGGCTCGGGACCTTGGAGGCTTTCGCCAGCTTGCCGTTCCGCTGCGCGAAGAGCGCCATGCCCTTGAGCAGATCGCGCGCCCGCTCGAGCGGTTCGTCCCGCACCGCGAGCACCTCTTCCCGTTCCGTCGGAGTCAAGGTTGCCAGCATGCCGGGCGAGCGCTGCAGGTCGATGGCGCGCTCCTCTTCGGGCGTGAGTGAAGCCAGGATGTCCGGCGTGATCCCCTGCTCATGGATCACCTTGTGGCTGGGCGTGTAGTACTTCGCCGTGGTGAGCCGCAACGCCGCTCCGTCCTGGATCTCGATCACGCTTTGCACCGAGCCCTTCCCGAAGGTCCGCTCGCCGACCACCACCGCCCGCTTCAAGTCCTGCATGCAGCCGGCGACAATCTCCGACGCGCTGGCGCTGCCCTCATTCACCAGAATGGCCAGCGGAAACTCGTAGTGCGAACCCCGTGTGGGCACGCGGAACTCCCGCCGCTCCGAGGGGTCGCGGCCCTCGGTGGTCACGACCAGGGTCCTCGGCGGCAGAAACAGGCTGCAGACCTTGGCCGCCTGATCGAGCAGTCCGCCCGGGTTGTTGCGCAGGTCCACCACCAGCCCCACCATGCCCTGGGCCTCGAGCCGCTGGATGGCCGTCTCCAACTCCCCCGCGGTCCGCTCGCCAAACTGCGCCAGCCGCACGTACCCGATCCGGTCCTCGCCCAGCTTGAAATCGCGGCCGCCCCGCGCATCCGTGACCGTCTCGATCTTGATGATCTCCCGCTTCAGGGTGTGCTCCTGCCGGGCGCCGTTGTCCGGCTGCTCCACCGTCATGCGCACCTCGGTTCCCGGCACTCCCCGGAGCAGCACCACGGCGTCCGCCGCCGCCATCCCCGCCGCGTCACGGTCGTTGATCCGGACGATGCGCTGACCCGACCGGATGCCGACCCGCGACGAGGGCGAATCGTCCATCACACCGATCACCGTCAGGAAGTCGCCCACCACGTTGATCTGAAGCCCCACGCCGCCGTACGCGCCCTCGGTGTCGTCCCTGAAATCCCCGTACTTCCGCGGGTCCAGGAATTCGCTGTGCGGATCCAGCGTGTTCAACATCCCCTTGAGCGCGCCGTACACCAGGTCCTGGTAGCTGAGGTCAGCGCCATCCACATAGTCCTGCCGCACTCGCTCGAGCACCTGGGTGAAGAGGCGCAGGTTGCGGTACACGTCGTTCTTGCCCGCCTCATCCGCCGAACGCACGTAGACCTGGGCGCCCAAGAAGAGGTTCACGCCCAGGGCCAACACCACCGTCGAATACAACCACCGGTTTTTCATCGGCCGCCTCGCGGTTTCCATTCGCGCACACTCTAACGACCCGCTCCGCCCCTGGCAAGAACCCCGCCGCCCCGCCCCAGCAACTCCCATTGTGGCTTGGACGACTGGGAACGCAGAGGTTTGGCCGGGTTTAGGCACACCCAGACCTTCACCCCGCCGATTCAGACCCCCCGCCGATGGAATCTCCGTCGAACCCGTCCCCGCTCCAGCCCACCCTCTTACCCCATCTGCGGTCGCTCTGAATCTGCGGGACCACTCCCCAGACCTTCACCCCGCCGATTCAGAGCCCCCGCCGATGGAATCCGCGTCGAGTTCCGCAAAAAAATGCAAAAATCGTTCGGGGGCTGGCGCCGGAGATCTCCGCCACTCGCGCCTGCGCCTCGTCGGTCTCAGCCCGCACCTGCCAAAACGAGAATTGCTGCGCCCGCCCGCAGGCGCAGCGCCACCACCTCGAGATCGGCCGGCGTGGTGACCTTCGGATTCGGCTCGGGGCTTTCGACCAGCCGCACCGGCTGGCCGATCAGCGCACACGCCGCCGTGTCATCCGTCACCTGCAACCCCTGCTGGCGCACGGCCTCGAGCGCGCGCCGGATCACCTCGATGCGAAAGGTCTGCGGTGTCTGCACCGCCCAAAGCCGGCTCCGGTCCGGATGCCCGCTCACCCGGATCCCATCCTCCGACTCCTTGATGGTATCGGTCACCCGCTGCGCCGCCACCGCCGCACCCGTCTCGGCCGCCGCCGCCAGCGTGGCCGCAATCAGCTCCTCGCTCACGCACGGCCGCGCGCCGTCCTGGATCGCCACGAGCCTGCTCTCCGCGGACAACGCCGCCAGTCCATTCCAGACCGAGTCCTGCCGTTCGGCGCCGCCGGGCACCAACCGGAACGGCTTGCGCCATCCTTCGCGGGCTGCCAGTTCGACAAAGACGGGCTCGAACCCGGCCCGCACCACCAGGACGATCTCGTCAATGCACGCGGCAGCGTCGAACCGCGCCCACGTGTGCGCAATCACGGGACGCCCGGCCACCTCGAGGAACAGCTTGTCCACCCCGGGCCCCATGCGTTTGCCCTGCCCGGCGGCGACGATCACAGCGGCGTTCATGCGTTCTCCCCGTCCTCCTCACTCGATGATCTTGAGGTAGCGGCCCAGCCAGTACGGCAGCAGAAACTCGTCCCCGGCCAGCTCCGTCTGCCCGCCGTCGCCGCCATCCAGCGTGAACGGGTTCCCGTTCCAGCGCATGATCGGGCGCTCGTCCGGGGGCAGGAGCTCGCGCGTCGGCTGGTTCCGGAAATTGGGCGGCAGACGGGTGAGGTCGCGGCGATGCGAGTTCTGGACGGTCCAGGTGACCAGGTCCAGGGGGTACTGCCGCAGGGTCCAGAGGGCTCCCTCGACGTCAAACTGCGTGGCCCCGGCCATGGCGAGCAGGAAGCTCCAGAGCGGATTGAGCTCCACCCGTTCCAGGTTCCAATGGTCTGCCAGGGCCAGCACGAAATGGCGGCGCAGGTCATCGGTGAAGGCGTAGCGGATCAACGTCCAGGCGTTGATGAACCCGAGCAGGTCGTCCGAGTGATTCCACTCGTCGCCGAGGTCGATGCCGCGAAACGTGAACCCGGGGGTGGCCCGGAGGTTGGCCATGCTGTTGGTGATGTTCGTGAAGTAGCCCTGGTGCTGGAGAAGATCGTAAGCCGTGTCCCGATAGACCGGCTTGGCGGTGAGCCGATGCCCGAACTGGAGGAAGGCGATGATCTGCGCGCTGTTGAGCCGTCGGTCGCCGATGGTGGGCGGGTAGCGGTTCACGTACTCCGGGTTCCAGCGCCCCCACAGCGTGGGCTGGTTGTCCGCGTCCACCAGATACAGGTTGTGCCGGAGCAGGTGCGTCAGGATGCGATCATAGGCCGTGGTGAGCCGCGCCTTCTCGGCGGGGGTCCGCGTGCCCAACTCGTAGAGGACCGCGTAGGCAAAGGTCTGGGCGGTGATCTCATCGCTGCTGGTGTGCCCCTTCCACTCCCAGCGCGGGTCCGGCGCCACCCGCCAGCGATCGGGGTCGGACACCTTGAATCCGGTTCGCTCGAAGGTGCGGGCCGGGAATCCCTCGATCGGGTGGATGGCCTGGAGCCGCTCGAGGGCCTCGAAGGTCTGCCAGGCGTTGAGCCGCGCCGCCTCGTCGCCCGTGGCGGCAAAGCGGAAGACCTGGCTCGCCAGGTAATAGCTGCTCCAACTGCCGTCGTTGTCGGTGTCGATCATCTCGGCCGACGTGGGATCCCCGGGCGTGCGCAGCCGCAGTTCGGCGCAGAAGCCATAGCGGATGTGGCGGTCCCGGATCTTGTGGTCGAAATGCGCCGCCTTCTCCGCCAGCGTCACCGTCAGGAACTCGATCTTCGCCAGTCCCCCGCGCGTCAGCACATACAGATCACCCCGGGCATCGGGCGCCAGATCCACCACGTCGTCGTCGGGCAACCAGCGTTTCGACGCGAAGTAACGCATGGCCCCGCTGGGCGCGTGGAAGAAGACCCCGCGCGTCGTCCCGCCCCACACCCCGGTGACCGTCGGTGCGAGACAGGTGATCTCCACGACCGGCAACCGCTCCTGCAGGGGCAAGGTGATCCGTCCGGTCTCGGCATTCACCCCGTAGTAGCCGCGTCGGGTTCCCACCAGGATCTCGCTCCCCCGAAACGCCAGCGCGGTGATCTGTTCGCCCCGGTGCACCAGCTCCATGCCGGCCAATCCCAACCGGAAGATCTGGTCCGCCGCCAGCACGTAAAACCGCCCCTGCCACGCGTACAGCTTCTCGTCCGCCCGCGGCACCGGGAACGGCACCTCCGCCAGGCCGCTCACGGTGAAGACCGCCAGGTTGGTCGGGCTCGCCAGCAACGTCCCGAAGTCATCGCGCACCGCCAACCGCCGAAACACGCCCCGCGGCAACGCCCCCACATAGCGGCCGGCGAACCCGTTGGACAGGAACTCATCGTCCAGCAACTGGAACACCTCCCCGTTCCCCACCGTGAGGTCCCGGGCCGGACGTCCCGCCAGCGGCCGGTAGCTCCGATCCAGCGCCAGCGTGTCGCCGAAGACGCGCGCCACCCCCCGGTCGGTCAACACATGGGCCCGCCCGTCCCGATCGACCACCAGCTTCTTCCACCCCGCACTCAGCAGGTCAGGGTGGGTCGCGTACCGCACCGAAACGGGCTGTTGAAAGGGCACATCGCGCACTCCCGCCGCGGCCGCCGCCCCCACCGCCAGCCAGACCCCCAGCCACGGGGCAGCCCGCCTCCACCCCGGCAGACGGTCACCCAGCACGCCTCGGGGACGGCGGGGACAGCTCCCGGCGCGGTTTCCAGCGATGGATACATTCGGCACAGACGCATGTCCGCACACCCGGCCGCTCGGTCAAGCCGATTCTCATCAGCCGCGCCCACCGGCGTGAGCTTGTCGATCCCGTCCGGCCGCGGTAGAACCACGCCCAACAACATGGCAACCCAGCCCTACAAGGCCGGCATCATCGGCACCGGCTTCATCGGCCCGGTCCACCTCGAGGCCCTCCGCCGCCTCGGCGTCGAGGTCACAGCGCTCTGCGACGTGGGCGACCGCGCCCAGACCGTGGCCCGGCAGCTCGGCATCCCGCGGGCGTTCAGCGACTATCGCGAGTTGGTGACCGCGCCGGACGTCGAGGTCGTCCACATCACCGCCCCGAACCGCTTCCATCGGTCCATGGCGCTGGCCGCCCTCGAGGCCGGGAGGCATGTGGTGTGCGAAAAGCCCCTGGCGCTGAACACGCGCGAAACCGCCGCCATCGTCCGGGTCGCGCGCCGGGCGGACACGGTCTTCGCGGTCAACTACAACGTCCGATTCTACCCGGCGGTGCTCGAGTTGCGCCATCGGGTGGCCCGGGGCGAGCTGGGCGACCTCATGCATGTCAACGGGTCCTACTTCCAGGACTGGCTTTTTCACGACACCGACTACAACTGGCGCCTCCTGCCGGAGGAAGGCGGACGGCTCCGGGCGGTCGCTGACATTGGCACGCATTGGATGGACACGGTCTCCTTCATCCTGGGTGCCCCCATCCGGTCCGTCCTGGCCGACCTGGGCATCCACCACCAGACCCGTCGACGCCCCCTCGGCGAGACCCAGACCTTCCGTCGCGCAAACCGACGCCAGCGCTACGCCTCGTACCGCGTGGAGACCGAAGACTTCGCCCATGTCCTTCTCGCGTTTGCCAACGGCACGCGCGGGAGCCTGGCGGTGTCGCAGGTGGCAGCAGGTCGCAAGAACTGCCTGCGCCTCGAGCTCTACGGGTCGAAGCAATCGGCGGCCTGGGATTCCGAGCACCCGGAGATTCTGCGCTTCGGTCAGCGGGAGGGCGCGAACCAGGTGGCGGTGCGGAACACGCCCGCGTTCGGCCGGGGCGCGGCCGGGTTCATGGATTACCCCGCCGGCCATGTCGAAGGCTTCCCGGACACGTTCAAGATGCTGTTCCGCGCGGTCTATGCGGACATCGCCCATGGGGTGTCCAAGTCGCCGCTGTATGCCACGGCGGAGGATGGGCACCGCGAAGTCGCGGTTTGCGAGGCCATCCTGAAAAGCCATCGCCGCGGCGCCTGGGTCAACGTCGCCGGCTAAGCCGCCGCCCCTCCCCTTCCCTGTCGCGTTGCTTCGCGCCTCTCGCGGGCCACCACCGTTTCCTCCCCTCCGTCCCCGTCGTGTCCTTCCCTTTCGCGCCTCTTCGCGCCTTTCGCGGGCCACCACCGTTTCCTCCCCTCCGTCCCCGTCGTGTCGCGTCAAGGAAGCACTTCGCGGGCTCGATAGAACCGGAGCGGCGATCCAGCCGAACTCGTGTCGGTGAAGAACCAGTAGCCCTCGCTCAGCCGGTTGGTCGCCAGCGGGGTCCAGTCCACCAGGTTCACCGTGGCTTCCAACGCCATGCGCCGGTCGCGCTCGGCGTGCACGTACAGTTCAAATTCCTTCCGGCTGTTGAGTCCCAGGAGTTCGAGGGTGACCGGGATATGATCGGCCGGTTCGATGGTCACCGTGTATTCATCGAACAGCAGGTAATTGTCGCCGGGCGCACCCTTGGTGCGGAGCGCCCAAAAGGCATCGATATCCCCCAGATCCAACCGCGCACCCGCGGTCGTGATGGGCTGGGCATCCACAACGACCTGTCCGTTCAGCACGGCCTGCCAGTTGTTCCGCGCGAAGTTCATCCAGATCTCGAGCAGATAAATGACGTCGGGATCAAACGTGAATCCGGTGGGCCGGAACCCGGCCTCGTCGTCGAGCAGGTAGTTGATGTCCAGCGTCGCGTTCTGGAAGTCCAGGGCGAAAAGCCGTTGCCCGTCTGAGTTGAAGGCGCGCCACCGGAAGTCGTCGTACTCGCCGTTGGTCGAGTCCACAACCTGCATCCAGACCGAGAACTTCCAGACGGGCTGCTCAGGCTTCGGCGGCGGGGCCTGCAAGGGCCGCCAGACACTCAGGAAATCGTCTTTCGGGGCGGGCGGCGCGTAGCCGATGAACGCTTGTTGCCCCCAACCCTCGAAGAAATCGGTGACCAGGCCGTTGCCGCCAGAGCCTTCCCCCTGCCAGCTTCGCTGTCCTCGCAACGGCTTCGCCACGTCGTAGCCCTCCGCCGCGTCGAAACCGGTCCAGAAGACCACCGTGGGTTCATTGGCGACCGCGGACTGCATGGCCGGCAGCGCAAAACCCGCCCCCCCGTCCGGTGGCGCGGCCCCGCGGGTGGACACGATCCTGTCGGGAAGCCCGGCAAAGGCCCCAAGAAGACAACAACGTACCACCACCCAGCCTGCCATGCGGTTCATGACTCTTTGAAAAACCTGCGGTGCTGTCCTCCCTCGCCTGAGCCGGCCTCACCGTGGCTGCGGGCTGCGACCCGGAGGCGCGCCCGACGGTGCTGACGGTGTGGCCGGACCGGAGCCTGCCCCCGGACCGCTGCTGACCGACGGCGGTGCACTCGGCATCGCCGAGCGCGCGGGCGGCGTCGGGTTCATGGAAGGACTCACGGGAGAAGCGGGCGCACCCGCCGGGCGGCCGAACGAGGCGGGAGGCGCACTGGGCACGGCCGAGCGACTGGGTGCCGGGGCGGGTGTCGGTGTGACCGTGCGGGCCGGAGGCGCCATGGGAACGGCTGAGGAACGCGAGGGCATCGGGCCAGGCGCCACCCCCGGGCCGCGGTTCGGCGCGAAATTCGGGTTCCCCATCGACGGAACCGCAGAACGAGTGGGCGCGCCAGGGGCGACCCCTGACACGGCGGGGTTCCGGCTGGGGGTTCCCGGCGCCATGGCCGGAGAACCCGGGCTCCGGCTCGGTGCTGCCGGCGAGGGACTCGAGACCCCCGGACTGCGCGTGGGGGCGCTGGGCGTTGGCTGCACGGACGGCACGGGCTGAACTCGGGAAGGGGTCGGCGCCGGCCCGCGCGTCGGCGGATCAACTCGTGAGGGAGCCGTCGGCACCGTCGAGCGCGGCGCGGCCGTCGCCGGGGCCGTCCGGCTCGGGACGTTCCGGTTCGGCACGGCGGGTGCGACTGACGACGGCTCGGTGCGGGTGGGCACGGAACTGCCGATGTTTCCACGCGTGGGCGCAGCGGACATGGGGGCACTCCCGACCCCGCTGCGTTGCGGCACATCGGCGCGCGCGGCCGGGCCAGGGGCAGGCGCAGGCGAGGCTGGCCGGCGGGCGGGCGAAACCACGGACGTGCGTTCGGGTGCGAAGCGCGTGCCCGCAACGGCGGGCGACTCGCCACGCGCGGGGGCCGAGCGGTACGGCGCTTCGCTCGGACGGGCCGAGCTGGCTTTGAGGTCGGCCGGGACCGCGGGCCGGTAAGCGGCGACCTGGCGACCATCCAGACTCGTCTGCTCGGGCCGCACCGGGGCGGAACGTCCGGCCGGGACGTCCTTGATGTCGAGCCGGCGCAGGTCGCGACGGGCACTCGCCGGGATGTCGCGGGTGGGCACCCCGTGGTTGACCACCATGTTCTTGCTGTTGTCGACGTAGTAGTTGTTGATCACGGTGGACTGGTTGTAGACAACCGTGTGGTGGTGGTGCGGCACGCGGTAACGGTACGGATAGGGCCGCCAGCAGTCATTCCAGCCCACGAACGTGTACCACGAGGAGCTCAGGCCGAAGCTGAACCCCACCGAGACACCTCGCCCCCAGTACGTGAGGCCGATCCCGGTCGTCCAACCGCAACCCGGCGGGAGAGGCGCCCACCCGCAATACGCATCGGTGTACCGCCAGGTCACCCACGCCGGTGCCCAGACCGAGCCCGGCACCCAGACCCAGCCGCAGCCCGGATGGATATACCAGTTGCCGTAGTGGAAGGGCGCCCAACCCCAGGAATAATGCGATTGCCAGTACCAACCACCGGTCGTGTAAAGCCAGCGCCCGCCATGACCGTAGGGCCGCCAATCCACCACCGTCACCGCCACCGTGGGCTGCCAGCACCACCCGTAGGGCTCGATGTACAGCCACGAACCATAGGGGGCCAGCGAGGAGTAATAG
The DNA here is from genome assembly GCA_015075445.1 of Verrucomicrobiales bacterium. Taxonomy (GTDB): domain Bacteria; phylum Verrucomicrobiota; class Verrucomicrobiia; order Limisphaerales; family J093; genus DSVZ01. Next base: position 14,087 of record JABTUJ010000024.1, read on the forward strand.
TAGTTGCTCGTCACCGGCGGAGGGGAACCCGGCGCCGGTTCGGCGGGAGGCGCGGCCGGAGCGGCGGTCGTCACCGGCGTGGCGTACACCGACGCGCTGGCGGAGGCCGCGGCGGGTTCCGGTGCCGCGACCGCGGCTTCCGCCATCTCGGTCACCGGGGCGGCCAGCACGGCTTGCTCGCGCAGTTCGCTGGTCCGCTGCAGCATGGCGGTCACCACCGTGTCCGGAACCCCGATGTCCTTGAGGTAAACCAGATCCTCAGCGCCGAGTTCGAACGGAGCCACGCTCTGTCGCACGAACTCGAGCAACACGGTCTCGCCCACCTGCGCCAGGGCCATGTCCACCACCTCATGTACCGCCGGGGACAGATCGGGGGGCTGCGCCTCCACGCGCGCGATGGGCGCGTTGGTGGAAAGGTCTGGCAACGGCAACTCCGCCACGGCGGGAGGCGGTGCCGTCGCTGCGGGTGGCACGCCCACGGGCGCGCTGGCCGTTACCGGAACCGGAGCCGGAGCCGGAGCCGGGGTCACCGAGGGCGCCGGAGCTGGCGGGGGCACCACGACGGTATTCCCGGTGGCGTCCGACCGGCAGCCGACCAGCGCCACGCCAAGACCGGTCGCCAGGACCCAGCCGGATACGCGAAGCATCAAGGTTTTCACGGCAAAAAGCGATTGGACCAAATTCACGACCGATTGAGTATCAAAGTGCGTCAGCGGGCCAACCAGCTTGCTTGTTCATGCCGCACAGCCCGGCTAATCGACACTCAGCCGGATTGACCCCGGCACCCCCTAAGTTATTCATCCGCCGCCTCCGCGCCAACTTCCTCCGCAAGCGCCCTCTCCCCTGCAGGCGCCTTGTCCTCCGTAGGCGCCGTGTCCTCTGTAGGCGCCGACGTGAGGAGGCGAAGCGTCGTCGCCCCTGCCCCGCGGCACCTCCACACACCGGCAGGCTGGAACAGGTTGTGCTTAGTAGTCCGGGGTGAGCTCACGGCCACTGGCCAAGAGCCGACCCGTGCCTTGCCACCACAATGGCGGGCCCGGCGCGGCGGAACAGTCGCCGGCAAAGGGGCGTTGACACTCCCCGGCGGCTCAATAAGCTTCCGCTCGGTTCGGACACACAAACGATTTAGAGCCATGCTCCTGCGAATCAGTCTCGTCGTCGCCATCGTGGCCGGCATCGCCACGTTCTTGATCAGCCACCTGCAGGTGGGCCCCAAGATCGTCAACCTGCAGAGTGAACTGAGCATGACTCAGAACAACCTCGCCCAGTCCGAGGAAGCCCGGGCCAAAGCTCAAACCGAGGCCAAGGAAGCCAACGACCGTGCCGACCGCCTGGATCGCGAACTGGTCGACACCAAGGACCGCCTCGAGACCCAGACTGCCCGTGCCAACACCCAGGAAGCCCGCGCCAACCAACGCGAGGCCGAGCGGGACGAGGCGCGTCGTGACCTCACCGAAACCCAGCGCAGCCTCGCCGCCTGGCGGGCCTTGGGCATTCCCGTGGAGACTGTCCGCGAGCGCCTGGCGGAACTCGTGAAAGCCAACCTCGCCATCGCCGGCATGACCGAGGAAAACCGCGTGCTGCTCACCAAACTCACGCAGACGCAGAACCGGTTGAACGTTTACGAAGGCGAGTCCGACCGGCCGCCGGATATGAACCTCACCCGCAAGGGCAAGGTGCTCGCCGTCGATCCCCAGTGGGATTTCGTGATCGTCGACCTCGGCAGCAACGACGGCGCCGTCGAGCGAGGCGAAATGCTCGTCAACCGCGACGGCAAACTGGTCGCCAAGGTCCGCCTCTCGCGCGTCGAGGAAACCCAGAGCGTCGCGAACGTCCTCCCCGAATGGAAACAGACCGACGTCGAAGTGGGCGACGAGGTGCTCAAGTAGCGAGCCGCATGCGAGCCACCCTGTCCGCCCTCCTTCACCTTCCCCGCGGCGTCCTTCCTCCCGGGCCGCTGCTCCTCCTCGCGGCTTGCGCCTGCCTCCTGCTCCCCGGCTGCGCCTCCACGGAAGATTCCGAGAACCTGTCCGAACGGCCGTGGAACGCGCCCCGCAGTTGGGAGTCCGGCCTTCCTGCCGGCATGATGGAAGGCCGGTAGCCCCTCAGAGGAACGCGCGGGGATCCGTGATCTTCCCGGTCAGCGCGCTGGCCGCGACCGTGGCGGGCGAGGCCAGAAACACCTGCGATTCCTTGTGCCCCATGCGGCCCGGGAAGTTCCGGTTCGTGGCACTGATGCACTTCAGAGGCGTGTTCATCCGGCCGAAGGTGTCCACCGGACCCCCCAGGCACGCCGCGCACCCGGCGTTCTCGGTCATCTGCACTCCCGACGCCCGCAGAATCTCCCAGATCGTCTGCCCGCCCCAACGCGTCGTCTGTAGGTCGTGCACAATCTCCGGCGTCGCCGGCACGCCAAAGGTGTCAATGGCCACTTGCCGACCCCGCACGATGCGGGCGAACTCGACAAAATCGCTGGTCTTGCCTCCCGTGCACGAGCCGATGTAGGCGCGGTCGAGCTTCAGACCTTCGAGTTCCCTGGCCTGGTTGCGCTGGCCGGGATCGGGATGGCAGGCCACGGTGGGCTCGAGCCGGTCGAGATCCACCACCAACTCATAAACAAAACGCTGGTCCGCGTCGGCCTCGACCGGATCGTACCGCTGCTTGGTCCCGTTGAGCCGGGTGCGGTTGTCCACGTACTCCGCCGTGCGGGCGTCGAACGGGAAGATCCCGTTCTTGCCCCCGGCCTCGATGGCCATGTTCGCGATGGTCATCCGATCGTCCATGGACAAGCCCGCCACCCCCGATCCGTCGAACTGCATCGCACGATAGGTCGCGCCGTCGAAACCGATCTCGCCGATAATGTGCAGGATGATGTCCTTGGCCATCACCCCGGGCTGCAGGCGTCCCTCGAGACGGAAATGCATCGTCTCGGGAACCTTCAACAGCAGTTTGCCCGTGCCGAGCACGAACCCGGCGTCGGTGTTGCCAATGCCCGTCGCGAACTCGTTGAACGCCCCCGCCGTGCAGGTATGCGAGTCCGTGCCGAACAGCACTTCGCCCGGCCGGGTATGACCCTTCTGCGGCAACGCGCTATGGCAGACCCCGGCGTAATGCGAGCCGTACTGACGGGCGAGCTGGCCCCGGGCCGGGTCGAACTTCCAGGACCCGTTCGGGTCCTCGATGACGTCGTAGAAATACTCGATGCCCTGCTCGCGGACAAAATCGCGCAGGACGTTCACGTTGCGGTTCGAGTTCGAGTCGGCCGTGAAGATGTAATGGTCCGGAATGATGACCACCCGGGTGCGATCCCAGACCTTGGCATTGGCGCCAAACTCGCGCTTGAACACACCGATCGTGCCCGGCCCGCACACGTCATGGGTCATCAGCACGTCGGCGTTCACCCAGACGTTCTCCCCTGCCTGCACCCGGGCCTTGCCTGCCGCACGCGCCAGGATCTTTTCTGTCAGCGTCATAAAGCGGCCAGGAAGTTAGCGAACCAATCCCTCCACGGCAACTGGGGAAGCAGGCTGAGGAAGCAAACCGCGCCGCGAATCCTCAATGCACGCTGAACCCGAAGCGCGGACTGAACGGCCAGTACACCCCCAGCAACCGTCCCACGATCGCCGTCTCCGGCAGGTCCCCGAACCGCCGGCTGTCATGGCTCGCCACCGAGTTGTCGCCCAACACAAACACCTGGTCCGGCGCCACCCGATGCTCCGCCTGGCCGTCGGGAAACAACGGCGCCAGGAACTTGGGTTTCATCCGCAACCAGCGTGCATGGCCGTCGTGCAGGTGCCCTGAGTAGGCCCCGTCCACCGGCGGTCCACGGAAATCATACAGATCACTGAAATACGGCGTCGTCTGGTCCAGCCGCACCCCGTCAATCCGCAGATGCCGGTCATCGCCGATCTGCACCGTCTCGCCGCCAAAGGCGACCAGCCGCTTGAGGTAATGCGCCGCCTCGCGCAGCTTCGGGATGTCGTAGGCGCGAAACACGATGATCTCCCCGCGGCGCAACCGCCGGAAGTTGATCGTGAAGCGGTCAATCAACAGATGGTCCCCCGTGGTCACCGCCAGTTTCGCGATGTCCTCGCCCGCCTGGTAGACGCGATCGGGATCCACCCCGGCATGAAAAACGAAGAGATACTCGGGCGGCAGCCCGAACGGGTTCGGCAGCTCCAGCCGCGGGAGGGTCACCGAATACCAGACCTCGCCGATCTGAAAGCGCTGCTCGCGGAGCGTGGGCAGAAAGCTCAGCCAGCGCCGCAGCGGCCGCGGCGGCTCGGCGGCCGTCAACCGGCCGGGCGCCTTGGCTACAATGTGATAATAGGTGCGCCCCCACCAGACCCGCTCCAACCACCGCCGTCCGGTCGCGGGAATCTCCCGGTCCGGATCCCGCAGCAGATTCTCGATGGTTACACCCCACAGCGTGGGCTGCATCGAGGAGGTGGGCACCTCCATGGGCTGCGCAAAAAAGGTCCGCAACGCCAGCACCACCACCACGGCCGTGAGGATCATCTCGGTGCCGTCCTTCATCCGGTTCCGGCGCGGGTCCTCGAGCGATTGATAGGCGGTCGTGCGCAGCGCGTCGCGCCGGTCGCGGACCACAAACGGGGGCTCGGCGTTGGCCAGGGATTCGCGCAGGTGCCGCAGCCCTTCGGCGATCGCCGCCCGCCCCTCCTCCGTGATCCGGTCCCCCTGGCGACGCAATTGGGTGCGCGTGCGCCGGTACTCGTCCAGCGCGCTGCGATACGTGCGCGAACTGAACCAGCGCGCCGCGAACCGGAGGCCTTTCACCGGGCGATAAGGCCCCAACGGCTGGTGAATGGCCAGAAGACAAAGCGGGCCTTGCCCACCACATGTTCGCGCGGGAAATCGCCCCAGCCCCGCCCGTCCCAACTGTTCATCGTGTTGTCGCCAAACACCAGGTAATGGTCCGGCCGCACCACAAACTCCGCCTGGCCGTCCGGAAACAGCGGCGCAAACCCCCGCCCCACCGCCTCGAGCGCCACGCGGTTGTTGACGTAACCGGAATACACGCTGTCCCGCGGCGGCCCCTCGAAATCAAAAACCCGCTCGAAGCCCGGGCTGGTCCGGTCCAGCCGTTTCCCGTCGATGACCAGGTGGCGGTCGTCCCCGATGCGGACGCGCTCGCCGCCCATGGCGACCAGGCGCTTGATGTAGTGCGTGTCCGGCACCAGCACCGCCGGGCCTCGAAACACCCGGAGCTTGGGATCAATCCCGACCGTGTGAAACACGATCGTCTCTCCGCGCTCCGGACGCCGGAAGTTGTAGGTCATCCGGTCCACAAACAACCGGTCGCCGCTCGAGATTCGCAGCCGGAACACGGTGTCCCCTTTCCGGTACCGCTGACCCGCCTTCGCCTGGACGTGCTGGGGCAGGTTGTCCGGCGGCCAGAAGAACGTGTAGGTGTCATTGCCCACGCCGAAGCGCTGGGTCTTCACGAACCCCAACGACGTCACGACCGGCCCGACCGCGAGCACGCCGTCATCGCCGGCCACCCAGCGGTGGTAATCGATGCCCCGGAACCAGTCGATAAACCGTCCCAGCCGCCCGGGAAACGTGGCTTCTGGCTCGCCCGTCACATCCGTGACCACGTTGCCGTACAGCGTCGGCTGGGCCGAGCCGGACGGGATCTTCATCGGCTGGATGAAGAAGCTGAACAGGCTCAGGATGAGCACGCCGCTGACCAGAAACTCCTTGATGTTCTCGCGCGTCCCGGCGTTGGGATAGGGCTGCAGCCACTGCGAACCACTCCGCTCCAGCGCCGCCATCGCCTCCTGGACCGCCGACCGCCCTCCCCGGGCAGCCGCCAGCGCTTCATCAAACCGCCCCAGCGCCGCCTGCACCTCCTCCCGGGCCCGCTCCGGCAGCAGGTCGCGCTGCGAGCTCAGGATGAACCACACCTGCTTGCGCAGTTCGGCCGCCCGGCGCGCCGTGCGGGAGATAAACCATCGCCAGTTCATGACCGAAGCGGGGAGGGTGTGTCGGCTGCCGGATCGCTCAGGCCTTGAGCACCTCGATGAAGGCCTCCTGGGGGATGTTGACGGAGCCGATGGACTTCATGCGCTTCTTTCCTTCCTTTTGCTTCTCGAGCAGCTTGCGCTTGCGGGTGATGTCCCCGCCGTAGCACTTCGCGGTGACGTCCTTGCGGAACGCACTCACCGTTTCGCGCGCCACGATCTTGCCGCCAATGGCCCCCTGGATGGCAATGGCGAACTGCTGCCGGGGGATCACTTCCTTCAGCTTGGCGGCCAGTGCCCGGCCGCGTCCCTCGGCCTTCTCCCGGTGGACGATGCACGAAAAGGCGTCCACCGGCTCGCCGTTCACCAGCATCTCCAGCTTGACCATGTCGGATACCTGATACCCGGCATGCTCGTAGTCCATCGAGCCGTAACCGCGCGTCAGGCTCTTGATGCGGTCGTGGAAGTCGATCAGAATCTCGTTCAGCGGCAGGAGCGACGTGAGCATCACCCGGCGCGCATCGAGCGTCTCGGTCTGCTCGATCTGCCCGCGCTTCTCCGAAATCAACGCCATCATGTCCCCGATGTATTCGTTCGGGCAGATGATGAACGTCCGCACGGTGGGCTCTTCGATCTGGCGGATGAAGGTGACCTCAGGCAGGAACGTCGGATTGTCCACCTCCTTGAGCGTCCCGTCGTTCAGGGTGACGCGATACACCACGCTCGGGTAGGTGGCGATGATGTCCATGCCGTAATGCCGGCGCAGCCTTTCCTGGACAATCTCGAGGTGGAGCAGGCCAAGAAACCCACAGCGAAAACCGAACCCCAGCGCCACCGAACTCTCGGCCTGGTACACGAACGCGGAGTCGTTCAGTTGCAGCTTGGCCAGGTTCGTCTTCAGGTGTTCGTAGTCCCCCGTGTTGATCGGATAAATCCCGCTGAACACCATCGGGTGGACTTCCTGAAACCCGGGCAGGGCCGGCGCCGGGTGCTTGGCGTCCGTGAACGTGTCGCCCATCTTGACCTCTTTCGGGGTCTTGATGTTGGCCGTCACATAGCCCGTCTCCCCCGCCTCGAGCCGCGGCCGCTCGTAGGGCTTGGGATTGAAGCTGCCCACTTCCTTGACCTCGTAGCTCCGACCGGTCTGCAGCAGTTTGACCTGGATCCCGGGCTTGATCTCGCCGTTGAACACGCGGATGTGGGTCACCACGCCCTTGTACGTGTCGAAGTAGGAATCAAAGCACAAGGCCTGCAGCGACACCGCGCCAGAGGGTTTGGGGGGCGGGATCCGCTCGATGATCGCCTCGAGGATCTCATCGATGCCGATGCCTTCCTTGGCGCTGGCCGGGATGGCCGTGTCCGCGGGAATGGCGAGGATGTCCTCGAGTTGGCTCCGGGCCAGGGCCACGTCGGCGTGCGGCAGATCGATCTTGTTGATGACCGGGATGATCGTCAGGTTCTGCTTCATCGCCAGGTGGACGTTGGCCACCGTCTGCGCCTCCACCCCCTGGGCCGCATCCACAATCAGCAGCGCTCCTTCGCACGCGCTGAGGCTGCGGGACACCTCATAGGAGAAGTCCACGTGGCCGGGCGTGTCGATCAGGTTCAACTCGTACGTCTCCCCGTTCTTGGCCCGGTAATGCATGGTCACGGGGTGCGCCTTGATCGTGATGCCGCGCTCCCGCTCCAGATCCATCGAGTCCAGCAACTGCGCCTGCATGTCGCGGTCGGAGATCGTGCCCGTCCGATGCAACAACCGGTCGGAAAGCGTCGTCTTCCCGTGGTCGATGTGAGCAATGATGCTGAAGTTCCGTATGTATGCCGCGTCCATCGCTTCACCCCCGGCGGCCCTGCCGCCGTTCGGTGCGTCACGAGAGCATACCCCGCGCCGGGGGGCTGCAAAGGGCAAAGTGCGAAAGGGCGCGAAGGGCCGCGCCCGACCCACCCGCGATCCCGGCCCGCATCCCCACCGCCCGCACGACGTGAACTCCTCCGGCCGCCATGCGCGCGCCCCTTGCGTCGCGCCGCCGCCTGCCCGACACTCGCGCCGCACGCGATGCAAGCCCGATTGACCCAGACCCCCGCGCCTGGCGAGCGGCAGGTGCGCTTTGTGGGCGACCGCCTCACGTTCCACCTCCACCACGGCCAACCGCCGCCTCCCGGCTGGCGGGCGCGCCTCCGCACCAACCTCGGCCGGGCCGCCACCCTCCGCGCCGAACTCATCACCGCCGTCGAAAGCCGTCGGCCCGCCCCCCTCAGCTCCTGGCGCGACATCCCCATGCAGCGCGTCGGCGACGCCTGGACGCTGGAGCTGCCCCTCGCCGAGGTGGGCTTTTTCAAGGCCAAGGCCTACGCCCTGGACGAGCGCGGCTGGCAACACTGGCCGGACGGCCCCGACTTCGGCGTCAACGTCCAGCCCGCCTGGTGCCGCACGGCCAACACCATCTACTGCGCCTTCCCCCGCATGTTCGGTCCCAGCAAGACCGCCCGCCAGACCACGCCCTCCCCGTGGGATCGCCCCCTGCGCGAACTGGATCGCGAGGGCTTCACCGCCATTCCCCCGTCCGGCAAGCTGCGCGACCTCGGCCGCGAGTTGCCGCACATCTTCGACACCCTCGGCTGTCGCATCCTCCACCTCCTGCCGGTCAACCCCACGCCCACCACCTATGCCCGGTTCGGGCGTTTCGGCAGCCCCTACGCGGGCCAGGACCTGCTCGCCATCGACCCCGCCCTCGTCGAGTTCGATAAACGCACCACCGGCGTGGACCAGTTCCGCGAACTGGCCTACGGCGTCCACGCCCGCGGCGGCCGCCTCTTCCTCGACATGGCCGTCAACCACACCGGCTGGGGATCCACCCTCCTCGAAACCCACCCCGAATGGTTCCGCCGCGAAAACGGTGAGTTCGTCAGCCCCGGCGCGTGGGGCACGGTCTGGGAAGACCTCGTCGAACTGGACCACCGCCACGCGGCCCTGCGCCGCACGTGGGGAGAGGTCTTCGTCGAATGGTGCCGCCGCGGCGTCGATGGCTTCCGTTGCGACGCCGGCTACAAGGTCCCCGTCCCCGTCTGGCAGTACGTGGTCGCCCGTGTCCGCCAGGAGTTCCCGGATACCGTCTTCCTCCTCGAAGGCCTCGGCGGCGCCTGGGAAGCCACGGAGGAACTGCTCACCGAAGGCGGCATGCAATGGGCCTACTCCGAGCTCTTCCAGAACTACACCGGCGCCCAGGTCCGCTGGTACCTCGACTACGCCCTCGCCCAGAGCACCCAACGCGGCCTCTACGCCCACTACAGCGAGACCCACGACAACCCCCGGTTGGCCGAACGCGGCCGCACCTGGTCGCTCCTCCGGAACCGCCTCTGCGCCCTCACCAGCGTTTCCGGCGCGTTCGGCTTCACCAATGGTGTCGAGTGGCTCGCCCCCGAGCGCGTCAACGTCCACTCGAGCCGCGGCCTCGCCTGGGGTCATCAGCCCCACCTGCTCCGGGAACTGGGCGACCTCAACCGCCTGCTGGCCAATCACCCCTGCTTCCATGACGGCGCCCGCCTCACCCGCCTGAGCGCTCCCGACTCCTTTGTCTATGCCCTGCTCCGCCAGTCCGCCGAGGGCCAGGACGCCGTGCTCGTGCTGGTCAACACCGATCCCGACCACACCCGCAGTGTGTCGCTCGACCCGGCCCCGCTCCAGCAGGCCGGCCTGCACCTTGAACCCGACCACGAGCCCCCGCCCGTGGATCTCCTCGACCAGTCGCCGCCCCCACGCACCCGCGCCGCCAACGGCCACCTCACCTTCAAGCTGCGTCCCGCCGCCAGTTATTGCCTCGCCACTACCCTCCAGCCCGCCGGCCCGGACGGCCCGACCTACCGGCGCCGACGCGCCCTCGAAGCCTTCGCGCTGCAGGCCCTGAGCCAGCATCTCCCCCTCGAACAACTCGGCCGCGTGGACCTCGCCACCCTCGCCGATCAAGCCGAACGCGACCCCGCCTCCCTCCTCAGCGCCATCGCCGAACTCCCCCCCGACCTCGAACCGGCCGCCGTGCCTGTGCGCCTCCGCGCGGGGAAGCTCTGCGAAAGGGGGCGTCATGAGCCCGACCTCGAACCGGCCGCCGTGCCTGTGCGCCTCCAGGCCGCGCACGGCCAATACCCGCGGGTCGTGACCTGGCAGAGCAGCGACCGCTCACGTCAACTGCCGGTGCCGCCGGATCATTGGCTCCTCGTCCGCGACGCCACTCCGTTCCGCGCCGTCCTTTGCCTCGCCGGCGACACCCGACCGCTGCGGGCGGAGTCCACCGCGGTCGCCGGCGGTCACGTCGCTGCGTTCGCCCCGCCACCCTGCCCGGGCGATGCCGAGCTCACCCTGGAACGGTACGGCGAGGGCGACCGACACGTGCGCGGCTCACTCCGGTTCCTCGCCCCCACGCCGTTCGGCTGGCCAGATTCCCCGCCGGCACACTCGCTCTCCTCTGGTGGTGCGGGCTTCCAGCCTGCCATCCAGCCCTTGTCCTGTGGTGCGGGCTTCCAGCCTGCCATCCAGCCCTTGTCCTGTGGTGCGGGCTTCCAGCCTGCACGATCCCCCGGTCCCCTCCCCGCCCCCACGAGTCTCGTGCTTCTCACCAACGGCCGCGGTGGCATGGCCCGCCTCGGCGTCGACTTCGGTTCGATCCGGTCCAAGTACGACTGTCTGCTGGGCGCCAACCTCCACCCGTCCGTTCCTGTGGACCGCCACGTCTTCGCCAAACGCGCCCGGCTGTGGATCAACGCGGACGGTTTCCTCTCCCCGCTCGATGCCGCCAACCTGACCCGCTTCCAGGCCGGACCACCCGCGGTTTGGGTTTTTGTGGCCAGCGCCGGCGACGGACGGGGCGCCGAAATCCACGTCACAGCCGCCATGGTGGCAGACGCCAACACCACCGTCCTTCGCTTTCACCGGCCCGCAGCTCCCCCCAGCCAGAGCCGGAACTTGCCGGACGAAGCCGACGTTCGCCTCACCGTCCGCGTCGACCTCGAAGACCGCGGCTATCATCAGGAAACCAAACGCAACGGCGGCGCCGAGCATCACTTCGCCACCCACACCCAACCCCTCCCCGATCGCCCCGGCTTCCGCTTCACCCCGGCCCAGGACCGCCACCTCCGCGTCTGGACCACCACCGGCCTCTACCATCCGCAGCCCGAGTGGTGCGATCCGATCGCCCATCCCGTCGAGGCCAGCCGCGGCATGGAGGCCAGCGGCGACGCCTTCAGCCCGGGCTGGTTTGAACTGCCGCTGCCCCGGGACACCACCCTCGAGCTCGTGCTCACCGCCGAGAAGGACGACCCCACCCCCGACCAACTCGCCGCCGCCCTGAACCCCTCCCAGCCGCTCCCTGGACTGGAAGGAAGAAGGAAGAATGCAGAATGCAGAAGGGGCATCCAACCCGGTCGATCCGGGGCCCCTGAGCAGGCCCAAGAGGAACAAGCGGCTGCTCCGGGAGCGCTGGACCTGGCGGAGACCTTGGCCCGCGCCGCCACGGCCTTCCTCGTTCGTCGCGACAACCTCAAGACAGTCATCGCGGGCTATCCGTGGTTTCTCGATTGGGGACGGGATACCCTCATCGTCGCGCGCGGTCTCCTGGCCGCCGGTTGGGTGGAACAAGTCCGCGAGATCCTGCAGACCTTCGGCCGCTTCGAACAGGCTGGCACGCTTCCCAACTCGCTGCGCGGAGAGGACGCCTCCAACCGCGAGACCAGCGACGCGCCGCTCTGGTTCGGCGTGGTCTGCGAGGAATGGGCTGCCCTCGCCGCCGCGCCCGAACAAGGCCAGCCCGGCCACCTCCTCCAGCAGACCACCGTGGACCCGCGTGGCCGCTCGCTGGCCGACGTGCTCCAGTCCATCGCCGCCGGCTTCATCCGGGGTGCCCCGAACGGCATTCGCATGGACCCGACCTCGGCGCTCGTGTTCAGCCCGAGCCATTTCACCTGGATGGACACCAACCACCCCGCCGGCACGCCCCGCGAAGGTTACCCCGTTGAGATCCAGGCCCTCTGGATCCGGCTCCTCCGCCAACTCGAACGCCTCGGCTTACCCGCCGTCTCCGCCCCGTGGCAGGAACTGGCCGCCCAGGCCGAGGCCAGCCTCCAGAAGTATTTCTGGCTGGAACACCGCGGCTGGTACGCCGACGTGCTCCTCGCCCGACCCGGTCAACCCGCCGCCGCCGCCCTCGCCCAGGACGCCCTCCGCAGCAACGCCCTGTTCCCCATCAGCCTCGGTCTGGTCCAGGGCGAACCCGCCCGCCGGACCGTCGCGGCTGCCCAGTGCTGGCTCGTCGTGCCCGGCGCCCTCCGTTCACTCGCCCCCCTGCCCGTCTCCCCGCCCTTGCCTATCCACGGCGCCCACGGCCGGCTCCTGAACGACCCCACCCACCCTTACTGGGGACAGTACACCGGCGATGAGGACACCCGCCGCAAGCCGGCCTACCACAACGGTACCGGCTGGACCTGGCCTTTCCCGCAGTTCTGCGAAGCCCTCGCCCGCGCCTGGGACTTCGCCCCCGCCGCCGTCGCCGCCGCTCGCGCCTACCTGGGCAGCATCGACCAGCTCCTCGCTGACGGTTGCCACGGACATTTGCCCGAGCTCGTGGACGGCGACGCGCCGCACGCCCAGCGGGGTTGCGACGCCCAGGCCTGGAGCGTCACCGAAGCCCTGCGCGTCTGGCGTCTCCTCGAAACGAAAGTCGCGGTTGAACCCCGTTGACGATCGGCACCAGCCCTCGCCCCGCAAGCAGGTTCTCCAGGTGCCCGGCCATCAGCTCCGGGCTCCCGTGGAAGGCGTCGATCGAACTGCCCGCCAGATGCGGCGTGAGCGTCACATTGTCCAGCTCGAGAAACGGGTGACCCGGCCGGAGGGGTTCAATGTCGAACACGTCCAGCGCCGCCCCCAGGATCGTGCGGCGTCGTAATGCCTCCACCAGCGCCGCCTCCACCACGAGCCCGCTCCGCGCCGTGTTCACGAGGATGGCCGACGGCTTCATCCGCGCCAGCTCCGCGGCCCCGATCAAGCCGTGGTTCTCCGGCGTCAACCGCGCGTGCAGTGACACGATGTCCGACGTCTCGAGCAGCGTTCTCAGATCGACTCGTTCCGCGGGTGCCGGGTCGGCTTGAGATAGGGGATCGTACACGACCACGCGACTGCCAACGCCTCGAGGTAATGCGCCACCAACCGTCCCACCGCCCGTAACCGATCAGGCCGACCGTCTTGCCGCGCAGCTCCGGGATGGCCTGCTGTTCGAAATTCCGCCGCCAGTCACCGGCCTTCAACGACGCGTGCGCCCGTGCCAGGGTTGCGAATCTCCGCCAACATCAGCCCACCGTGCACTCGGCCACCGCCCGCGTTCCGACCTGGCGTGTTGATCACCCCACGCCCCGCTGCGCCGCCGCCACCGCGATGTTCTCCCACCGCCCCGCAACACGCCGATCACCTGCAGGGCGGCAGACGCTCGAGAAACGCTCCGCCACCGGCGCGAATTGCACCACCACGATCGCCACGTCCTCCGCCCCGGCCATGGGGCTTCGTCCAGTGGCACCGCCGACGGCCCCCTGCTCGATCGCCAGGTTCGCCTGCTGCATCCACCAACGAGGCGTGTTCCCACGGGCGCACCTCCACCTCGATCCCCAGGGCCTTCAGGCTCGCCAGCCCCCGCCCCATCACCGCGCGCGGGATGTACGCGTCGCTGATCGCCAACAGCTTCATGCCGCGCCCCCCACGTCCCCCTGTGGTGCGGGCATCCTGCCTGCACCTCCCCCCCCCGCCTTCCCCTCCGAACCCAGCGCCCTAATCCGGTCCGCCACAAACCCGCACACCCCCTGCCGGATCTCGCCGAAGAGCTCGCGCGGCAAGGGATCCTCCCGCGTCAAGGCCTGCGCCGTCTGCCGCAACCCCCGCGCCATCGCGATCCGACAATCCGCGTAGTAATTCACCTTGCAGATCCCGTGGGCGATCGCCGCCCGAAGTTGCGCCTCCGGGGTTCCCGACCCGCCATGCAGCACCAGCGGGACCGGACTGGCCGCCTCCAGCTCGGCCAATCGACCGATTGCCAGGTTCGGCAACGAACGGTACACCCCATGCGCCGTCCCGATCGACACCGCCAGTGCGTCCACCTCGGTCTCCTCCACAAACCGCCGCACCTCGGCCGGCTCGGTCAGCACCGATTCCGCGCATGCCCGCGCCTCGAGATCCATGCCCCCCACGTGCCCCAGCTCGCCTTCCACACTCACCCCGTGCGGATGCGCCAGCTCCACCGCCGCCCGCGTCAGCGCCACGTTCTGCGCGAACGGCAGACACGACCCGTCCACCATCACCGACGTGAAGCCCAGGTCGATCGCCGCCCGCACGCAGTCGAGGTCGTTCGTGTGGTCCAGATGCAGCGTGATGGGAATCGCGTGCCGCGTCGCCACGGCACCTGCCAACCCCGCCAGGTACGCCATCCCGTTCCCCTCGAGATCCGACGGCAAGCCCATCAGGATCACCGGCGAACGCAGCGACTCGGCCGTCTCGAGAATGGCGCGCACCATCACGTCCTCGACGCAATCAAAGGCCGGCACCGCGTAGCGCTGCGCCCGGGCCGGCGCGAGTATCTGCTCCAAAGTCGTCAACATCTCGTTAAGTCCTCCATGCTCCTCTGCCTGTCGATGAACTGCACAGAAGCCAACGAAGGAAGCGAAGCATCACCCAACCCTTCGTTACCTCCGTTGCCTTCTGTGAATCGTCCTCCCATCGTTTGCTTTCTCGCTTTCAAACGCCGGCTTCTCCGTCCCTTTCCCGGGGCCGCCTCAGCGCATCAGCATGCCACCCGAGGCGTCGAACGTGGCCCCCGTCGTGTAGCTGGCCCGCTCCGACGCCAGGAACACGATCATCCGCGCCACCTCGCGCGGATCGCCAATCCGCCCCAGCGGAATCCGGCTCAGGTAATAGTCCCGATTCGCCACGAGCGCCTCGCGGGCCATGTCCGTCTCCATCATGCCCGGCGCCACCGCATTGACGTAGATACCGTGCCGGGCCACCTCGCGCGCCAAAGACACCGTGAAACTGACCACTCCGCCCTTGGCGGCCGCGTAGTCGGCATGCCCGGTGGTTGCGCCCAGGAACGCCGCCGGCGACGCCACGTTCACGATCCGCCCGCCCCGGCTCGCCGCCAGCCAGCGCCGGACCGCTTCCCGGCAGGTGAGGAATACGCCCTTCAGATTGACCGCCAGGGTCTGATCCCAGACCTCCTCGCTCAGATCCTTGACCAGCGCGGTCGGCCAGATCCCCGCGCTGTTGACCAGGATGTCCACCCTCCCCCACACCGCTTCGACCGCGTCAAAAAGCCAGGCCACATCCGCCCCGCGCGCCACGTCTGCCGGCATGGCCCGCGCCTCGCCCCGACCCGCCTCGGCAATCGTCGAGACCACCCGCTCCGCCTGCTCCCGCTGGCGACGGTAATTCACGATCACCCGCGCGCCTTCCGCCGCCAGTTCGCGGCAGACGGCTTCGCCCAGGCCGCGCGAGCCCCCCGTCACCAACGCCACTTTGCCACTCAATGCCAGGTCCATGTCACCGTTCCTCTCGCGTCACCGCCAAACCCGCGGCAGCGTCCCGCGTCCGCGCTCCTGCCCGCGGCCGGACGCGAAACCGGCCCATAAGGCCATCGGGCCGGCCATTGTCAATGCCGGTTCATCGACGGGCCGACAATTCCAGCGGTTCTGATCCTGCGGCTCCACCCCTTGTCCGGATCGCGCGATCACGACTTCTGCCGGCGCTTCGATAACCTCCGGCGGCTCAGTCACCGCAGGTTTCTCGACCGCGGACCAGACGCAATGGGGTCAAACATTGACATTTGACATTTTCCACCGAACGGTCGCAGGCGTTCTGGGGCTGATTGAATGTCAAATGTCAATGTTTGACCCCATTGCGTCCGGAAATCCCGGACGGCACCGAGGGGGGCCAGAAAGGCCGCGTTGCATGGCATCAGCGCCGAGACCATCGCCCAGACGTTGCGCTTGGCCGTGGGCGGCCTGCCGGTGGACCTCGTCCACCAACCGCGCGAAAAAGAGGACGTGGCGCTGGTGCTCGAACTGCCGCGCCCGCTGCGTTCGCGCCCGGAGGATTTGCTGGCGCTGCGCGTCCGCTCCGGCGACGCCAACGCCCTGCCCGAGCCGGGCGGCGCCGCCGCGCCGCCGCTGGTGCCGTTGCGCGAACTGGTGACCGTCGAGCACACGCTCACCGACAAGAGCATCTATCACAAGAACCTCATGCCGGTGACGTACGTCATCGGCGACGTGGCCGGCGTGATCGAAAGCCCGGTGTATGCGATCCTCAGAATGAACAAGGCGCTGCGCAAACTGGACGCGCGGAAATTTGTGAATGCCTCAAGTTCCTATTCCTCAAGAGAGAAGGAACCGGAGGCACCGACATCGGAGCAGGCGACGCAGTCCGACGCTTCAAATTCGCAGCCAACGTCCTTCATGGCCGACGAGGTCGCGTCGCTGCTCATCAGCCGCATGGCCATGCCGGTGCTCTATTACATGGTACCTGCTCAGCATCCGCCGTGCCAACGGCTTTTTCCGCTGGGATCACCGCCCCCCAAGAGCAGGCCCCGCCTGCCCGCCGCTTCCCAGCGCCAATGGTGCCCCGGCAAACCAGGTATCCGGCCAGGATGGCGCCTGGTGAGTTCCTCGCCACCGCCCCCTCCCGACAGCATACCGTCCCCCCAACGCTCCGCACCGGCACCGATAGACATGAACCTTAGACAGTCCGCCTTATAACCTGAAGGTCGGTGGTTCAAATCCACCCCCCGCAACCAACCGCCGTTGATCATCAAGGACTTATCCCGCTGGCCTTCAGGAGCTTTCCCGGAAGTTGGCATCCCGCTTGCTCGTTGTGACGCACCCTGACGATCTCTGACCATCTCTGGTGCATTGCCAAACAAATGCCAAACATTTTGGCGCCCGGAGACCGCCGGACGAAGGCGGGTTCAGGGCGGCGGCGAGAACGGTCTGAGAAGCCCAGGGGCCGACGGGAGGAGTAGAACGCCGCCACCGGGGGCTTCCGGCGCCGCCTCGCAGGGGGCTCGGCGCGAGGAGCAGGTTTCCAGGGTTGCCTCCCCTCCCGGGAGTCTTCACAGCCCCCGTCCGGCAACGAAGCCCAGAAGAGTTCGATCTCATTCTTCCCTATGGAACTCGACCGCGCGCCCCGGACTGTTGACCAGGGTGGCGGGCCTGCCGTTGAGGAGGGACCCGCATCCGGCTCGCCACGGATTTGTGCTTCTACCGGTCTAGCGCCGCAGCCGGAAGAAGGCTGGAGCGTCATTGCGGGGGAGGCGGATGGCATTGGCGCTCACGTCCGGCACCGCTTTCCACGCGGGTGGACGCAAGGCCGGACTGCGCTCCAGCGTGTACCCCTCCCACACCGCCCCCCAGCTCACCACCACCTCCTCCCCCTCCAGCCGCACCGCCAGCTCCGGCCGCGCCGGCTCCCCCGCCCCAATCGCCTTCCCCGGCTCGGGATGGACGGCGGCACCGAGAAACTCAAGCCGGCCCCGGGGCGGATCCCACTCCCACTCCCAGGTCCAGCGCAGGTGCAGCCACCCCAGATGCCAGCCCCCGGCACGTTCCAGCCGAATGCCAAAGAGTCCTTCCTGGGTGTGAGTGTACCAGTTGGTGGGAGCCAGGAACCCCAGAGCGCTTCCCCCGGAGATCCAGTCATCACCCCCCCCCCGCTCGAAGCGGCGACCGACAATGCCCACCCCGTGAGCCTCGAAGGCGGGGCGCACCCGCGGCGGGAGGCTCCAGGTCCAGTACGGTCGCGGGCTCCGGGGCGGCTCCGGCTCGATCATCTCCCCGGCCGCCAGCTTGCAGTCCTGCAACACCACGTCCTCCGAGCTCCACACCCGCACATACATCTCCACATGCGCCTCCGGGTAGTACGCCTCAATCTCGTCGTCCTGGTAGTAATAGGCGTTACCCTGTCCTTGCCGCGCACGCCAGTGATGCTCGGCGCGCAGTCGCTCGTGACGGAAGTCCGCCACGCCATCCCCATCGAGATCTACGGGCTCCGCCGAGAAGTTCGTCACCCCGCACGTCCCAGCCGGGTCTACCAGCCAAGACACCACAATCTCCTGCGGCACAGGGGCACACGGACGCTCCGCGGCAGACAACAGGACGCTCGCCCCGAGCAGGCCGGCTGCCCAGCGCCACGCTCCCGGAATCCAGTACGGCTTCATCGTGTCCTCCTCCATCGTTCGCTTACGGGATCACCGTCGGCTGCGGCATGAGCACGTAGCCCCGCGTCACACCCGAGGCGGTGGCCGTGCCCACGATCCACCCCTGAGCATTCACGTCCTCCGCCGTCACCGTCACCCAGCCGCTGGGAACCCAGACTAAGTGTGAGTCGTTGAGGTTGATCATGGAACCAAAGGTAGTCGGTTGCCCGAGAGTCTTCTCTGCTGTGAGCACCCACGCCCGCAGGTAGCCCGTCGGGGTGGTCCATCCGGTCCCCACCATGATGGTCTGGGTGCCGACCGTGCTCACGGCCAGGGCCTCGCTGCGGCCGGGCGGGTTGTTCCAGCTCCAGCCCTCGGGCATGATCGTTCCCAGGACCGTGGGCGTGTTCTCTCCGGCCCACCAGACCGCCGCTCGGATCTCCCGCACCCAACTCCCCGTGCGGTAGATCTCCGCGTCGGTTGAGCCCACGGTGTGGCCCACCTCGTCGACCCCGTTGGCGGTGTTGTTGAAGAGCGTCACCCCATGTGTGGCGGGCGGCAGCACCAACTCGCTTGCCGCCCGGTATTGGGGCGTGAGCACCCCGTTGGTCCGAAACGCCCGCCACGCCGCCGCGCCGTTGACCGTGACCCGCGTCCGTCCCACGGTCGTACCCCCGTTGTTCACTGCATGAGCGGAGCCGGGCTGATTCGTCTCGAAGTCGCCCACGTCCAACGCGGTCCAGTTGCTGCCCGCCCCGGTCCACCGGGTGGGGCGACTCACATAGGCTCCCATGAACTGCTGTGAGTACCCCACGATGTAGTCCCCCAGGGAACCAATGTCTTGTGCACCTCCCGGCCGATTGCTGGTAAGGCTGGGCAGGAGGGTCAGCCCACCTCCGGGCGGCAAGTAGCAGGCGCGACCGGAAGCGACGCCCGCCAATCCGCCATCGTCATCCACCCCGTAGACCACCGAGCCGGACCAGACATCACCGAAGGGGATCATCGGACCCCAATTCGGCCAGGGCCAGGCGCCGCCGAGGTAGAAGTAGGGCTGGGGCAACTGCGGATAGGTCGGGTTGTCGTAGTACGCGTAGCCACCGATGCGGAGATTCTGATTCATGCCGGCAGCGTTGAGGGCATAGGCCGCATCGCCGGTCGAGCTCAGATAGCAGATGTCGCTGCTGATCACTCCGGCGGGCTCTTCTTCCGGCCACTCGAGCTCCGGCGGAGTCAGATCCACCTCCTCAACGTCCAGCCGGGTTTCCGGGGGCACGAACGCGGCTTCGTCGGCCGTCAGGGTGAGCCGGGTGCCGGTCCGCGTCCACAAACACACGGCAGTGGACGGGTCCAGCGGCGCCTCCTGCTCCTCCCCGAAGTCTGCCTGGAACTCCGAGCCCAGCGCCTCCTCGTCGGCGCCGGGGAAATCCCCCTCCCCCGCCACGGCCTCAAGCTCCGGCGCGGCGGATGCCAGGTAATTGGTACTGCAGTCAAAGGACAGATTGTCGAAGAAGCTGTAGAGCCGGTACAGCGGTCCATCCCACAACGCCACGGCCACCTCCCTGCCCGGCCCCCGCGTCGTCCAGGGTGCGGGTGCCCCCTCAGCGTAGCCGCTGGGAACCACCCGGAAGTACGCCGCCTCGTGCTCGGCCCAATCCTGGTTGGCCAAACCCGCCGTCGGTTTGATGCGCGCGGTCACTTCGCTCCGGCCCGCCGGAATCCCGAGGGTCCACCGCCCGGGCGAGCTGGGAGGCAAGTAATACCAGGCGTTGGTGGAAGTCCAGTGGTTGGTGTGGATGTCGTAGTCGTAGTTCGAGGCCGGGGCTGGGCTTGCGGGCCGCGTGACCCCCGTAGTGACCGCCTCGATCACGACGTTCAACGGGCTGGTCGTCGGCCCACTGCGGCTGAGGCGCAGCAGGCCCGGATAGCGGCGGCGGTCGTCGGCCACGTCCGCGGTCCGCTCGAAACGCACGGTGGTTCCCCACAGCACCTCGACGCTCGCCCACGTCGCCGTGTCTGGGTTGAACGCACCCTCCCCCCGGTACACCACCACCTCGTCAGAGCCGGCGCCCGCCACGCTGGTGTAGGTGAAGACGGCCACCCGGTTTGTGGGGGCACCCGTCCAGGTTCCGATGGCACTTTGACCAGCATTCGGACCACCCCGGACCGAGAGCCGGACCGCCGGAGGCGACTCCGAAATGACCGCGGGTATGGGCGTGCGGTGCAGGACGTAGCGCGCCCGGATCTCCACCTGGTTTCCGTTGATCACCGGCTGGGCAACCTGCAGCTCGAAGGCGCCCACCAGGCTTCCAGCCGAGTATACCGGTTCGACTCGTCCCAGCCGCCCCGCCGGTACGAATCCCGTGGGCAGCGGAGGGCGCGCCGCCACCGCGTTGGTCGCGAGCCCCAGCAGCAGGGTGTAGTTGTCCGAATCCATGCTCCAGAGGGCCAAGAGGTTGGTTGCCGAGTACAGGTGCGGCCCGTGAAAGCACGCCTGCCCGGTGACCGGATGGTACAAGGGCCGGTGCAGCGGACGCCACACCGCCAGGTTGGTCTGGGCGGGGGCCGGTTCGTAGAACTGGGTCACCGGCCAGGTGGTGAACCGGTTGTTCTCAAACCAGATCCGATCGGCTGCGCCCACCAGAAGCCCCGCGGCGTAGCTGGGAACCAGCCGCCCGACTGGCAGGCTGGGGTCACTCACCGGCAGCCAGTTCGTGTAGCTGCCCACCGCCGTGGCCCGCCATTCGTAACTGCCGTAGTCCTGCCGCCACGGGACCGAGCGCAGCCGCACGGTGTTGGCGGACACGGTGATGTTGGTGAAGAGATAGTTCCCGCTGGCATCCGCCCCGCGGCTGGGCACCCCGATGTTGGCGAGCAGGTTCACGTCCAGGAAGATGTTGTTGGTCAGGTCCACGTTCCGCAGCGGAGCATCCTCGCGCGCGGTGTCGTTGTTCATCCCCAGGGCGGTCCCCACCACCACATTGTCGTAGAAGGAGATCCCGGCCGAGTTCGCCGTCGCCAGCGCAATGTCGTTGCCCGCGCCCCTCACCTGACAGCGGCGCACCTCGGCAACGCGGTTGCCGTAGTAGGTGCCGGGACCGGGAAGGAAGGTATTGGTCGGGCTCGGGGTTCTGACGAGGATCGCCGAAGCATACCCGCCGCGTACGGAATGGAAGTCGCTGATCTCGCAGTCCTCGATGATCCACACCGGTTGGGCGTTGGGCCCGAAGTTGAAGCTCGGCACCTCTACCGAAAGCGGGAAACACTCCCGCTGGACTGCGTAATAGCGGGGGAGGGGCACGATCCCGTTGGCTCCGCAGTTGAGAATGTGCACGTTCTGGATCAGTCCGGCCAGGGCCCGCACGGAGAGGCCACGGAGCGCAAAGCCCAGCACGTAAGCCGAGTTCGCGCAGGTGTTGGTGGTCGCCCACGCCGGCCAGTTCGCATCCAGGATCAGATTGCGGGCCTCGAAGCGGGCCAGGGTCTGAGACAAGTCCAGCAGCGTGGACTGCCAGCCCGGTCCGCGGAACAGTCCGGTGCCAGGGGCGGGGAGCGCATAGCGGAGCACGGGCCGTTCGGGCGGGTCCGCCGCCTGGAGAACAAGGCTCCGCGCCGTGTAATCGCCCACCGGGAGAGTGAGCTGGTCCATCAGGTAGACGTTGGTCAGGCCGGCGGTGCGCAGGTGGATCACCACGTTCGTGTCAGAGGGCACCTTGGGGTTGTCCCGGATGATGATCTGCACGTCGCTGGTCGTCCACGGCAGGGGCTGGTTCCATGAGTTCTGGTCCGCAGGTGCTCCCGTTGGCCCGGCGTCGGGCGGTGCCAGCCAGTAATCCGCGCCGCGCACGGCACTCGGCGCCGACGCCAACCCCGATGATGAGGATTGAAGCAAGAACCGGTTTCCCGGTCTTCCGGGGTGAATTCGGGACGTTCATCCGACCTCCTTGTTGGTCCACAATGTGATTGTTGCTGACGGTGCAGAATCCCCCCTGAAATGCAAGTGCAGAGTGCGGATGCCAGCATGGTTTCAGTGTCCTGCATGCCTTCCATTAAACCAACGCACTGAATCCCAACCGGCCCTGCCGCAGCAGGGGACCGCATGCCGCTTCGCAGACCTTCACGCTATACCAGCAGCCGCTGCCTGTCGTCTTTCCAAGTCGTTAACCGGGATTGCTACCGGAGAAGTCCCGGATATGGCAAGCCCGCCCCGTTCTATCGGACTCCCGTTGAGCGTTGCGGCCCTAGCCCGACTTTCCGACTTAGTTCAAGGGTGCCTCGCAGGTGGCTGCCAATAGGCAGCTTGTGAAAAGCGTCCCTATCCCCTAAACGGGCGGCTGCTCGCCGCGCAGCTCGAGCACTTCCACCAAACGCTCCTGCAGTGCCGTCAGCTTGCTCAAGACCCGCTGCTGCACCGGCGGCTTCCTACCGGCGCGCCCCGCGTACACGTTGACCACCTCTTGCACCTGCTCCAACTCCGCCCAGAGCCGAGTCAGGGGCAGTTCCACGCCTCCTTCCCGCGCCTGCCGAGTCACCATCGCCCGCAGCAGCAACGCGATCGTGCAGTACAACCCGTGCACTTGGATCATCCGGTCGGTCCAGTGGAACATCGGCCACCAACAACCCACGTCCCGGTCCTTCATCTGCTGGAAGATCGCCTCGATCAGGAACTGGCTGCGGTAGGCCTCGATGACCTGCGCGTCCGTCCAGCCCCCGTGGCTGGTCACCAGCACGTTCTTGCCCAGCACCGTATCCCCCAGTCGCTCCAACGCCTCGGGTTGCACCCGGTAGTCAAGCCAGGCACGCCCGAGTCGCGCGCGTGCACCTCGCTCGCCACCACCTGACTCAAGTGCTCCCGGCGCAGAATCTCGCGGCACTGCTTCTGCACCGACTCCACCGTCGGCGCCTTGCCCCCTTTGACCTCGCCCTGCTGCCGCCGTTGCAGGCTTTGCTGCAACTCCCCAGCTTGCCCAACGCCCGCGCCAGCTCGCTCTGCACCGTGGCCCACTGCGCCTCGAAGAGCCTTGATGCCAGCTCACCACCAGGGTTCGTTGGCGCCCGTAGACCTCCGCCTCGATGCGGAAGGCCTTGGTCCTTCCAGCCCCGGGCAGGCTTGCCACCGGGGGTCTCCCGTATTGGACACCGCCGCCCACTCGGCCACCTCCCCCAGTTTCACCGCCCCCACATAGCCCAAGCCCAGCGTATCGATCTGCGCGAAGTTCGCGGCCGAATTGTTCCCCTTGTCAAACACCAGGGTGGTTTGAGGCCGCGGCGCTCCAGCTGGAGCCAGCCCCGCATAGAAGGCGGCAAACCGTCCGAGCATCTCCCCAAACTGCCGGCTGTCATTGCGATTGCCCTCGTACACCTCGTAGTACAGCGGCCACTGTCCGTGGGCGGCACACACCAGGGCGTAGCTGACCTGCCGCAGGTTGGCCCGGCCTTGCTTGTTCTTGCCCCGCTGGGCCAGGTGATTCTGCACGTTGAACGTGTCGATGAAGGTGTAGAAATTGGTGCCGTCGTAGCAGAGCCGGGACAGGTCGATCCCCTCTCGCCGGACGGCTCGTTCCAGGAGCCCCTTCCAGAGCGCCTGCATTGTCTCCGGTTCCCAACGTTCCAAGTGATCCCAGAAGCGCTGGCTGCTGAGGGCCTCGGCACCGAGCTCAGGCACCACGCGCCCCAACACGACGCCGCTCACGGGAAGTTGACCGGGTCTGCTCACGGGAAGTTGACCACCTGACGGGAACAGGGAGGAGTCAGTTCCTCTTTCCAGGGAGGGGCTTTCGGGGATTCCGAGCAGGGGTGGTTCCGAGTAGGGATTCCGGGGAGGGATTCCGGAGAGGAAGCGGCGGCGCGACTCCCCGTGGGGAGCGTCCGCGGACCGGGGGAGGTGACGGGGCTCAGACGCCGGTCCGCAGGACCTCGTTCCAGTCCTTGCGGGAGGGGCGCAGGCGCTGGATGAGGGGATGCCGAGCGATCATGGCCTGAGCCATGGCTTCGCCGGTGGGGTCGAGGTCAAAGCCGCAGCACACGGTGCCCCCTTGGGCGAGCAGGTTGGCCAGCCAGGCTGGATCAGGCCGGGCGCCGGCGGTCGAGAGGCACCGAGCGTCGGGGTGCAGGACGTGGCAACTGAGGGCGTCAATGGCCGATTCGCACAGGATGCTCACCGCGCGCGGGGTCGTCGGGACGGCGAAGCAGCCGCGGTCCTTGCGGGAACCCGGGGCCATGCCGCGCCAAGGGACCGGTCCGGTGCCCCGCAGTTCGGCGCCGACCGGTTGCCCCTCGGGCCCGCGCAGGAGGAAGACGGCGTTGGCGCGCGCATCGGCGTAGAGATGACCGGTGGCGATCAAGGGGTCGAGCAAGGCGGGAGGCAGTCGCCGTTGCTCGAGCAGGTAACGCCGGACGTGAGCGAGGTGTTCGGGCGTCGGCTCCGGCAGCCGCAGCGGCGGTCTGGGCTGAGGGCTCACCCCCGGCGGGATCGGGCTCGTCGCGCCGTGCGCTTCCAACCACTCCAGGGCTTGGCCGAAGCCGACACCGTGGAGGTGCATGACCAAATCGATGGCCCCGCCGCCCCCGCGGCCCCGATGCCAGTTCATGAACTGGGCACCGGTGACCGAGAGGACGCCCTGGGCGGTGTGCCACTTGTGGGGATCGGCCCGGTCGAGCACCGCGCCCGAGCGGTCCAGCACCACGGTCAGCGGCACGGCCCGCAGCCGATCGGCCCGCTCCTGCCATGCCGGTCTGCTGGGGGTCCGAGCGCTCACGCGTCGGCGGAGAGTTTGCCGCGCAAGCTCACGCACTCCTTCATGTTGAAGACGTGGCTGGCTTCGGTAAGCCGGTCGATCAGGGCGGCGGTGAGGTGATCGTTTTTGAGGAAGGAGCTCCATTCGCTGAAGCCCAGGTTGGAGGTCAGGAGGGTGGACTTCTGGCGGTGGCGCTGCTGCATCAGGGTGAAGAAGAGGCCCACCTGCGCGGGTTCGACCTCCACGTACCCGATTTCGTCGATCAGGAGCAGGTCCCAACGCTGGTATTTCTTGAGCACCTGCTCCTGGGCGTGGAGGGCGACGGCTTGGTAGAGCTCGGCGACCAGGTCGGCGAAGAGGACATACCGGCCGCTGGCCCCGCGCTGGATGGCCCCGACCAGGAAGCTGGAGGCCAGGCCGGTCTTGCCACAGCCGGTGCGGCCCAGCCAAACGATGTTCTGGGCCTTGGTGAGGAAGTCCAGGGTGTCGTAGAGGGCGAAGATGGCTTTGCGGTTGAGCTTGGGTTGGCGGTCGAAGGGGAAGGTTTCCATTGTCCAGGGCTCGGGCAGACGCGCGCGCCGCAGCCGCTCTTGGCGGGAGCGGTCGCCCTTGAGGCGGTACTCTTCGTCCACGACGTGGGTGAGCAAGGTGGCGTGCGACATCCGCTGGCGGGCGGCCGCTTGGAGGTCGTCGTCCCAATGCTCGGCCAAGCGGGGCAGGCGCAAGGCGCGCAGTTTGGCTTGGAGTTCGTCATTCATCGTAGGCGCTCAGGTTGGGGGTTTCGGTCAGCGCGCCCTCCTGATAGGCCGGCCGGTCGCGGAAGGATTCGTCGAGGGTCGGCCCAGGGAGTGGACCGGGAGTTTCCTGCAAATAGAGGTGGGCGATGCGTTCGAGGATCTTGAGGTCGTGGAGGCGATAGCGATGGGCGCGCGCGACGCAACGAACGAAGAGCTCCGAGCTCAGGCGTTGGCTCAAGGCCCAGAGCCGGCGCAGGGTCTGGTGCCGCAGGTGTCCCGGGGTGGCCAGGAGGAAGTCGACATAGGCGCTGACGCTGGGGGGCCAGGGCGCGCAGGCGCTTTTCCTCCTCCTCGCTGGGCCGGGGACGATGACGCGGATGGGTGTGAGCGGCGGGTTGATCAGGCGGAGCGATCTGCTGGTTGCGGACGTCCTCGGGGGCCAGGGGATAGGCGATGGCGACCTGACCGGCCACGTAAATCTGGAGATGGTCTTCGTAGCGCAACACGGTGAGGCGACCGCGCCCGGTGCCCGGCACCCAGTAGTAATTGGCGTCGATGGCGACATAGCCGTACTCGTCGACGCTGCGCTCCAGGATCTGGTAGGGCGCGGGCAGGTAGGGGGGCAGGGGTTGGAGGAAGGGCTGCTCGTGTTCGAAGGCCTGGGCGGGAATGAGGCCGGCCTTGCCCTGGGGCCGTTGCTCCATCCGCACCGTCGACCAGTCCAGCGCCTGGCGGTTCAAGTCCGCGGAGTCGGCGAAGGTGCGGCCGGGCAGGAAGTTGGTCTCGACGGTCCAGAAGCTGCGTTCCTCGCCGGCCTTGCGATCGCTGTGCCCGCGGGCGTGGCAGAGGAAGCGGAAGCCGTAGGTTTTGGCGAAGGCCTCCATCTCGGGCACCATCACCGCCTGGGAGCCCAGACCGCGCAGGCGGGCCAGATTGGTGTTGTCGATGACACAGAGGGGGGGCGCGCAACCCCAGTGCACCAGGGCCCGGTGCAGAAAGCACTTCATCCGAAAGCGGTCGAAGACGCGGTAGAACTGGAGGTAACGACGCTTGCAGTAGCGCAGGTAGAGCAGGCTGGCCTGGAGCCGGGTGAGCACGCCGCCCAAGCGGATGGTGAAGGGGCTGGTGTCGTGCTGCATCTCGGCCCCGGGCTCATCGGGCACCCGTTGGCAGCGGGGGGCCGGGGGCGAGCCGATCCCCCACTGCCGCAGCCAACGCGTGAGGGTCGAGTACTTGACCTCCACCGCGTGCTCCTCGCGGAGCTTCTCCCAGACGCGCTGCACGTAACCGTCGCATTGGGTGTAGAGGCTCCGCACCAGTTCGGGGTCCAGCGGCGGGACGAAGGCGCGGGGCGGCGACTGTCCTTGTTGCGCGATGGCCCGACGCACGGCCTGACGGCTGAGGGCCAGTTGGCGGGCGATCTGGCGGATGGCCAGGCCCTGCTCATGGAGCAGGAAGAGGGCTTTACGTTTGTCCGGTGCGATCATGGAGTTGGCGCAGCGTGCGCAGGAAGGCGGCGGTTTGGTGCAGGAGCGTGGCGGTGAGCAGATTGGCTTGGGCGCGGAAGGCGGCGCTCTGCAGTTGGGGGTCCTCACTCTTGCCGATCACCCGGAGCATCGCCTTCTGGGTCTGCTCCAGGTCGTGGAGAAAGACGCGTTCGAAGTCGCTGCCACTGTCCGGGTCTTGCGGGGCTGCCTCCAGGTGCCGCAGGGCCAGAGTCAGGTGGCCCGCGAGCAGTTCCTGCCGGAAGGACGGAGGCCCGCGGAAGAAGCCGTGCGCCAGGCCTTCGATCTGACGCACGCTCAAGCGCTGAGCGCGGAGGGCCCCGACGAACTGGTCCAGGTCGGCGGCGCCGACGCCCTTTAGACGCCTAAAGGGGCGCAAGGTGTAGAGGTAGGCGTAGACCGGGAAGGCGCCGGCGAAGAGGGCCTCGCGCACCAGCGGACTGAGTTCGCGCAGCAGGCCCAGGCGCACGGTGACCCAGGCCGGGCTGCGCCCCAGTTCCCGGGCGATGTCGGCGGCAGAGAGGCCGCGCTGGGCGTGCAGCTCATCCACAAAGCGCGCCTGTTCCAAGAGCTTGAGGGTGTGTTGGCGTTCGGCGCGCAGCAGTTGGAGGATGCCGCTGACCTCGTCAGTGCCCCACGACGCAAAGGGCACCCGGTGCAGGTGGAGCGTGCGGGCGCAGCGCGCGCGTTGGAAGCCGTCGAGCAGGATCGGGGTCGTGTCGCGCAGGACGCCCACCAAGGGCTCCCGGATGCCTTCCCGCGCGATCGCCGCCAAGAGCGCGGCCTCGCGGCGTGGTTGGCGCAGCCGATAGCCCTCGTAACGCAGGTCCAAAGCCGCCCGTTCGAGGTCGGTGACCCCGCTGGGCACGGGTTCAGGGAGGTTCTGCATGCAGCCAGGCCACAGTGTGGTCTCTGCGGCGCGTGCGGACCATGCGGTGTTGTCTCAGGGCCCGCCGCAGCATCGCCACCACCTCCTCCCGACTCACCGGACGGCCCTCAATCAGACCGCTCACCATCTGCAGATACGGCAGCATCGTCCGCGGCCAGGCGGCGGGCAGTCCGTCGGCCGGCGGCGCGGAGGCCGCCGAGGGGCCCGGCGCCGGCAGGGGCGCTGCCGGGCGGCTCGCGGGCGTCTTGCGGCGCTTGGCGTTGAGGTTCCGCTTCTTGTCCCGGCCCGCCTCCTCCCGGTAATAGGCCGCGGTCCGTTGATTGCCCTGCTGCCGGCGATGCGCCTGCCGACAACCGAAAGGACAACGCAAATCCTGCCGCCCCGCGTTGCGCGGGTGGGTCAGAAAGAAAATCCCGCAGTGCCGACAGCGGACCCGGCACCGGCGCAACTCAGGCTGGGCCCGCAGCACCGATCGCAGCACCGCGTAGTACGCGAGCACCAAGCCGACCAGCGGAGCGGCTCGATACCAATCTTCGGCGAACCGAAAACGCGCCGCGATCTGGATTGCCAAAAACCCAGGTTCTGGCTATGGACACCGACGAAGTTTAAGCGCCCCTTGTCTTACGGAAACGGCCCCGCGCTGTCGAGGTAGGGCAAGGGGTTTTTCTTACGCCCCAGTCCCGCCCCCTCCCTGGAAAGGCAAGCCCCTCGCCGTCAGGTGGTCAACTTCCCGTGAGCAGACCCGGTCAACTTCCCGTGAGCGACAACGCCCAACACCGTCTGGGCCACCCAGTCCCAGAACCCGCGCTTGCTGACCGGGTGCACCGCGCGGTTGAGGGCGGCCAGCGCCAGGTAAGTGCCCGCGCTCAGCCCCTGGTGGCGCTTGGGGCATAGCTGGTCGGCCAGGGGGATCAACTCGGCGCGCTGCACGGCCCGCCACAAGGCCAGCGGCCGGCCCAGTTCGAAGACCTCGGCGTAGGCGGGGGCGGGTCCGGCGCCGGTGAGACGGGCACTGAAATCTTCCAGTTTGCCCAGGTACTGCTGGGCGAGGCGTCGGCACTTGCCCTCGCGCCAACCCCAGTCGGAGAGGTAGTAATAGGTGTGGCCGTTAACGCGCTTGGCTTCCAGCCGCTGCACGGCTGGCATTTAGGGCATAGTAAATGCGATTGTCAACCAAATACACCATGTTTTACAGTGGTATTTCTCCAGAATGCACATATCATTTTAGGGGATAGTGACTAAGAGCTGCAACCCCCATGCCCCTAACCACTTACCACAAAACCCTCGTCATAAGTCGGAAAGTCGGGCTAGCGGAGACCGGCAGCCTGTTGACGACTCGGTCCCGGGGGGCTTCCAGATGAGATGGATTTGCGGGGCGGTCTTGCAGGGAACCCGCATTTCCGTGAGAAATGCGGGCTAGGCCTCCGGCACCTCCCACACGTACCCACCTGCGTGCCGGTTGATGTGGCCGGTGGTGACATTCCAAATCCAGTACCCTGTCGGGACCGTACCGCTGGAGGGGGCCGCCGTCACCGCCGCCGGCCGGATCTGAAGCCACGTCCCCGGCGTCCCGGCCCCGGTGCAGACCCATTCCCCGCCGAGCGCATCTCGCCAGAACTCGTGGAGAACCCGGGCGCCGGATGTCGGTGGGCCGATGATCGAGGTTGGGCTGCCGTTCTGATACGTGGCCAACCGCTTGGAGATTTCCCCGGCCAGGATGGTGAAGTTGTCGGCGGTCAGCTCGCGGAACAGGGCCGCGCTGCTGACATCGTTGAGTCGGCTTGGTGCGATGGTGCTCATGGGAGGGGCAAAGGGCTAAGGGCGAAGAGGTAAGGAGTAGAAGTCAGGTCTTCCAGACGGCAATCGAGTCGAAGTCCAGGCTGCGCTGGCCGACCAGGGCAAGGTAGGCCCGGACGGTGAAGTCGGTCTCGGCGCCCAGCGCGGCGACCAGGGCGGCGTTGGTCAGGGTGTAGGGACCGGCCCGGCTCACGTAGAGCGTCCCCTTCAGGACCGCGCCGGTCCACAGCTCGAGGACCGCCTGGTCCGCGCGGCACTCGAGGTCCACCTCAGGCTCGGCCTCGTCCCGGCCTTCGCTCGTCAGGTCCCAGTCCAGGACCACGTTCTGGCCGGTCGAGTAGGTCGGGGCGACGCCGTCACCGTTGGCCGTGAGGTTGGCCGGACCCAGAGGCCGGAGCGCCCGCAGCAGGATCGGTTGGGTGATCTTGGCCACGTCCGCGAGGCTCACCTCGAGGTGCAGCATTCGGGGCTGGACCTTCAGTCCCACCGCCAGCGCCCACTTCGGCGCGTCCCACTCGAACAAGGGCTGATCCCCGAGCTGGACACACCAGCACTCCGCCCCGAGGGCATGGGTCCGCCGCACGGTTCCGAACTGGGCGCGGACCACGCTCAGGGTGTAGCGGCCGGCCGACACCAACGTCGGGGACCAGCCCAGCATGATCTCATCCCCCAGGAAGATGAGGAACCGCCGGGCGCCCACGCCTTCGTCGAAGGGCATGTCCTCGAGGTCATCGTCCGGGCTGGTGAACGTCACGTCGAGGCCGCCCTCGAGATAGAACAGGCCAGCCGCATCCAGCCCGGTATTCAACTCGCCCCGGCGTCCGAACAGGCCACTTTCCCCCACGGCCGAGAAGCTGTTGCCGGATCGCTCCCACCAGAGGGTCCAGGCGTTGGAGAGGGTCTCACCCCGGGCCGGCAGCACCAGCAGCCGCGCGGCCGTCTTGCCGGTCCAGGCCCGGGGCAGCTCGAACACCAGGATGTCATGACAGGGCAACGGGGAATAGATGACCGGATCGAGCGCGGAGTCAGCCGGGACCGGGTAGTCGTTGACCATCAGGTGGGCCGAGTCCTCGCGCACGGTCAAGAGCACGTCCGGCGCCTCCGGACCGGGCACCTCGACGCCCAGGACCCGGAAGCGCACGTCACCAACCCCGGCCGTCGGGTAGGTCAGGGCGACCACGTCCCCGGACCGCAACGCAGCGGCCACCGACCGCCTGGCCCGAAGCCGGCCTTCCAGCCAGGGCAGGCTGTGGCTCTTGCCGTAGGCCATGGCGACCTTCCACGCCACGGCCGGGTCGGTGATCCAATCGCACTCGATGGCCTGGGTCAGCGGCCGGCCCGTGACGTTGAACGCCGCCGGGTTCCGCCACGTCATCGCGTCGGTCTGCCAATTCCGGTCCCGGTTCTTGAACCGCACCACCACTTCGTTGACGACCTCCGTCCAGTTGTGCGCCGTCAGGTCGGGAGGATCGAGCAAGTTTCCGGGGTCCAGAGCGACCGGCGTGACGTTGTCCCGCAGGAGCCGCAGGCTCAGCTTTCCGGCCGGGGTGTGGTAGAGGGCGGCATCGAGGTACTCGAGGAAGTCATTGAGCAGCCCGTCCAGGCGGGAGACCTGATCCAGGAACACCGAGAGGCTGAAGCTTGGCAACTCGCGCGGTTAAGCAGGCCGGTCATGAGTTTCTGATAGCGGTTCCGTGGTATCAGCATGGCATCAGCATGCTGGAGGTCTCCCTCGGGAGATCACCACACCGACGACTCACCGACCGGGCTGACCCGTAGCCTGCGGTTGCCCAAGAGCTTCGAGGGCGGCCCACCAAGGCAACAGGACGCAGTTCACCCGACTGGGGAACCCACGTACGCAAGCCAGGCCTATTAGGTCATCCCCGAGCAGCTCTTGGTCGCCGGATTCTCGATCCGTGAGCATTCGTTCGACGGCGACCGCCAACCGCACCACCAGTTCCACGTGGGACCCTCTCACGGCCTCGGTCAACAGCGATGCCGAAGCGCGGCACAGGGCGCAGCCGAAGGATTCGAACGCCGCTTCTTGAATGACCCCGTCATCGACTCGCAGGTACACGCTGACGCAGTCGCCGCAGAGTGGGTTCCGGGCAGAGGCGCGTCGATTCGCACCTCGCAACCGACCACGATTTCGCGGCTGATTCGCGTGTTCGCGAATCATGGGGGAGTACAGGCGCTCAAGGACCTCGGACATCGAACGGTTTCCTGGTCAGTCCCGCGGCGTGGCGCCGTAGCGCTGACGGAAGTAATCGCGAACGGGCAGCCCATCCACGTGGGCCTCACGATGCTTCGGGCGTCGCTCCGCGTGGCGGATCCAGTAGTAGCAGACCGGTGCCGACGTCGTCGCAAACGCCGACAGCCCGTAGCGTTGGTGCAAACGAAACCACAGGTCCCAATCTTCTTCGTGATCCATCCGCTCATCGAACAGGCCGACCTCGAGCAGGGCCAGTCGGCGAACCAGCACCGCACTGGCCAAGGCACGAAACAGGTACTCCGCCTGGTTATGCACCGGGATCAAGACGCAGATCGCGGGCGGGCTCGCGCTTGGTTGTTCCGCGGTTGACATGCGGTTCTCGTTCGAAAGCGGTTCCTTTCCCCGACCACGGGTCTTCAACGAGTGGCCACCGCCCGGAAGAACCGCTGCGCTCCGAGCCCTGGTTCGGAATCCACGAACACAAAGGGCACTCGGTTGGTCACAACCGCCGCCCAGGTGGTCAGGTCCGCCGAGACTTCGATCACGTAAAGGCTGTTCTGCGTCCCTTCGACTGCGGCCTCGAACCGACCCGAAGGCGGCCAGCGCATCCCGGAAAACCGCGCGGGCGCGCCAACAAACCGACCGGCTGGAAGCGGGCGCTCGAACTTGCCGTCGGGTAAACGCCACCCCACCGCGCCCTGATTGGGACTGCCGTCGCCTCGAATCAGCGCCTCCATGTAATACCGCCGCCCCGCTTCCAGCCGGATCGGCGAAGAGACCTGCGACTCATAGAAATCCCAGTCACGTGGCGCCACCCAGTAGTAAGAGACCGCGACGAGCCTTCTGTTGGTCGGGTTGTCGTCGGTGCTCAGCCAGAGTTCGCCACGATCATCGGCCGCGATGTAGAAGGTGTAGTCGCCCGTGAGCGGCGGGGTGAGGTAGCCTCTCAGGCGGGCACCGGTTTCGTCGCTCAAGCTCGAGGCTTCGAAGAGACTTGGCCGGCTCACGGAGAGCGGCGCAGCGGGGTAGTTGGTCGCGTTGAGCATGTACTGCACCAGCCGCCCGGGATGCGGGTGTAACGCTCCAGCAAGATCCCGTCGAACGGCTGCGCCGCCGCTTCCACTTCGAGCAGACCCGCCCAGCTCAGGACTTCGCCCGCTTCATTGCGGACCAGGCAAGTGAACTTGCTCCCGTCACCCTCCGGCGTGGCCACCAGCGTGTGGCTCGCGTTGGTGGCCCCGGCCATGGTGGCACCGTTCAAGAACCATTGGTATGCCAGCATCCCCGACCGAGCGCGATGACGCTGAAGGTTACCTCTGCGCCGGGGTTGGCGATCACCGAGACCGGCTGCGAGACAATCGCCGGGGCGAACGGAGGCCCGCGGTCCAGCGTCACGTCGCGGAACTGCGCCGTCGCCTTGGTCGAGCCGCTGTCGGGATGATTGCTCACGGCCAAGCCCACGTAGGCCGCGGCGGGCAGTTGCGCGATTTCCAGATCACCGACTTGCGTCCAGGCCAGGCTATTGGTGCTGTGCATCGGGATCACCCGATCGCCGACCCGCACCAGGCGCACCCAGAGATCCGGGTAGCGCACCCGCTCGAACGTCGCGGCGAAATAGGAGTACGTGCCGTAAAACGCCGCCAGCCGCGCCGTGAAGAAGTGGCGTCCCCAGCCGCCGCTCCGGGTCGCGATCATGAAGCCGTTGGCCCCAAATTGGCTCAGGTCCTCGCGGACCATCAGGCCGGCCTTCGTCCAATACGCGACACCCGTCAGACTGGCGATGCGCGTACGAATATCGAAGTCGCCGGTGACCCGCTGATAGACGAAGCGGAAGTTGTCGAAGAGGTCCCAGATGTCGCCCGTGGCGGAGGAAACATCGAACCCGCCCTCGGTGACCACGGTCTGACCCGGCGGACTCTGGCGGCCGATGTCAAGGCTGGCAAAGCTGGCCTGCGCTTGCGCCATGCCGGCTGTCCCTACCACCAGCATTGCTCCGACGATGAAGGATGCGGTGCTCATGCGATGTCGGCAGAATCGCTCTCCTTGGATCGCCCTTTCCAGTTACGATGTCCCGTCGTGTGCCATCGCGAGAAAGTCACGCGCCCCTCGAACCTCTGTTTCTCCTGGTCATATACCCGCTGGTCGTGCCCCGCCAGTTGCCAGTCGGATCGTAGTTCCAGTCCTCCTGCCAGACGGGGGTGCCGCTGATGTCGGTCTTGCCGGCGTTGAGGTTGCCCCGCTTCAGGGTCTTCAACTGGTAGAGGTTACTGAGCGCCACTAGTCGCACGATTCAGGCGCTTTAGTACGGCTTTGTGCCACACTAGTAGTACCGTTACTATCGCGGCTATGACAAACACATTCAGCGCGATCACTGTACTCTTTACGTAAAGCGATCTCGACGCTCCAAGTACATGGAACGTTACCGCCAGAAGCCCCACGCGTAAGCTAACAACAATACGAAGCTGCCGAGCACGCTAAAACCTAAATGCATACGCTGTCGCACGAGCGGTGCTGGTGTCCTGCCAATGCTCCCGCAGAATCGTGCATTGAGAATTATCACGGCGACGACGAGACTCCAAAAGGTCAGTTGGTCGATCGACATACTAGCCTGGATTTTCGCGTGAGGAGATCCGCTAACGTGGATTGACTTTCTGGAGCGGCGAACCGCGCGAGATCACCCGAAGGTGATGATCAGCTTGTAGTTGTTCCACCAGGGGATGGCGATTTGTTTTGTCCGACACCGGCCGCGATCAGCAGGGGGTTATGTGCGCGCTTGGGAAGCTGAACCTCTACTCGCCGCTCGCCGATCTCAATCCGCGCCGGGGTGTCCAGGAAATGACGATGGATCTGCCGCGCTTTAGCGGTTGCATAGCCGTTCAACTGGCGAGCCAGCAACCGATACAGACCACTGGCGATCTCGGTCAGCGCCACGTCGAAATCCACCTTCAAAGCCACGGCCGAACTCAAAGCATCCAGGTGGAAGAAGTCCACGGCATCGGCCAGATGGTTCTCGATGAGCATACGCTGAGCGTACCGAGTGATTCGCTTGGAACTCGCTCCTTCCAGGTCATTGGTGAGCAGGATCGTCGGTTCCTCATGTCCCAGATTGGTGATGAACATCTGGCGCACGTGGCCTTCATAGCCCTTGAGGCTCACCCGTTGCTCAAACACTTTGGGGTCTTGATACTGCCGATGCGGCACGTCCAGATGCACGGTGCGCCAGGCCGAACGGGGCGTATTGACCACTTGGCGCAGCAACCCAGCAGAGCGTCGCCGCAAGGTCATAAAAGTGACGTCCATCTGATTGAGCCGGCTTAGGTGGGCAAAGGTGGTCAGCTTGGAGTCGAACACCACCTCCTGCGGGAGCTTGCCGGTTTGTTGGCGCCAGAATTCCACAAAGCGAAGCACTTGATCGGGTTGCTCGCGCTTGGGCACATCCGCACAGGAGTAGCACACGACCTGGCTTTCGGCCTCCTGAGCCAGAAACACCAGAATGGACTTTTGGCTGCGGCTGCGCTTGGACAAATAGTGGCGCTCCACGAACTCGTCCTGACCGAAATACGGAATCGCATGAAAATCCAGGTTGAAGCCCTGACCCTCCACCAGCTTATGACGCCGGACCTCTTTGAGCCACCCGGCCCGTAGCGCCTCGGTCATCTTGGGCCCCACCCGGTCCGAATAGGTGGACAGATAGGTGGTTTTGGGCGGCGCATTCAGGCCGGCAAAGAGCGCCAGGCCCGGATCCAAGACCAAATCCATCACGTGACTCTTACGCTCGCAGCTGCAGAGTTTCAGCCCCAGAAGCGAAAGCAGCGCCTGAGGGGCCGGGATCATCTTGGTGCCCGGGAAGCCGGCCTGCTGGACCAGCGCGGGCCACTCGCAGTCCACCAGCCAGGGGAGGAACAGGAACAGCCCGCCCAACTGCGTCCCGAAGCGTCCTGGGGACAGGCTGAACTCTCGCCGGTCGGCGACCGCGGCGGTCTCGGGCTTGGGGCGATCGGGCAATTCGTCATCAGCGCGGCGGGGCAGACGGGAGAAACCCTCTTGACGCAAGACTTCCCAGATGGCGGTGTCACTCAAAGAGTACCCTTGGTTTGGAGCGCGCGTTCGATGTCATAAACTGAATGGTTTTGTTTGCGCAGGGCGATGATGAGGGGGCGGGCCGCATTGGTTTTGGGCTGGGCTTTAGGGCCAGGCTTGCGCTGCACGAAGAAATCGAAGTGATGGCGTCGGAACTGGCAGCACAGAACTCGAAAGGCACCGGGGGAGTAGCCGAAGCGGCGGGCGACCTCGTGAGAGGGGAGGGTTTCGAGGAAGAAGGTGCGCAAGGCTTCGTATTGTCGCTGGGCAGTGGTTTGGGGCTCCAGAAAGAAGCGAGCCTCGGGCGTTAGCGTGTTTACTGATTCTTTCGTATGTCATATGAATGTCACATTGGGACAGATTGTCAACGAGAAAAGACACAGTGGGTGGTGGGTTTCTCCATCACGAACCGCAATAAGTGGACAAACGCGACCGTGGAAAAGAGGTGAATATCGGGTCGGGCTCGAGGAATCAAACAATTGCACTAACACTTCTAACCACAGTTTAAGTCAATTATACAGCTAACGCTCTCCGCGGCAGCGCGGCACCTGTCCGCGGAGAAAACGTCGTTCCCAAAGAGATTCGTTAGCTCAGCCCCTCACGCGAAAATCCAGGCTAGCTCTGCTAAGATTGAAGTGTGACTATTCGCAGTAACAGGGATCAACTTCACATAATGCTTGTTCACGCTTGAACTCCTCGCTACACCTCGACACTTTACCCAAAGTGATTCACTGTCATCCAGCCATGACGCGATGGAGCCGTTGGATTGTTCTGAGAACACGAGAGATCGAGCTGCCGAGGGTGTGAGCGATTTGATGATTTTGGCATTCCGCAAAGCACCTTCCCTGCCAGACTCCCGGAATGCATGCAGGAAAGAACGTCTTCGCTCAAGTCATGGCCTGGGTTCATCCCGAGCAATTTCGTCGCTGCGTTGCCCGTTACCGCGGTGACTACAAGGTCCTGAGTTTCTCTTGCTGGGACCAGTTTCTGGCCATGTCCTTCGCCCAAATCACTTATCGTGAGAGCCTGGCCGACTTGGAAGTCTGCCTCCGTTCGCGTCGCGACCAACTCTATCATATGGGGTTCCGATCGACGATTGCCCATAGCACGCTGGCCGACGCCAATCGTGAGCGCGATTGGCGGATCTATGCCGACCTGGCGCAACGTCTCATTGCGCGCGCTCGCCGACTCTACGCGCAGGAACCACTGGGGATGGAATTGGAGCAAACCGTTTATGCCTTGGATTCGACGACCATCGACTTGTGTCTGAGCCTGTTTCCGTGGGCACGCTTCCGCTCGACCAAGGCCGCCGTCAAGCTCCACACGTTGCTGGATGTGCGGGGCCCGATTCCTACGATGATCGCGATTTCTCAAGGAAAACAGGCCGATGTCCGCGTTTTGGACGAACTGATCCCCGAGCCGGGCGCGTTCTACGTGATGGATCGCGGTACTTGGATTTCGCGCGACTCTACCGGTTCGTACTGGCCTCCGCATTCTTTGTCACGCGCACGAAAGCCGGGGTCCAACTCAACCGTTTGGAGTCTCGCCCGGTGGATCGCAGCACGGGCATTCGCAGCGATCACATCGTCTGGCTTCGTACTCTTCAAAGCGCTACTCGTTACCCGGACCGGCTTCGCCGAGTCGCCTTGTCGGGACCCCGAGGACGGCAAGGTCCTGGTATTCCTGACCAACAACTTCGACCTACCAGCGGAAGTCATCGCACACCTTTACAAGTTACGCTGGCGCGTCGAGCTGTTCTTCAAGTGGATCAAGCAGAACCTGCGGATCAAACACTTCTTCGGTACCAGCGACAACGCCGTGAAGACCCAGGTGTGGATCGCCGTTTGTGTCTACGTCCTGGTAGCGATCATCCGCAAGGAACTCCAACTCGATTTGAGCCTGTCCCAAATCCTACAGATTTTGAGCGTCAACGCGTTTGAGCAAGTACCTCTGGATCAACTGCTTGCAAGGACTCAATCTCAAGACGAATCATCATATCCTTCTAACCAGTTGATGCTGTGGGGGTAATGGCCGGATGGTTGTGAAAGTGATTAGACCGTCGGCGGTAGCGCATGCGGTGAAACACAACCACCAAGCGGGTGGGCCAGCCGGTAGAAATCCAAGACAACAGACCGCACATGCGGCAGCGACTATGCCGCCCCATTTCGAGTGACCAAATAGACACTCGAACTGTCTTTGGCAGGCACTGATAATGCATCTCCTATTGTAACATTTATCGCCGATTTCAACATGACCATTACCAGGATACATTCTTTCACACCAGTCGCGAAATGTTGTAAGACCAAATGAATCTGACATTGTTTGGGGAGCGTTACGTGCGTACGCATATGAATTGGTCTCGTCGGGAACTTCAATCAAGTCCCTTGCTATCCACCTTCCCATCTTTGGATGGTAGTACCTGTGCCGCACCTGGTACATCCCCGTCTCAGTATCCAGGCGGTAGGCGCCGAAGCCGGTCTCCCAGTCGTAGAGGCTGGAGGCGCGGGCGCCGAAGCTGGCGTCCAGCACCCGCCGCGGGCCGAACCCGTCGTAGCCGTAGCGCTCCTGCACCGCGCCGGTGGTGTTGATGATGGCCGTGACCGAGAGGTGATCGTGCAGGACCAGAACGCTCATCTGCCCCGGTCCCGTTCGATCAGGTCATCGACATGGCGCAGGCCCCACGAACTGGCGGTCGGCCGTGCTCAGCACGTTCAGGCGTTCCTCGGCACCTGCCAGCGGTTCTGAGTAGTAGTAGTGTTGGTGTTGCCGCCGGCCACTTTCGTCACCCGTCGCTTGAGCCTATCGTGGCGGTAGGTGGCCACCACCGCGCCGTCGGTCACCTTCACTTCTACCAGGCGGTCCCAGGCGTCATACGCAGTCATGGCTGGTCGTGGGCGCCGCGGGCTGCGGCACCTTGATCATGTTTCTGCGCCATCGTAACCGGAGGCGGTAGGGATCGAACCAGTCAGGCGTGCCCGTGATGGTCAGCAACTCGTTGGCCTTGTCGTGGGTCGGTTCTGGTTCAGCGTGGTGGTCCGTTGACCTTGGTCACATACGCGCTGGTCGTGCCCGCCAGTTGCCAGTCGGATCGTAGTTCCAGTCCTCCTGCCAGACGGGGGTGCCGCTGATGTCGGTCTTGCCGGCGTTGAGTTGCCCGCTTGAGGGTCTTCAACTGGTAGAGATTGTCGTAGGTGTAGTATTCGTCCTGATTGCTGGTGCCCACCAGGTTGTCCCGCCACTGGCGGTTGCCGGCCCGGTCAAAGCCGTATTGCACCCGCTCCCGTTCCCAATGCGTGCTGTAGCTGGTCTTGAGCATGATCATTGCCGATCTGCTGCGCGATCGAAGACCTTAGTTGGGGAAGCGTCTCGTACCGCTCTCACTGCGCCCTTCAACTGGTCTCCCAATACCCGGTCGGGAACGCCCTCTGCCGTGCGGACGTCAGCTAACAAGCTCCGCCTTTGACCGACCAGACGATTCACGTCCATGCTCATCTGCTCTGGAGCAGACGGCTCGCCGGACACACTGCTCTCCAGCGCCCGTATCGATAGGGGCATGAACCGCAACATCTTCACCTTACAGAACGCCTCGGAGCACGCCAGCAAGTCATACATTCGAGCAACCGACCCGGCAAGAAGTCTCCGTTCGTCATTCTGTCTTTGATCGTCTCCCGAGAAGAGCTTCCTCGCCATGGCTTCGAACCGTCCTGAAAGAGACACATGCGCTGTGCCGTATTCGGCGTAAGCCTGTTCCCAAATGTTGCGTGCCCAACCAGCCCGTTGCGCTTCATCGAGTTCCGCAAATAATGGACGAAAATTCGCGGTTCCAAGCATGTTTCCGTCAGCGATTGCTGTAAGCGATGCCTCGCGGTTCGCAAGATAGAGCTCTTCTGACAGCGCGAGAGTAAAGTATGGCAACGCATTGGAAGCATCATGGCGTAGCCATAGGTCGATCCATCTCTGTGCGTTCGTCTGTCCCAAACCAAACAATGATATCCCGGCAAGAGCTGGCAAGGAGGTCGGATTGTTGTCCAGGGCCTTCTTGTACCAGTGGACTTTCGATTCGTCGCTGAGAAACGGTCTCTCCTTTTCCGCGAGACGAACGAAAAGCAATGCTTTCTCGATTGGTGACGCGCCCGCCGCGGCTTCTTCTAGCCTGGATTTTCGCGTGAGGAGATCCGCTAACGTGGATTGACTTTCTGGAGCGGCGAACCGCGCGAGATCACCCGAAGGTGATGATCAGCTTGTAGTTGTTCCACCAGGGGATGGCGATTTGTTTTGTCCCGACACCGGCCGCGATCAGCAGGGGGTTATGTGCGCGCTTGGGAAGCTGAACCTCTACTCGCCGCTCGCCGATCTCAATCCGCGCCGGGGTGTCCAGGAAATGACGATGGATCTGCCGCGCTTTAGCGGTTGCATAGCCGTTCAACTGGCGAGCCAGCAACCGATACAGACCACTGGCGATCTCGGTCAGCGCCACGTCGAAATCCACCTTCAAAGCCACGGCCGAACTCAAAGCATCCAGGTGGAAGAAGTCCACGGCATCGGCCAGATGGTTCTCGATGAGCATACGCTGAGCGTACCGAGTGATTCGCTTGGAACTCGCTCCTTCCAGGTCATTGGTGAGCAGGATCGTCGGTTCCTCATGTCCCAGATTGGTGATGAACATCTGGCGCACGTGGCCTTCATAGCCCTTGAGGCTCACCCGTTGCTCAAACACTTTGGGGTCTTGATACTGCCGATGCGGCACGTCCAGATGCACGGTGCGCCAGGCCGAACGGGGCGTATTGACCACTTGGCGCAGCAACCCAGCAGAGCGTCGCCGCAAGGTCATAAAAGTGACGTCCATCTGATTGAGCCGGCTTAGGTGGGCAAAGGTGGTCAGCTTGGAGTCGAACACCACCTCCTGCGGGAGCTTGCCGGTTTGTTGGCGCCAGAATTCCACAAAGCGAAGCACTTGATCGGGTTGCTCGCGCTTGGGCACATCCGCACAGGAGTAGCACACGACCTGGCTTTCGGCCTCCTGAGCCAGAAACACCAGAATGGACTTTTGGCTGCGGCTGCGCTTGGACAAATAGTGGCGCTCCACGAACTCGTCCTGACCGAAATACGGAATCGCATGAAAATCCAGGTTGAAGCCCTGACCCTCCACCAGCTTATGACGCCGGACCTCTTTGAGCCACCCGGCCCGTAGCGCCTCGGTCATCTTGGGCCCCACCCGGTCCGAATAGGTGGACAGATAGGTGGTTTTGGGCGGCGCATTCAGGCCGGCAAAGAGCGCCAGGCCCGGATCCAAGACCAAATCCATCACGTGACTCTTACGCTCGCAGCTGCAGAGTTTCAGCCCCAGAAGCGAAAGCAGCGCCTGAGGGGCCGGGATCATCTTGGTGCCCGGGAAGCCGGCCTGCTGGACCAGCGCGGGCCACTCGCAGTCCACCAGCCAGGGGAGGAACAGGAACAGCCCGCCCAACTGCGTCCCGAAGCGTCCTGGGGACAGGCTGAACTCTCGCCGGTCGGCGACCGCGGCGGTCTCGGGCTTGGGGCGATCGGGCAATTCGTCATCAGCGCGGCGGGGCAGACGGGAGAAACCCTCTTGACGCAAGACTTCCCAGATGGCGGTGTCACTCAAAGGAGTACCCTTGGTTTGGAGCGCGCGTTCGATGTCATAAACTGAATGGTTTTGTTTGCGCAGGGCGATGATGAGGGGGCGGGCCGCATTGGTTTTGGGCTGGGCTTTAGGGCCAGGCTTGCGCTGCACGAAGAAATCGAAGTGATGGCGTCGGAACTGGCAGCACAGAACTCGAAAGGCACCGGGGGAGTAGCCGAAGCGGCGGGCGACCTCGTGAGAGGGGAGGGTTTCGAGGAAGAAGGTGCGCAAGGCTTCGTATTGTCGCTGGGCAGTGGTTTGGGGCTCCAGAAAGAAGCGAGCCTCGGGCGTTAGCGTGTTTACTGATTCTTTCGTATGTCATATGAATGTCACATTGGGACAGATTGTCAACGAGAAAAGACACAGTGGGTGGTGGGTTTCTCCATCACGAACCGCAATAAGTGGACAAAACCGTGGAAAAGAGGTGAATATCGGGTCGGGTTCGAGGAATCAAACAATTGCACTAACACTTCTAACCACAGTTTAAGTCAATTATACAGCTAACGCTCTCCGCGGCAGCGCGGCACCTGTCCGCGGAGAAAACGTCGTTCCCAAAGAGATTCGTTAGCTCAGCCCCTCACGCGAAAATCCAGGCTAGGACACCGCTGCCTGATTGGCAAGTCAAAGCGACAAACAAAGCGCGCTGGCCTTGCCGGCGGCGACGTGTGCCGGACCTGCTGGACCGTCTGGGGGTCTTCCCGGCGTCCGGCCTCGCTCGGGAAGAACTCGCCGCCCTCCTGCAGGCAACAGCCGCACACGGCTTGGTCCTCCAGCACGGTCCGTATGAGGCAGAGGATATGTTCCCTGCGGCGCGCGGCTCGACTGAGTTCGCCGAAGTCCTCGGCCTCCAGCCCTCCCTGCGAAAACGGCACCCCGCGGAATCCTCAGATCGGCTCAAGGCGCTCTGGGCGGCGCATTGGACGGCGATGTCGCGGACGGTGTTGCTCGCGAAGT
The DNA here is from genome assembly GCA_015075445.1 of Verrucomicrobiales bacterium. Lineage (GTDB taxonomy): Bacteria > Verrucomicrobiota > Verrucomicrobiia > Limisphaerales > J093 > DSVZ01. Next base: position 56,835 of record JABTUJ010000024.1, read on the forward strand.
CCTCCATGACGGCCCGGACCCAAGGCGAGGCGTCCGGACGCCAACGACCGGGCAAGGGCGAGGTCTCGTCCACGTGGACATGCTCTTCACTCCACTGCCAGGGAGGGCGGCGGTCGGCCGGTTTGCAGGCCCCGCAGAAGCCTTCGATCAGCGGATGGCGCGAGCTTCGCACGTCGAAGGCGGAACGTTACGCTTCAAGGCGCGGGCAGTAGCCTACCCCTGGCCGGACGGTTCCGGCGCGTCTCGCACCGGTTCTCGCCGTTTCTCGCGGCGGTTCTCGACGCCATTCGACCACGCAAGACGGCCCCCCGGTCGCCCGAGGGGCCGTGTCGCGGGCGAGGTCGCCGCCTACTTCGCCGCCATGAGGTCGAAGGCCCGGCGGAAGAACCGCGCCCGGCCCGTGATGCGCCGGACGATCTTCACCGCCTGCGCGTCGGCGAGTTTGAAGGTCGCCGCCAACTCCTTGGCGATGTCGTCCTTGTCCTTCCCGGACAGGTGCAGGAACGTCACCAGCCCGCTCTTGCTCTCCTTCAACTCCGCCACCGTGGTCGGCAGCCGGTCCGCCGGTTCCTCTTCCTTCTCGACCTTCGCCACCGGTTCCTTTTTCGCTTTGCCCTTGCCCGCCGGGGCCGCGGTGGGAGCCGCTGCCTTCGCCTTGCCGTTCGGCACGGGGGCCGGGGCTGCGGTCTGCGGTTGGGTCTTCGCCGTTTCCTTCGCTGCGTCTTTGTTGTTCTTCATACTGTGCTCCGTTCTGGTTTTGTTGTTATTCCGCTCCGATCGTGAGCCTCGCTACGGTGGAGCGGCGTGGGCTGTCCAAGGGAATCCATGGAAATCTTGGGACCGGCTTCGCCAGCCCAGGGCGACGCGGACTCATGCAATTCGAGTGAAGCCGGGGCGGCTGTCTGAAGTCGTCGGGCAACCTCGACCGCGCCGCGCTTGTAGACGCAGAGGCAGACCAGTTCGCCGGCCACATCGCGGACCGCCCAGAACCGACTGTGGCCGTGCTTGGTGACGGTGAAGGCGTTCATGAGAGCGGGATGAAGCCTTGGTTGTGGGTGCGTATCGCCTCGTCGTAGGCCGCTTCAATCACGCCTTGCAGCGTGTCGCAATACACGTCCCGCTGGCAGGCCAGGACCATCTCGGAGGGTCTGCGCTCCCGGTGACCCTCGATCAGCCAGACGGTGTAAACGTCCGTCGGCTCATAGGCCACGATCAGCGTCCAAGCCCGCCCGCGCTTCCCGTTGACCCGGCATTGCAGGCCAACCTCATAGTCCACGAAACCGACGCCGCCCTCGGACACCAATCGCGAAGGCCGGCTGGACCGGTATTCGCCGAGGGCTTCGGCGCACCGGTAGCTGAACGCGCTCGCCCCCACGTACGTGAATGCCCCCCTCAATCCCAGGCCGCCCGCTTGCGCGATGATCGCCTGGACCGTCTCTGGCAGTGATTCGAGTTTCATCGGCGAGCGTATAGGCGGCGCGCCGACGGAAGGTCCAGTGACGATCAATCCGCCCGCTGCCACTCACCCAGCCGGTCATCCAGCGTGTGCAACTGCTTCAGGATGTCGTCCTCTTCCTCCTTCAGCCGGGCTTCGATCACGGCGACCGTCTGGCCTTCTAGGGACGGGGCCGTGCGGTGAACCCGCGTCACGACCTTGCGGATGGCTGCGCCCAGTTCGGCCCCCAGGTGCGTGACTTCCTCGACCGGGATCAGTTCGCGCTTCAACTGCCGCAGTTCGACCTTCAGCTTGGCGTTTTGCAGAACGACGTGCTGGGCGCGTTCCTGGTCGTAGTTGACCAGCGTCCGGTCGGGCGACGCGAACAGCCACCGCAACAGAGCGGCCAGGTACACCCGGCTGCCGCGAAACGCGGAGCAACCGTTGCGCTTGGCGTGCTTGATGGTCGAGACGGGGATGCCGGTGGCGGCGGCGCAGGCCCCGATGCTGTCGTAGGCATCCTGCATGACCCGCGACTGCTCGCGCTCGCGGTAGTACCGCAGCAAGCCCTGAATGGTGGGGACAAGATCGTAATGGCCCTCAACGGCCTTCGGGAACCAGCCTTCGACCGCCAACTCGCGCAGCCGGCGGTCGGTCAGGCCAGACAGCCGGGCGAGTTGGGCAATGGCGATGGTGCCGGTGTCGGCCATGCTCAACGCTCCGGGGCTGCGAGGATCCAACCGATGAACTCGCCGACCTGGAAGAAGGTCCGCGCCGCCTTCGGCAACATCAGCGGATCGAGCGGGCGCTGGTAGCCGGCCAGCGCGAGTTCCTTGCGCAGAATGTCGTCCGGCTTGGCCCCCACCGCGAGCTTCTGCTGCAGCGTCAGCCGGCTGAACGCGGTCCCGACGTAACCCGGCGGCATCAGGGCCTTGTCCACGATCAGCAGCGCCCCGCCGGCCTTGGTCAGGCCCTGCAATCGCCGCAGGAAGGACGCCCGCGTGTCCACCGGCAGGAACATCAGCACCAGGAAGCACACGGCGAAATCGAAGGGCTTGTAGTCATAGGACACCGCATCAGCTACCACCAGTTGCGGAGGGCCTTCATACCGGTCGGCCATCTCGCGGCTTTCCTCGATGGCGAAGAACCGCGCCTGTCGCTGGATGAGCGTTTCCTTCAAGGCCAGGCCGATGTTCCCCGTCGAGGCGCCGATGTCGTACACCACACCGCCGCGCGGAATGTAGTGCCGGCCGAAGTGGGCGACCGCGTTCGTGGCGAGGTCATACCACGGAAGCGACTCGCGCACGTGCTGGTCGAAGTGCTTCGCCACCGCACGGCTGCGGAAGGTCCAATGCTGAGGGATTTCAAGTGAGGATTTCATCGCGGAGGATTCGGGCGACGTGGAACATGAGAACTGGCGGGACCGCTCGCCCCAGACGTTCCCACTGCTGCGAGTAGGTGCCGGTCAGAATGAAGTCATCCGGGAAGGCGCAGATGCGCTTCAACTCTGCGATGGTCAGCTTCCGCTTCTCGGTCGGATGCGTGACGCTCGCTACCCCCGGATGCCCGTGCGCCGCGCAGATCGTCGGGCATGGCTCATCGGGATGCGGCCGCACCAGGTTGAAGTATTTGTCCGACGCCTGGCCGGGCTTCAACTTGTCCCACTCCCGGCCCACGGCGTAGCCGGTCATGTCCACCTCGAACTGGTTGGGCTTGGTCCCCAGGATCGTCGGGCAGGGTTGGTCGAGGTCGTACTCCCGCCCCTTCTCGTCGAACGCCGCCCCGGTTCCGCCCTTCAACCGCGCCTCGACCAGCATGGATTGCGTCTGCGTCGCCAGCACCGCGGGTGCCGGGCCATCCGTCAGGTCCTTCCCCTCCGCCCACCCGTTCCCCTGCGGCCCCTGGATCACCTTCGCCTCGACCAATTCGAGACCCTGGTGGCTGGTCTCGGGGTTGTAGGCCCGCCCCGCGCTGACCGTCGGGCTGGGCGCATCCGCCGACTTCCACGCCGGGCCGTACTTGCCCCGGACGATCCACGGCAATGCCTCGCGCAGGCTGTAGCGGTACGGCAGCGGCTTCGGGAACACGGGGTTCTTCCCCAGGTCCTCGCGCACGCCGATGAAGATGGTCCGCTGCCGCGCCTGGGGAACGCCGAGCCACTGCGCGTCGAGGACCTTCACGCCGACCCGGTAGCCGCACGCCTTGAGCTTGGCCAGGATTTCGAGGAAGTAGCCCTTGGCGACGCCCTTCACCAGGCCCGAGACATTTTCCGCCACGAACACTTTCGGTCGGAGACCGTCCAGCAACCGGACGTACTCGAAGAAGAGGTCATCCACGCGCTGGACCGTGTCCGAGTACTTCTTCGCCTTTCCCCAGTGCTTCTCCCGCTTCCCCGCGGTGCTGAACGAGGCACAGGGCGGCGACCCTTCCAGCACGTCGAGTTCGCCGACCTTCAGCCCAATGGCCGCGAGGATGTCGGAGGGTTGGATGCGCCGGATGTCACGGGTGTCGAGGATCGTGCCGGCGTGGTTGGCGCGGTACACCCCGGCGGCCGCCGGGATGAACTCGCTCGCCCACAGCACGCGGTAGCCCGCCATCTTGAACCCGAGGCATGAGCCGCCGCACCCGCTGAAGGTGGACACCACGCGCAGGCCGTTGTCGTGGACGGCGGCGATCTCCGCCATGCTCGGAACGCGGTAGGGAGGCTTCTCAGTCTTCACGGCACAGGGTCAGGATGACGCGGGCCACGGTGGATGCGCCGGCCCAGCGCTGTTCATAGCGGTGTTGGATTTCGAGTTCGCGCGCCCGGTCAAGCGCCGGCAGCCCCGCCCGCGCCTTCACCGCCTGGGCCTGGTGCGACAGGCACACGCGGCAAGCCAGCAGGCTCGCCAGCGCGTCGTCGATGCCGTCAATGGCATGGCGCAGGGCGAGCAGTTCAGCGTTGGCGGTCGGCGCGCTCACGACGGTTTACCGGACCAGCGGTACGAGCATTTTGGGCACTGGAACTCGGTTGGCAGGTTCTCATCGACGGCGGTGAAGTCCTCTGGTGGCGTCGGTTCGGGCGGGTCGGCGAGCAGGCCCGCGAGCGCGTTCGCATCGAACCCGGCCAAGTCGAGGTCGAAGTCCGCCGCCTTCAATTCGCCCAGGACGTCCTTCAACGCCGCGCTGTCGGCCTCGGCCAACTCCGCCAGCCGGTTGTCGGCGACCAGGTGCGCCCACTCGTCGGCGTCGGTGGCGAAGTCCTGGAAGTCCACGGGCACCGCGGCCAGTCCGAGGACCTTCGCCGCTTCATACCGCCCGTGCCCCGACACGATGAAGCCCGACCGCTTCGACACCACGATGGGCGAGCGCCAACCCTGGTGGGCGATCACCTTCGCGAGCAAGGCCACCTGCGCCTGCGGGTGTTGGTTCGGGTTTCGGGGGTTCGGGACCAACTTGTCGAGCGGGACCAGTTCGTCAAAGGCGCAGTTCACCGCCGGGCCGCTGGGAGGCTCTGCCGGAACTGCTGCGCGTTTTTTCGGTTTTCGTTCGTTCATGTGCGTTGTCGGGGCTGGCGCCACACCTCCACCCCACCGGGGGGCCAAAGAAGACTCCTACCCCGCGGGGCCGGCGCTGTTCTCTGGGCTGTCTCGATCATTCTCTGCCGGTTCTCGTGCGTTTTGTCGGCGCGACAGGGGCGACACCGCTGCCGGGTTGCTGCGGCGTGCTCTCGCGCCGCGAGGCACCTGCCGCCTTGCCCCGGTTCGGGTCGGCCTGCTGCCGTTCACCCGAAGCGGGAACGTTACGATTCAACTTGGATTGGGCCTTCGCGCCGCGCCGGACAGGCGTGCCGTGGCGCAGCCAGTTCCAGGCGTGGCGCTGGCCCCGGTTGCGCCACCGCAGCAGGCGGCTGTAGTAACCGGTGTAGTTGGCCAGCGCGGCGATCCGCACGCCGCAGCGGCGGGCAAGCCGTCGGATGGACGGACTGCCCTCGAAGTAGGCGGGGCTCAGGACCCAGGCCAACGCGATCAGGCGCAAGCCGAGGGATTCGGGCTGGATGCGGCGGCTGGACAACGGCAGGAGCATCTGGAGCAGGCCGATGACGGTCTGGGACAGCCGCTGGTCATTCTCGCCGCTAGCCGCGTCCTCATTCAGCCGCTGGTAGAGCGCCTGCCAGTCGAAGCCCTGGTCGGGGGCGTCGAGCGGGTCGCGGTTGTCCGCCATGAACTCATCGTCGAACTCTTCCTTCACGTGGTCGCCTCCTTGGGTTGCAAGTCCGCTCGGGTCAGCACATGGACGCGCGGCTGCCAGATCAGCTGCTTGCCGCTTCGCTGGGCCTTGACCTTCCGCCAGGCCCAGAGTTCGAGCGCAGTGCCCGGCGTGCTGAGCCAGTCGAGGCATTCCTGCGCCCGTTCCTCGGTCAGCTTGCGGAAGTGGCCGGCGAAGTCCTGCCCGGTGGACTGGACGCCGACGACACCGCGCTGAGGATCGAGGGCGAGGATGTCGAGGATGCCGAAGAGGTCCTGCCGGATGCCGTGGGGGCCGCCGTAGGGGTTCCACTTCTCGACGATGGCGCAGACCAGGCCCTGCTCGCGCAAGGCGCGGAGGGTGCGTTGGGTTGGGGAGAGGGATTTCACAGTCGGATCCACTGTTTGGCCGGGATGACGTGATCGGCTTGAAGCCCCAGGAAGCTGCCCAGCGCGTGATCCCCGTCCCACCAACCGCAGCGTCGGCAATCATAGCCGCCAAGACCGACCACGTGCGGCCATCCGCATTCGGTGCACCATGTTGCCCGGATGTCGCCGTGCCCTTCCCAGCCCATGTCCTTCCAGAGGCGGTGGACCTCGAAGCCTTCGCGGCTCATCGTGCCGCACCACAGCGTGATCCCGCGGTGGACTTCATCGTCATCCCACTCGTAAAGGTCATCGACCGGGTTAAGGGCGTCTGCGAGCGCATTGAGCTTCCAGGTCTCGTTCAGGAACAGCGCCGGTTTGATTTCGACGATGGTGCGCCCTTCCGGCAGCCAGAAGTCCGGCAGGTAGCGGACGCCGCCGATTTGAAATCCCTCGGGTTCGTATTCCCACTGGACGTGCCAGCTATCACACCAAGCGGCGAAGCGGGCTTCGGTCTTGGATCGGAAGGTGACCCCCGCGTAGCGGGTTGGAATCGTGGTGAAGGTCTTCATGCTCCGGTTCGAGTCAGGTTAAGGGCTCAGTTTGCGATGCTCGGCGTAACCCAACCGACCAACCAACCACCTCCCCCTTCGGGGGTTGGTTGGTTGGTTGGTGGTGGGTGGTTTTGGTAGGTTCGCGTTTCATGTTTCTTGAAGATGTTGGCGTTGTGTTACTTGGGAACCGACCAACCAACCAGACAGGGCCTCTTTGGTCATTGGTCGGTGGAACTGGCGGTCGTGGGCTTATTCCGAACCTCTTCCCGGCCCTTTTCGGTGAGGTGGTAGAGCTTCTGCTGGCCGCGTTGACTGAACCGGATGAGCCCCTGTTTGACCGCCCTGCCGATGGCGTTCTGGACGGAGTTGGGAGCGCAGTTGAATCGCTCGCTCATCAGGTCCGCGTAATGGGACTGGTTCCGGTTCTCCTCGGCGGCGATGCAGTGAAGCAAGTCGATGAGCGGGACCTTCCTGGCGCGATCTGACGATGGCTCGGCGAGCAGTTCCTCGACCTCCGCCGGGTCCGCCTTGCGCCAGCAGATGATGCCGGCTTCCAAGTGATGGGCGATGTACTGAACCGTGGCGGGTTGCCCGTCATCATCCGTCCACCCGAGGCGTTTGCCCCGCTTGGGCGCCCGCAGCTCGAACACGCTGTCCGAACCGATCGAACGGAGCGCGAGCGCCGCACGCGCCGGGTTGATCCACTCCGCCGACCCCGCGCCCAGGTAGGCGTAGTCGCCCGCTTCCCAGTTGTCCTTCTCTTTCCCCCGCAGCGGCTTGTTGGTGTGGTGGGCGAGGACGAGACCAATCCGGTGTCGCTGGAGCAGCGGGTTGAGCAAGTTGCGCATGAACCGGCTCACGTCCTTCTGGCTGTTGCTGTCGCCGCCCAGGTAGGCGAAAGCCGGGTCGATGATGAGCACGTCGAATGGCCCGTGCTCGATCAGGAGAGCTTCGACGGTCGCGACGAAACGGTCTGCCGCCTGATCCGCAATCGTGCAGACAGTGACCCGTTCCTGAGCCCGGATCTTCTCCTCGGCCGACAGACCGCACCCGGCGAGGATGCCGTCCCGCATCTCGGCCAGGTCGCCTTCATCGTTCTCGGCCTGGATGAGCAGAACGCGGAGGCCCCGGTCGCGGTAGTAGTCCCCCGGCGTGATGCCGAACAGGTCCCTACCGATGGCGAGGTGAAGGCTCAGTTGCATAAGGAGCGCGCTCTTGCCAATGCCGGTCGGGCCGACCAGAAGGCAGACCGCGCCCCGATACAGGAAGCGGTGTTTGATGAGTTCATTAGGGTCGTTTTTCATATCGGGCGTTTGGAGTTGGGTCAGGATGCGAACGGGGGGAAGGTCTTGAACCTTGGCGGCTCGCTCTTCGATCGCCTCCGCCGTAACGGCGGGCAGCGAACGGCTCATCAGCTTGCTCAAGGGGGAAAACTCAGGCATGAGCCGCTCCCGGATTGAAGTGGAGGATGCGCTGGCGGATGGAGGGGACGCCGTTTTCGACTCGCAGCCCTCCGGGCATCCGCAGCCAGCCGCAGATGTCCCAGCGGCTGGCGTCCGCTCCCAAGAGGCAGGCGAGGGTGAAGAACCGGGTCTGGTCTTTGCCACCCAGGTGATCGACGCGGAACCAGGCGTGGAGGCTCTTGCCCCCGGAATCGACGACCATCACCAGTGGCACGAACTGGGCGAGCCTGGCGATGAGTTGGGCCTGCTGCGCCTTGGACAGCGTGCGGTCATCGAACTCGGCGACCAGGTGCCGCCGCTGCCCGACGTTGTTCTGGCACCGAGGCGAGGGCATGCGCCGGCAGTTGAGCGCGGAGAGCCCGCGCATCGGGTTGATGACGATGAACTGCATGAACCCGGCGTCGGCCAGGAATGCCTCCACGGGGCGCACCAGCGCTCGCTCTTTCGTCCGGCCCGCGCAGATGAGTTCCGCGGGGCGGAACAGTCGAGGCAGGACCTGGGCGGCGGCCAGGCCCGTGTCGGCGCTGGCATCGAAGCAAGCAGGCGTCTGCGCCAGGACTTCCGCGATCAGCGCCGCGCTGGCCTCCGGCCAATCGACAGCGCCGCGCCCGAAGTTGGTGCGCGGACCGGAGGATTCGGAATAGGCGAAGTCAACGGCGTCCTCGATTTCGGCATCGGGAATGACGCGATGGGTGACGCCCTCATCACAGCACTCGCGCAGGAAGGCAAAGCACTCATCGGCCGAGAGCAAATGACGCAGGCTGCCAGCCACCCGCGGCAGCCAGCGATGGGTAGCGCCCGGGCCGGGCATAGCGCGCAGAAGTTCCACGGTCCGGTTCGAGAAAGGGTAGAGTTCAGCCATAGGGGATCACTTCGAGTAGCAGGGCATCAGCTTGCCCTCGACCTTCAGGGGAAGGTGCGGCGCCCAAGGGACGGGCGTTTCCATGATGGCGATGATCCCGGCGAGGTCGGCATCCGCGGTCGAGTCGGGCAACTCGAACACGAGTTCGTCATGAACGCTCAGGACGGGGATGAAGCCGGCGCAGGCGCACCGAAGCCAGGCAGACGCGAGAACGTCGCGGGCGGTCGCCTGCGTCCAGTTCTCGGCGAGCAAGCCGCCGTACACCTTCACGCGCTCGCCGGCCACGGTCGCGGTGATGCCGTCATCGGACACGGCCACATCGCGGTAGAACAGGAACCGCTTCAGCGCCGGGTTCTGCTGTACGCAGGGCAGCGGCAATGCGTAGTGGCGGCCGTCGCACGCCGCACAGGCGTCTTCGAGCCGTTGCCAGAGCCGGACGATCAGCGGGTTGGAGTCGCGGAACTTCTCCACCACGCCCTTCGAGTCGTCCTCGCCCAGTTCCAGGCCGGCCATGACGCGGGCCACTTCGATGAACTTTCGCCACCCGCAACCGAAGCCCAGGCCCAGGACACGCGCCTTGGCCAATTGCCGAAGGTTCGAGCCGGTTCGGTCGCACCACGCCTTCAGCGGCTCAGGCTCGGTGTAGCCCATCGTGCGCCGGGCGTGGATTTCGTAGGCGTCGGCGTCCGGATTGTCGCGGAACAAGGCGAGGGCTTCGTTGTCACCGGCCAGGAACAGCAGGACCCGGCTCTCGATCTGGCTGTAATCGGCGACGGCCAGCACGTGACCCGGTGGCGCGACGATGGCGCGGCGCAGGTCCACGCCCTCGGCGGTCTTCCGGTTCAGGTTCTGAAGGTTCAGCCCGCCGCCGCCCGACCACCGGCCCGTGCTGGCGCCGAAATACTTCAGTTCATACGCCATCCGCCCCGAAGGCATCCGGCGCGCCTCCATCGACTCCAGGACCTTCGCCGTGCGGTTCGCGGAACGGACACGCTGCATGTGCCGCACCCAGGTCGCCGCGTCCGAGTCGATGTGCCTCTTCAGCCAGCGGGCGAAACCGGGGTCGGCGTTGGACGTGGACGGCGGGGCCGGGACGCCGATCCGGTCGCACGCCGCCTCGAACTGCTTGACCGACGTGGCCGGCTTCCAGGGCAAGGCGTCGGCGATGGAGCCGGCGAGGTCCTCCAGTTCGAGCCGCTTGGCGCGAACGTAATCCCAGTCAACCGCGAGGCCATGACGCCCCATGTCGGACGTGAGGTCGAAGAGGCGGCGCTCGTGCGGTGGCCAGTGCCGCCCCAGGTGATTCCATAGGGCCAGGCACGCCAGCGCGTCTCGACCGGCATAGCGGCTGATCTCGGCGGCAAGGAGGTAGTCCTCGCCGGGAAGCCTTCCCTTCGCCCGTTCGCGAGGGCCTTTGTCGAGCGTCTGACCGAAGACCGCCTTGACCGCGCCGGCCAGATCACGCGGCAGTTGCAGATAGGCGCACAGGCCCGCGCTGCACATCCAGGAAGCCGGGGTGATCCCCGCGGGCACCAGGCCCAGTTCCTGAAGCCGCTCGAACACGCTGCGGTCGAAGTCCCGATGGTGGCTGACCCAGGTCCGGCCTGCGATGGTCGCCCAGGGGAACTTCGACGGTGCGCAGACGCAGGTCCGTTCGCCGTCGGTGACAGCCACGAGGTACGCTTGGAAGCGCGGGTCATGGCAGTAGGCCCACAGGCCGAGTTCGGCGACCGAGTAGGCGGCGGTGTAGAAGGTCTCGAAATCGACCGCCACGGCGCCGCCACACTCGGCCTGCGCCCACGCCTCCGGCGTCAGGATGTTCGGCTCCGGGATCATGCCGCCGCCTGCTGCCGAGGGTCGTAGCCTTTGATGTACCGCCAGAGCGCGGCCACCATGCAGAACGCCTGCCAGTCGCGCGGAACGTCGGGATGCTTCACGACTACGACGCGGCCCGGCTCGGTGGTCGAGATGAAGATGTTGGCGGCGAGCAGCCGGCCCACGTTCTCTTCACCCCAGTAGGTGGCGCCGTAGGCGGCGAGCTGCATCGCCTGATTGTCGTAGGCCAGGACTTCCTCGCCCGGCTTGGTCTTGCGCGTCTTGTAGTCGAGAATGCCGATCCCCGAACGGCCGTAGCGGAAGAGCACGTCGGCGGTGCCCGCGAAACCGTGCTGCTGGTTCACCAGCTTGACCTCGCGGGCAACGATTTCGATGCCAACTTCCTGCCGCCACTTTAGGACCGGCTCGACGTAGGGCCGCAGGTCATCGGCGTAGGGCTCGCCGGCCATCGCGAGTTCGAGCGCGCCGTGGATCATAGTGCCGAGGTCGGCGGCTTCCTCGACCTGCTCGAAGGCCGCGTTGCGAACGCGGTTGCACCAGTAGTCCTCCGACTCATCGGGCGTCTTGGGTGTGCGGAGCGACGCGAGCGCGACCTGGTCGAGTTTCCACTTCTCCAGGCCCGGTTTGGCCAGGATGCTGAGGATGCTCGTAACGGAGGGGTAGAGGCCCAGGCGCTTGGCATCGCGGACGGTGGTCGGGCGTTCGCCCCGCCCGTCAGCGGTGGGGAGGCGGTGAACTGGCGTACCATCCACACGGTACCAATGGCTGGACGCAGTCTTTGTCTTGCTCAGGATAGCCATACAGAGATTGGAGAAAACGGCGGGGCGGGATCGGACCTCCCCGCGGGTTGGGTTGGGAGTCAGACAGACAATGCGGCGGTGTGAACCATCCGGTGGTGATCACGGCACAGCCAGACGACATGCAGCGGGTTGTCATAGTCGGGGTGGTGAGCCTCGACTTGTTCATAACCGCAGACGGTGCATGGCTGCCGCTGCAGGCGGCCGTCTCGCACCGCGTTACCAACGGCGGTGCGAGCACGGTATTTCTCTGGAAACCTCTGCCTTTGCAGCCGCTCGAAGAAGCTCTTCCACTGCCTGCGGCGGGAGTTGCGACTGCGACGCCAGTCGTTATCCCGGACTACGTCGGGCGCATCGATGCGCCGATGCCGGGCGTACTCGACACAACATTCCTTGCACTTGTTGAGATGCCGGTCGGCCATGCGTGGGTGGTCGTAGAAGCGGTCCAAAGGGAGAAGCCGTCCGCATCGGATGCAGGGTTTCATGGTCAGAAGGGGATCAGGTCTTCATCCGAGGCGGTAACGCTAGGAGCCGCCAGAGGTACCACGGGGGGTGGCGGCGATGCCGGTGCGGGCTGCGGGCGCGGCTGCGTCACGGGGATCACCGGCGGTGGCGGCGGCAGGGACGGAACGGCCTGGGCCGGGGCGGCGGGCACGCCGAATCCCGCTGGAACCGGCGACAACGCGGCGATGGCCGCGAACACGCCGCTGCCGTCCCGGCGCTGGATGTGCTCGACCGTCAAGAGGCACTTCGCGCCTTTGAGCGAGCAGTAGTCCCACCCGTAGGCGGGAGCGCGCCCCAGCAGGCCCTTCAGGAAGCCGAACAGGGCCGACTTCTCGTTGCCGCTGATCCGCATCTGCCGGCTGGCGATCTTGTGCGGAACGCCCTGCGCGTCGCGGAAGCCGAAGAGGAAGCAGGTCAGATCGACCTTTTCGACCTCGGTGCTCTGGAACTTCTGACGGGTGACACCGAACTCATCGTGGATGTCGATGACGGTGGCGATGAACGTCCCCGCCGGGGCGAGGGCGTCGCCGATCTTGTCGGCGAACGGGTTGGTGTGGTTGGTGGGTTGTTGCAGGATTGCCATAACGGTTTGTTCCTTTCGGGTTGGGGGTTGTCAGTTGCGGGTCTGGCGCTCGATCACGGCGAAGGCCACCCAGTTCACGCACGTGGCGTTCGCGACGGCCATCAGCGCAGTGAGTTTCGGGTTGCCGCCCCCCGCTGCGGCCGCCAGCCAGGCGATGCCGGCCAGGAGGGCGATGAAGGTCGCCACGCCCCAGATTCCCAGGGCGAGGTTTCCGGCGGACTTGATCCAGTCGATTCTGCGGGGCTGCTGCTGTTGAGTTTCGTTCATGCTGCGTTTGCTCGATTGCTCTCCGGTCGAGTGATGCGTCGGCGTCGGCCAGACCGGTCAAGGCCGTCGCCGAAAGGGTCACGGCGTGGTGGTCTTGGCCGTCCGGCGCGTAGCGCGGAGCGCCGACACCCGGCTCTTGAAGAGGTCGCTTTCGAGGTAGGCCACGACTTCATGCAGCCGGAACCGCCGTCGGCCGCCGAGGTCATGACCCGGAACCCGCCAACGCCAGAGGGTGCTGGGGTTGAGGCCCAACCGCTTCGCGACCACTTTCAGCGTCAGGTAGGGTTCAGGGGCAGGCTGCGTCGGTTCAGAATCTGTCGTGCGCGTCTGACCGCGCAGCACCCGCAGGGCTTCTTCACGTGCTTCGGCAGGGGCGACCAACGCCGCCTGCATGAGTTGCTCAAGAGAGGTCATGGTTCCTCCTGCCCGAAGGTGAAGTTGTACTCCTTGAAGAGGTCCGAAATCGCTTCCTGCCGGCCCTCCTGCGCCTGAACGAGTAATTGCCGGAATCGCGAATCACGCTGTTGCCGCCTTGGCTCTCTTCTCGGCGTGCTACCGGCATGTCCCGGTCTGCTCTGGCCTTCGTTTCGATTGCTTTTCACGTAGGCCGCAGAAATTGCGGAATCCGGGCACAAAAAGGGGGCTAGCGTCTCTGCTAGCCCCTGACGGGGAGCGGTTTGCAACTATTTCAGGCAGTTGCGGAGATTATTGCGGAAGCTCTTCCTTGATGATCCCGATCAGCTCCTTTCGGACTGCCGGCCAGTTCTCGGCGTCCAGCGCTTCCAAGGCCGCCAGAATATCACCCAGCAGGGCCGGATAGTCCCGGCTGTCCACTTCATTGGCCCGCAGCCGGTCCAGGGTGGCCTTCATCGTTTCGGGGTTCGCTGGACTGTCGCCGGCATCGCCAGACTGCATGACGTCACCCAAAGGGACGATCCTCTTGCGCCCGACGCTCTTCCGCCATTCCACGGCGCGGGCCATCTTCTGGTATTCCTTGCCGCGCGAGGGCCACTTGTCCACGCGGTCGTAGAAACTTCGATGGGGCACCCCAAGGAAATCCGCCGCCGCCTTCCTGGTCCCCAGGACCATGATGACGGCAAACGCCCGGAAGTCTTCGCCGTCCACCCGCAGGGCGAATCTCAGGTAACCGTCTGCCTGAAGCTGCCTCAGTTCATCATTCTCCTGGCGCAGTTCATAGGCCCCGTGAGCGACCGCCGCGATGTCGCGCCCGATCTTCTCCACGGTACGGGCCAACCCCTTGTTTTCGGCCGTGCGCCTCGCGAACTCGGCGAGCAGCGGCCCCGCCGACGGCTTAGCCGTGAGCTTCCCATCCGGCCCCAAGTCGATGATGTCCCGGAGCGCAAGGTGCATGCAGAGTTGTCGTCGCAGGCACGATTCGACATCACCCGAACAGTGGACGCCCGTCGGCGTCAACAAGATGAACGGGTCTGGGTGGGCATTGAACAGGCGGTCAACCTCGCGCATCATCCGCGCACTGTCGCCAGGGACCATCAGATAGACCCCCCACCCCGAAGGCCCGTATCTCCCGATCCGTTCCGCCCGAGCGCCAGCGACTGTCCGGCTGCCGCACACGTCGAGGTTCAAGCACACCGCAATCCCCCGGCACAGAGCCGCCGTGTCCACCTCGAAGACAATCAAGTCCTCACGCTTCAGCGGTATCGGCGGGCAACCCTCATCGGGGCCGGGAACAGCTATCCAGCAACCGGGTGACAGTTCCTCGATCCGGTGCGGGCATTCGCAGCCCACGACATTCGTGCAAGGGTAAGTTGACGCCAGGCGATTCGCGGGCCGCAACAGGGGCCACACGCTCTCGGCGTCGGTGCCGAGTTGCCCCCGCCATTCAACCGTTACCGCGCCGCCCGCCAGGCGTTCAAGCGCTGGCCAAAACCCCGTCCGGCTCTTGCTCATCGGCGCTCCGCTTCAGAATGAACCCCCGCGCATCAAGCCACCGCTCCATCAGGGCGGTGTCTCCATCCCGAACGACGCTCAGCCTGTTGCTCCCGAGAATCTTGATCGTGCGCCGCTTCTTCGAGTCGCTGAACCGCACCAGGAAGCTGGCGCGCACCAGGCTTTCGGCGTCCGGCAGCACGACGCGCTCATTCTCGATTGCGGTGAACAGGTCCGACGCATGGTGGGTCGAACGAAGCCACTCGCTCCCGGACGCCGCCAGTATCTGAACTTCGGTCAACAGGATGTCCTCAATTCCCGCAACGTCAGCGCAGGCCAGGCAGGCCCGGCCGTCGTCCACCAGGGGTGCCAGCGTGAACTTCGCTCCCCCCGGAAAGAAGTCCTTGTCGTGGAGGATGTGTTTCCCGAAGAGGGTCCGCAGCACTTCGACCTCGCGCGGGTTGCAGCCGTGGACCCGCAATTCGCCGCGCTTGCGGTTGTAGACGAGCACGTCGTACTCGCCGGGCCGGAAGATCAGCGTGTCGGCCCCGCTCGCTGAAACCACCTCCTGCCGTTTGCTGGCGAGCCCGTGGCGCACAAGGAACCAGTATTCCCCTGGCCGCCGGTACATCCACACCTTGGCATGCCGCCCGCGCTTCGCGTGGAAGAACCAATCCGCCAACTCGGCTTCAAGATCGGTCATCCCCTTCGCGGTCGGCCCGTCGAATGACGGGTCTGGCTGGCGGTCGGTCACGAAATGAACGAAGCCCCGCGGCCGGTCCAGTTGGTGCATCTGATGCAGTTCCTCCAGCACCGCAGGCGCTTGCAGCCACACCTGCACCGCCACGTCAACCGGATCGGGATCCTCCCCGACTTCTACCGTCAGACCGACACGCCGCGCGCCATCGAGCAGATCAAGCATGGCGTTCTCCGTGGACATCTCGTGAATGAGCGATGCGGAGTGCATGAGATCACGTGGCATCTCCCCGTCGGGTTCCATGAAGACCCATGCCAGCCGGTCATAGTCGATGGGGCTGCTCGATCCGTCCACTGGCAGCGCCAGCCCGCGCCCGGCCAGGTATCCGCGCGCGGGATCGAGCCACTTGCGTAGGTTCTCCGGATTCATCCGTTTGAAGGTCCCCGGATGCGTGAACAAACTCAGGTTCGCCATCTCATGCTCCTTTCTGCTGGCGCTTGGTTCGCCGCGAAGTTCCTCCCCTCGCCACGATCCTGAACAGCGCTGTTGTTACTTGGCCAATGCCAACCATTGCGCTCGCCAGCATACCAGAAGGGGCGGGACAACGGCAGTCCCGCCCCTGTTCGTGCCCGGAAATACTTATTCACCGGGTTATTCACAGAAGCGCACCGCGCCAGCAGCCTCCTTGCGCCGGTCTTTCCCCCAGGCCGCCGCCCGTGCGCGCCTCATCAGGAGTACATCCCCGCCACCGCCGCCGCCGTCTTTGCGACCCTCTCCCGGAGCGCCGCCGGGCCGATCACCCGCGCATGAACGCCCCAGTTCAACACCCATCGCTCGATTTCCTCCAGGCTGTTCAGCCGCATAGTCAGCCGCGACCTGCCGCTGGCCGTCTCGACCAGCACCTGGCTGGAATGCCACTGTCGCCCTCGCACCAGGTCCGTGCCCCAGGCGTCGAATTCAATGACCACCTCGTGCTGTTCCTCTCCCTTCATCACGGTGAAACTGCCGGACAGGTACTTGTCCGGGTCGAACGTCTTCGGCTTCGCGAAGCGCTCGCTCGTCGCCACGGGCCTCGCCAACCGCGTCAGCACAAAGGTCCGCATCGCCCCCCGGTCCAGATCGTGGGCGAACAGATACCAGTGGTTATCAATACACGCGAGGTGGTACGGATGCACGTGCCGGCGCTCCCAGTTCACGGCCCCAAGCTTGCGGTAGTCAAACTCCAAGACTCGCCGTTCCCGGAGTGCCCGCGTGATCACCCGGAAGTTCTGCAAGTCCGCGTCCTCCGGCGCGAAGGGACGGAATGAAAGGGCCAACCCGAGATTCTCCAGCGAATACCGCTCCCGCCCGTCCAGTTGCCCGGTCAGCTTGCGGAACGCCATCCGCAGCGGCTTCTGAAACGGCGTCCCGTGGTACTGGGCGATGGCCTTGTCGGCGACCAGCAGAGCGAACATCTCGGCCTCGGTCATGGCCGCCACCGGGAACCGGTCCACTTTACGGGTGTAGAAGTAGCCGTAACGCTCTTCATCATACGCGATTGGCAGGCCGTAACGCCCGCGCATGAACTCGATGTCCCGCTTCACCGTCCGGGCCGTGACCTCCAAGTCCATTCCCATCGTGACCGCATTGGGGTACTTGCCGCTGCTGATCCAGTCGTGAATCCGCCGCATCCGGTCGGACGGCGGCCTCGTGTACCTTTCGCGCAGAGCGGCTTTGCTCATAAAGCTTTGGTTTGCAGTCAAATGCAGTGCGGATGTTTTTACGCCCGTGGGACAGCGCTTGTCACTCCCCTTTTGGTAGAATGGCGGAATGAATAGCGAAATCGGCATCACCTCTCGACGGGCGTTCCTGGGCTTCTTGGCGAAGGCGCCGCTGGTTCCAGTCGCGGTGCTCGCGCCACGACCCGCACAAGCGGCGCCCCCCACGCCCGCGCGCCAGGTCCTCATGAATGACTTCGCCATCGCCGGCTTCCGGTATTACGACGGGCCGGCTGAACTGCCGCACTTGACCGCCGGGGCTAAGCTGTCGCTCCGCGCCGAACCCGGAAACCCCCACGACGCCTTCGCCGTGGAAATCTTCCACGGCCCCGCCAAGCTGGGCTACGTGCCCCGGTTCTGCAACCGGCACATCAGCCGGCTGCTTCAGGACGCCGTGCCGCTCGCGTGCGAGGTAGAACGTGTTGATGCACAGGCGCCGCCCTGGGAAGCGGTCGCCGTGAAGCTCTTTCTCATCGCGGGGGAGTGCCAGTTTCGAGCAAGAAGGGCTTGACCCTGCATCACCTTGATGCATACTGATGCTCGACTGGCACGCGAGATGGAACTATCAACCGACGCTTCAGAAAAGCGCACTACGCGCATCACTGTGACGCTGCCACCTGACAACTATGCCCTCTTGGTCCGCATAGCCAGGAGCAAGAAGGTCTCGGCCTCCTGGGTCGTGCGCGATGCTGTGGACAAGTATCTCGCAGCCGATATTCCTCTCTTTCAGCGGGCGCCTCCCGTTCAATCCCCCGAATGAGAAGACCGACCGAAAGGAAGCGACCGCGCGCACTGTATAGGCAGAAGATCCGTGCGCGGTGCACTGATATCCGTGGCCCTTGCACCCCTGAGGCCGCGTTGATGCTGTGCGAAGAAGCTACCTCCTCCGCCCTTCCGGCTCTGAACGTTGTCGATCTCTTTTGTGGGGCCGGCGGCCTTTCCGCGGGCTTCCAGATGGCAGGTTATGGGGTGCTGGGCGGCGTTGACGTGGACCCCGACGCAATCGCGACGTACGGACTGAACTTTCCACAAGCGTCAGCCATCCACGGCGATCTGAGGAAACCGCCGATCCGCGAACGTGTTGTCGACCTGGCCAAGCGTGCGGACATGCTTGTTGGCGGCCCCCCTTGCCAGGCGTTCTCGCAAGTCCGTAACCACTCAAGACTCATCGATGACCCGCGCAACTCGCTCTACTGCGAGTTTGTTCGCGTGCTTGGCGAAACATCTCCTCGTGCTTTCGTCATGGAGAATGTGACCGGCATGGACCAGATGGGAGTCCGTCAGCAGATCGCTGAGGATTTGTCCCTGGGCGGTGAATACGCCGTGCGTTCCCAGGTAGTCGATGCCGCGGATTTCGGAGTGCCGCAAACCAGGAAGCGCCTCCTCTTTCTAGGCTGCCACCGTCGACTGAACTTGGAGCCTCCGTTCCTGCAGGGAAGCGGTGCTACATCGGCCCTAGCGCTTGCACGGCGTAACGGATCGACACCGGTCTATTACGAAATCGAGCACCTCTCCCCCCTGTGGTCACGGACCCTCGCGGCGGTCATGGAGGACGCCGGCAATCTTCGTATCGTCACCGTCGCGCAGGCGATTTCGGACTTGCGAGACCTGCCTGTTGGAAACCGTCATGACTCTTTGCCATATTCGGAGCTGCCCGTGCCGGAATCCGCGTATCAGGCGCTCATGCGACAAGGCGCAGGGCCTGAAGTGCGCAATATCCAAGTGCCGCGAATCAACCTCGACACTGTAATGCGGCTGAGGAGCATCCCTCATGGCGGCAACCATCGCGATCTGCCGGAGGAACTCCTTGAGCGCTATTTGACAGGTAAGCGTTGGGGGCAAGACAACGGAAGTGGAAGGCTTTCTCGGCGCCACTTCTACGCCTACCGCAAGCTGCATCCTGCCATTTGGGCGTGGACACTCAACACCAAAGCCGACTCCGCCTACCACTACTCTGTCAACCGAAGTCTGTCAGTGCGGGAATTCGCACGAATCCAGTCCTTCCCAGACCGCTTTGTTTTCACAACCGATCCTAAAAAGGGGACTTTGCCGGGGCGAATCGACGGGGGATCGGCTCATTCGCGATACCGCCAAGTCGGCAATGCGGTGCCGCCGTTTCTCGCATGCGCGATAGCGGGGGCGTTTCGTGAGCTTTTCGCCGCGAAGCCCCTTGCCGGGATCACATCACGATAATCACCGTCTTGGTCACTGAACACCAACAGATTCCGGCCGACTCCTCCCCCAACACGCCTTTTGGGGAACAGAACCGCAGGCGACTAATCGCTGAGTACTTCGAGGAGAAAGGCGCTCCGAGCGCATCGTCGGCATGGTTGCGGGTTTATGGCCTACTACTGTGGATCGACCGTACGATAGGACTCGCCCATTGCTATGAGAGCGACAAGTGCCAACCAGGGCGTCGTTGGTATGCGCGTTCATTGGCGTTCCATAGTTGGCTGGCGGCTGCATTTCAAACAACGCCTCTTGAGCTGGGCCAGCACCTTGACTGGCTCTTTATCCATGCCCTTGAGGACTGCCTAAGAGTGCTTTCGCGGGAGCAGAGAATGCGGAAGGAGAAGGGAGAAGCACAGCGTGCAGCTTTCCCTGGGCAGCAATTCCCTTTGCCGGGAGCGGACCCCGAGATTCAGCGCATGCTCGGCGAGGCGCTCGCCCCCTACTTGTCCAGTCAACCGCCAGAAGACGTGTTTGACGCGATCTCTGAACGGCTTCGTGAGTATTGGAGGCAGGAGAACAAACGGAAGAACCTACTCGGAGAAGGGTTCGAGGACGTGCTTGCAGCTGTGCTCGGCTCGGCAGGCGGCGCGGGACTTTCAGCGCGGACGCGGACCAGTATCGCCGAGATTCCTGGGTTCTACGCGCCCGGTCCCAAAGACAAGTCCACGAAGGTGGACATCGTTGTCGAGCACGCGAGTTGGTCGCGGCCTGCGCTTGTCAACGTGAAGTGGTCAATTCGTGCGGACC
Source organism: Verrucomicrobiales bacterium (assembly GCA_015075445.1). Lineage (GTDB taxonomy): Bacteria > Verrucomicrobiota > Verrucomicrobiia > Limisphaerales > J093 > DSVZ01. The sequence goes on from JABTUJ010000024.1 coordinate 77,069, forward strand.
GCGAAGACCAACTCTGGGATGACTTCAAGGAATACGTCCGCTTTGACCGCGACCATCGTGGTTTTGACCATTACCTCATCACCAACGAGTTCGACCCGGCGCGACTCAACGCGGTTTGCGACCGGCGCGAGGCTAACAGCTACGTTTTCAAGCAGGTAGTTCATATCACTACGGATGGGCTTCTTGCCGCTTACGGACCGGCTCTCGTCGTGGATGATGGAGCGGATACCGGAAGGCGAATGGGCGAGTCATCAGTCGAACGCGTGCGGTTGCAGGTACACCAGGGGCGACTCGTCAGCCTTTCGGAGTGGCTCGTCGCACTCGGAACACAGACTTTATGATCCGCCGGCCACAGAGAATGCGGGATGGTTGACGTTTTCACCAGGGCAAAGCGCAGCGAGGTCATGTCGCGTATCCGCTCAAAGGGCAACGCGAAAACTGAACTGCGCCTCCTTGCGATTCTCCGGACTGAAGGCATCACCGGCTGGCGACGACATGCCCAACTGCCCGGGAATCCCGATTTCGTTTTCCGGAGGCGCCGCTTGGCCATCTTCGTCGATGGGTGCTTTTGGCACGGCTGCCCGCGCTGTTACCGCCGCCCCACTTCCAATCGCCGATACTGGGATGCCAAGGTCATTCGCAATCGCGCCCGCGACCGCACGGTTACCCGCGAACTCCGGCGTGCCGGATGGAATGTCATGCGCATTTGGGAGCACGCCCTTAAGAACCCCAAACGGTGCCTTGAGAAACTCCTGATTAGACTATGTGGTAACGCGCAGGTGACCGATGAGCATCCGAGCCCAAGAAGGAGTCCGCAAGCACCTTATGCAACAGAGTGAGTTCGAGCTTTTCTGCGAGTGGGCTAGCGCCGCGCTCGCGAAACACCAGGCGCACGCCGCGTTTCAGAATGCCCTTCGCGCCCTGCTCGCGGCCGAGTTCCCTGGCAGCACTGCCGTCGCGGAGGTGTATGCCGTTGCGGGAGGACGCAACGACATGGTCCAATACTGGCAGGATGGCAAGCGCGCCGTGTTTGAGCTGTTCTGTTCCCCAAGTCAGATCCCCCAGGACCTGCGCCTTTTGGAACGCGCCGAGGCCCACTGGAAGACCGCTGTTCTGCTCGATGAGGCGGTCAATCCCGACCTGTCCGCAACTTTCTTCCGGAAGAAGCCGGAAGGGCTCCCTTTCCTCTGGCTCAGTCAAGTTATCATGCCTGCCAAGGCTACTGAATGCCGGCTCAAACTGCGCCAGTTGCTTAGCATGGAGCCCCTTCACCCTGCGCGATCCGCTCACGTAACCGACCAGACATCCTTTGTCCAAATCGCTCACGCCGATGATGGCTTTATCGCCCAGACTGGGCGGGGTGATATCAATATCAATCAGAAGAAAATCATTCGGCCCCAGATCATTCATGAACCGGGTGACGTATCGGAGGAAGCTGTCCACGCCATCCAAGAACTCATTCGCCAGCTCGCCGAGACTGATGAACAGGCCGGCAAGACAGCTTCCTACGGTGAATATCACCAGCGGCTAAAACGCCGCTATAAGGTAGCGTCATATCGGAAGCTAACCGTGGCTCAAGGGGAGGACGCGATCGGATGGCTGCGCGAAGAACTCGGGCGCAAGCTGCCGAGTCTTCGGCGTTCAAACCATGACGAATGGCGTAAGCGGGTTTATCGGGCGATTTGGGCTTGCGCACGGGAGATGGGATGGGAGGAGGGGCGGGTTCACGGGTTTGCCAATGCGGAATTGGGGCTAAAGCAGCCGATCTCATCACTGAAGGAGCTTGGCGAACAGAAGCTCGAACTGCTTCGTGACAAGCTCCGTAATTTGGCGCGCCGTAACCGCTAAGGCGCTCAGATGCGCTCCAGCAGTCCGAGTAACCGTGTGCGGTCGCTCTTGCACGTTTTTGGAGTCATCGCATCGAGTACTTGGCGCATCTCCTCCTTCACCGAAGTTCGATTCCCGCCGTCCGCCAGCATCTTGGGCATCGCCTTGAAGATGGCCGCCCGGAAGTCCTCCCGGCCGGGCCGGAAGTAGTGCTTCATGACGACCTCGACCGTCCGGTGGCCGGTGACGCGCTGAACCAGTTCGAGCGGCACTCCCGCGGCGAGGGCCAGGGTGATCCAGGTCACGCGGAAGGAGTGGAAATCCCGGACCGACGCCCGGCGCTTGCCGTTCTCGCGCTCGGCTTGAAGCCTGTCGGTCTTCAGCGCCCGGCGGTTACCGCGCACGATCTGGCATCCGGTTTCGCGTTCCAGTTCGCTCAGGTAGCCCGACACCGAGCCACGGCTGGAGCCCGTCGCTGCCATAACCTGGTCGAGCGTCTGGCCGTCCATGTACGCGGTGAACACCGCCCGCATGTTCTCCGCCTTCGAGGTGGCGCCGAGGCGGTCGATGTAGGCGAAGCCCTTGGCCCGGACCGTCTCGGCTGTCTCGACCGGCAGAGCGTGCGATTCCGGGGCGGTATCGAGTGCCCTGGCCAAAACCTGCTTCACTCGCCAGGTAATGCCGTCCGGGTTGTTGCGGTACATCTCGGCCGCTGCCGGGAAGCAGTAGCCCTTGCCGCCGGTCGCCGCCCGCGCCCGTTCCAGTTCCTCCCGCAGCATGGGAAACACAGGGATGTCCACCGTTTCGCCCGTCTTGGCGGTCTTCACCGTGATGAAGCCGGCGGCCAGGTCCACGTCATCCCACTTCAGGAGGCAGCAGTCGCCCCGGCGCATCGCGGTGCACATGCCCGTCACGATCACGGGGCGGATGAAGTCATCCCCAGCGCAGGCTTCGGTGATGGCCTTGAGTTCCTCGACCGTGAACGGCTCCCGGTTGACGGTCTCGGTCGCTCGGGTCACGAGCCCGTGGAAGGGGTTCATGCCGTCGGTCAGGTGCGGGTGGAGGTGCTTGAACGTCGCCCGCAGCAGTTTCAGGGCATCGTTCCACGTCTTGGGCGACACCCCGCGCTCCGCCTCCGCGTCCATGAACGCCCTGGCCGTCTCGGGCTTGATGGCCACGAACTCCTCGACGCCGCGCTGGCGGTCGGCGGCGAACGCGGCGAACCGTTCCAGGGTGAGGCGACATTGCTTGGCGTAGGCGGCCCCCGGCGGCTTCCGGCGCGGGATGGCGTCCAGTGCCAGGCCAAGTCAGCGAGCTTAGGGAACGTCACTTGGCCAGTCTTGATCTCAGCGAGCTTAGGTCAGCGCCTTCGCCCGTCCAGTCTTCCTGCATCTCAGCGGAACCGCTTGTCATACGCGCATTGCCCGGCCACGGGAGCGTTCAAACTCATCATCCCCGAGCATGGTGCGCTTCCGGTGGACGTTCCCGGTGATCGGGACGCCGAGATTGATGACCGTCTTCTGCCCGTTGACCATGAAGACCGCGTACCACCACTTGCTGTTCTTGCGGATTTCGAGTGCCATAAAGTAATGCTGTTCAATCGCTTGCAACCGTCGGCATTACTCTACAGCGGCTCTGGCAAGACTTCCAAACATTTGCCAAACAAAACCGCAAAACGCTTCGTAAGTAGCTGACTATCAGTTGTGCAGCTTTAGACTTATAACCTGAAGGTCGTAGGTTCAAATCCTACCCCCGCAACCAACCCTCCTTGATCATCAAGGACTTATCCCGCTGGCCTTCAGGAGCTTTCCCGCCGACTTGGCACGATTCTTGAATTCCTGCAATGCCGTGAAAAGGTTTGAAAAGCTCTGAAAAGCTCTGAAAAGGAACCAAACAATTGCCAAACAATTTGCCGCCCGGAGAGGGTCGGACGAGGGCGGGTTCAGGGCGGTGACGTCTTCATCCACCGGCCCGAGCCAGTTCCCGAGCATTGTCTGGGAGCCTTCAACTCGAACAGCATCGCTTATGGAATCACCACGGGTACAAGGTCGAGATCAAAGTGGATCCGTGATGGAATCCGGGCGCCGAGGGGGTGTGGATGTTCCTGTTCAGCGGCACGCATCCGCGCCGCGTAGGTGGGGTCTTCATAGCCGGCAGCAGCCCCGGCAAGCCTGTCGGCAAACGTGGTCTTCTGTTTGCGGCCATTCGCGAACCGCTTTGTCTGCACGTATTGCCCCGGACGGATTGGATTCGCTCGAATCTCAGTGTAGCCGTCACCGAAAAAGGTACCGTCCTTATTACCCCATATCGTAATCGTTAACGGTGAATCTCCCACGTACTCACCGTTCACTTCGATCTTTGATAGGGGTTCACTCGTCTCGATCTTGACCTGGAAGGGAACTGTTCCCTTAGGGACACGCGGGTCCCGCTGAGTGTCGGTTGCACAGCCCGAAAAGAGCAGCAGGACCATTAGGGGATAGCTCGCCTTAGTAACGGACGAGAAGTGAGCAGGCATGATCTTCATCGTTTACGTTCGCATCAGCAGATGCAGAACAATGGCTTTCGTCCGGTGAGCCGACAAGCCTGAATATGAGGTTCGCCGCCCGATGCCTCGCACACGTCCCCGCCGGGGTGTTGTTTTTGCTGTGCCCAGTGGTGACGTTCAAGATCAGGTAACCCGTCGGGATCGCGCCCGACGACGCGTCCGACGCAACCGCCGCCGGGAAGGAGCGTCGCGAGGAGGAAGGCGAGCCAAACTGGCTCCCAGCCTCGAGTGGAGCAGCGGGGCGGCGGATCGCCTCGACCGGGTGGTTGGGCGACAGTCTCTTCATTCTGGTGTTCCAGCTTCCCACGCCTCCCCGAGTGCTTCGAGTAACGCGATGCGATTCCGCGCGTCCTCCACCGTACTTATCATAAATGCCCGCGATCCTGCATGGTTTAGCGATGCACCTATATGAACGCACGTGGTTCGGTCAATGATCACGAACCGGTCATGAAAGTCCGCGGACTTCCGCAACTCCACCACGATGTCAGGATACTGGGAGTGGAAGACTTCAGCCTCAGCCTTTAGCGCCGCATGGTTATTGCGACATAGGAGGCGTATGTTGAGTGGTCGAGGCCCCGAGGACCTGAGAAGACCAAAGACGGTGTGGTCGCAGTACGGGTCCACCACAAGTATGTCTTGCGCAGCCCTCGCCATGAAATCGCGGACAGTAACGAATGCATCCCAGCGGGAATCACGAGGAAAGAACATTTCCCGGATAGGTGGATCGACCGCTACTAAAGTGTCGTCCAGAAAGGCCCAGCCAATCTTACGCAATGCCGCCATGATCGGCTCTCGGAGGTTGGGCCGTATCAAGACGAAGCCACCCAGGGCGGCATTGGCCGCGGCTAATCGACCTTCAGGAGACAGTTGATCGTACGCCGCGAGCACTCGGGGCCGCAGGGCCCGAATCCGGGTACTGTGGGAGTAGTCAGAGCCGGCTGTGAGCGCCATGTCGAACATCAGGCCGGCACGTGCAAAGACCTCGATGAACTGATCAGCATTGTTCGTCTCCGACGCCGAGCTGACGACAACGCGAAACGGATCAAGCTCCGCTGAGATGTTCTGGTTCATAATCACTCAGCCGTCATGAGAACCTTCTGCCCCTTCTCGGTCAGCACCAACTTGGTCTTGCCTGAAACCTTCGCGAGAACGCCGCAAAAATAGCCCTTCTCGCCATCGTACAGTCCAACGGAAGCCTTCGGCGAGTAAAAGAGTCGCTTGCCTTTGCGCGAGTAAAAGTTCGTCACACCGTCCTCATTCACGACGTAGTATCCAGTGTGATAGAACCTCCCATCTTTCTCGACAAGTATCGAGCGAGTACCATTTATGGTATTGTCGTACTTTGTGGGAGAGTTGTCGTACTTGGTGCTGGAATTGCTATACTTACTTGGCGAGTTTTCATACTTGGAAATTGAATTGGCGTAATTTGATGGCGACAACTCGTACTTTTGAGGCGAGAGCGAATAGGGAAGATCGTCTTCGTCGATGTGTACAACTACTAAGTCAGCACAAAGGTGGCAGGAAAGGCATGCCAGCAGGATCGTTATGGGCATGAACGTGTGTTTCATATCAGGTGGAGTGGTTGTGCCGTTTGATTCCGACTTGCCCAACGATAGAGCTCACCGACCGACGCTGGAACAGAGCGCCGGCTGAAAGCCAAGGCGTCCAAAGCATCCGGCGGGGTCGTCAGCCCCGCGCGCAGCGGCGGTTCGGTGCAGCGACTGGTTGCTTGGCGCCGGCAAGGGGACGCCACCGGGGTCCTCCTACGAGCAGCGCGGTCAGGATCAACGGATGCTGACTGCCGCAGCGCGGTCGTCCGTCCGCTGGAAGCAAGCTTCAGCGGCGGCGCGCCGCGCTGCGGCGAATGGTACTCACAGCCGGTGATCGTGGCCAGTTTGCCCTTTGTAACTACCATTAGCAGCGTTGTATCGGTGTCCAAGCAACGTTGATTATGCGACTGGCGGTTCGTATATTGAAACTGCGGGGGAGGTGTTCGATGACGTGCTGTAACCACCCTGTTGCGAGCCGCCTAGGCGGCTTGACCAGAGGCGCTGCGGGCCGAGCGTCATGCCGAGACTATAAGCATCTCTCGCGCCGTTTCGCAAGGTATTTGGTTCGCCCCTACTGCTCCCCGCGTGCTTTCCGTCTCCCCCTCGGCGCCGCCGTCACCCCGTTCCGGAGCCGGGCGGCGAGAAGGCTCAGGCATACTGCCCTCCCGTGGCGGTAGTTCCGGCCGAGTTGCCGGGGAAGAGGTTGACCCCAGCGCCGGCGGTCTGGATGACGGCATTGGTCACGATGTCATACCGCTTCCCCGTGGCCGAGCCGCTGAACGTGCTCGTGTTGAACATCATCAGCGAGCATTCCGACGCCGCGGCAAAGGCCCAGGAGAAGGCTGGGATCCCGCTGACCGTGATCATCTTGTTGCGGCAATCAAAGACCCCCTGGCCCCAGCACATCACGTAAGGCCGTGTAAGCGGCGATGGTGTAGTTGCCGATCACCCGGACGATCCCGCACCGGGAGACCGCGATCTGCGGTTGGCTCGAGGCCAAAGTGCCGAACACCACGCTGTCGAGGTCGATGACCCCATTGAGTTCGCTCGTCACCAGCGCGTAGCCTGGGGCGTTGCCTTCCAGCCTCAGGTGGCGAGGGTTGGGAACATCCCCGGCCCCGCCAAGACCGTTGGGTTGCCGCTGGTCCCCGCACGATGACGGCGGATGGGTTGCCCGAGTTGCCTTGGACGGTGATCCTGCCGGACCCGACCAGGATGCGACCCACGAGCGGCTGCTCCACGTCCCGTCGGCGACCTGTACGGTGACGTTGTCAGATGACAGTGTCGAGGGCCGCGGCCGCATCAGGGCCTTCTGGATCGTGGGGAAGGGAGCCCTAAGCGGAGGGCCGTCGTTGCTGTCGCTGCCGGTGGTGGCAACGTAGTGCGATGCGGTCGCGGTCAAGGCCCGCGGCCTCGCCGGTTCAGGGAGGTCCTTCAGGTCCCTGCGGTCGCGGGTCCCTCTGGGCCTGTTGCGCCTGGGGGACCTTCAGGCCCCGTTACGGTCGTCCAAGCGTACCCGCCGGCATGGTGCTTCAAGTGCCCGGTGGTGACGTTCAGGATCAGGTAACCGGGTGGGATCGTGCCGCTCGACGGGTCCGCCGTGACGGCCGCCGGCCGAATCTGAAGCCACGTTCCCGGCGTCCCCGCCCCGGTACAGCGCCACTCGCCGCCCAGGGCATCCCGCCAGAACTCATTCAGGACCCGGGCGCCGGACTGATCTTCCCCCCCTCGGAGCGGCAGTCCCTGACGCTCTCCTCCAGCGTAAGTCATTGCTTTGGCCGGCCCTTACGCGGGTTTCGCAACCGGCGAACGTTGGGTTTCAGTAGAGACAACACCGGCGCGGGCAGTTTGGGCAACACCCCCAACACCTCGCTCTGCGCCGCCGCATAGCGCGCGGGCAGCCGCCACAAGCCCAGACCCGCTTCGCCCAAGCGCACCAAGCGCACCCCCTTGAGCCGGTCCACCGCGTCCGGCACCGTCAACCCCAGCGGCGCCACCCGACGATCCAACTCCCGCGCCAGCTTCAACGCCAGCAGGCTCACCAACGCATGTCCCCGGGTCCGATCAGCCTTGCGCAAGAACACCGGCCGGATCTTGAGCAAGCCCGTCTTCAAGGTCCGAAAATCCCGCTCCACCGCCGTCAAGCTCACGTACCGATCATGCACCTGCTGCGTCGTCGCCGCCGCCACCGGCACGTCACTCTCCACCACGTAACAGCCGTCCAACTGCGCGGCCGACGCACGGGCCTCCGCCTCCTCCCGCCACACCAGTTGCCGCCCCTCCAGCACCACGCTCACCCACCCGCCCAGCCGATACTTGGCCAGCAGCTTCTGCGCCTGGCGCAACGAACTGCCCGGCTGGCAGCGCACCTTCTGCTCCACCGCTTGGTTGCGTTTGGCCATCCACGCCTGCACCCGCTGCCACTGGTCCGCCCGGCGTGCTTCTTCCCGCGCCTGCGTCTGCGGGTTGCGCCGCAGCACATACCGTTTGCCCTCGACTTCCACTTCGGCGGGCTGCTCGTCAAACAACCCCATCTGGAGCTTGCCCGCCTTGAGCAACGCCCGCACCTGCGGCTCGGTCAGCGCGGTCACATACCGGAACTTCGCCTCCCCCAGCGCCTGCTTGCCCAGCGCCTTGATCATCCCCCGATCCCCCACCAGCGCCACCTCCTCCGCCCCGAAGCGCACCTTGAGCTTCTGCACCGCGTCCAGAAACGTCGGCGGATCATTCGTGTTGCCCGGATACAGTTGGATCGAGAGGGGCTCCCCCTGCCCATCGGTCAGCAGCCCGGCGACCATCTGCTTCTTGCCCTTCTTCCCGTCCCGGTTGTACCCGAACGCCGCCAGCTCGTTGTGGTCGCCCTCGAAGTACACGCTGGTCACGTCGTAGAGAAACACGGCTCCCGCTCCCTTCCCGCAGGGCGGCGGATGGAGCGCGCTCTCGATCTGGCTTTGGTGCTCGCCCAGGTACTCCAGCGCCCCGTAGAGGTCGTCCTCGTCAAAACGCCCCACCGCCAGCACCTCCTCCAGGGCGTGGTCCTCGCTGGCGCGCACCGCCGCCAGGCGGCTTTCGGCCAGCAGCAGCCGGGCGTAGACCAGGTAGAGGGCCAGCCGTTGCGGGCGGGTGGCCTCGCCCACCGCGGCGACGATCCCCAGTTCGCGCGCCAGGCCATGCAGCCCGGCGAAGACCCCGTAGCACGGACCCATTTCCACCGCCGTCGAGCCCGACTCCCCGACTCCGCGCGGCCCCTTGGCGGCGGCGGCATTGGGTTCCGATCCCTGGCAGAAGCGCTCGATCATCTCCAGCAGCGGGACCGGCAGGTGGGAGAGGTTGGCGAGGGTCTCGTGGACGACCACCGAGGGGGGCGGTGCGCTGTCCGCGCGGGGCCGACCCACCGGGCGTTTGGCCGGGACCCGTTTGCCCTGGACCAGGAGGACCGACTCGTAGGTCTTGCCGCCGCGGCGGGAGCGGTTGCGTTTGATGAACATACCCGAACCGGGACCAGGGTGCCCGGAGCCGGGGGGCGAGTGCAAGAATAATCGTCCACATTTAGAGACAACAGCAAAATGCCGGAATATCCCTGGAATCATTGATGGATCAGCGAGAAAACTCAGTCAGGATGGAGGAACCTCAGCCGGAGGTCGGCGGACCGATGATCGTCGTCGGGGTGCCGTTCTGGTAGGTGGCCACGCGCTTGGCGATCTCCTCGGCGAGGACGGTGAAGTTGTCAGCGGTCAACTCACGGAACAGGGCCGCGTTGCTGACGTCATTCAATCGGCTGGGAGTCAAGGTGCTCATGTCTTCGAGACGGTGACGGAGTCGTAATCCAGGCTGCGGTGCCCGCCCAGGGCGAGGTAGGCCCGGACGGTGAAGTCGGTTTCGGCGCCTAGCGCGGCGACCAGGGCGGCGTTGGTCAGGGTGTAGGGACCGGCCCGGTTCACGTAGAGCGTCCCCTTCAGGACCGCGCCCGCCCACAGCTCGAGGACCGCCTGGTCCGCGCGGCATTCGAGGTCCACTTCGGGCTCGGCCTCGTCCCGGCCCTCGCTGGTCAGGTCCCAGTCCAGGACCACGTCCTGGCCGCTGGCGTAGGTTGGGGCCACGCCGTCCCCGTTGGCCGTCAGGTTGGCCGGACCGAGGGGCCGGAGCGCCCGCAGCAGGATGGGATGGGTGATCTTCGCCACGTCCGCCAGGCCCACCTCGAGGTGGAGCATCCGGGGCTGGACCTTCAGGCCCACCGCCAGCGCCCACTTCGGCGCGTCCCACTCGAATACTGGCTGATCCCCGAGCTGGACGCACCAGCACTCCGCCCCGAGGGCATGGGTCCGCCGCACGGTTCCGAACTGAAGTATTTCGCGTACGCCGTGGACCCCCAGGGAAAGATCCAATGGAGTCGGCGGGCAGAGGTGGTGGACCAAGAGGGTCGGTTGGACGGGCTCTATGTGCTGGGGACCAACGCCTCGGCCGAACAGATTCCCAGTGCCGGGGTCTTGGGGCACTCCAAGAACCTGCTGGAGGTGGAGGACGCCTTCTGTCACTTGAAGTCGTATATGGACGTGCGGCCGGTGTTTCACTGGCGGCCGGACCGGGTGCGCAACCACGTGCGGATCTGCTTTCTGGCGTATTGGCTCAGGGCCAAGCTGGGGGTGCAGTGGCGGGCGAAGGACCAGAAGATCGAAGTGCATAACTTGCTGCGCCAGTTGCAGGCCATTCGCCTGGGGCAATTGGCCGTGGAGGGCAAGTGCCGCTCAAGACGGTGGTGACCGACGTGCCCAGCGAATTGAATGAGGTCTTGGACCGGTTGGGTCTGCTGCCGCTCTTCGCCTCGGCGCCCTCCTGGGCGCCCGCGTAGCAAGTAGTCTGCAGTGGTAGCCCTGCAACACAACGACTTCGACCGAACAGAAAGGGAAGTGAGGCTAATCCACACGAAGGCGGAGCAGTTGCGGATCACGCCCGAGCTGGTGCGCCGTCTCCACAAGCTATGCCAGCAGGGCATCGTCGGCGACTTCACGGTCAGTGAGTTGGAACGTTTCTGCCCCGGCATCAGCCGCGATCACCTGCGCCGGCTGCTCAAAGAAATGAAGGCAGCGGGACGGGTCACTTGTCTTGGTCGGGGGCCGGGCGCGAAGTGGCGAAAGGCGAAAGAGGGTCACAACCCAGAAAGAGGGTCATAATAAGGGTCATCGCGATTCCATGAGCGCCCACGCCTACACCGAAGACCAGCTTGTCGAACAGCCCGCCATCGGGTTGTTCGCGGAGCTTGGTTGGCAGGTGGCCGGGCCGCCGACGACCGCGGGTGGAGTCGGCGAGCCGCGTGACGCGGGGTTGCTCGGGCGCGAGACCAAGGGCGAGGTGGTGCTTGTTCCCCGGTTGCGCGTGGCGTTGGAGAAGTTGAATCCCACGCTGCCGCCCGAAGCCATCGCCGCCGCCATTTCAGAATGTGCGGCTATTTCACCGCGCGGTGAAACTACCTATTTCAGCGAAATGGGTGGTTGCAGGATTTCAGTAATTATGCCAGTTTCACCGCACGATGAAAACGCGTGAAACACTGAAAGAGCGGGATTTTGAACCGCAATTCGAGGCTTTGTTACGCGGATTGCTGGGGCGCGTGCCGTTCTTGAAGCTGGTTTCGCTCAAGAAGGATGCGAAGGTTTCGCCTCAGTCAAACGACCGGGCCGACCGGCTGGCGCAGGTGACGACAGGCGACCGGAAGTGGACGCTGGTGGTGGAGGAGAAGCGCTTGGGACAGCCGCGCGAGGTGCGGACGGCGGCGCTGCAACTGGAGCGCTACCTGAAACACCTGCCGGCGGACGTCCCGCATTACGGGGTGCTGCTCGCGCCGTTCATCTCGGAAGAGTCGGCGAAGATTTGCGCGGAGGCGGGCATCGGCTACGCGGACCTGGCGGGCAATGCGCGTTTGTCGTTCGACCAGGTCTTCATCGAGACGCGTTCGCCGGAGAATCCATACCGGGAGAAGCGGGAGACGCGGTCGCTGTTTGCGCCGCGCGCGACGCGGGTGCTGCGGGTGCTGTTGCAGGGGCCGCTGCGGGCGTGGAAGGTCACGGAACTGGCGGAGTCCGCGCACGTGAGTCTCGGCTGGGTGAGCGCGGTGCGGCAACAGTTGCTGGCGCGGGAGTGGGCGGCGGAAGAGCCGGGCGGGCTGCGCGTGACGAAACCGACGGCGGTGCTGGAGGCGTGGGTGAAGGCGGACGATTGGGAAAAGCGGACGAGCACGCACGAGTATTCGGTGCTGATCAACGAGCCGCTGGAACTGGCGGAGAAATTGAAAGAGGCTCTGGCCGACGAGCCCCCGGTGTTCACCCAATGGTTTGCCGGCTGGCTGCGGCATCCCTACACGACGCCTGTGATTGTGACGGCCTACGTGAAGAAGTTCCCCGACGAGGCGCTCATCAAAGAGAAGCTGCTCGGCCGCCGCGTGACTGGCGGCGGCGGGAGGTTGCGGCTGGTGGTGCCGAAGGACGAAGGCGTCTTGCACCCGCAGCAAACGGCGCAGGGCTTCCCCCTGGTGTCGGACGTGCAGATTTATCTCGATTTGCAGCACGCCGGATTGCGCGCCGACGAACAGGCGGAGGAATTGAAGCACTGGCCGGACTTCGCGGGAGGGTGGGCATGAGCAAGCTGGTACTGAAGCTGAATGCGTTTGGCGGGCCGACCGGGCGGAGGTTGCCGAAAGATGCTTACGATGTGCTGCTTGCGGTCACGGGATTTGTGGACGGACCAGCGGCAGCCGTGGCGGCATTCCAGGCGGAAGCGAAAGCCGCCAACACAGGCTTCGACTTCGCCGTGAAGTCGCTGCAAAACGATTTCACCGATCCCGGACAAGACGGGCCAACCCGCGCTGCGGAGTTTCATCCGGGCAATGCCGGCAACCGCGACCGAGTTCGCGAGGATCTTGCGACGGTCGGGAGGATGCTTCTCGGAATCTGAACGCCATGCCCCACGCCTACACCGAAGACCAACTCGTCGAACAACCTGCCATCGAGCTGTTCGCCGAGCTGGGTTGGCAGGTGGCCGGGCCGCCGACGACGGCCGGTGGCGTCGGCGAGCCGCGTGACGCGGGGTTGCTCGGGCGCGAAACCAAGGGCGAGGTGGTGCTGGTTCCCCGGTTGCGGGCAGCGTTGGCGAAGCTCAATCCCACGTTGCCGCCCGAGGCCATCGCCGCCGCCATGGATGAACTGACCCGCGACCGTTCATCCATGTTGCTCGAACAGGCGAACCGCGAGGTGTATCGGCTGCTCAAAGAGGGCATCCCGGTTTCGGTCGCGGACATCGATGATGCGACACCTCCCCCCGCCGGGCTCCCCGGTCGAGGCGGCGAGAGTCGAATCACCTCATCCGGCCTCCGGCCACCTTCTCTCCAGCGCCGAGAGGGGCGGGGCGGGCAGAAGACGGTGAGAGTGCGCGTCATTGATTGGGAGCAGCCAGCGGACGATGATTTCCTCCTGGTTCGCCAGTTGGGCGTCACGGGCGCGCTCTACACCTGCCGCCCGGACTTGGTCGGCTTCGTCAACGGCCTGCCGCTGGTGGTCATTGAATTCAAGAAGCCTGGCGTGCCGGCGCGCGCGGCGTTCGACGAAAACCTGTCGAGCTACAAGCATCCGCAGAACGGCATCCCGGCGTTGTTCGTGTTCAACGCGCTGCTCATCGCCTCGAACGGCACGGACAGCCGCGTGGGCTCGCTCACAGCGGATTGGGAGCGGTTCTTCGAGTGGAAACGCATCGAGCGCGAGGACGAGCCGCGCCGGGTGTCGCTGGAGGTGATGATTCGCGGCACTTGCGACCGGACGCGTCTGCTCGACCTGGTGGAGAACTTCACGCTGTTCTCGCCGGACGCGTCTCGCCGGGAGTTCCTTGGCCAGGCCCGGCTGGTCCGGACGCTCTACGACGCGGTGAAGCCCGACCCGGCGGCGCTGGAGTTTGCTGGTCGAGTCGGCTGTCTGACGGCGGTGGCCGATGCCCTCCGCGCCAAGCTCAACCCGGACGCGGCGGACATCACCGCGGTCATGGGCGACATCGCCGCCTTGCTCGACGCTTCGATTACGGGCGTGGGGATGCCGGGCAAGGCCGCGCCGGTCATGGACCTTTCCCGGATAGACTTCGAGGCGCTGCGCAGGCGTTTCAGGGAGTCCAGGCACCAGAACACCGACCTCGAAGTCCTCAAGGCGGCGATCCGTGCCCAGTTGGAGAAGCTGATCCGCCTGAATCGGACGCGGGCGGACTTCGCCCAGAGGTTTGAGGAGCTGATCGAGTCCTACAACGCCGGCAGCCGGAACATCGAGGCGCTGTTCCAGGAACTCCTGAAGCTAAGCCGGGAATTGAGTGCGGAGCAGCAGCGCCATGTCCGGGAGAACCTGACCGAGGAGGAGCTGGTCGTCTTCGACATCCTCACGCGTCCGGCGCCCGAACTCAGCTCAGAGGAGCGCGCCGAGGTCAAGAAGGTCACCCGGGAGCTGTTGGGCCGGATCAAGACGTTGCTGGTGATCAACTGGCGGCAGAAGGCGAGCGCCCGCTCCCAGGTCAAGCTGGCCATCGAGGACGTGCTGGACACCGGGTTGCCGCGGGCTTACTCGCCCGAGGTCTACAGGCACAAGTGCGGTGCGGTCTTCGAGCATTTCTACGAGAGCTACCCGGAGCGCGATGCCGGCGTTTACGGTGCGGCGGCGTGACGGCGTGAGAGCGGCTGTACCGCTTCCTCCAAAACGGGTGAAGCCGGCGCAGATCGAGGGTCTGGTTGAAGTTCACCTGCAGGCGCCGGCGGGCCATCTCCTCGAGCAACGCCGGGCCATCCGCGTGGGCCAGCAGGTTGTCGTCGAGCAGGATCAGCTTCTTCCGGCCCTGCAACAGCGTGTCCAAATGCAGAAGGGACAATGCTGCGGACAGCCCCGCGTCAGGAAACCGATGGCCCGGTCGCCAAGCTCCGGGTACAGCGAGTAGTCGGCAGCCAGCCCCTCGACCGCGATCGCCAGGCGCAGATCCAGATCCACGCCGGAACCGCCCAGCACCAGCGTGTCGCCGTACCGACGGCGCAGGATCTGGACGCGCTTTGCCGAGCCCGACGTGTTGAACACGCAACTGGCCAGGGTCGTTCCGGCCATGGGTAGCGATTGCACGCCGCGCGCCAGGACCACCCGACGCCCCCGAGCCTTGAAACTCCGGCTCAGTTTCATCAAGGCCAGGTTGGGCAGCGTGCTGTCCACGTCGACCAGCAGCACGGTCGCCGGCGCCAAACGGCGGACCCGGCACGGACGCAGGCGAGGTTGGGCCTCGGGAACCGGCAGGCGCTTGCGCAGAAGCCCCGTCGGGAACTGCCGACGACCCGACGCCGAAAGCGTGACAAGGAACTGGAGTTTGGGGAACCGCGCGTCCAGCAATTCGAGAAACTGGTTCAGGCGGGGGCCTGCGCACCACGCGTCGGCCCCCGCCAGCCATACCACGCCCGGCTGCGCGAGGGGGTCTGGATCGGCCAAGTGCTCGGCGGCATCGTAAACGTGCCGGGCAACATCCAGCAGCACGACTGCGGGTGTCCGCCGTGTTGCCGGCTCGGCGTGCCAGCGCTTCGCGAACTCATCGGGACACGCCAGGAGGTCGGCCACGTCCCAGCCGAGCCACGCTGACAAGTCCGCACTCAGTCGCGCGAGCAGTGCGCGCGCACGCCCCGCCCGATAGCAGCTCTTGCGACGGAGGCGGATCCAGGAACGCCAGGGGATCCGTCACGCGGGCTGCGGCATCGAACAAACCGGCGCAGCGCCTCAGCCGTTGGTCCAGGTAGATGTCGAATTGGTCGGTGCCGACGTGCGGGATCACCCGGCGACCGTAGCCGACAACCAGCATCGGGCCAGAAGTGCCAACCCGACCCTTGGCGCACCGGGCTGTGGGGCGTCCGTTCCTGCGGGGCGTGCCGGATGAGCACGAATTCCAGATGGGCGGGAAGCGCCCGCTGCTCGACCAACTCTCCCTTGACCCGGCAGGCCAGAAAGGGCATTTGCCGTCGTCCGAGACCCGCCAGCGCCACGCAACGCAGGAGCGCGTGCGACGCTTCCGTCGCGTCCAGCACCGTCCACTTCCGGATCGCGTCTTGCCCGACGCGGAACCCGTGTTTGCAGGGCTCCAGATGGCGGACGTTTTCCGCTCGAAGGCACTCGAAGTACATACCCGGCGCGGAACATGACTGATCACGCTTCACTCCGCCACGGTGCCAAGACAGGCGGTCGGCACCGGACTACGGCCGGCCCTCGCGCCTGCCCCACCCCACGGACATCCGGGCTGACATGCGCTTCCTTCCCCGCCACCATCCCTCCATGTCCAGGCCACACGCTTCTTGCTCTCCCCCGCCCTGGCGGTTGCCGGCGCCGTCCCCCGCCTTGCTCCGCTATCTCGCCGCGGTCCTTACGGTTCCGGCTTGGCTGGTTCTCGGCAAGGAGGCCCCCGCGAGCTCAACAGCGCCGCCCCTCGAGTACATCGACACCAGCTTCGAAAACGCCTCGCCGCTCTGGTACGAGCCCGCGCCCGATGGCTCAATTCGGGTCCATCTCCTCTACGATCACGAACGCGCCTCCCCCAACCGCGCGGCCGGGCACATTCACTTCCGCCTGCACGCCCCTCCCGGCACCCGCCTCACCCTCGAGTTCAAGAACCTCGACAACGTCTGGAACGGCCGCCCCGGCTCGGTCGCGCCCGAACTGCAAGCCGTGGTTGTCTCCGAGGACGGGCTCCACTGGCAGCCCCAGCTCACCGAGAGTCTTCCCGGCAACCGCGTCCGGCTCGGCGTCACCATGCCCGGCCCGCAGCTCTACGTCGCGCGCGTCGAACCCTACCGCCTCTCGGACTTCGACCGTCTGCTGACCCGCTGCCGCACTCATCCGCTGGTCCACGTCACCCGCATCGGTGACTCCCTCCAGGGACGGCCGTTGGAGCTTCTTCGCGTCGGCCGCCCTGAAGCGCCCGGACGCGTCTTCCTTCGCGCCCGCGCCCACCCCTGGGAGGCGGGGGGCAACTGGGTGATCGAGGGCCTGCTGGATCGCTTGCTGGAAGACAGTCCCGAAGCCCGCCGCTTTCTGGCGCGGTACGTCGTCTACACCCTCCCCCTGGCCAACCCCGACGGCGTGGCGCGCGGCCTGACCCGCTTCAACCTCGCCGGCCGGGATCTCAACCGCGACTGGGACCGGCCTGCCGACCCGAAACTTGCGCCCGAGAATGCCGCCCTTGAGGCCTGGCTCGAAGGGATGAGGGCGATCGGCCAGGCGCCCCACCTCGCCCTCGATCTGCACAACGACGGCGGGGGGCGCCTTCATCTCAGCCGCCCACCGATCCTCACGCTCGACCGGCACCTTGCCCGCATGGCCACTTTCGAGACTCTCCTGCGCCAGCACACCTGGTTCACCGAAGGTTCCACCGGCGGCAGCTACCGAAACGCAGGCACCCTGGGTGACGGCTGGCTTGAACGTTTCGGCATCGATGCGGCCGTCCTCGAACTCCATTGTCACTGGATCGCCGGCGTTGCCGAACACCCCACCGCCCCCCATTGGCGAGCCTTTGGCGCGGGCCTCGCCCAGGTCTTCTACGACTACTTTGAACGCGTGACTCCCTGAGCTGCCGGTCCACCTATGAATCACCAATGGTTTTGCCATCCGCCTGGGTTTCGGCTATCCACCGCGGCGGACACACTCAAAACGCGAAAGCCTCTCCAGCCAGCGCCGCCACCCCCTTCACCATGAGCTCCACCGGTCGCGTCAAAGTCGGGATCATCGGGTCCCGGTTCGAAGCCGACATCCACGCCGAGTCGTTCCGGATCCTGCCGGACGAGGCCGAGGTCGTCGCGGTCGCCTCCCCCACCCCGGGCAACGCCGAGCGGTTCGCCCGCAAGCATCACCTGCCCCGCTTCTTCACGGATTACCGCCAGATGCTCGCGGAACCGGACATCGAGATGGTCACCATCGCCGCGCCCAACGCGCTCCACGCGCCCATGACCCTCGCCGCCGCCCGGGCCGGCAAGCACATCGTCTGTGAGAAGCCCCTCTGCCTGACGCTCGAGGAAGCCGACGAGATGATCGACGTCTGCCGGCGCCAGGGCGTGCTGCTGATGTACGCCGAGGAACTCTTCTTCACGCCAAAGTACGTCAAGGCCAAGCAAATGGCCGACGAAGGCGCCTTCGGCAAGTTGTACCTCGTCAAGCAGAGCGAAAAGCACTTCGGCCCGCACGCCCCCTGGTTCTGGGACGTCCAGCGCTCCGGCGGCGGCGTCTTCATGGACATGGGCTGCCATGGCATCGCCTTCTGCTACTGGTTCCTCGGCCGCCCCAAGATCACCGGGGTCCTCGCCCACATGGGGACCTATGTGCATGCCGACAAGACCCAGGGCGAGGATGACTCCGTCTGCATCCTCGAGTTCGCCAACGGCGCCAAGGGCATCGTGGAGAACAGTTGGGCCCGCCGCGGCGGCATGGAGGATCGCGTCGAAGTCTATGGCGAAGGCGGCCTCACCTATGCCGATCTCCACATGGGCAACGCCCTGCCTACCTTCAGCGAATACGGCTACGGTTACGCCGTCGAAAAGGCCCCCTCGACCCGCGGCTGGAGCCACCCCGTCTTCGAGGAGTTGTGGAACTACGGATTCCCCCAGGAAATGCACCACTTCGCCCGCTGCGTTCGCGGCAAGGACACCCCGCAAGCCACGGGTGAGGATGGTCGGGTCGTCCAGGAAGCCCTCCTCGCCGGCTATCAGTCCGCCGGTCTCGGCGCCCGCGTCCCTCTCCCCTTCCGGCCCGCGGGCGTCGCGCGCCCGATCGACCTCTGGCTCCGCCAGCGCCAAACGCCTCCGTCTTCGTGAAACCGTGGCGCAGGCGTCTCGCCTGCATCCGTGAGTGCTGTGGTGCGGGCTTCCAGCCTGCACCCTCGTTGGTTCATGGCGTCTGAGCAGGTCCAACAGGAACAGGCGCCTTCCCTTGAGCCTCTGCAACCCTGGAACTTCCCTTGAGCCTCTGCAACCCTGGAACTTCCCTTGAGCTTTGAGCTTTGAGCTTTGAGCTTTGAGCTTCGCCCTCCCGCCTCCTAACCCCTGAACAGTCCCCACAGCCGCGGTCGCCTCCCCGCTTGCCCCGACGGCGCCGCCGACTAAGCTGCCGTCATGCAACCACGCCTTCCCCAAGGGCGCCCAGACCCCCGCGGGACCCGCCCCCGCGGGCCTGGACCAACCAGCTTCACTGCGCTCCTCCTCCTGCTCGGCCTGACCGCCTGCGGCAAACCGTCCGGCGAAGACCCCTTCAGCCAGGCCATGCATTCGGGCAAGAACTATTACGACCAAGGCCAGATCACCAACGCCATCGTCCGGTTTGAACGCGCCGTCGAGCTCGAACCCGCCCAGCCCGACGCGCTCCTCAACCTCGCGAATGCCTACCTCCTCGTCGATCAACCCGAGCGCGCCCTCGCCAGCGCCGAGCAAGCCCTGAGCTTTGATCGCAACCTGGCCGCCGGTTACTACGTCGCTGGCTGCGCCCACCTCCGCCTCCGCCAGTTCGAGGAAGCAGTGAAGGCCTTCTTCTCGGCCCGCGACCTGGATGCCAACGTCGCTGCTACGCATTACCAGCTCGGCGTGGGCCAAGTGGAACTGGGCCAAGTGGAGGATGCCGCCGCCTCCTTCGAGGAAGCCATCCGCCTGGAACCCGAACACCCCGTCGCCCATTACGCCCTCGGTCAGGCTCTGATCCGCGCCGGCCGCCAGGAGGAAGGCCTCGAGGCCATCCAACGCCATCAAGCCATCCGGGCCAAAAACCCCAACGCCCCGCCCGCCACCACCGCCACCCACGAGCGTTGCGTTTACACCCAGGCACGCGCCCCGCAAAAACCGGCCCGACCCGACCCCAAGGGCATCACGGTCCGTTTCACGGAGGCCACGTCGAGCGTCTTCGGCGACACCGCCGCCCACTACCGCGCGCCGCTCGCCGTCCTGGACTTCAACCGCAACGACCAAAACGGCCTGTTCGTGGCCGAGGGCACCCATGGTTTCCGCGTGCTGGCCAACCGCGACGGCCGGTTCACGCCGCAGGGCGAACCCCTTGCCCGCCAGGCGGACACTGCCTTCTTCGCCGCCCTCACCGGCGACCTCAACAACGACCGCTACGAAGATGTGCTCGTCCTCGGGGACACCGCCTCCCACGCCTTCCGCTTCGCCACCAACGGCGCGGCCCGCGACCTCACCCGCGCCTCCGGCCTCACCGGCCTGGTCGCCCGCGCCGGGGCCTTCGTGGACCTCGATTTCACCGGCAAACTCGATCTGATTGCGTTGCGACCCGACGGCGCCGGCCTGCGGGTGCTGCGCAACCTCGGGAGCATGTACTTCATCGACATCACCGCCACGTCCGGCGTGCCCGCCCAGATCACCGGCGCACGCCAGTTGGCCGTCGACGACTGGAACAACGACGATCTCCTCGACGTGTTCGTCTCCCGCACCGGCGCCCCGCCCCTCTACCTGCAAAAACAACGCGGCGGCCCGCTCGTGCCCACCAACCTCCCCGCCGGCACGCTCGAAGGCTCCGTGCTCGCACTAGGCGACGTCAACGGCGATTCCCGCACCGACCTCTTCGTGGGCGCGGACACGCACGTGGACCTCCTCCTCGGCGGGATCGACCGCTTCCATCGCCTGCCCCTCGCGCAACCCGGCCTCGACCGCCTCCGCCTCTTCGACTACGACAACGACGGCTGGCTGGACCTCCTCGCCACCGGCACCGGCCTCCAACTCTGGCGCAATGTCGGCGACGGCCGCTTCGAGAACGTCACCCAGACCACCGGCCTCGCCGCCCTGGCCAACACCCCCATCGACGACGTGGCCCTCGCCGATTTCGACGGCGACGGCGACACCGACCTCGTCCTTAGCCTCGCCGGCCCCACGGAAACCGGTCTCCGCTACTACCGCAACGACGGCGGCAACACCCATCGCCAGCTCAAACTCCGCCTCATCGGCAACCGCTCCAACGCCAGCGGCCTCGGCATCCGCCTCGAGGTCGCTTCCGGCAACTTCCGCGTCCACCGCACCGTCCAGTCCCTGCCCATCGAAATCGGCGTCGGCCCCCGCGATCATCTCGAAGCCCTCACCGCCCGCTGGTTCGACCTCCCCTACCACATCGTCGACCTGCCCGTGGATCCGAAGCAAGCCCTCGAAGTCCCCGAACCCATCCTGCCCACCGGTTCCTGCCCCTACCTCTACGCCTGGGACGGCCAACGCTTCCGCTTCGTGACCGACCTTCTCGGCTCCGCCCCCGTCGGTCTGCGTGTCGCTGACACCGTCTTCGCCGCCGCCGATCCCCGGGAGTTCGTCGCCCTCGGCGACGCCACCACCTTCGCCCCCCGCGACGGCCGCTATGTTCTCCAGATCACCGAGGAACTCCGCGAAGTGCTCTACCTCGACGAGGCCAAGCTCGTTGTCGTCGACCATCCCCCGGACACCGAAGTTCATACCACCGACAAGTTCCGCCCCGGCCCGCCTTTCCCCCGCGGCGAACTTTGGACCCTGGAAAACCGGGTGCCCCTCCGCCACGCCACGCGCCTCGACGGCAGCGACTGCACCGAACTCCTCCAAGCCATCGACGACCGGCGCGTTTCCCCCTTCGCCCTCCGCATTCCGCAGCTCCGCGGGCTCGCCGAACCCCACGGTGTTGTGCTCGACTTCGGTCCCCTGCCCGCCGACCGCCCGCTGGTGCTGGCCCTCACCGGGTGGTTGCGCTTCGGCGGCGGCATGGCCAACGTCGCGGCATCGCACGATCCCGACCTCCCCTTTCCCTTCCCGCAACTCGAAGTCGAAACCACCCCGGACCACTGGCAACCCGTCGATGTGGTCGCCGGCGCGCCCTCCGGCAAGACCAAGACCATCCTCATCGATCTCGCCGGTCACCTGCCGGCCCAGAGCCTGCGCCTGCGCCTGACCACGGCCTTCGAGATCCACTGGGACCGCATCGCCCTCTTTCACCGCCGCCCGCCCACTGACACCCGCCTCACCTGGCTGGCCCCGGACATCGCCGACCTCCACTGGCGCGGCTTCAGCGAGTTTGCCGATCTTGACTGGACCTTCCCTCTCACCCCCGTCTACGACCAGGTCTACCAGACCGCCCCCTGGACCATCACCCCCGTCGGCTGGTGCACCCGCTACGGCCCCGTCGATCCGCTCGTCGCTGCCGAGGACAACGCCGTGGCCCTGCTCAACGGCGGTGATGAACTGACCCTCGAATTCGCCGCGTCGCGCCTCCCTGCGCCACCGCCCGGCACCCACCGCAGCTTCTTCCTGTACACCGTCGGCTGGGATAAGGACGCCGATTTCCACGTCCAGCTCGGCTGGTGCGTCGATCCCTGGCCCTGGCATGGCATGGACGACCAACGCTACGGGCTGGAGACGCGACCGGCTTTCGCCAGCGACGAGCTCATGCGCCGCTACACGACCCGCTGGGTACCTCAATACACCCTGCGCCGGCCCGCGATTCAGCGTTGACTCGGCCCCTCGCCTCAGTTGGATTAGCGCCATGGAAACGCACGACGTGGCTCGGTCCATTTCCTTTTCCCGCTGCTTTGCCCGATTGGCGGGCGTGGCGTTGGCCAGCCTCCTCTGGCTGCCCGCGGCGCACACCGACGTGCGCCTGCCCGGCCTCTTCAGCCACCACATGGTGCTTCAGCAGGAACTCCCGGTCCCCGTCTGGGGCTGGGCCGACGAAGGCGAGGAGGTCACCGTCCAGTTCCGGGATCAGCGCGTCACCACCGTCGCCCGCAACGGCAAATGGGCCGTCCGCCTCCAGCCCATGAAGGCCGGGCCACACCCCGAGATCCTCGCCGTCCGCGGCAAGAACACCATCCTCCTCCGCAACGTCCTCCTCGGCGAGGTCTGGATCTGCTCCGGGCAATCCAACATGGAATGGCCCCTCTCCCGCTCCTTGGAACCCGAGGGGGACATCGCCGGCGCCGCCAACCCCCGGATCCGCCTCTTCACCGTCCCCAAACTCCGCACCGAGGAACCCGTCGACGACGTCCGCAGCGAATGGAAGGAGTGCAACCCCGAGACCGTCCGCGACTTCTCCGCCGTCGCCTACTACTTCGGCCGCGCCCTCCAGCGCACCCGCAACGTCGCCGTCGGCCTCATCAATACCTCCTGGGGCGGTTCCCCGGCCGAGGTCTGGATGAGCAAGACCGCCCTTACCCTCGACCCCGATTACCGCCGCGAAATCTGGGATGCGTATCCCGAGGCCGCCCAACGCTACCAGGCCGCCCTCGCCGAATGGGAACGGGCCAAGGCCGAGGCGGAACGCACGGGTCAGAAGTTCGAACGCGGCCGGCCCTGGGCCCCCTGGCGCCCCGCCGAGCTCTACAACGGCATGATCGCTCCCCTCATCCCCTACGCCATCAGCGGCGCCATCTGGTACCAGGGCGAATCCAACGCCAGTCGCGCCTGGCAGTACCGACGCCTCTTCCCCGACCTCATCCTCAACTGGCGCCGCGACTGGGGCCAGGGCGATTTCCCCTTCGTCGCCGTCCAACTCGCCCCCTGGGACAAGAACCGCAATCGTTCGTTGGAGGAGATCACAGCGGAACCTGGCGAAAGCGACTGGGCCGAGCTGCGCGAAGCCCAGGTCCATGCCACCCGCATCCTGCCCAACGTCGGCCTCGCCATCATCACCGACGCCGGCGACAAGGACGACATCCACCCGGCCCGCAAGGCCATCGTGGGCGAACGCCTCGCCCTCGCCGCCCGCGTGATCGCCTACGCCGAGACCTTTGCCGGGCGCAGCCCCATGTACAAGAGCGCCTCCTTCGGCGGCGGCCGCGCCACCATCGAGTTCGACTTCGTCGGCAATGGCCTGGTCGCGCGCGACGGCCCCCTCCGTGGCTTCGCCATCGCCGGACCCGATCGCAAGTTCGTCTGGGCGGACGCGCGCATCCTCGGCAAGAACCGGGTCGTCGTCTCCAGCCCGCTCGTCAGCGATCCCATCGCCGTCCGCTACGGATGGGCCGATTATCCGGTCGTCAACCTCGAGAGCGCCTTCGGCCTCCCGGCTTCTCCGTTCCGCACGGATGACTTCCCGCTGACCACGGCCCCGAAGAACCCGTGATCCGCATAATCGTTTGACACTCGCGGACGCCAAACCTAGCGTCGCCCCCAGCAGCTTATGCCTGAAAACGAAAACAATCCTCCGGCCACGCCGCCCGCCGCCGCGCCGGCGCCCAAAGCCTCGGAGAGCGCCAAGATTCAGCCGAAGAAGGAGACGGTCCGGATCAGCCTGCCGCCCAAGCCGTCCGCCGCTCCCACCATCAAGATTCCCAAACCGGCTGCCCCCTCCGCCGCCGTGAAGGCCGCCGCGGCCCCGGCGGCCGCTCCCGCTGCCGCACCCGCCGCCGCACCCGCTGCCGCTCCTGCACCCGCTGCGCAAGCCGCCGCTCCCCGACCGTCCGCTGCTGCTGCCGCTGGCCCCCGCCCGCCGCTCGCCCCCCGAGCCGCCGCCCCGGCGGGACCGACCCAATTGGATTCGATCCTCGCCGTCGTCGCCATCATCGCGATGGTCGCCGGCGTCGCTCGCCTCGTCATGCTCGCCCTTGGTGGCGACGCGCCGACTTTTGAATAGCTACCGACAACGTCTCCCTCAACCCGATCCCTCCCCCTCCGTAGACCATGGCAGCTCCCAACATCCTGACGCTCAACGAAGCGAATTTTACCGAGCAGGTTCTTCACTCGCCCGTCCCCATCCTCGTGGACTTCTGGGCCGAATGGTGCGGCCCCTGCCGCATGGTCGCCCCGATCCTCGATGAGCTCGCCTCCGAATACGACGGCCAGATCAAGGTCGGCAAGGTGAACGTGGACGATAACCAGCAGCTCGCCGCCGATTACCGCATCACCGGTATCCCCACGCTCCTCCTCTTCAAACAGGGTCGGGTCGAGGAAACCATGGTCGGCCTCAAGAGCAAACGCGATCTCAAGGCCAACATCGAGAAGGTTCTCACCCCCTCCTGACGCTTCGCCCGCTCTGGCTCAGGTAATCTCCCAGCCTTTCCGGTAGCTCCCTTTCAGGTACCGGTCTGCCTGGGGCGCGTTGGGCGCTTTCATGGCAGCCGCGTCCCATTCCATCTTCTTGCCCACCCGCAACGCCACCAGGCCGAGCAACCCCATCTCCGTCAACGCCGCGCCGTAGACGAAGTCCGAACTCGCCGGGGCCCCGCCCTTGCACGCATCCAGCCAGTCGCGGTGATGCCCCTTCGACCGCGGAAGCGTCTTCGCCGGCCGCTGGAAATCGTCCATCCTCGACCCGGGCAGCAACCGCGGATCCCCCGCCCAGCCCGGACAGGTGATCATGCCCTTGTCCCCGATAAACAACGTCCCGTTGCCGCCTGCCCCAAGCTGATCGTCCTCGTCCAGACCCTCGGGCCGCGGCGGACGCATCCCGCCATCGTACCAGTAGAACTTCACCGGCGGCATCTTCCCCCGCGCCGGGAACTGGTAGTAGTAGATGCCCCCCGGCGGCGCCATGTCCGCATCCACTCCCCCCGCCCCGTACGCCTCGATGCTCACCGGCGCCTTCAGGTCCAGCGCCCAGCACGCGTTGTCGAAGTTGTGACAGAAGAAGTCGCCGATGGGCGCTGTCCCGAAATCCCAGTAGTCCCGCCACGTCACCGGCGTGTACGCCGAACTGTAGGGCCGCATCGCGCGCGGCCCGAGCCAGAGATCCCAGTTCACGCCCTTCGGCACCGGCTCTTCCACCGGCCGGCCTTGCGTGTACTTCTTGCTCCACCGGCTCGCCGCCGTCCAGGCATGGACCTCGCGCACGTCCCCAATCACCCCCGCCCAAATCCACTCGCACGTCTGGCGGATGCCCTCCCCCGAGTGCCCCTGGTTGCCCATCTGCGTCGCCACCCCGGTCTCCTTCGCCACCTCGGCAATCCGTCGCGCCTCCCACACACTGTGCACCAGCGGTTTCTCGCAGTACACGTGCTTGCCCTGCCGCATCGCGAGAATGCTCACGTAGGCGTGCAGGTGATCCGGCGTCGCGCACAGCACCGCGTCAATCGCCTTCTCCTTCTCCAGCATCACCCGGAAATCCTCGTAGTCCGCCACCTTGAAGTTCGGCGTCCGCTCCCCGTACACCTTCTCCGCCTCCGCCTTGACCGGGAGCCGCCCCGCCACCCCGCGGAAATAGAACGCCTCGAGATCTTCGTTCTCGATCGGGTCCGCCACCGCCATCACTTGCACGTCCTGGTGACGAAACAGTTCGCGCATGTTCGTGCGCCCCTGGCCGCCGGCCCCGACGATGGCCAGGTTGATCTTCTCGCTCGGCGCCACGAACTTCGGCCCGCCCAGCACATGGCGCGGAACCAGGCTGAACGCCGCACCCGCCGCCGCGGCGGTGTGCAGAAACTGACGACGACTCACGCGGGTTTCCAATAACTTCATAGATCAAACGGGGCTCGAAAGTTCACGATTTCACAGACTGGCTTGCGGGGGCGAGCATGCGGACCGGTGTCCGGGGATTCAACCGCAAATTCGGTCGCCCCACCTGCATCCGTGTCGGTCAACCGCGAACCGCCCTTGACGCAACCCGCGCCCGCTTGCTCAATCCCGCCATGCACCGCCCACGCTTCTCGATCTCCCGCCGCACCTTTGTTCAACGCTGCGCCACCGTGGCCGCGGCCACCGGTCTGCCGCCCTGGTTCGTCGAACGCGAACTGTCCGCCGCCGAACCTCCCCGCTCCCCACCCGGACCCAACGACCGCCCCGGCATCGCCCTCGTCGGCTGCGGCGGCATGGGCCGCGGCGATACCCAGAACGCCAGTCGCTTCGGAGATGTCGTGACCGTGTGTGATGTGGACGAAGGCCACGTCGAGGCCGCCGCCAAGCAGTTCACCAAGGACGGCAAGACGCCCGCCAGGTTCCGGGACTTCCGCCGCGTCATGGAGCAGAAGGACGTTCAGGTCGTCATCACCGGGACTCCCGACCATTGGCACACGCTGGTGAACCTCGCCGCCGTGCAAGCGGGCAAGGACGTGTACGGAGAGAAGCCGCTTACCTTGACCATCGACGAAGGCCGCCGCCTCGTCCGCGCCGTCCGGACCCATCGGGCCGTTCTGCAGACCGGGAGTCAGCAGCGCAGCGACAACCGCTTCCGCCTCGCCTGTGAACTCGTCCGCAACGGCCGGCTGGGCCAGCTCCAGCAAGTCACCGTCTTCCTGCCCGCCGGCTTGCGCGGTGGCCCCTTCCCTACCGCTCCGGTGCCCGCAGGACTGGATTGGGACTACTACCTCGGCCAGGCGCCCAAGGTCGAGTACGTGAAGGAGCGTTGCCACACCACCTTCCGGTACTGGCTCGATTACTCCGGCGGCACCCTCACCGACTGGGGCGCACACCACAACGACATCGCGCGCTGGGCCATCGGTCATGAAGGCCCGGTGGCGGTCGAAGGCAAGGCGCTCGCCGAACCCGTCCCCGGCGGTTACACCGCGATCAGCGATTACGAAGTCACCTTCACCTGGGCCGGGGGCATCCGGCACGTGGTCAAATCCACCCGCGACGACAACATCTTCGGCGGCGTGGTCAACAAGGATGGCCAGCGGAACGGTCTCCGGTTCGAAGGCACCAACGGCTGGCTCTGGGTGACGCGCGGGGATATCGAAGCCAGCGACGACGCGTTGCTCACCACCCCCCTGCCCGCCGATGCCGTGCGCCTCCCCTCCAGCGGCGATCACATGGCGAACTTCTTCGCCTGCGTCCGGTCACGCCAGGACCCCGTGGCCCACGTCGAGATCGGCCATCGCTCCGCCTCCGTCTGTCACCTCGCCGTGATCGCGCTCCGCCTCGGGGGCCGACGCCTCGAATGGGACCCGACGCAGGAGCAGTTCATCGGCGAAGGCGCCGCCGCCGCGAATCGCCACGTCGCCCGCGATATGCGCAAACCCTACGACTACGACTTCGTAGGCTGATCTCTCACACACGTCCCAACAGTCTGGCTGCGGACGGTGTTGCGGACGGTGTTTGCCGCCGACGCGCCAGTCCCCTACCCTCCCCACGCATGCACGTCTTCGCTTGTCGGAAGCGCCTCCCGGGTCTGTGCCTCGCCCTGCTGCTCGGAGGGGCGTTCGGATCCGGAACTGGAACTCAGAGCCTCGCCGCTGACCCGCCTCCCGCCCGCCAGTACGCTCCCAGCCGCGAGGTGGATTATCTCCATGTGACGCTGGACCTCACGCCGGATTTCCGCGCGCGCACGCTGGCCGCCACCGCCACCCTCCGCTTCCGGCCCATTGCCCGCCCCCTCCGCGAGCTCGGACTCGATGCCGTGGACCTGCGGATCGCGCAGGTCACCGCCACCGAACCCGTGCAGGCCTGGCAGAACACCGATCGCCGCCTCGTGATCACCTTCGCCGCGGAATTGCCGCCCGACCGGGAGGTATCCGTCACCATCACGTACACCGCCGAACCCCGCGACGGCCTCTACTTCCGCACGCCGGAGATGGGGTATCCCGTCGGGGACACCCACCTGTTCACCCAGGGCGAGGCCATCCTGCACCGGCACTGGTTCCCCTGCTTCGACGCCCCCAACGAGAAGCTTACTTCCGAGGTCATCTGTCGCGTGCCCGCCGGCATGACCGTCCTTTCAAACGGCCGGTTGCTGTCCGAGACCCCCGACGCCGACGGACGCACCAAGTTCCATTGGCTCCAGGACAAGCCGCATGTCAATTACCTCATTGCCGTGGTCGCCGGCTACTTCCGACAGCTCGAAGATGCCCACGGCGATCTCCGCCTCACCTTCCACACGCCGCCCTCCGAGTTCGCCTGGGCCGACACCTCCTTCCGCGGCACCCGCGACATGATGGCGTTCTTCGAACGCGAGATCGGCGTGCCCTATCCCTGGGATCGCTATGCCCAGGTCTGCGTCCATGACTTCGTCGCCGGCGGCATGGAAAACACCACGCTCACCGTGCTCACCCACCACACGCTGTTCCCGCCGGAAACCGAGAACACCCGTTCCAGCCAGGGCCTGGTGGCCCACGAGCTGGTCCACCAGTGGTTCGGGAACCTCGTCACCTGCAAAGACTGGAGCCACCTTTGGCTGAATGAGGGCTTCGCCACCTACTACGACGCCCTCTACGAACACCACGTCCGCGGCCGCGATGCCTTCCGCTACCAGCTCCGGCATTACGCCCAGGAGGTGTTGAGCCAGTCCGACGACACCACCCCCATCGTCTGGCGCGGCTTCGCCCATCCGGACGAGCAGTTCAGCTTCCGCGCCTACCCGAAGGGCGCCTGGGTCCTGCACATGCTCCGCTCCCAGCTCGGCGAAGCGCTTTACCGGCGCGTCGTCCAAACCTGGCTCGAACGCCACGCCTACGGCTCCGTCGTCACCGAGAGCTTCAATGCGGTCCTCGAGGAACTGTCCGGCCTCAGCTTCGACCGCTTCTTCGACCAATGGGTGTACCATGCCGGCCACCCCCAGCTCGACGTCTCCTACACTTGGGACGAAACCACCAAGCTGGCCCGGCTCAACATCCGCCAGACCCAGAAACTCAGCGACCGCGTCCTCCTCTTCCACCTCCCGCTCCCGGTCCGCTTCCGTACCCCCGCCGGTGTCACCGAACGCACCCTCACCGTGTCCGCCGCCGCGGAGGATTTCCATGTCGCCCTGCCGGCCGCCCCCACGCTGGTCCGGATCGATCCGGACTACACCGTGCTGGCCAAGGTCAACTTCACGCCCCCCAACGCCCTGCTCGACGCGCAGCTCGCCGACCCGGACGACCTCATCGGCCGCCTTCTCGCCATCGAAATCCTCGCCACCCGCAAAGACCAGGAGACCGTCGCGAAACTGCGCACCGTCCTGAACACCGATTCCTTCCCTGGCGCGCGGATCGAAGCCTCGAAAGCCCTCCGCACCCTCCACACCGACGCCGCCCTCGAGGCCTTGCTGGCTTCGACCGGACAGGCCGATGCCACCGTGCGCCGCCAGGTGCGCGAAGACCTCCGCGCCTTCTATCGCGACACCGTCCTGGCCTCGACGCGCGAGGCGCTGCGCACCGAACGCAACCCGGACATCCTGCGCGAACTCATCCTCACGCTCGGGACCTACACCGATCCGGCGATCCCCGAAACCCTCCTCACCTACCTGCGCTCGGATTCGTTCCGCAACATCCTGGCCGAGGCCGCCATCGAGGCCATGCGCGCCCAGGATGATCCGTCCTTCGTCACCCCGCTGCTCGAGACCTTGCAGACCCGGGAGGCGGCGTTCACCTCCGACGGCTTCGCCACCGGCCTCGGTGTGCTGGCCCACCTGGCCCGCCATGCCGAGGATCGCGAGGCCGTGCGCACGTTTCTGGCCCGCCAGACTTACCACCCCAAGTCCCGCGTCAAACGGGCTGCGCTCGCCGCCCTGGGCACCCTCGGCGATCCGAAAGCCCTTGGGGTCGTAGAGACCTTCACCCGCGCCGGCCAGGAGAGCCCGGAGCGCAAAGCCGCCCAGGACGCGGTGGCCAAACTCCGCGCCGCTCGCCGGCCCGCAGACGAGTTCCGCGCCCTGCGCGATGAGGTGCTGGGGTTTCGGAAGGAGGCGCGCGAGTTGCGTGCCGAGATCGAATCGCTCCGCAACCAGGTCAAGGAGCTCGCGGCCCCAGCTCCCTGAACCAAAGGGGTCAATTCTTGACTTTGTCATATGACAAAGTCAAGAACTGACCCCTTGGAAGGAAGCTTGCACCGGCGGGCGGCTGCCGCTTGAATCCCGGCGCGCGGACGGTCGCCGCATTCGCTGTGCAGGATGCCCTTTTCTACATATTTGCGGGAATGACCCTGGTTTGCGGGGGGTTGGTGGTCGCCAATCCGTTCAGCCGGAACCCGGTCACCAGCGCCATGTTTCTGGTCCTGACCATCGTGTCGTTGGCCGCGCTGTTCGTGCTGCTCCACGCCTTCTTCCTCGCCGCCGTCCAGGTGCTGATCTACGCCGGCGCTGTGATGGTCCTCTTCCTCTTCGTCGTCATGCTGCTGGACGTGCAGGAGGAGGAGAGGCGGCGGCTGCGCCGGTTCAGCCTCGTGAGCGGCGGGGTGCTCGCCCTGGCCCTTGCCGCCCTGCTGGCCAGCGTCCTGGGGGCCGTGCCCGTCACCGACCTGAACGGCCCCGGCCTTGAGGGCACCACCGCCCCCCTCGGCCGGATGCTGTTCACGGATTACCTGCTCCCGTTCGAGATCCTGTCGCTCGTGCTGCTGGTCGCCATGGTGGGGGTGGTGCTGTTGAGCAAGCGGGATTTGTCATGAGCGTCGGTCTCCCGCATTACCTGGTCGTGAGCGCGCTGTTGTTCAGCCTGGGCCTGCTCGGCGTGGTGGCGCGTCGGAACGTGCTCATCATCTATATGTCGCTGGAACTGATGCTGAACGCCGCGAACCTCGCGCTCGTGGCGTTCTCGCGCTACCACGAGCAACTCAACGGCCAGGTGATGGTGTTCTTCGTCATCACCGTCGCGGCGGCCGAGGTCGCCGTCGGGCTCGCCCTCATCGTGGCCTTGTACCGACGCCGCCATTCGGTGCAGGTGGGGGACTTCGCGACACTCCGGCACTAGCCCATGAACGCCGTTCTGCCCTGGCTGGTGCTGCTACCTCCGCTCCTGGCGGCGATCACGATCACGCTGGGGGCTCTCAAACGGCCCGTCGCGGCAGCCCGACTGTCCATCGGCGCCATCGCCCTATCGCTGGCGGCCAGCCTGATCCTATTCGCCCGCGACGCGAGCGGCGTGACGTCTTTCACCTGGCTGCAGGTAGGCGGCCTGGCCGTCGAGTTCGGCCTGCGGCTGGATCCCGTGAGTCTGCTCATGCTCCTCGTGGTGACCGGGGTGGGCGGCGCCATCCACGTCTACTCGTGGGGCTACCTCGAGGGCGACCCGGGGCGCCCCCGCTACTTCGCCGGGTTGAGCCTGTTCTCGTTCGCGATGCTCGGCATCGTGCTGTCGTCGAACCTGCTTCAGATGTTCGTATTCTGGGAATTGGTGGGCGTGTCGAGCTATCTGCTCATTGGCTTCTGGCACGCCCGTCCCGCCGCCGCGGAGGCCAGCAAGAAGGCGTTTCTGACCAATCGGGTGGGGGATTTCGGCTTCCTGCTCGGGCTGGTGTTGGTCTGGGCGACCACGGGCACGCTCGACCTCGGCGAACTCGAGACGCGTTTGACCGTGCAACCCGGGGCCTTGGGGACTGCCGCCACCGCCATCGGCCTGCTGATCTTCTGCGGAGCCGTCGGCAAGTCCGCCCAATTCCCCCTGCACGTATGGCTCCCGGACGCCATGGAAGGTCCCACGCCGGTCAGCGCCTTGATCCACGCGGCGACCATGGTCGCCGCAGGCGTCTACCTGCTCAGCCGGGTCTTCTTCCTGCTCGACGCACCCGCGTTGACGGTGATTGCCTGGATCGGTGGGCTCACGGCGTTGCTGGCCGCCCTGATGGCGCTCCAGCAGGACGACCTCAAGCGCATCCTGGCTTACTCCACGCTTTCACAACTGGGTTACATGGTCCTGGCCGTGGGTGTGGCCGGGACAAACGGCACGCCCGTGGCCGCGATGTATCACCTGGCGACGCACGCCAGTTTCAAGGCCCTGCTCTTCCTGGGCGCAGGTTCGGTCATCCACGCGCTGCATCACCAGCAGGACATCTGGCGCATGGGCGGGTTGGCCCGGCGGATGCCGGTCACCTTCCTGACCTTTCTGGCGGCTACGCTGGCGCTGTGCGGCGTGCCGCCGTTGAGCGGGTTCTACAGCAAGGACGTCATCCTGGTGCTTGCGTGGGAACACCATGCGTCCCTGCTCTTCCTCCTGGTCGTGTTCGTCGCAGGCTTGACGACGGCGTACATGTTCCGCCTGCTGCTCGTGGTGTTCGCCGGTCCCGCGCGGTCGCAGGATCCAGATCACGCCCACGAATCTCCACCCGTCATGACGGTGCCGTTGCTGCTGCTTGCCGTGCCGAC
Organism: Verrucomicrobiales bacterium; assembly: GCA_015075445.1. GTDB lineage: Bacteria > Verrucomicrobiota > Verrucomicrobiia > Limisphaerales > J093 > DSVZ01. The sequence continues at coordinate 109,951 of JABTUJ010000024.1, forward strand.
CGTCCTGGCCGGTTTCTGGGGTATCGATGCCTGGTTGGGGCGGGCTTACGGGGTGGCCCCCTCCCCCGCCGGTTCGTGGGCGGAACATCTGATCGCCCCGTTCACCCATGCGCCGGTGCCGGCGCTGGCAGGCCTGGCCGCGGTGATCCTTGGCGGCGGCGTGGCCTGGGGCCTGTACCGGGGCGCTCTGCGCGATCCGCTGCCGGTACACCTGGGCCGGTTGAGCCGCTGGATGCGGGATCGATTCTACTTCGACGAGTTGTACGACCGCCTGATCGCCGGCACCCAGGACGCGATGGCCTGGGTGGCCGACGCCTTCGACCGCTGGATCCTGGCAGGCGCGGTGGTCAGGGGATTGCATGGAGCCGTCGAACTGGGGGGGCGCGCCCTCCGTTTGGTGCAAACCGGCAGCCTGCAGACCTATGCGCTGCTGCTCGCCGCGGGGGTGGTGCTCGTCCTGGCGTGGATGTTGTTCCGGTAACCATGGCGAACCTGAGCTTCATCATCTTCTGCCCGCTGGTCGCCGCGGTGCTCATCGCGCTGCTGCCGCGCACGTTCAATGTGCTGTTCCGCGCCGTGGCGCTGCTGGCCACTGGCCTTTCGCTGCTGGGCGCCGTGCGGGTGTTCGCCGGGTTTGACAGCGCTGCCACCGGGCTGCAGTTCGAGCAGCACTTTCGTTGGGTAGACGCGCTGGGGATCGGATACCATGTGGGCGTGGACGGCCTCAACGTGGGGTTGGTCCTGATGGCGGCGCTGGTGGCGTTTGCCGCGGTCTGCGTCTCGCGCGAGATCCGCGAGCGGCAGCAGTTCTACTACATCCTCGTGCTGGCCATGGCGGGCGGCATCCTGGGGGCCTTCGCGTCGTTCGACCTCTTCCTCTTCTACTTCTTCCACGAACTGGCGCTGGTGCCGACGTTCATCCTCATCGGGGTGTGGGGTCGTGGCGCCCAGCGCGACTACGCGACCTTCAAACTCACGTTGTACCTCAGCCTGGGAGCCCTGGTGGCGCTGATCGGCCTGATCGCGCTGTACGTCCAGGCGGGTCAGACCAGCTTCAACCTCCTCCACCTCACGCGGCACCTGGCCCTGAATCCAATCGCGCCCGGCACCCAGTCCTGGATCTTTGGGCTGCTCCTGTTCGGCTTCGGGATTCTCGTGTCACTCTGGCCGTTCCACACCTGGGCTCCCCTGGGCTACGCCGCTGCGCCGACCGCGGCCGCGATGCTCCATGCCGGTGTCCTGAAGAAGTTCGGCCTGTACGGCCTGATTCGCATCGCTCTGCCGCTGCTTCCCGCCGGGGCTCAAAGCTGGATGAACGTCCTCGCCCTGCTCTGCCTGGGGAACATCCTCTATTGCGGACTGGTGGCCCTGCGGCAGCGCGACCTCAACCATCTGCTCGGCAATTCAAGTGTGGCGCACATGGGCTTCGCCTTTCTCGGGATCGCCAGTCTCAGCGTGCTGGGCGTGACCGGCGCGGTGGTCGTCATGGTGGCGCATGGGCTCCTGGCCGCGCTCAGCTTCGCGCTGAGCGGGTTCCTTTACCATCGGCTGGGCACGCTCGAGATGGACCAGATGGGCGGCCTGCTGCAACGGTTGCCCTTCGTGGGCGGCGTCATGGTGATGGCCATGTTCGCCGGGTGCGGCCTGCCGGGGTTCGCGAACTTCCCCGGGGAAGCGCTGGTGTTGTTCGGCGCCTGGGAATCCTACCGCACGATCACCGTGCTCGCCTGCTGGGGAGCGCTGGTAATCGCCGCCGTCTACATGCTGCGGGCCGTGCGAACCATCTGGCATGGCCCGCCTCTCGACCGCTGGAAGGACCTGGTCGACGCCCCCAACCTGTGGGTGAAACTGCCGTACGCCCTGCTGCTCGCGGGCCTGCTGGTGTTCGGCTGTTTCCCCCGTTTGCTGACCGACCCCATGCAGCCCGTCGTCAGCCAGATCGTCCAGCGTGTCCAGGGCGAGACCGCCACCCCATGACAGACTTCGCCGCCATCGGGTTGGAACTGGCCGTAGCCGCCACGGGGCTGGCGGTGTTGCTGCTCGATCTCTGGGTGCGGCCTGAGCAGCGCCGCTGGCTCACCTGGACTGCCGTCCTGGCCGTCGCCGGCATCTTTGTGGCCAGTTTCGCCCTCACCCTGCCGGAACCTGCGCGGCTGTTCGGCGGGCTTTACGTGCTCGACGAGCTCGCCCTGTTCTTCAAGCGCTTCTTCCTGCTCGCGGCCCTGCTCGTGCTCGTGGTGGGCCAGGAGTTCGCCGACCGCTTCCCCGCGGGGCATGCCGAATACAGCGCGCTGACGCTCTTCGCGCTCACCGGCATGATGTTCGCCGCGTCGGCCAACGATTTCGTCCTGCTGTTTGTCGCCCTCGAGTTGGTCACCATCACTTTCTACGTCCTCACCAGCTTCCAACGCCGGCGCGTCGCCTCCCTCGAGGCGGGGGTGAAATACCTCATCCTGGGAGCGCTCTCGACGGGGTTCCTGGTGTACGGCCTGGCGCTGATCTTCGGCGCGGCGGGCACCATGAACTTCGAGCAACTGGCCGCAAGCCCGCCGGCGGTGCTCGAGAGCCGGCTGCTCACCGTGGGCTTGCTGCTCGTCCTGGTGGGGCTCGCCTTCAAGATCGCCGCGGTCCCGTTCCAGTTCTGGGCACCAGACGTGTACGAGGGTGCGCCCCTGCCCACCACGGCCTTCCTCGCCGTGGGCTCGAAAGCCGCAGGCATCGTGCTGCTGCTGCGGGTCTGGTTCGTCGCCGCCCCCGCCCTCACCGCGTCCTGGGCAGGACCGCTGCTGGTCGTGACCGCCCTCACCCTCCTCTACGGGGTGCTGTGCGCGATCCCCCAGCGCAGCCTCAAGCGGCTGATGGCGTATTCGAGCATCGCCAACGCGGGCTTCCTCCTCCTCGGTTTCTGCAGCGGCAGCGCCGCGGGCGTGGCCGCCGTCCTGTTCTACCTGGGCGGCTACCTGTTCGCGGTGCTCGCCATCTTCCTGGTCGCGACCCTGGCCTGGCGCGGCACCGACACCGATGCGATCGCGGATCTGGCCGGCCTTGGCCAGCGTTCGCCGCTGCTGGCGGGCGTGTTGACGCTGGGGCTGGTGTCCCTGGCCGGAGTGCCGCCGCTCGCCGGCTTCTTCGGAAAATTTCTGCTGCTCAAGTCCGTCCTGGCCAGTGCGACGCTTCACCCCGGGCTCTATGCCGTGGCGGCCGTCGCCCTCCTGGCTGTGGTGATCTCGCTGTACTACTACTTCGGCGTCATCCGCGTCGTCTATTGGGGACAGCAGGCCGCCGCGCAGCAGCCGCCTATCCTGCTGGCCTGGCCTGCCCGCGCCGCGCTGGGGCTCTGCGTTTTCGGACTGCTCTGGCTGGGCTGCTTCCCCGCCAACGTGCTCAACCTCGCCCAACTGGCCGCCCAATCGCTGCCCTGGCGTTGAACCGGGCCGGCTCCCGACGCTGGGGGCGCTTGCGCAACGTGGCAATGTGGCGCGCAGGAGGGCCGGGCTTGAACTCAAACAGTGGGTCTGCGAGAACCGGCCGCATGCAAGCCTCGTTCTCCGTGCCCACGTTGCTGCTGGGAACCACCCTCGCCCTCGGCCTCCTTGGACCAGCTCACGCTGACCGCGTCCTCTTCGATTTCGCCCCGCCCTTCACCGCCGCCACCGCAGCGACCCAGGATGCCCAGACGTCGATCGTCGACACCGCCGAAGGTCGGGCCTTGCGCGTGACCACCGGGCATGCAGCGCCCTGGCCAGGCATCACGCTGCCCGCCCCGGGTGGCACGGTCGACCTGACCGAGCACGCGTTCGTGCAGTTGCGCGTGCGCAACCCCGGTCAGCAACGCATCGTCGTCCACCTCCGCGTCGACAACCCCGGCGCCGATGGCACGAAACACTGCCGCACCGGGAGCCTGGGACTCGATCCTGGAACCACCGGCACGGTGCGCGTGGACCTCAAGCGGACCAGCGAAGACCGGCTCGACGGCCGGTTGTTCGGCATGCGGGGTTATCCCGTAAGCGCAGGGGGATTGGACACGGTGAATCCGGAGGCCATCAACCAGTTCGTCATCTTCCTCAACGCCCCGAAGCATGACCACGTGTTCGAGGTGCTCAGGTTGAGCGCCGGCGGCCGCTACAAGGCGCCCACAGCCTGGACCTCGGATGCGGATCCTTACCTGCCCTTGATTGATCCGCTGGGCCAGTACCGACACAAGACCTGGCCCGGCAAGACGGCCTCAGTCGAGGACCTCGTGGCACGTCGCGATCAGGAAGCCGCGGCGCTTCCCGGGGCCACCTCCGCGTTCGACGAGCAGGCTGGCTGGAATCGCTTCGGCGGCTGGGCGCAGGGTCCGCAGCTTGCCGCCACCGGGTTCTTCCGCGTCGAGAAGCACGACGGAAAGTGGTGGTTCGTGGACCCGGAAGGCCGCTTGTTCTGGTCCCATGGCATCGACTGCGTGCGCCTGATGGACGCCACGCCGATCGAGGAACGCGAGGATTGGTGCGAGTCCGCTCCGTGGGAACAGCCCGAGTTCGCCGAGTTCGTGGTCACCTCGGCCACCACGCTCAAAGGCCACTACGCGGGGCGAACGCCGAAGTGCTTCTCCTTCGCCGGCGCCAACTTCAAACGCAAGTACGGGCCCGACTGGCGCCCTCGGCACGCGATGGTGATCCACCAGCGACTTCGCGCCTGGGGACTGAATACCATCGCCAACTGGTCCGACTCGGCCGTCATGTTCCAACGCCGCACGCCCTACACCGATGCGGTCAGCTCACGGGGCACCCGGCTGATCGAAGGCAGCGAAGGTTACTGGGGCAAGTTCCCCGACGTGTTCGACCCCACGTTTGCCGCCAGCGTGCAGCGCTCGATGGCCGCCAAGGCAGGTCGCAGCGCCGGCGATCCGTGGTGTCTGGGGTACTTCTCCGACAACGAAATGGCGTGGGGCGACGAAACGTCCATCGCGCTCGCCGCCCTGGTCTCACCGCCGGAGCAATCCGCGAAGCGCGCGTTCCTGGCCGACCTCCGCGCCAGGTACGAGAACATCGGCCGGTTGAACGCAGCCTGGGGAACGGCCCACGCCTCCTTCGAGGCCTTGGCCGCAAGCACCGCAAGGCCCGACCCCGCCCGCGCCGGCGAAGACTTGAAAGCCTTCTACACCCGCGCGGCGGAGGAGTACTTCCGGGTCGTGCGCGAAGCAATCAAGTCGGTGGCACCCCAGCAGCTCTACTTGGGCTGTCGCTTCGCTTGGGGCAACGCCCGGGCGGCGCGCGCCGCGGCGAAGTACTGCGACGTGGTCAGCTACAACCTCTATCAACGGAGCATCGCCACATTCCAGTTCAACGGCGACGCCGATGTGCCGCTGATCGTGGGCGAGTTCCATTTTGGCGCCCTGGACCGTAGGATGTTCCACACGGGCCTGGTGCCGGTCACGGACCAGGCCGAACGGGCGGGCTCGTATCAGGCCTACGTCGAGGGCGCCCTGCGGCATCCCCAGTTCGTGGGCACGCACTGGTTCCAGTACCAGGACGAGCCGACGACCGGCAGGGTGTTGGACGAGGAGAACTACCAGATCGGATTCGTGGACATCGCCGATACGCCCTACGCCGAGATCACCACCACCAGCCGGCACGTGGGGGAACGCCTTTACCACCTCCGCTCGGGCCAGAAGGTCGAGGCTCACTTCTGATCCTCGGACCGCGCGCCAGCGTTTGGAGTGCGGCGTCTTCCAGCGGCGCTTTGCGTCTTCCCCTGCCCCCCCCTCCCCACCGAGTTGTCAATACTGCGGACTGACCCCGGAGAAAAGCGTGGCGTCCGCGCTGCGTCTTCGCCTACCTTCACCGGCATGAACCCGCCCACCGCCAGCGGATTCCGCCGCACCGCCATCACCGCCCTCCTCGAACGGGTGGTGGCGACCACGCCGGTGATTGATATCCATACTCACCTCTACGACCCACTGTTAGGTGGACTCCTCTGGGGAATGGATGACTTGCTCGTCTACCACTACCTCGCCGCCGAGGCCTTCCGCTACCTCGAGGAACCCCCCGAGCTGTTCTTCGCCCGCCCCAAAACGGAGCAGGCCGACCGGATCTGGCACGAGCTCTTCCTCGCCCATTCCCCGGTGTCTGAAGCCTGTCAAGGCGTGCTTACCACCCTGCACCGGTTCGGCCTCGACCCCCATGTCCGAGACCTCCCCGCCTTGCGCACCTGGTTCGCCCAGTGGCCCCTCGAAACCCACGTCAGCCGCACCCTCGAACTCGCCAACGTCGCCAAGGTCTACATGACCAACTCGCCGTTCGACGATGCCGAACGCGCCGTCTGGGAACAGGGATTCCTGCGCGATGAACGGTTCGTGGCCGCCCTCCGCATTGACCCCCTCCTCGTCGATTGGCCGGGCGCCGCCCGCCGCCTCTCCGATTGGGGGTACAACGTCGGCGAAGGACTCTCCGCCTCCACGTGTGGCGAGGTTCGACGTTTCCTCGCGGATTGGACCCGACGCCTCGACGCCCGCTACGTCATGGTGTCGTGCCGCCGGATTTCGCCTTTCCCGCCAGCTCCGACACTGCCCAGCTCATCGAACGGGTCGTCCTGCCGCACTGCCAGGATTCCGGCCTGCCCTTCGCCTTGATGCTCGGCGTCCGCCGGGCCGTGAACCCCCGACTCCAGCTCGCCGGCGACGGCGTGGGCCGCAGCGATCTGAACGCCCTCGCCAACCTCTGCGACGCTTACCCGCAAAACCGGTTCGCCGTCACCGTGCTCTCGCGCGAAAACCAGCACGAGCTCTGCGTCCTGGCACGCAAGTTCCGCAACCTCCACGTCTTCGGCTGCTGGTGGTTCACCAATGTGCCGGTCCTCATCGAGGAAATCACCCGGCTGCGCCTTGAGCTGCTCGGCTTGAGCTTCACCGTGCAACACTCGGATGCCCGTGTCCTCGAGCAGATCATCTACAAGTTCGATCACACCCGGCGAATCCTTGTGAAGGTCCTCGCCGATCGCTATGCGGAGCTGGCAGCCACCGGCTGGGAAACCACCGAGGCCGAGGTGCGGCGCGACGTGCGGGACCTCCTGGGCGGCGGGTTCGAACGGTTCTGTCAGCCCGCAGCATGATCTGGGAAGGACGGCATCACCGGTGGGTCTTTCCGCGTCCCGCGTTGCTGATGGGCGTGGTGAACGTGACGCCCGATTCCTTCTTCGACGGCGGCCGTCACTTTGACAGCGCGTCGGCCATCGCGCACGGCGAGGCGCTGGCGGCCGAAGGAGCAGAGATCCTGGACGTGGGCGGCGAGTCCACCCGGCCCGGGGCGCGACCCGTCGGGGAGGAGGAGGAACGGCGGCGGGTGTTGCCGGTGATTGAAGCGCTCGCGCAACGGCGCGGCGTGGCGGTGTCGGTGGACACGCGCAAGCCGGGCGTGGCGCGAGCAGCTCTGGCCGCGGGAGCGGTGATCGTGAACGACGTGGCGGCCAACCGCGAGGATCCCGCGCTATGGCAGGTGGTGGCGGAAGCCGGAGCCGCCTACGTCTGCATGCACATGCAAGGGAGCCCGGAGACCATGCAGAGCGAGCCGGTTTACCGCGACGTCGTGGCCGAGGTGCATGACTTTTTCGCCGAACGCCTCCAACGTCTGGCCGCCGCCGGGGTCAGGTCCGGGCAGGTAGCCCTCGATGTGGGCATCGGCTTCGGCAAGACCGTCGACCACAATTCAGCATTGCTCGCGGCGCTGGAATCCTTTAGGAGCTTTCAGCGCCCGCTGGTCCTCGGGGTGTCGCGGAAGTCGTTCATCGGCAAACTGCTCGGCGTCGAGGTGCAAGACCGCCTCCCGGCTTCCGTGGCCTGCGCTGCGTGGGCGGTGGCCCACGGGGTCGAGGTGATTCGCACGCATGACGTGGCCGCGACCCGGCAGGCGGTACGCTTGATCGAGGCCCTGCGGGCGCGACCGGATGCTGGATGCTGACGTGGCTGCAACTGAACTGGCGAACGTTGGTGGAGATCGCCCTCCTCTCGGTGGGCATCTACTACGCCATCAACTTCGTCCGCGGCACCCGCGCCGCCCCCGTCGTGACTGGCTTCCTCATCGTGCTCCTCGCCCTCACGTTGATCACGGTGGCGCTCGAACTGCAGGTGCTCCGCACCCTGCTGCTGGCGCTCTTCCCCTCGCTCGCCGTGATCGTGTTCGTGCTCTTCCAGCCCGAACTGCGACGGATGCTCGCGCAATTGGGCAACCTGCCCCTGTTCGCCAACGTCGCCGAGCAGCGCGAGAACATCGAGATCATCATCAAGACCGTCGAGCGCCTCTCGGACGTCCGCATCGGAATGTTGGTGGCCATCGAACAGACCGTGTCCGTCCAGGAGGTGGTCGAGTCCGGCATCGTGGTGGACTGCGAGGCGACGCCCGAGATGCTCGAGACGATCTTCTTCCCGAACAACGCCATCCACGACGGCGGGGTCATTCTGCGCGGCGACCGCATCACGCACGCCGCCTGCATCTTTCCCCTGACCCAGCGGCAGGACTTGAGCAAGACCCTCGGGACGCGACACCGCGCCGCCATTGGGTTGAGCGAGGAAACCGACGCCGTGGTGGTGGTGGTCTCCGAGGAAAGCGGCGCCGTCTCGTACGCCTACCGCGGCACGCTGGTGCGCGCCGTGACCCTCGAGAACCTGCGCGCCTTCCTGACCTCTGTGCTCGTCAAGGAACAGGGCACCCGTACGTGGTCCGATCTCGTGCGCGCGACCTTCCAGCGGCGCTCCCCTCCACCCGCCCGCGAACCCCCGCGGGCCAACCCCGGTTCCGATGGCGTGGCCTAGGCTCATGACGGTGCGACTCGGCTGGAAGATCCTGTCCGTCCTCCTGGCAACCCTGGTCTGGATCCTGATCCGGGTGAACAGCGCCGACGGCCTGAGTTTTGGACAACTGCGCACCTTCGACGCGGTGCCCATCCACGTCATGACCCCCGCCAACGACGCGGGCACCTTCGCCGTCGAGCCCCCCAGCGTGCGCCTCTCCGTGTCCGCCCTGCCCGCCCCGCTCAAACGCCTTCGCCTGACCGATCTCCTCGTCTTTGTGAATCTCAGCAGCATTCCCGAAGGCGAAGCCTATCGCGACGTTGAAGTCCACATGCCTCCCGGCGTGACCCTCACCGCCCTCCTCCCCAACCAGGTCCGCGTCATCCGCCTCGCTTCGCCCCCCGTCGCAACCCCGCCCCCCGAACCATGAACCCCTCCCGCATCCGCCTCTTCGGCACCGACGGCGTCCGCGGCACCGCCAACATTGAGCCGGTCACCGCCGAAACCGCCCTGAAACTCGGCCGCGCCGCCGCGCACGTCTTCAAAACCCTCGAGAGCCACGCCCGCGGTCTCGGCCGCCACAAGATCGTCATCGGCAAAGACACCCGGCTGTCCGGGTACATGATCGAGAATGCCCTCTCCTCCGGCATCCTCTCCATGGGCGTGGATGTGATCTTCATCGGCCCCCTGCCCACCCCAGGCGTCGCTTACGTCACCCGCAGCCTCCGCGCCGACGCCGGCATCGTCATCACCGCCTCCCACAATCCCTACGACGACAACGGCATCAAGTTCTTCCGCGCCGACGGCTACAAGCTCGACGACCACGTCGAGGCCCACATCGAGGAACTCGTCGCCAGCGGCGCCATCGAACACGTCCGGCCCCTCGCCGGCGAAATCGGCAAAGCCTTCCGGGTCGATGACGCCATCGGCCGCTACATCGAGTACGCGAAGGCCTCCTTCCCCAAAGGCATGAACCTCGAGGGCGTCCGCGTCGTGGTCGACGCCGCCAACGGCGCCGGCTACAAGACCACCCCCTGCGTCCTGCGCGAGCTCGGCGCCGAAGTCGTCGTCTACGGCAACCAACCCGACGGCACCAACATCAACCGGGACTGCGGCGCCATGCACCCGGAGCTCCTCTGCCGCAAGGTCGTCGAACACCGCGCCCAGCTCGGCATCGCCCACGACGGCGACGCCGACCGCGTCCAGCTCTGCGATGAACAGGGCCAGCCCGTGGACGGCGATGACATCCTCGCCTTGATGGCCCTCGAACGCCTTGCCCAGGGTACCTTGCCCGAAAAGACGGTCGTCACCACCGTCATGAGCAACGCCGGCCTCGACGCCGCCATCCGCGAGGCCGGCGGGCGCGTCGTCCGCACCGCCGTCGGCGACAAGTACGTCATCGACGAAATGCTCAAGCACGGCTTCGCCCTCGGCGGCGAACAGAGCGGCCACATCATCTTCCGCGAGTTCGCCACCACCGGCGACGGACTGGTCGCCGCCCTCCAGGTGCTCAGCGCCATGAAGGCGCAAAACGCACTCCTCTCCCAGCTCCGACTCTGCTGGACGCGATTCCCCCAGAAGCTGATCAACATCCGCGTCCGCGACAAAATCCCCTGGGACCAGGTGCCCGGCTTTCCGACCTGCTCCAGACCGCCGAAGCCGAGGTCACGCCTCGCGGTGGACGCGTGTTCGTGCGGTATTCCGGCACGGAACCCAAAGCCCGCATTCTGGTTGAGGCGCGTGACCCGGAGATCGTTGACAAGTGGTGCACCCAGTTGGCCCAGGTGGTCCAGGAACACCTCGGCGTCCGGGCGGGTTGAGTCCGGACGCCCGCTCGCGCACACTCCCTCCCGATGCAGACCGTTGCGGCAGCCCCACCCCCGCTCGCCGAGCAATGGCGCCCCGCCTTTGCCGCTCTCGCGGGTTTGTTCCTCGGCCTGGCGCTGCTCAAGTTCGGTAATCCCGCTGTCCTCGACCGCCTCGTGACCGCGCCGACCAACGGCTGGGAGTACTTGCTACAACCCTGGCCGCTCGCCTGGGCTTACACGTTGCTGATCCTCCTGGCCTTCATCGGACTCGCCGTGGCGGACTGGCGACTCCCGACACCGCGCTGGTTCGTCGCGTTGCCCGCCCTTTGGCTGGGCTGGCAGCTCCTGGCGGGCGCCGCCACTGACGACACGCGCTTGACCGCCCTCACGCTGCGCTATCTCGTGGCCACCACCGCCGGGTTCTACCTCGGGCTGTTCGCGCTCGCTCCCAGCCCCCGCTTGACCATCTTCTGGGGCGCCTTGCTCGGTTGCTTCGTCGCCGTGCTCGTGTCCGGTTTTCAGCAGCGATTCGGCGGACTCGAGGCGGTCCGGCAGCACATCTACTCGCAGCCAGGCTGGGAAAACCTGCCCGCCGATTACCTCAAACGCCTGGGCACCAACCGCATCTTCGCCACGCTCCTCTACCCAAACGCGCTGGCGGGCGCCATCCTGCTGTTGCTGCCACCGCTGGCGGTCTTCACGTGGCAACGCGCCGAGCGGAGGATGACCACCGCGGCCCGGGTCTTCCTCACCGCGCTTTTCGCGGCCGCAGCGCTGGCCTGCCTCTACTGGTCCAAGTCGAAAGCCGGTTGGCTGATCGCCGTGGTCATGGGCGGCCTGTGGTTGAGCCGCCTGCCCCTCGCCCGGAAGCTCAAACTGGCGCTCGCCGGCCTGGCGCTGGTGGCTGGACTGACCGGTTTCGCCCTGCGCTTCTCCGGCTACTTCGAGCAAGGCGCTACCAGCCTGGGCGCCCGAATGGACTACTGGCGGGCCGCCTGGATCACGGCTTGCGCCCGCCCACTGCTCGGCTCGGGACCCGGAACATTCGCCGCCAGCTACCGGGCCATCAAACCACCCGAGGCGGAGATGGCCCTGCTCGCCCACAACGATTACCTCCAGCAAGCGTCGGATTCCGGCTTCCTGGGCGCCCTGCTTTACCTCGCCTTCGTGGGCGGATCGCTTGTGCTGCTGGGCCGTCGGGCCACAAGCGACCCGCAGTCCTTTGCGATCTGGCTCGGCCTGCTCGGCTGGGCACTGCAAAGCGCGGTCGAGTTCGGCCTGTACGTACCGGCTGTGGGCTGGGCCGCCTTCTGGTTGCTTGGCTTGCTCTGGGGCCAGAGCGCTCGCCTCGGTCCGCCCGGGATTCCGGTAGACGCGAAACCGAAGCCGGCCTAGCCTCCCCCCACCGTGCGGCGCAAGCCTCGGCTCCTTATGCGTGTCCTGGTCCTGAACGGTCCCAACCTGAACCTCCTCGGTCATCGCGAGCCGCATCTCTACGGCTCGACCACGTTGGCGGAAATCGAGGCTCGCCTCGGTGAACTGGCCGCCGAGCTTGGCGTCACAATCGAGTGTCGGCAGTCAAACCACGAGGGCGTGTTGGTGGATTGGATTCACGGCGCCAAGGGCGCCTTCGACGCCATCCTGTTCAACGCCGGCGCCTACACCCATACCAGCATTGCGCTGCGGGATGCCCTCGCCGCCGTCGGCCTTCCCACCATCGAAGTGCACCTCTCTAACGTTCACGCCCGAGAGGAATTCCGGCGACACTCCATGCTGGCCCCGGTCTGCCGGGGGGTCATCAGCGGATTCGGACCCCTCTCCTACCTCCTCGCTCTGCGTGCCCTTATCGATAACAAGCGCTCAGAATCGTAGTTTTTTGCCAGGAATCGCTCAATCAGACGCGCAAAGGCATCAGGTCGGTTCGCCGCAGCCCCACGAATCACTGCTTGACGCTCGACCTCGCCGTCGTTAGCCTCCGCCCCCGGTTTCAGACGGTGACAAGAGCAGCGTCGCAACTCGGCTTCTGCTCGCTCGCCTCACATGAGCTCCTTTCACAACCTGACGGTGCAGACAACCCCCAAAGCGGAGGTGTTGTGGACCTGAAAGACATCAAGGCCATCATCGACCTGATGCGCAAGAACTCGCTCAGCGAGTTCGAGTTAGAAAAAGAAGGGTTCAAGATCCGCCTCCGCCGCGGGAGTGGTAACCCAGGCGGGGTTGCCCCCGGACCCTACTACGAGGAGCCGGCCGGTGCCTCGCCGGCAGGCGCGCCCGTGTTGTCCCTCGCCGCCGCCGCTCCCCCTCCCAAGCCAACCGCCACCCCCGAGGCCGAAATCAAGTCGCCGATGATCGGTACCATGTACCGCGCCCCTTCCCCTGACTCCGCCCCTTACGTCGATGTGGGCTCCGAGGTCGGTCCCGAGACCGTCGTCTGCATCATCGAAGCCATGAAGGTCATGAACGAGATCAAGGCCGAGGCCCGGGGCATCATCACCCAGGCACTCGTCGAGAACGCCAAGCCCGTCGAGTTCGGCCAACCCCTCTTCAAGATCCGCCCCATCTAAGCCGACCCCGCCCCTCCCACCCCCTTGCCCTCCCCGCACCCGTTCGGCACCGCCGACCTCGATTCGCGCCGATGTTCGAAAAAATCCTGATCGCCAACCGGGGCGAAATCGCCGTCCGCATCATCCGAACCTGCAAGGAACTCGGCATCCGGACCGTGGCGGTCTACTCCGAGGTCGACGTCAACTCGATGCATGTCCAGATGGCGGACGAAGCCATCTGCATCGGCCGCGCCCCCAGCACCGACAGCTACCTGCGCATTGACCGCCTCATCAGCGCCGCCGAGATCGCGGACGTCGATGCCATCCACCCCGGGTACGGCTTCCTTTCCGAGAACGCCCACTTCGCCGATGTCTGCGAGAGCTGCAACATCAAGTTCATCGGCCCCAGCGCCCGCGCCATGAACGCCCTCGTGGACAAGGCCGCCAGCCGGGTCCTCGCCAAGAAGGTCGGCGTGCCCACCCCACCCGGTTCTGAAGGCGTCGTCGAGACCGAGGCCGACGCCCTCGCCACCGCCAAGAAGATCGGTTACCCCGTCCTGATCAAGGCCGTCGCCGGCGGAGGTGGCCGCGGCATGCGCATCGCCCACAACGACATCTCCCTCATCAAGGGCTACCACACCGCCCGGGGCGAGGCGGAAAAGGCCTTCGGCAACTCGGGCGTCTACATCGAGAAATACTTCGAGAACCCCCACCACATCGAGGTGCAGATCCTCGGTGACCCCCGCGGCAACATCATTCACCTGGGCGAACGCGACTGCTCCATCCAGCGCCGCCACCAGAAGCTCATCGAGGAAACGCCCTCCCCGCTCCTCGAGACCCGCTTCAAAGGCCTGCGCAAGGCCATGGGCAAGGCCGCCATCCGCATCGCCGAGGCCGCCCAGTACACCAACGCCGGCACCGTCGAGTTCCTCGTCGACGACCAGGGCAAGTTCTACTTCCTCGAAGTCAACAAGCGCATCCAGGTCGAACACCCCGTCACCGAAGAAGTCACCGGCGTCGATCTCGTCCGCCTCCAGATCCTCGTCGCCATGGGCGAGCCGATGAAGCTCTCCCAAAGCGACATCCACTTCCGCGGCCACGCCATCGAATGCCGCATCAACGCCGAGGATCCCTACGACGGCTTCCGCCCTTCCCCCGGGCGCATCGAGATGTACTACGCCCCGGGCGGACGCGGGGTGCGCGTCGACAGCCACGTCTACGCCGGCTACACCATCCCGCCCCACTACGACTCGATGATCGGCAAGCTCATCGCGTACGGGAAAGACCGGCGCGAGGCGCTCGACCGCATGAACCGCGCCCTCGGCGAGTTCATGATCACCGGCATCAAGACCACGGCCCCGTTCGAGCAAACCATCCTCCAGGACCCCGACTTCCGCCGCGGCGTCTATTCCACCGGCTTCATCGAGCAGCTCATGCGCCGCGGCGCGCAGTGATCGCCTACCCCGGTGACACCCCCGCTCCAAGGAACACGTGTCGGGCCCCCCAGATCAGCCTGAGGGACACCAGGAACAGCGCGAAGTACACCACCCGGAAGAAGAGCTTCTCGTTGATCCGCCGGGTCAGCCAGTAGCCGGCGAAGACCGCCCCCACCGCGAACGGCGCCAACCACACGGCCAATCCCAGGTTCCCGACCGAGAGCTGCCCCAGTTGCCAGTAGGGCAGTAGCTTCAACGCGTTCACGATCGCGAACAAGATCGTCGAAGTCCCGGCGAAGGTCATCTTGTCCAGCCGCTGGGGCAGCACATACATCTGGTACGGTGGCCCTCCCGAGTGCGAGACAAAGCTCGTGAAGCCGGTGATCGTTCCCCAGAACACTCCGCGCGGCACATCCGCCGGTCGCACGGCCATCCGCTTCCGTCGCCACCAGGCGTTGAGGCAGAACGCCACGCCGATCAACCCCACCAGCAGCGCCACGTGGGCCTCACTCACCCGTCGGGCCGTCAGCCATCCCACGAAAATGCCCGCGGCCGCCGCCGGCACGAGAATCCGGAGGTTCCGCCGATCATAGTGTCGTCGATACGCCCACAAGCCGAACACATCGGACAACACGTAGATCGGCAGCAACACCGCCGCCGCTCGCACTGGCGACATCGTCAGGGCGAGCACGGGGACCCCGAGCATGCCCACCACCGGCAGGCCCCCTTTCGAGAGCCCGACGAATCCGGCGGCCACCGCCGCGATCGCCCACGTCTGGAAATCGAACATCATCCCCGATGACGGAGCTGCGAGCGCGAGGCCCGTGTCGCCTCGGGCGTTCGCGTGCTCGCGCCCTGGCGAAGTATGCGTAGCGGCCGAAGGAAATCGAAGGTGCTCGCGCCGAAGAAGAACCCCTCGAGCGCTTGGTCGGAATCAAGGCCATCCAGGACGCCTGCCGGCACGCCCGGAACGTGGATGCAGATCCGGCCTGCCGCCGTCAACGCTGATCCGGCCCGCGGGACTATCCCGACCGGGTACCTCATCCTAGCTGGACCATTCGCGGTGGTGCCGCATATGCCGTGATCGCGTCTGCCGATGTGATCACAGGCAGTCCCCTTCATCCGCCGGCACGTCGGGAACCTGGTCGAGGAAATCCCTGAGGCCGGTACCAGTAGCTTGCGCCGCCCGCCGTTCGAGGTACGGATCAACGACTAATCGCGAGAGCGTCTGCGCCAGTGAAACGGCGATCAACGCGTCCAGACTCAGGTGTCTGGCCGCGGCTACTTCGCGAGCCTGTTCCTGCAACTTCTCAGGCAGATCCACCATCAACGCACTCATGTCAGCTCTCCAATGATCCTCAAGAACTCACCCGGCGTAACCACACCCACTCCAAACCGACCGGCATCCCGGAAATCGTCCCGGTTATGCGTCACAAGGTACTCGGAGGCCGATGCCACCGCCAGTTCCATGATGAACTCATCTCCCGGGTCAGAAAGGAAGGGTCGGATCAAGTAGTAGACGGTGTGCCGGTTGGCGCGCGCGGCAACGTCATCTATGAGGCGGTCCACCGTGGACAGATCACGCCCCAGTCGGTTCTGTTCACGTTTGAGTACCGCCTCATATTCGAGCAGCATCGCCGTGGAGATGTTCCACTCCCACCGTGCGTCCCCCACCTCGAAAAGGCTCAGCAGCCGAAATGACGCACAGAATAGCCCTAGGTTGCCTAGTATTGCAGATGATCACCCCAAGACGGCTCCAAAGGCGAAGATAAAGAAAAACCCCTGGAATTCAGGGGTTTGTAAGGAGAAGAACCTTGGAAAATTGGCTCCAGAGAGAGGGCTCGAACCTCTAACCCGCCGGTTAACAGCCGGCTGCTCTACCATTGAGCTACTCTGGATCCCAAACGGGACGCGAACGCTAGCGCGGGCTCCCGCCGCCCGTCAATTCGAATTTACCCCCCCCCTGCGCGACGCGCGACGCGGGGCGGGCGGCGCGCACGGGCTCGGCTCCGCCTCCGAGACTCGATCCTCCCAACCGGCGGGGCACGCCCTACGCCAGTGCCGGACCACACCCCGCTTCTGTGCTTCCTGGTCTTCCCGTTGTCGCGTTCCTCGGACCGTCAGGGCGATGTACTCCTGCGCCAACGCTTCGAACCGCTGCCGGTTGGCAATGGCGCGTTCAAGCGCCGGCGCCTCTTCGGCCCGAATGCGCTGGCTCCGGTTCACCCCGTTCTCCCACACCTGATGCTTGTAGTACGGGCCGGTGATGCCACCTCCGGGCGCCGGACGGAACTCGGCCTTCAACGAGCCGTACTCCATCGGTTCACAGCCGGCCATCGCCTCGAGGACCCGCCTCCGCTCTGCTTCCAAGTCCATGGGCTATTCCTGTCTATGTCCTAGACATCCACCGCAAAAAAAGCGGCCCCTTCCGCCAGCGAAAGCCGAGGCGAACCACGCTGCCTCCTCGCGTCGCACGAACCGAAGTGCAGAATGCGGAGTGCAGAAGGGCATCCGTGTGGGTCGGTTCATGTCGTTGGGCAGATCCAGGAGGAACAGGTCGCTCCCCCACAGCCGCCGACTCCTCTGCTTTCGCGTCCGTTGGCGTGTTTCGCGGGCACCTTCCACTCCCCCTTTTCCCTCTGTGTCCCTCGCGTCTCTGTGGTTCCCCTGCCCCTTACCATCACCACACCTGGATCTTCGTGGGCACGTACACCACATCCATCGGTCGCAGGTAGAAGCGGGTCTTGGAATGGCCGCGCAACATGTCTTTCACGTTCAATCGATAGTGGCTCACCACCCCATCCTCGTCCCGGGTCACCATCACCTTCTTCGACTGCGCCCGGTTCTCATCCATTCCCCCGGCTTCCATGATGGCCTCCACCACCGTCAGGGGCTCCGTGACCATGATCTTGCCCGGACGCAACACGGCCCCACTGACAAACACGGGGTACGCCGAGGAACCCACGGTCACCAACACCTCTTTCCGCACCAATCGTGCGGAGTAAAGGGCCAGGATCTCGTCCTGCAACTGGACCGGCGACTTCCCCGCCGCAATCAGTTCGTTCCCTTCGTCCAGGGTGATCATCCCGTCGCGCCGCACCTGCTGCACGGTGTTCAGGCTGGGCGCGCCCGGAAACACGATCTGGACCGCATCGCCCTCCCGCAGGCTGACACTCCGATACGGTTTCGCGTCATCGGGCGACACCGGCGTGAGGTTGGGTGAGGAGCAGCCAGCGAGCCCGAGCACGATCGCCACCGCTCCCGCGACCCATCCGAAAGCACGGTGCGCCGGGCAGATCTGCCGGACGACGGTGGACTTCGCGGACAAGGAAACGCCGGATCGACTGCTCCAATCAACGCCGTGTCTCTGATTCATAGGGTGAATGTTCATGCTGAATTGGTGAATGTAGGAGTCGAGGTGACGAGACTCAAACCTGGCAGAGCCTCCTGACGTCGTCTCCTACAGGGGAGGTAGGAGTCGAGGTGACGAGACTCAAACTTGGCAGAGCCTCCTGACGTCGTCTCCTACGGGGACGACGCAAACTCACTCGCGTTTGATCCCGAGCTTCCCGATCAGCTCGTATAGGGTCGGGCGACTGACTCCGAGATCGGCCGCCGCGGGCGCGATCTTGCCTCCGTGCCTCTGCAGCGATCGGTTGACCATCTCGCGTTCGAGCGCTTCGCGCGCCTCTTTGAGCGTATGCGCTGCAATCTGGATCTCCTCCGACGACGTCAACTCGAGGTCCCCGGCCCGGATGGTGTTGCCCTCGGCCATGATGACGGCGCGTTTCACGCGGTTCTCGAGCTCACGCACGTTGCCCGGCCACCGGTACTCGCGAATGGCACGCGCCGCTCGCTCGTCGATGACCAAGCCCTCCCGCCCCTCCCCCGCGGCGAATCGTTTGAGAAAGGCTTTCGCCAGCAGCACCACGTCGTCGTCGCGCTCGCGCAGCGGCGGGATGCGGATGGTCACGACCGCCAGCCGATAGAACAGGTCCTCGCGGAAAGTGCCCTCGGCGACCGCTGTCTTCAGATCAGCGTTGGTCGCGGCAATCACGCGCGTGTCCACCGGGATGAGCTTCCGACCGCCCACCCGCTCCAGGGATCGTTCCTGCAAGAACCGCAGCAGCTTCACCTGCAACGCGGTCGACAGTTCCCCGATCTCGTCGAGAAACAGCGTGCCATCGTTGGCCAGTTCCAGGCGTCCTGGACGAGTCACATGGGCGCCGGTGAAAGCCCCTTTCTCGTGCCCGAACAACTCGCTCTCGAGCAGGTTCTCGGGAATGGCGCCGCAGTTGATGGCCACGAAGGGACCGTCCTTGCGCAGGCTGAGCCGGTGGATGGCGCGGCCGGCCATTTCCTTGCCGGTGCCGCTTTCGCCCAGAATCAGCACCGAAGCGTCGCTCGGGGCGACCTTGCGGAGGAGCGTGAAGACCTGTTGCATGTTCGCGCTGCTCCCGAGCATCTCCTGAAACTCGTCGAGGCTGAACTGCTCCTGCATCTGCCGGTACTGATGCTCGAGCTTGGCCACCTGGTGACAGCGCCGGAGGATGACGCGCAATTCCTCCAGCTCGAGCGGCTTGCAGAGGAAATCGTACGCGCCCAATCCCACCGCCTGGACGGCATTCTGTTTCTCGCCCTGGCCCGTGACGATGATCACTTTCGCCATCGGATCAGCGTTCAGGATGTCCGTGAGCACCGCAAAACCCTCGGTCGGGTCCCCCGGGTTGGGCGGAAGGCCGAGGTCAAGCAGCGTTACGGGCGGCCGATGTTCGGTGAACGTCTGCATGGCCGTGCGCCGATCCTCGGCCAGGTGGATCTCATACTCGGACTCGAGCGCCCACCGCATCTGCATCCGGATGTCCTCGTCATCATCGACCAGCAACAGGTGGGGTTTCATAGCGATGCGTCCTCGGTGGGCAATAGAATGCGAAAGGTCGTTCCGCGGCCGGGCATACTCTCGACTTCGATACGTCCCCGGTGCGCTTCCACAATGACTTTGGCCTGGAACAAGCCAATCCCCAGGCCACGGCTCTTGGTGGTCTGGAAGGGTCGGAACAGATTCTGACGAATGAACTCGGGTGACATGCCGCAGCCATCGTCCGTGACGGCCAGCGTGATCCAGCCGTTGCGACGCGCCGTGCGCACCTGGATATGCCCCTCCGGACCGCTGGCCTCACGGGCGTTCATCAGGAAGTTCACCACCACCCGTTGCATCTGGCCCGCATCCAAGCGGGTCCGCGGCACGTCGTCGAGCTTCAATTCCACGCTGGCTGCTCCATCTTCCATGGACTGCAGCGCCGCCTGGACCACATCGTTCAGGCTGGCCTCGGCCAGCTTCAGCTCCAGGCCTTGCCGCAACAACGCCAACCGGCCGACCAACGCGTTGATCCGATCGGAGGTCCGGCCAATCGCCCGCAGGGCGTCCTGGCGAAACTCCGGGTTGTCGAAATGCACCCGCAGATTCCCGAGCGTGAGGGACAGCGTCGAAGCCGCATTCTTGAGATCATGCACGAAGAACGTCGACATCGCCTGGAACGCCTCCATCTGCTTGGACTCGAGCAGGCGCCGCGACAGTCGCTGGTTGAGGAACGTGGCGCCGATCTGGTCCGCCATGCATTTGAGCAGATCCAGATCCTGTCCTTCGAACGGCAGACCGCTGACCCGATCCCCCGCCGTGATCACGCCCAGCAGCTCGCCATTGGCCCGCAGCGGCACCGCGAATCGTCCCCCCCCCTTGCCGAATTGATCGGGCTGCAGCCGCCGCAGGGTGTCGGCCCAGTCCGCGTTGGTGCGGTCGAAGTCAAACGGTCCGGGATGGTCTCGCAGCGCCCCCACCACCGGCTCGGTCGGCCCGGCTTTGGCCAACGCCTCGCCCGCCTTGTCCTCGGACCAGAACGTCGAGGCTCCCCACATCAGCGTGCCGCGCGCCTCGTCGACCAGCCAGATCGACACCGAAAGCGCCTCGTACGTCTCGGAAATCAACCGCACCGCCGCCTGTCCAAACTCGGTGCGATCCACCAGCGTGGCCGTGCGTTCGCTGAAGGCGGACCAGAGACGACGGTAGTCATGCAGTGGTCGGTGGAGATGTCGGCTGACGAATCGTCGCAGGCGGAGCCGCACGCGATCGGAAAGCCCCAACAACCCCAAACCCACCAGCGCCACCAGCACCAGCGCTGCCGTCAGGGGGAAACTGCCGTCGCCGCCCCACGCCTCGATCCACTTCGCCATGACCCCCACGACAAGCAGGTACAGGCCGGCCAGCAGGATCGTCAGGGAGTTGTAGAGCAGGGTCTGCGATGGATAGACGTCGATCTCGAACGTCCGCGTGCGCACCACCGAAATGACGATCAGCACACACGCCAGAATCAGCGCGCAGGCGTTGATGCTCACATGAGCCGTGGCCACTGCCGAATACAGAAATGCCTGGCTGCTGCAGTACACCCGTGTCCCGAACAACAGCGCCAACCCCACCACGGCAAACTTGATCCGCCACCGCATCGTGCCCACCGCCGTGCGGAAGGTCCGTTCGAGGTTCAGCAACACGAACACCCATGAGAGCAACGCGAAGACGTGCAGGGCCTTGCCGGCGGGACCCAGGCCGGTGACATACCGACCCGTGGCCGCCTCCGGCGGGATGGCCAGCACCAAACCGTCCTGGTACAGGAACGCCAACAGCAGCGGACCGATCACGCTGAGTGTGATCCACACCCACCAGCGTCGGACGAACTCGAGATGGTTGCCGCGCGAGTAACACAGACTGAACAGGCTCCAGAGCCCGGGCAAGACCGCCATGACCAGGAGACGCCATTCCTGCCAGAAAGCAGCTTCCGTGGGAGCGAACGCGGCGGCGCTGCGACCCGCCAGGTAACTCTCGACCGCCAGCGCGGCCATGCCGGCGGCGAACATCCCCCGCCCGAGCGTACGACCCCGGCCCGCCACGGCTACCACAGCCAGCAAGCCAGCCAGCAACGCCGCGACGTTTGGCAGCGTGATGTTCATGGTCGCCCCCGTCCCCCGCCCCCCCCTGTAGGAGTCGAGGTGACGAGACTCAAACCAGCCCGAGTCTCCTGACGTCGTCTCCTACGGGGCTGAGTACGGTAGGAGTCGAGGTGACGAGACTCAAACCCAAGCAGAGTCTCCTGACGTCGTCTCCTACGGGGCTGGGTACGGTAGGAGTCGAGGTGACGAGACTCAAACCCAAGCAGAGTCTCCTGACGTCGTCTACGGGGCTGGAGTACGGTAGGTCGGTGACGAGACTCAAACCAGCAGAATCTCCTGACGTCGTCTCCTGCAGGGCTGGGTACGGTAGAGTCGAGGTGACGAGACTCAAACCAGCCAGAACCTCCTGACGTCTCCTACAGACTGAGTACGGTAGAGTCGAGGTGACGAGACTCAAACCAAGCAGAATCTCCTGACGTCGTCTTCTGCAGGGCTGAGTACGGTAGGAGTCCGGGGTGACGAGACTCAAACCTAGAGTCTCCTGACGTCGTCTCCTACGGAGCTGAGTACGGTAGGAGTCGAGGTGACGAGACTCAAACCCAAGCAGAGTCTCCTGACGTCGTCTCCTACGGGGCTGGGTACGGTAGGAGTCGAGGTGACGAGACTCAAACCCGGCGGAGTCTCCTGACGTCGTCTCCTACCCGCCTCAACCGCTACTGCAACCGGCGGTCGACAGATCTCACCAGCATCGGGCTGCCGCATCCGGTCGTACAGCTTCCAAAACTTCTCCCAGTAATCTTCCGCCCAGGGATCCAACTTCGGAATACCCGCCACCACACCCGTGTACGGCCACGCACCCACCTCGGTCACCAACCCGGCGCGTACCGGGTTCGCGGCAACGTAGAAACAGACCCGGTGCGAACGCCTCCTGCGCCCGCTGTTCCGAACGCAGCACCTCATCCTGCGCCTGGGGTTGGAATCTGGCCGGCGCCAGAGCCGGCTCGAGGTGCGTCCGTAAGAACGCCATCCCGTTGAGTTGGTCGGTGTCTCGACGCAGCCCCATCCAGACCATGTGCAGGTGGTCGGGCATGAGACAGTACACCGGGCACACCAACCCCTCGCGCGCCGCGACGTGCAGCGACAGTTCGCGGAACCACCGATGAAACTCCGAACCGAGCCAACCACCGGCACGATCAAACGTGGTGAGGGTCCAGAAAACAACAGCATCGCCCTGATAATGCTCACGCGGCAAACGCGGAAGATAGAACTGGCGATTGAGAGGATCCCGCGGCGGCTTCTGCAGGCGCGTGAGCCAGGTTCGGAGGGGCGGTATGACCACCACGGTTGGGGTCCGGCTGGGTTTGAGCCTCCTCACGTCGGTTCCTACGGTTTGGTCCCGCGGTGGCGGGGGTTATCTCTGGCGGCAGTCGATCGTCCATGCGACCGAGATTACGACCACCGGTTCTCCCGCCCACGACAAAGTCCGGGAACTGACGGTAAAAGGGGGGTGAGTCTCCTGACGTCGTCTCCTACGGGGCTGAGTACGGTAGGAGTCGAATGTGACGGACTCAAGCCAAAGCAGAGTCTCCTGACGTCGTCTCCTACGGGGCTGGGTACGGTAGGAGTCGAGGTGACGAGACTCAAACCCGGCAGAGCCTCCTGACGTCGTCTCCTACCGTGTTGATTCCAGCTCTTTCAACACCCGTTCCGCCTCCGGCAGCAGTTCGGCACGGAGCCTGAGACTTATCGCCTTCTGGATGGCCGTCTGACTCTCCCGATTCTGCTTCAGCCGGTAATGCGCCATCCCGAGATAGAACTGCACCTCGGCATCCTGGGTCTTCACCTGGCTGCTCTCCCGCAAAAGCTGCACCGCTCGGGCAAAATCGCCGCGCCGATACGCCACCGTCCCCAACGCTGCCGCCACGTCCGGATCGCTCGGGTAAGCCTCCCGGGCCCTCGTGGCGAGCTGCTGGGCGCGATTGTCCTCCCCACCCTGCCGCGCAAACAACAGGGCCAGTTGTCGCGTCGCCGGCGCGAATTCCGGATACCGGGCCAGCAACGCTTCGTAACCCTGTCGCGCCCCTGCCATGTCCCCCTGCATTTCCTTCGCCAACGCCACGACCATCGCGGCAGGAATCAAGCCGGCATCGGCCTGCAACGCCGCCGCAGCTTTGGCCGACGCCGCCACCGCCCGCGCCGGGTCTTTGGTCGCGTGAAGGAACTCGAGCCAACGCTGCGCGCTCTCAGCCTGCGCAAAGGGTGGCGTTACCTGCAACGCAGCCTGCAAACCACCCTCCGCTTCTTCGACGCGCCCCATCTGATAGGCGGCAAGAGCCAGGTCGTATTGCGCCCCGGCATCTCCCGGCAACCGTCGCGCACTCTCTTGCAGCAGACTCAAGGCCCACTTCGCATCCCCCGCCAGTAAAGCTGCCCGGCCGGCTGCCCGGGCGACCAGCGCATCGTCGGGATCCAGGTTCCGGGCCGCTCGCGCGTACTCCAGTGCCTTGGTGGGATTCTTGAGCGCCGTCGCATAGAGCTCGGCCAGTCGGAGGTGTGCGAACGCAGCCTTGGGATTCGACTTCAACACGTCCTCGTAAAGCGTCACCGCCCGCGCCGGTTCACCTGTGCGCTCATAGACCGCCGCCAAACGTCGGGCCGCCACGGGATCGGCCGGGACTGTCTTCACCCGATGCTCAAGGATCGCCACCCGGGCCGCGTCGGCTGTGGCGGGATCGATGCCGAGCATGGCCAGCGCCCCCTCAACCTCGGTCTTGCCGCGATACTCCTTCGGCGACTGGAGCGCGCGCTCGAACGCCTGACGGGCCGCGGTCTCCTGACCTAACATGTAATACGCCATCCCCAAGTGGTATTGGACCTCCGGTTCGGTCGGGAACAGCTTCCCGCTCTCCTCGAGCAAGGTGAGCGCCCACGCGTAATCACCGCGCTTGAAAGCGATCCAGCCCAGGGTATCGGCCGAGAACGGATCGTTCGGCGCGATCTCGCGAGCGCGCTTGGCCAGTTCGAACGCCTCGTCCAACCGGTTCAGGTGTTCCCCGTACAGATACGCCAGGTTGTTGAGCGCGGGTGCAAAGCGCGAGTTAACCTCCAGCGCCTTGCGATATGCGTCGGCCGCCGCGTCATACTGCTGCTGACTATCCTTCAGCATGCCGATCTGCATAAGGGCCTGGACGTCCTTCGGGTTCTGCGCCACGACCCGGTCCAACCGTTCGAGCGCCTGCTGTTGCTTCCCCGTGGCCACGTACACCTGGGCCAGCATCATGTAGGCAGGGCGCGCGTCCGGGTCCAGTTCGATGGCGCGCTCCAGGGTCTCCTCAGCCTTGGCCAGATCGCGCTCGGCCAGGTAAGTCGCAGCCAACAGAACCCGCGGTGCCGCGTTGGTGGGTTCCTTGGCCAACGGCCCCTCGAGCAGCTTCCGCGCCCCCTCGAACTCCTTGTTCGCCACCCGCACATCGACCATCTGCTGGATCACGGACAACCGGTTCGGTGCCAGGGCCAGTGCCTGTTCGAACGCGCGATAGGCGTCGGCCGGCTTCTGTTGATCGCGCAACACCAGCCCAGCAAGGAACGGGAACTGTGGGTCCTGTGGGAAGTTCTTGGCCAAATGTTGGTAGAGCGCCAGCGCCTGATCCCGTTCGCCTTTGAGCGCGTGGGCCTCCGCCAACGCCACCTGGGCCGGCACCAGATTCGGGCGTCTCCGCACCACCTCACTCAGCGCCGTGATGGCCGCAGCGGTGTCGCCCCGACGGATGTTCAGCCGCGCCAGCAGCAGGATGGCGTCCGTGTAGTTCGGCTCGATGGCCAGTGCCTGGGTCAACGCCGAAGTTGCCTTGGTCACGTCGCCATTGAGCAACTGGGTCAAGGCATGGTTGTACTGCACCAGCGCCGATTTCGGATACAAACCCACCACACGTTCCATCTCCTTGAGGGCAGTCTCGCGCTGACCCCGCGCGAGCAGCACCTGCACGCGGGCGAGCAGGGCTTCGGGGTTCGTCGGCTCGCGGGTCAGGACCTTGCCCACCATCGCCTCGCTCTCGTCCAGCTTCCCCTCCGCCAGGTCCATCTTGAACATCTGCACCTGGGCGGGGATGTAGTCCGACGCCTGCGCCAGCAGGTTCGACACGAGATTGCGCGCCTCGGCGCGATCGCCCAATTGCAGTCGGAACTCGGCGTTTCGCAGCCGGACCAGCGACCGGACCGGCGCCAGATCCGCCGCCGCCTGGAAGGCCAGCAGTGCGTTCGTACGGTCGTTCTGACTCAGCAAATAGCCCGCACGCACGAGCTGCGCCGCACTCGACTTCGGGTTCAAACGGATGGCCTCAAGCGATGCGGACGCCGCGGTATTGGTGTCGCGACGCTGCAGGGCCAGAACGGCTTGCCCCAGGTGATACCCCGCCTGGCTGCCAATCTTCGGGCGCCACTCGTCAAGGCGCTGCTGGATCTCGGCCAGTTCGTTGGTCGACCTTGGCGACTCCACCAGGATCAGCATCGCATCCTCATGACCCGGGTGCTGGTCCAGGATAATCAACGCCTCTTCGCGCGCCTCTTTGGGATGGTTCAGGACGATCAGGATCTGCGCTGCCCGGAGCCGGGCCTCGACGTTCGTGGAGTTCTGCTCGCGGGTCTTGAGCAGGAACGCGAGCGCCTGGACGAACCGGCCTTGGTCATAGTAGATCGAACCCAACCGCTCAATGGCGTGCGGGTCCATGGAGCGCAACCGGAGCACATTCAGGTACTCGATCTCGGCCTTGTCGCGCTCGCCTGCGGCGTAGTAGGTGTCCGCCCGCTCGAGGTGCCGCGCCGCCTTGGCACTCTTGGAGCATCCGGTCATCGCGCCCGCGAGCAGCGCCAGACCGAGGACCATGCCGTATCGCCAGTGTTTCATGAATTCGCGGTGTTGGAGTCGCTCCCGCCCGTAGGAGACGACGTCAGGAGGCTCTGCTGAGGTTTGAGTCTCGTCACCTCGACTCCTACCACTCCCCGGCCGCGTAGGAGACGACGTCAGGAGGCTCTGCTGTGGCGTGAGCCTCGTCACCTCGACTCCTACCAGTCCCCAGGCCGCGTAGGAGACGACGTCAGGAGGCTCTGCTGAGGTTTGAGTCTCGTCACCTCGACTCCTACGGGGGTGGGGGTCTTCCCCGCCTTCCCCTCCGACTTCCGCAGCCACAGGAGCAGCAGGAAAAAGGGGATCAGCGACAGCACGAAGAAGATCGGCCCACCCCGATGGTGGATTGGGGAGTCGATCATCGCCGGGTCTACGTAGACGCAAAGCATCGCGATGGTCAGGATGCGAAACCCGTTCCGTACGATCCCCAACGGGATGACCGCCAGCACCAGCACCCACCGCCGCCATCGCGTTCGCAGCAGCATATGCGCGCCCAATACACTCGTGATGAACAGTACATAACTGGACCGTACGCCGCTGCATTCCTGGGCCACCTCGAGCGTGATCCCGGCAGCGGAACGCAAGCCATCCCGCAACAGCGGCACGCCCGTCACGTGCAGCAACCCATGCGCCGCTTCCGCCGACGCGAATTGCAGGCCGATCTCAATTGCATCGATCATCACCGTCGGCCACGGGATCATGAAGACGAGGAACAGAATCGGAAAGCTCAGCGCCTTGACCACCCCCCACCCGAGACACGCCAGGGCTCCCGACAACACGACCAGCAGGTACGCCGCCGTCATGACGCTCAGGTAATCGTTGGGGGGCAGCGGTCCGCGCGGCTGCCAGAACAGCCAGTAGAAGCCCAGCAGCATCAGCGCCAGAACGGCCGGGACTGCCGCCCATCGAGTCCCTCTTGACCACGGCAACGGCGTCGGATCGCGGCGCGTCCAGATCAGGTACGCGCTCACCACCGGGATCAGCAGCGCGTGCGAAAACAAGTCGGCCTTCAACGAGTACGTGCCCAACTGCCACAACGGCACGGCGAACGCCACCGTCGCCGCCACCGCCCAGGCCACGAAACCCCACATCGCCCCCTGCCCGTAGGAGTCGAGGTGACGAGACTCAACCTTCCCCGGACTCGTCTCAACAGTCGGCATCTCAGACATGGCAGAGCCTCCTCACGTCGGCTCCTACAGACTCCGCCCCGTAGGAGTCGAGGTGACGAGACTCACGCAATAGCTGAGCCTCCTCACGTCGGCTCCTACTGGGTTGATCGAACTCCATCCTACAGCGCATAGCCCAGTTGAAAACCGATCTGATTGCTATCGTACGAGTACCCAGCCAGACCCGACGCATTCTGGCTCCAGCTATAGAACACCGACACGCTCCCGCGCCGCAGAAGCCGCGTACTGAGCCCCGCCTGAAAGTTCGGCGTCTCGTCCTCGCGCACCACCGTGTCGCTCGCCAATGTGCTGCTGTACTTCATGAACGAGTAACCCCCGCTCACACTCAGATGAATCTTGCCCAGCAACCGTTGCGACAACGACCCACCCACACGCGTCGTCTCGGTGAACTGATCCGTATAGTACGACGTCCCGATATCGTGCGAGGCAAAGACCCCAATTGTCGTCGGCTCGAACACCTGATAGCTCAGCGATCCGTTCACCGTCGGCGACACCTTCATCGGCGCGTCCGAGTCCAGGAACTGACGGAACTCCACCCCGCCCTCGACCGAGTAACCCAACTTGTTCAACGCCCGACCCCGCACGCGCCCGAGCAACCGTTCGCTGGTCATGTCGGTACCCGGGTCCATGAGCTGGTAAGCCGCATTGATCCCCACCGCCACCGCGAAGTCGGGTCGCAACTGCTTGTCCAACCAGTCGGTCGTCGACCACGTGTAACTGTCGGTGTAATCCTCAGCAAACCGCAGTGACTGCGCCAGGCCGAGCTCGAGCGTGGTGGTATCGGTCAAGCTGCGGCTCGCTCCCAACCCGGTGCTGTGGGTGTCCTGCGACGTCTGGCTCGCCGTCTCGATCAACGCATCGCTGCTCGATCGGTACGCGTGCCCGAGCGTGAAGAGCCAACCCGCCGACCCCGCCGAGCCGTTCAGGCTGACCGCATGATCGAGGGTGTCTTCGTAGCCCTCACTCGAGTAGAACTTCAAACTCGGCGTGTAGTCCAGGCGCCAGCGCGGCCCGATGTTGAACGTCATCCCGGGCGACAGTGTATGCTGAAAGCTGTTTTCCTCCCGGCCCGGCCCCGACAACAGCCCCGATCCGTAGACCATTTGATAGGACACGTGCGGATGGAAAGTGATGATCCCCCAGCTCAACGGCAGCGGGTCCCGTGATCCTGCCGCCGGTGGAACCGCTCCCGGCCGGGGCGCCGCCGGCAGCGGCAGTTCGGGTCCCGACCCAAACGCGCCCGTCCCGAAGTCCGGGTTGGGCGATCGCGGTGGCAGCGGCTGGGTCGTCGGCCGTTCGTACGGCGGGACGTAGGACGTGTCGAAACTCGGGGGGAGAAAGCCGGTGGGTGCGGTCGTGTTCTGTTCCGGAGCGGCCCAGGTCGTCGAGTCGGGGAGCACGGTGCTGGCGGATTGCGCTTGAGCGGCAGTGGACTCACCCGCCGGCGGCGTGGTTTCGGGGAGTGCTTCCTGTGTCGGTTGTGCCGCCCCGGGCGAGCCAAGGGCCAAACACGGCACCAGCGTGCTGATCAATCGTTTCATGCTGTTTCGGCGTGAGCCTCCTGACGTCGTCTCCTACAGGTCCTCGGCAGTAGGAGTCGAGGTGACGAGACTCACGCCAGGCAGAGCCTCCTGACGTCGGCTCCTACGGGTCCTCGGCGGTAGGAGTCGAGGTGACGAGACTCACGCCAGGCAGAGCCTCCTCACGTCGTCTCCTACGGGTCCTCGGCGGTAGGAGTCGAGGTGACGAGACTCACACCAGGCGGAGCCTCCTCACGTCGTCTCCTACGGGGTGGCGGAAACCGACCCCCTCGCCCATCGACCGGACCCGGCCAACGCCTCGAACCAGTACCCGGCCGTCTCCGTCACCAACTCCTTCGCCCGGTCGCTCGACTGCCACCACGACCCGACCTGCGACTCGGGCAGACTCCACGAGATTGCACCGACCGGGGTCTTCGAGCCGAGCACCTTCGCATACACCAACCGGCTCCGACGACTGTGCGGTCCCCGCGTGAACACATTCACCGCCGCGCCCTCGAGCCCATGCCGCTCCAACACTGCTTTCGTCGCCACCGCCGATTCGTAGGTCCGCTGCGCGTCCGTTTCCCTCGCCTGGGCGAGCAGCAACCGCTCTCGCGGCACCCCCAGCCGGAGCAATTCCTTCTCCGCCATCTCGGCATAACTCCAGCGACGCTCCATCCAGCCCTCCCCCGTGTAACCGCCCGCCGCGATCAGCCACCGGTACTTGCCCGCTTCGAACTCGTCCTTGGCGGCCTGCATGCCGTCGCGACCGATCCAGGCCTCAACGACCAGCACCTCTGCCGGGACCCGTCGCGTTTCCGCGAGAAACGCTTCCCCTGCCAAGAACCACCACCCCACCCCCGAGCCGAGCAGCAGCAGCAAACACGACCAACCCAGCCACGTGGGCCACCAGATCGTGCGACGCGCGAACAGCCGGAACTTCATCACCTGCGAAGCGAGGCGGTAGCCGGACGCTGGTCAGGGAGAACCGGCCCCCTCAACCCCGCAACGCAAAGCGCCGCTGGAAGTCGGCGCACTCCATACGCTGCCCCGCGGTCCGGAGGTCGCGAAGCGTTTGGAGTGCGTGCGGTTGACCGCCGCTTTTCGTTGCGTCCCCGCCATCACCACTCCATCCCCTGCTCCCGCGCGACGTTCTCAATAAACGCCTCCACCCAACCCGCCAGACCATCGTCTACCTGCCGCGCGTACTTGAGCAGTAACGCGAGCTTCTCAGGGTCGAGCACCAGTTCGTACGCATGCACGAAGACGTGTCGGAACGCCTTCAGTTCCTGCAGCGGCGGCTTGGCTTCACCCGGAATCAACGCGGGTCGCACACCCTCGATGCGGAGGCTCAGCCGATTCAGCAAGGCGCTGTGCCAGCCCTGCTCATCGTCGATGCTGTTCTCGAAAGCCTTCGCCACCCGCAGTCCCATCTGCTCGAACGCATTGTACAGCCGACACAACTGGTGCGCACAGCTCTCGTAGCCCACCTCGTCGCGCCGCGCAAACCGAGCCTCAGCCTTCCGCAGAGCGTCGCGAACGACCCGACAGTCATCCCGCATCTCCTCCCGCAACGTTTGCAGCGCTACACGGTCCATTCTTCTCCTTCCCGCAGGATTTTCGCCCGAAACCGGCATCGCTCCAAAACGACGACATCCACCGGCCTGCCCAACCGTTCCATCAGAGCGCCCGTCAGCGTCACCGGGTCCATTGCCGGCAACGGCGCCACCAGCGCCAGGTCCACGTCCGAGCGATCGTGGAACACCCCGGGCCTGGTCAGTGAGCCAAACACCACCACGCGATGGCCCGGGATCAGTTCAGCCAAAGCCGAGCGGAGCCGCCGCCGCGTCTCTTCTCGCACCTCGAGCCGACGCTGCCGACGAGCCGCATCACGCTGCTGGAGCAAAGTCATGACGACGGTAGACACCAAGGACCGAGGGCGAAGGACGAAGGGCGAAAGTCGAAGTTCGAAGGGCGAAGGATCACGGGATTACAGGACCACCAAGGCAAGAGGCAGTGCCGCGGAGGTGAGCCAGGGGGCGGAAACCAAGCGGGGAGCACGAGGGATGGGCCGATAACGGACGCCGCGTGGGGGCACGCGGCCTACAACGACCTGTAGGCCGGCTGCCCTCAGCCGGCGACGTGACCCTCTGGCGATATGCATAGACGGCCGAAGCCCGCGAAGTCGAGGTGAGGATGAACACAGGCAGGAGAGTGACTTCTCAAGAGCTTCGCTTGGTCCGCATATTTCGCGGTCCCCCCGGTTCTCTTCCCCTCACGTGGTCGACACATTAACGAAGTAGCGCTGCGGGAAACCCTTGAGTTTCTTGAGTCGGGTGTCCGTGTGCCACAACTCGGTAGCCTCGATCTTGGCCGTGGCCGCCAGCAGGCGATCCGCTGGATCCTTGTGATCCCAATTGAAGACATTAGTATCGGCCAGTATCCTCACGACCACGGCTCCATCACGGCTGATTGGAGGTCGCCGTAGCGCTGCGGAGGATCCGGTTCGTCAACTCGCCAGGGCTTCGGCGGTGGGTCCACGGGCACCAATCGCGCGGCGGGTCGCCCATGGCTCGTGAGCGTGATCCTCGCCCCCGACTGCACTTGCTTGATCAGAGCACACAGATCGGTACGCGCCTCACTAACGGGAATCGAGAGCGTCTTTATGGGCAGACTTTTGCTCAGAAGCGGTCACGCGTCAAGAGACGCAAGGGCCAAGGGCGAAGTCCGAGAGTCGAAGGCCGAAGTCAGCGGTCAGCGGGGCCAAGAACAAGGACCGCGGGACCACGCACCACGGAGTCGCGGTTGCACGATCGGCCGGGGAGCGCGAGGCACAGCGATTCCGCAGCGATTTCGCGTGGTTGGCGTATCTCGCGGGCCTATTTGGTTTCGCCGACAGGCCCTGAGCACTCGTCGCCGCGCAGCCACGCCGCAAAGGCCCGCAGCGCTGCGAGCACGGCCGCACCTCGCTCCCGCCAGGCGGCACCCAACGCATTCAACCGCACCGGATCCAACTCGAAATCGTAACTGTGCCGAAACACGTGCCGGAAGCTGCGCAGTTCGTTCCTCAGGGACGTTCATACACGACCGCTCCCCACCGTTCGATCTCCGCCCGCAGCGT
>JABTUJ010000025.1 GCA_015075445.1 Verrucomicrobiales bacterium
GCGGATTGGATGACGGCCGTGCCGCGGGCCCAGGAGTCTGGTGGAGCGAAGGTCCTGCTGCGCCACGGCTCGGCCGGATCCTCGGCTCACCGGGAAGTGCAGGCGGGACGCCAGCACCACAGGTGCAGAGCGAGGAAGGCTGAGTCGCGTGACCTCGACTCCTACGGGGAGGGAGGGGAGGAAGGGGGACGGAGGCCGAGGAGGAGGATCTCCTGGTGATACTCCATCCGGCGGGTCGTGAACAACTTTCGCCCCTCGAGTTGCCAGTCCAGCCGGCGCATGTACCAGAGCCCGTCGGGTGTCCGCTCCTTCTCGAGCGCGACTTCGCAGCGTTTGAGGGCGCCCACCAACCCGCCGACGACGCGGATCGGCGTGGTCAGTCGGAACGTGGCTTTGACCAAGGCCGCCTCGGCGCGATCAATCCAGAGGCGGCCCGCGGTCTGGCCGAGGAACCGCTCGGGAAGCGAATGGGCGGGCGGGGCGTGCTCGGCCGGTTCGAAGTCCAGGACCCAGACAGGTCGCCCGGCACAGAGGTCGGGGCCCACATAGCGGAACTGGAAACGTTCGAGCACCGAGGCATCGACGTGGAAGTCGTGGCGTTCGTAAGGGCGCTTGGCCGGCGGGGGTTCGGGTTCGGAGGATTCGACCGCGCTGGCGTCGGGATCGGTCGGGTCCGGGTCCGGCGCTGGGGGATGGGCGCGGGTGCGTTCGGTCCGTTTACGGAGCTGGCCGTCTGCGTCGCGGGTCTCGGTCACCTGGAGGTCGAGGTAGGCGTAGCGCGCTTTGAACTGCGCCTCGGTATCCGCGTCGCGAGCGGCGAGTTTGACCGCGCGGAGCACGAGTTGGTGGAGGTCCGGCGGGGCGGCGTCGACGTGGTCGGCGCGCGTGCGGAGGACGGGCGCCCCTCCGTTCCAGCCGATCAGGGTGAGGGTGAGGGCGACGAGGCGAAGGGGTGGAACGAGGTGCCGGCGTGACTTCACGGACGGCGAACGCGTGGTAGCGGTCATTTCTCAAGGTGTCTTGGCAGGCTTGCACTTGGTCCGCCTTCGCGGGAAAGGGCGGGCTAGCTGCTGCTGCGGAGGCCATTGTAGGCGGCTCCGAACGCGCCGGCAAACTCGCCCATTTGTGCCGGCACCACCCGGGCGCGGTGGCCGCCGGGCCGCCACTCAAGGGTCTCGAGCCGCTGTTCGAGCGGCTGGAACAAGGCGTCGCCGGCGCGCGCGATGCCGCCGCCAAGGATGACGACTTCGGGGTCAAGGATGTTGATGAAGGAAGTGATGGCGCAGGCGAGTGCCTGGACGGACTTGAGCCAGTACTCACGCGCAAACGGATCGCCAGCCTGGAAGGCATCGATCAGCGCGTGCGTGGTGAGGAACCGGCCCTGCGTGCGGGCGGCGATGCTGTAGTTGCCGATGGCCCATTCGAGGCTGCCCGGGGTGTTGCAGATGTCCGGCGGGCCCGCCTGGTCCAGCACGAGGTGACCCAGATGACCGGCCCGTCCGATGGCGCCGCGGAGGAGGTGACCATCGACCATGGCCGCGCCGCCCACGCCGGTGCCGAGCGTGAGCAGGATGACGTTCCGCGCGCCTTTGGCCGCGCCCTGCCAGACCTCGCCCATCAAGGCGGAGTGCGCGTCGTTGAGCACCCGGACCGGCTTTTCGGTGTGGAGGTAGTTGGTCCAATCCAGGTCCTCGATCCCGGGCAGGCGGTTGGGCAGGAACGCGATGGCGCGTGCGCTGGGCGATGCCAGACCGGGGGCCGAGAGGCCGATGAGATCCGGCGCCTGGCCGCGGGCGGCGACGGTCCGGTCCAGCACGCCGAGGATGGTTTCGGCGAAATGCATGGGCCGGTCGGGGTCGAAGGGCTCGTGGCAGCGCAGCAGCGGTTCGCCGTCACGGGTGGTGGCGACGGCTTTGACGCTCGAGCCGCCCAGGTCAATGCCGAGGAGGTAGTTCATGGTTGGGGGGGTGGGGTCAGGGGAGCGGAGGTGGGGAGGAGTGCCTGGGGGGATGGGGGAGCGGAGAGGCGGGGAGGGAGGAGGGGGAGGAACCCGAGGGTGGGTCAACCGGCGGGCAGACGTCGCTGGGATGTGCAGGCGAGACGCCCGCACCACAAGGAACTGCAGGCGAGACGCCCGCACCACAAGGAGCTGCAGGCGAGACGCCCGCACCACCACGTGCCCGGGAGTTCTCTCGGCCCTCGGAGACGCTCCAGCCGCCGTCCACGGCCAGGCACTGGCCCGTGACGAAGCGGGCTTCGTCGGAAAGGAAGAAGACGACGGCGGCATCGAGGTCGGTGGGTTGCCCGATGCGCCCGCCGTCGAGGGGTTGTTTGGTGCGGATGAACTGGCGGATGACCGCGTCGCTCTGCGCACGCTCGGACATGGGGGTGGCGATCAACCCGGGCGCCAGAACGTTGAAGCGAATCTGGCGGGGCGCGTAGAAGCTGGCGGCCGACCGGACCAAGCCAAGGATTGCGGCCTTGGCGGCCGCATAGGCGTGGCTGGCGAAGTGCTCCGGCGAGGGGGAGAATGCGAGCACGGAGGCCAGGTTCAGCACGACTCCGCCGGTCCCTTGCGCGAGGAACTGCCGCGCCGCGGCGCGGTTCGAGTAGAAGACTGACGTGAGGTTGAGTTGCAGCGTGGCTTCCCAGCCGGCGTCGCTGAGCTCATGCAGCGGACCGTCACCGAACCGGCGCCCGCTACCGCCCGCCACGTGGTAAAGCCCGTGGAAGCCTCCGAACGCGTCGAGGGCGGTGCGGATGGCGTGGGGGGCGGTGTCCGGTTCGGTGGCGTCACCCGCCAGCACGCGGACGTCCGGGCCGAGGGCGGACCGGGCGGCGGGGAGGTGGGAATCGTCCCGGCCCACAACGACCAGGCGGGCGCCGGCGGCCTGGCAAGCGAGGGCGGAGGAGAGACCGAGGCCGCTGGTGCCGCCCACGATCACGATCGTTTGTCCCGCAAGCCGCCACATGAGTACCGAGTTTGGTCGCGGGAGTCTGCCTTTGGCCGGGGTGGCTCTGCAAGCCAGGAACTCTCATTCGGAGCGGTGACCCGGCTGATGCTATCGTCCGGCGGCTTGCCGGTGGCTTCGGACTTTGCCTCCATGGTGCGGTGTGCGCGAAGACCGAGCGGTTCGGGAAGCGGCGTTGGCTTCCGCGGCCATGTCCCGGGGCCATGAACCGCGGGGCGCAGGCGGGACGCCCGCACCACACGAGTCGTGGAAGGCCCCTTGGGCCGGCCGCGCTGGTGCTGGTGGTGGCGTTGGTGGCGGCGAGTGGGTGTGCGCCCAGCCGGATGCTGGCGCGCGCGATCGTCAAAGCGCCGAACACTTACCCGGACTGGTTGGGGCCCGCCGCGTCTGTGGAACTGGCCATCCCGGCGAGTCTGGCCACCGGCTGGACGAGCGAAGCGATCGCGGTCGGGCCGCCACCGGCCCGGTTGTGGGTCACTTGTGTGGCGCCGGGGGATTACCAGGCCCGGATTCGCACGAGCCCGATGCAAGGAGGCCGTCGGCCGGGGCTGATCTTTTCGCTGCGGGCGAAGCTGCCGCCGCAGCCGACGGCCGCGACCGCCGCACCGCGGGGGACGGTCTTCCTGCTGCACGGGCACGGCGTGGACTCTTTCAGTCTCTGGCCCTGGGCTGTGGTTTTGGCCGAGGCGGGGTACCAGGCCGTGCTGGTGGATCTGCGGGGGCACGGCGATTCCACCGGGAAGCGGGTGTATTTCGGAGCGGTCGAAGGGGACGACTTGCGGCAGGTGCTCGATGACTTGATGGCGCAGGGCAAGGTGCGGGGACCGGTGGCAGCGATGGGCGAGTCGCTGGGCGGCGTGATGGCCCTGCGCTGGGGAGCGGTGGATCCGCGGGTGAAGGCGGTCGTGGCCCTGGCGCCCTATGCCGAACTGGGCACGGCCATCCTGGCGATCCGCGACGAGTACGCGCGCTGGTTGCCCCGTCGCCTGGTGCAAGCAGCGGCCCGGCGATTGCCGGGGGAGTTGGCGGTGCCGCCGGCGTCCCTGGACACCGAACCGTTCGTCACGCGGTCGATCACGCCCACGTTGCTGGTGGCAGCGGGCCACGATCCGATTGCCCCGCCGCTGACGGTGGGCCGGTTGGCGCGGCTCTGTGCGGGGCCGGTGAAGTACCTGGCGGTCATGGCGGCCCGCCACGAGACGCTGCCCTATCACTTGGATGAACTGCGGGAGCCGGTGCTGGGCTGGCTCGAGGCGTACGCGAGTGCTCCGTCGGATTACTTCTCGAGCAAGTAATAGGGCGTATCGCGTCCGAGGGTCAGGCGGGTGGCCGGGCCCGGGGCACCGGCGGTGCGATGGCCATTGAAGTCGAGGGGCGTGACGGTGAGGGAGGCGGCATCGGCACGCTTCAGGGCGACGGTGCCGGCGAACTCTTTCACGAGCAAAGGGGACGTGCCGCGGTGAGTGAGGGTCCGTTTGCCCGCGGGCGTGTCGGTGGCCCACTGGTAAGGACGTTCTTCGCTGGCGACCTGGAGGAGGAGGCGGTTTGAACGGGCGATGGGCTTGCCATCCAATGCCACCAGAAGAATCGCGCCGTACTCGAGCGGGGACTCGAGGGTGACGTCGGCCAGTTCCACCCGGCCCAGGGCACCGAGGAAGCCGGTGACACCCTGGGCGGCCGGGGCGTTGATGGTGAGTCGGCCGAGTTGCCAATCCCACTCCAGCTCGCCGGTGTGGCTGCGGACCTTTCCGGCCTTCCGGTCGATGAAAGGCGAGAGGTCGGTGGCCCTTGATCGCGGTGGGTCTGCCGTCACGAAGTCCACCCCCACCCGGCCGACGAGGAAGGCGAGCGAATCGAGGGCGCTGACGTTGGTGAGCGTGCCGCCCGGGGGTACGCCGTCGCCGCGGAGTTGGTCGAAGTTATGGGGGGCGGGCAGGGGGGTGCCGGCGAGCGCGTAGAGGTCGTTGAGGGCGAGTTCCAGGTCGACCACGCGGGGGGCGGTGCGCACCAGGCCTTGCCGGTAGAGCAACGCGGCACCGGGGAACTGGCCGAAAACGACCGGGGTCTGGATCGAGAACTTGCCCGGGAGTTCATCCCAGGAGGCGGAAGCCGCGGCAAACCAGCCGATGGCGTCGGTGCCCTGGAGGGCGCCGTAGGCTGCACCGACGAGGGCCATGTCGGCGCGATATCGGTTGGGGAGCGGCCAATTGACCTCGCTGATGATGGAGGGTTGGCGCTGGTAGATGAGGTCGAAGAACGGGTTCTCGAAGTCCTCGCCGGCACCGTCGGGCTTGCGGAATCGGAGGGCGCTGCGGTCGTCGTAGGTCTGGTTCGGCTCGAGGTTCCAGGCGGCATTCGGTCCATCGTGTGGGCCGCCGAAGTAGCCGTGGCGGTCGAGGAAGTCGGCGACGGAGTTGGCGTACTTGTCCAGGGGATCGAGGTACTGCGGGGAGGCGGTTTTCCAGTTCGAGGCATAGACCAGGCCGCGGAAGCCCAGGTCCTGCTTGAGGTAGGTGTAGGTGGCGCGGTGGAAGTCGAGCATCAGCCCGGTGAGGAAGCGGGCGGTGTCCTGGTCGCGGGGGCGGCGTTCGTGGAAGAGGGTCCACAGGCCGCGGAAGCCGACGCGCCCGGCCGCGAAGTTATCGTGGGGCGAAGTCATGCCCTGCCATGGCCCGGCCTGGATCTGGCCAAGCGTTTGGCCGGGGTACCGGGCGAGGAGCCAGCGGGCGAAACGTTGTTCGAGGAGCGCGCGCTGCGGTTCGGGGAGATGGCTTTTGTTGCCGGCCTCCGGGTTGAAGGTCCAGAAGAGGGTCGAGTCTTCGTTGTACATCTCGGCAAAGGCGACGGCCGGGTCGTCCTTGAGGGGCAGGCCGGTGTGAGGGTTCGGGGTCGTGAGGAGATACCGCCACCACTCGCGGAACAGCTCCTGGAAGCCGGGATGGAAGTAGAGCAGCGCGAAGGGGTGCTGGCCGCCGGTGTAGCCGGGGAAGGCGGTGTTCTCCGGGCCGAGCCGGACCCAGAGCGGGAAGTAGATGCTCAGGCTGGTGTAGATGCCCTGGCGTTTCAGCACCTGGATGAAGGCGTGGAGTTGGGCCACGCGATTCGTGTCGATGCGGCCGAAGTCGCGTCCGCTCCCCGCATAGATCGGCCCATGCACGCGGACGAGGTTGACGCCCCGCTTGGCCAGGCTGCGGGCGAAGCGGTCCCGTTCGCCCGGGGCGGACCCGACAAGGTCCATGCCCACGTTCACTCCCCAGAACCGCACGGCTTGGCCTGTCCGCTCGTGGACGAAGTCCTCGCCGCGGGTGCGGATGAAGCCGTGTTCGCCGGCCTCCTTTTCGTTGAGGTGCCGGAGATCCAGCGGGCTCGGGGCGAACGAATCCGGGTCGGGCTGGAAGGCGAACCAGCCGGGCTCGTGGATCGCGAGCTTCTCGCCGGGCTTGCGTTTGCCGCGAGGGGTGAACGGTTCGCGGGTGAGGAGGAAGCAATCGTAGGCGGTGGTACGGGATTCGCCGGCGAGCACTTCGAGGCGGAAGACGGCGGGACCGGGTTCGAGGGTCACGCTGCCGACATTCGCCCAGCCGACGCGCCGGCCGGGGTTGTTCCCGAGCAGGACGAGTTCGGTGAGCGACGCCTGGCGCGATTCGTTCCAGGGAGAGTCGACGCCGACGCGCCAGCGGAAGTCTTGTGGATTCCAGAACTTCCGGACCCAGAGCTGGTAGGTGCCGGCGGCGGGAAGGGTGAGTTCGCGCTGCACGCTGCCGCCGGGCGAGAGCCAGAGCATGGCGTTGGCGGAGAGCTCGGGATCGGCTTCACCCCCGTGGGTTTCGGCCTCGAACCAGACCCAGCCCGGTTCCGCCGTCGGGGGCACGGGCTCGGCGGCGAGGAGGAGGCAGGGGGCAAGGGCGCTCGCGAGCGCGGTGAGGACACGGGAAGGGCAGGGGAGCGAAGCGAAGTGCAGCGGGCCAAACATGGCGGCAGAATAGCAGGCACAGTGCCGGGTGTCAGGGGCTTGGGCGGGATCGGTGACCCAGTGACCGCGGGAACGCCGCGTGAGGGCACGCGGCCTACAGCGGATTGTAGGCCGGCTGCCCCCAGCCGGCGGCGGAGTTTGGCTACGGCCGGCTGCCGCAGTCGGCGCGCTCGATCTCGGACGCTGTGGGGAAGGCCGCGCCGAAGTCCCAGCTTCCGTGCTGTCCCCCATGCGCGAGTGGTTTGGGAGCCCCCTCCGGGATCCACCTTAAGGCATTCACTGATTGTCCGGGGTTGCGGGAGTGTGGTGTCGTGTGGTGTGGTGCATGCGATGGTCTCGGAGTTGAGTTGGGGGCAATTCTGGGGAGTGTTGGTCGGCGGCCCCGTGTTCGTCGGTCTGGGTGGACTGCTCTACTGGTGGGATCAACGTCGCCGGCATGGGCTCCATGAACGGCCTCCCCAGCAGGAGAAGTTGCTCCGGCCCGCGGGCCATTCCTCCATGGTTCGCCTTGACGCGTTGTGGGACCGGTTTCTC
Source organism: Verrucomicrobiales bacterium (assembly GCA_015075445.1). Classification (GTDB taxonomy): domain Bacteria; phylum Verrucomicrobiota; class Verrucomicrobiia; order Limisphaerales; family J093; genus DSVZ01. The sequence continues at coordinate 7,480 of JABTUJ010000025.1, forward strand.
GGAGTCACAGTCCTCGGAGCGGGTGCCGGCATGATACTTGGCATCGCGATCCCTCCCTGCGCCTCGCTGCTCTATAGCCTCCTGGTCGGGCGGCTGAGCTATGCCGCCTTGCAGGCCTCGCCGGGCTACCCGTTCGTCATCTCGACGTACTTGTTCACGGTTGCAGCCCTGCTCATTTTCATTCCGCAAGTCTTCAGGCTGCGCAGCCTGCTCAAGGAACAACGGAGCTACCGCCTCGGGCTGCGCGGTGAGCAGGCGGTGGCGGAAGCGCTGGCATCTCCCGGGGTCACCCAGCCTGGCTACGTGGCATTTCACGACGTCCCCGGCTCGGGAGACTGGAACGTGGACCACGTGGTGGTTGGCCCGGGCGGTGTGTTCGTCCTGGAGACGAAGACGCGGGTGAGACGCAAGTCCACGAACGGTCTGTTGGATCACGAAGTGGCCTTCGACGGTCGAACCCTGCGATTTCCTTGGGGCTACGACTCGGCCGCCGTGGAGCAGGTGCGCCGCAACGCGGAGTGGGTGAGAGAGTTCCTCACTGGTTTCGGCCCCAAGGATCTGGTCATCCAGCCGGTCATTGTTGTGCCGGGCTGGTTCGTGCGCGTAGACGGCTGCTACCCGGTCAAGGTGATGAACGCACGCTACCTGGCCGAGGCTTACCTTCCGTCGGCAGTCCGCCGGTTTTCGCGGGACCAGCTTGAGGCTGTGATGCGGCGACTGGACGACCACTGTCGGACGGTTGAGTTCTGAGCATTTGAGTGCTTCGCAAACAGGAGGTCTGTCATGTCAAATCCACTGCCTAACGAAAATGCCACTCAGCGTTCCGGCGGCACGCCGGGAACTGCGGGGAGACCAACGGCCTGTCGTCGCCGGTGGTTGCTGGCGTGCCTTGCGGGCTTGGGGCTCGTGGCGTTGGGACTGACGATTGAGCACGTCCGCGGGGCAGCCAGCCTGCGAGCCTGGCGCGAGGCCATGCGCGCCCGGGGGGAGCCGCTGACATTGGCGGAGCTCTTGCCGCCGCTCCGGGAAGGTCGAACGCCGCTCTCGCGGTCCGCCATCGCCGCGCTGCTTCGGTTGGATGACCTCGAGCCCCTCGCTGACTCCTCCTATGGACCGGGCCTTCTCTATCTGGCTCCGGGGCAGGTGCGGTCGGTCTGGGCTGAACTCGACACCGAGCAGACTCCGTGGGGCACGAACACGTGGAAGCAGTTGGAGGAGATCTTGGCCCAGGTATCCGAACCCCTCGGTGTGCTTCGGGAACACCTTGCCAACCGGACCTGGACCGCGGCTAGGGAGGATCCCTCCAAACCCGAGCCCCACACCTCGATGACGTTCCGCTTGATTTCTGCCGCCGTTGCCCTTCGCGCGGCCGTCCAGGTGGAACTGCACCGGCAGCAGTTGGATGCGGCGCTGGAGAACCTGTTGGCCTTGGTGGCCCTCCCAGAGGACGGGCTTGCCGGGCGGGGGGCTGTGGGTCACGTCGGCTTTCTCGCGCTCAACCACATCGCGGTTCCGACAACGTGGCAGGCCCTGCAAGCGGCGGGTTGGACGGACGCCCGGTTGGCCGCGGTACAAACCGCTTGGGAGCGCAAGCGGTTCCTCGAGGAGACCGCCCTCTGTTTCGCGATCGAGCGGGCGATGACAAGTGCCGGGACGTTTGACAAGCTGCGCGCAGACTTGGGCACGGCGCTCCGAAGCGCCCCGAACCTGATCCTCCATCGGAGTATGACGGCCCCGTCAGCCAGTTTGCTGTCGACCTCGGACCGAGGGCGGTGGCAGCGCATCGGCAGCCGCGGGGTCGAGCTGGCGGCCTATCCGGTCGGGGTCATCTGGCGGATGGCATGGCTCGACCAGGACGAGTTGTATTACTGCAGGAGCCTGCAGGAGGGGATCGAGCGGGTGCGCCTGGTTGCCGCCGAGCGATCCGTCGCCGCTGCCGAGGCGCAGGCGAAGCGCGGCTCCCAGTCGATTGCACCTTTCCAATCCGCTGCCCAAAGCCTGGAAGAGTCCGGCGCCGCCCTCGACCGGGTGCGTTATTGCGCTTCGCAGGCCCTGCTGCCCAAACTCGAATCGCTCGTGGGCGCGGCCTGTGAGCTGGAAACCCTGCGGTCGATGATCGTGGCGGCGGTCGCGTTGAAGCGCCATGAGCTGCGCTACGGCGGGTTGCCCGCGGACCTCGCCGCGTTGGTGCCGGAGTTCCTCGCCGCGGTTCCCGTGGACTACCAGGACGGGAAGCCGATGCGCTACCGCGCGCGGCCCGACGGAACGTATCTCCTCTATTCGGTGGGCGATGACGGTCAGGATGACGGCGGGGTGGCGGAGGCGGCGGTGCCCTCCAGCGAGCCGCCCACGCTCACGGGAGGTCGCGACTGGGTCTGGCCGGTGGCCGCCGCGCGGTGAGGAACGAAAAGCGGTGCTGGAAGACGCCGCACTCCAGACGCGTCGCGCGGGCCCGACGTTTCGCTCCGGGGTTGAGCGGGGTTCGGGGCCCCGGCGCGGCTTTCCCAACTTGCCAAAGGGACGGTCGCTCCCTAGGGTCCGGGCACCAATCGCATATGAGCTCCTCAATTCGCTTGCGCCTCTCGGTGATGATGTTTTTGCAGTACGTCATCTGGGCTGCGTGGTACGTGACCATGGGCCGTTACCTGGGGGGGCAGTTGAATTTCACGCAGGAACAGATCGGGTTGGCCTACAACTCGACGGCGCTCGCTGCGATTCTCTCGCCGTTCTTCGTCGGGATGGTGGCCGACCGGTTTTTTGCGACCGAGAAGGTGCTGGCGGCGCTGCATGTGGTGGGCGGGTTGCTGATCCTGGCGCTCTCGCAGGCGACGACCTTCGCGACGTTCTACCCGCTCCTGATCGCGCACACCCTGTGCTACATGCCGACGTTGGCGCTGACGAACTCGATCTCGTTTGCGCAGATGAAGGATCCGGGCAAGGAGTTCCCGAGCATCCGGGTGCTGGGCACCATCAGTTGGATCGTGACCGTCTGGGCGATCGGCCAGGTGGCGAGCACGGAGCGGTTTGCGGGGTTCGACGTGAACACGCCGGTGCCGTTTCAGGTGGCCGGGGTCATGGGCATCCTGATGGGCCTCTACTGTCTCACGCTGCCGCACACGCCGCCGCGGGCGAAGGGGGAGAGGGTGACGGTGCGGGACGTGCTGGGCCTGGAGGCGCTGAAGCTGCTGAAGGAGCGGTCGTTCGCGGTGTTCATCGTCAGCGCCTTTCTGGTCAGCATCCCCCTGTCGTTCTACTTCAGCTTTGCGCCAGTGTTCTGCGGGGAACTGGACATGCCCAACGCGACGGGCAAGACGGTGCTGGGCCAGATCTCCGAGATCTTCTTCCTGCTCGTGATGCCGTGGTTCTTTGTGCGGCTGGGGGTGAAGTGGATGCTGGTGGTGGGGATGCTGAGCTGGGGGGTGCGGTATCTGTTCTTTGTGCTGGGCTATAACACGGGCGATCTCTGGCCGTTGTACCTGGGCATCATCCTGCACGGGGTGTGCTACGATTTCTTCTTCGTGACCGCCTACATCTACACCGACCAGAAGGCCTGGGACGCCATCCGGGCCAAGGCGCAGGGCTTTATCGCGCTCGTCACGCTCGGGGCGGGCATGTTTGTGGGCACCACGCTGTCAGGCAAGATCGTCGGCCACTACAGCTTCCCGCAGGTCGAGCCGGCGAAGTTCCAGGTGGTGAAGCCGGAGACGTGGGTTGCCGGCAACTTCGTGGCCTGGGACGAAGGCAACCAGCGGGCCTACGGCCGGATCGTGGCGTTGCAGAAGGACGTGACGCCGCCCACGGCCGAGGTGGCGGTGTTCGCGCGTGCCGAGACGGGTTTTCAGGAGAGCACCGAGAAGAGCGTGGTGCCGTTGACGGCCTTCCAGAAGCCGCTGCCCCGCTGGGACCGGATCTGGCTCATCCCCGGCCTGGGCGCGTTGCTGATCATGGCTTTGTTCATGGTGACCTTCCAGCACCGTGAACCCCCCAAGACCACCCCCAACCCCTGACCCCATGCATGCACCAACCGCCGCGCGGCTCAGTCGCCGCCGGTTCGTCCAGGGCGCCAGCGCCCTGGCCGCCGGCTTGGCATTGTCGCCCGCCTCGATCCCTGCGCTGCGCGCCGACTCGCGCAAGCTCCCGTTCATGATCTCCCTCGCCGAGTGGTCGCTCCACCGGACCTTGTTTGCGGGCCAGCTCGATCACCTCGACTTCCCCAAGGTCGCCAAGCAGGACTACGACATCGAGGCGATCGAGCTGGTGAACCAGTTCTTCAAGGACAAGGCGCGTGACACCGCCTATCTGGGCGAGTTCAAGAAGCGCGCCGACGGCCTCGGGGTGAAGATCCTGCTGATCATGGTGGATGGCGAGGGGTCCCTCGGCGATCCCGACCCCGCCCGCCGGAAGGCCGCGGTCGAGAACCACCACAAGTGGGTCGAGGCCGCCAAGTACTTCAACTGCCACTCGATCCGGGTGAATGCCGACACCCGGGGCCAGGGCAGCTTTGAGGAGCAGATGGATCGGGCGGCGGACGGCCTGCGGCAGTTGGCGCAGTTCGCCGGAAAGCGGGGCCTCAATGTCATCGTCGAGAACCACGGCGGGCTGTCCTCCAACGGCGCCTGGCTGGCTGGCGTCATGAAGAAGGTCAACCTGCCCAACTGCGGCACCCTGCCCGACTTCGGCAACTTCCGGGTCAGCGACAGCGAGGAGTACGACCGCTACCAGGGGGTGACCGAGATGATGCCGTTCGCCAAGGCCGTCAGTGCCAAGAGCCATGATTTCGACGCCGACGGCAACGAGGTGCATACGGATTACCTGCGGATGATGAAGATCGTGCTGGCGGCTGGGTACCGGGGCTACGTGGGGATCGAGTACGAAGGCCAGCGGCTCAATGAGCCCGAGGGCATCCGGGCCACCAAAGCCCTGCTCGAACGCGTCCGGAAAGAGGTCCAGTGGACGTAGCGAGGCATGTGGGACCTGCTCAAAGAGTTTCTCCAGTTCCTCCGGCAGGAGAAGAAGTGGTGGCTGGCGCCGCTGGTGATTGTGCTGGTGGCGCTCGCCGCGCTGCTGATCTTCGGTTCGAGTTCGGGCATCGCCTGGGCCATCTATCCGTTCATGTGAGCCATGCCCGGCTCGCCGCATATCCTCGGGCTCTCGGCTTACTACCACGATTCCGCCGCGGCCCTGCTTTCCGGCGGGGAGTTGGTCGCCGCCGCCCAGGAGGAGCGGTTCAGCCGGCGCAAGCATGACGACCGTTTCCCGGGCCAGGCCGTCGCCGCCTGCCTGGCCAGCGCCGGGCTGCGCCCGGACCAGTTGGACGCCGTCGTCTTCTACGACAAGCCGATCACCAAGTTCGCGCGGATGCTGGAGAGCTTCCTCGCGGTGGCGCCCGCCGGTTGGCGCGTGTTCCCACGCGTCCTGCCGGGGTGGCTGGCCGAGAAGCTCAACCTGCGCGGCACCCTGCGCGAGGAACTGCCCGGGCTGCGGCCCGACTGCCCGATCCTCTTCACGACACATCACCAAGCCCATGCCGCCAGCGCCTTCTACCCGTCGCCCTTCGAGTCGGCGGCCATCGTCACCGTCGATGGTGTGGGCGAGTGGGCCACCACCACGATCGGCGTCGGCCAGGGATCGGAACTGACGCTGCTCAAGGAGATCCGGTTCCCGCACTCGCTCGGGCTCCTCTACACCGCGTTCACGGGCTACTGCGGCTTCAAGGTGAACTCGGGCGAGTACAAGCTCATGGGCCTCGCCCCCTATGGCGAGCCGCGTTTCGCCGACGCCATCCGGAGCGAGTTGCTGGATCTGAAACCAGACGGCTCGTTTTGGCTGAACCTGGATTACTTCGCGTTCCTGCGAGAGCTGGCCATGACGAACGAGCGGTTTCACCGCCTGTTCGGAGGGCCGCCCCGTGCGCCCGAGGCGCCGTTGGAACCGCGCCACATGGACCTCGCGCGCTCGATCCAGGTGGTGACCGAGGAAGTCATGCTCCGGCTGGCGCGTCACGCGCGCGAGGTGACCGGGCAACGCCATCTTTGTCTGGCCGGGGGCGTGGCCCTGAATTGCGTCGCCAACGGCCGCCTGCACCGCGAACGCCTCTTCGATCGGCTCTGGATCCAGCCCGCGGCCGGCGATGCCGGCGGTGCCCTCGGCGCCGCGTGGGCGGCGTGGCACGGCCATTTCCGCGGCGAACGAACCCCGCACGCGGACGCGCGCCGACCGGACGGCATGCACGGGGCGTTGCTCGGGCCGGCCTATCACGACAGTGAAATCGAGGTGGTGCTGCAGTCGCACGGCGCGGTGTACGAGCGGCTGGAACGCGAGGCGCTGCTCGACCAGACCGTGCGGTGGCTGGCGGCGGGCAAGGTCGTGGGCTGGTTCCAGGGCCGCATGGAGTTCGGCCCGCGCGCGCTCGGCAACCGCTCGATCCTCGGGGATCCGCGTTCGCCGACCATGCAGTCGGTGATGAACCTCAAGGTGAAGTTCCGGGAGTCGTTCCGGCCCTTTGCCCCGATCGTCCTGCGGGAGCGCGTGGCGGAGTACTTCGAGCTTGAGGACGAATCGCCCTACATGATGCTGGTGGCGGGGCTGCAGCCGCGTCTCCGCCGCCCCGTGTCCGCCGGACTCCACGGGCTCGAGTTGCTCCACGCCGAGCGCTCGACGTTGCCGGCGGTCACTCACGTGGATTACTCGGCGCGGATCCAGACGGTGGACGCCGGGCGCCACCCGCTGTTGTACGCCCTGCTCGAACGTTGGGAGAAGGCCACGGAATGCGCCGTCCTCGTGAACACGTCGTTCAACGTGCGCGGCGAACCCATCGTGTGCTCCCCGGACGACGCCTACCGGTGCTTCGTCAACACCGAGATGGATGCGCTGGTTCTCGGGAGCTTCTTTCTGGATCGGCTGGCGCAACCGCAGCGCGCGGTGACCCGGCGGGTAGCGCCGCAGGCGGACTGAACCTCACAAGCGAACGGCCGATGCGATGAAGCTTCGCCTCAAGGAAGACCCGCGCGAGTGGCGCAAGTTCGGACTCAGCTCCTCGTTGGTGTTGGCGCTGATCGTCGGGTTCCTCTGCTGGCGGCGGATGTTGCCTGGGGAGGGGGCGGTGCCGGTGCTGGCATTGCTCGTGGTCACGGCCGTGCTGGCGGTGGTTCGACCCGCGTGGTTCCGTCGGCCTTACCGGGCCGGCATGCGGCTGAGCCATCTGCTGGGTCGGATCATGGCCCCGGTGATTCTGGGGCTGATCTTCTTTCTTGTGCTCACCCCCATGGGCCTCGTGCTTCGCTGGCTGGGCAAGGACTTGCTCGGGTTGCGGCGCCGTCCCTCGGCCACGAGCTATTGGCAGCCAGCGTCGGGCTCGGGCGATCTGAACAAGATGTTTTGAACCGAACGGCCCGAAGGGACCGGTTTCCTGGAGCCAGCCCGGGCGGGAGGGAGTGTCAGGGGAGAGTGCCCGGGGTGGCCACGAGCCAGGTCGAAGCGGCGGTGACCGACCATGCGACAGGCTGGGCGCTCGCCGGCAGGAGGGCGAACTGGCCGGGCTTCAGGACCAGGCTTTCCCCGCTTGCCGGGTGGTCGAGTTGCACGGCGCCAGACACGACCCCGACCACCGCGACGCGTTCGCCGGATCCCAGGCGGCCGTCTGCCGCAGTCGCCCGGTGTTCGGTCACGGAGAACAAGGGATGGGCCAGCAGTGAACATTGCTCCACCGGCCCGTCCGCCTGCCAGGCGGCCTGGATCGGACGAGGCGCGAAGTCGTCGAAGTCGATGCAGGCGAGCGCCTGTGCGAGGTGGAGTTCGCGCGGGTGGCCGTCGGGGCCGACACGGTTCCAGTCAAACACGCGGTAGGTGGTGTCTGAATTCTGCTGGATCTCGAAGATGACGAGGTCGGTGCCGAGGGCGTGGATCCGGCCGCTGGGGAGGAACAAGGCATCGCCGGCCTGCACGGGGACCGGATGGATGCATTCGGCCACCGTGCCGTCCTGCAGCCGCTGCTCGAACTCGGTGCGGGACACTCCCTCTTTGAGCCCGGCACACAACGTGGCGCCGGGTGCGGCCTGAGTGACGTACCACAGCTCGCTCTTGGGTTCGCCGCCCAGTTGCGCCGCCAGCCGCGCCGGCGGGTGGACCTGCACCGACAGAATCTCACGGGCGTCGAGGATCTTGACGAGCAAGGGAAAGCGGCCTTGGGGAGCGGTGGCGGCGCCCAGCAGGGCGGGGCCGTGTTCCGCGATCAGCCACCGCAGGCTCCGGCCCGCGAGCGGGCCATTCGCGATCAGGCTTTCGTCGCCCGGCCGGTCGCTGATCTCCCAGGACTCGCCGACGGGCTCGCCGGGCGGCAAGGACTTGCCGTAGAGCGTGGCCAGGCTGCGCCCGCCCCAGAGGCGGGGCTTGAGCCGGGGAACGAAGACGAACGGATACAGCATGGGCTAGGAGGCGTATGGAGCGTAGGCGCCGACGTGAGGAGGCGTATGGAGAGTAGGCGCCGACGGAGAGCGTTTTTGGGCCAGGGGGAACACCACTTCGCCTCCTCACGTCGGCGCCTACGGTCGGTCGCAGCTTCATGCCGAGCATGAAATACCCGCGCTAGGCGGCCACCGGCGTGGGGACGGCCGGGCCGGCCGAGGGGGGATGGGTTTCTTCGAAGCGCCCCATGGCGCGGTACTTCGCGTAGCGTTGCTGGAGGAGTTCAGGGAGGGGCAGGGCCTGGAGTTCGCGGAGATGCTGCCGCAGGTGCTTCTTCAGGTTCGCCGCCGCCAGCTCGGGGTCGTTGTGCGCGCCGCCGAGAGGTTCGGGCACGATGGCATCCACCAGCCCCAGTTCGAGGAGGTGCCGCGCGGTGATGCGGAGGGCTTCGGCCGCGCGCGGCGCGGCGGCCCGGTCCTTCCAGAGAATCGCAGCACAACCTTCGGGGCTGATGACCGAGTAATAGGCGTTCTCGAGGATTAACACGCGGTCGGCCACGCCGATGCCGAGGGCGCCGCCCGAGCCGCCCTCGCCGATGACGACAGCGAGCACGGGCACTTCGAGCAGGGTCATCTCGCGCAGGTTCACCGCGATGGCCTCGGCGATGTGCCGTTCTTCGGCGCCGACGCCGGGGTAGGCGCCGGCCGTGTCGATGAGGGTGATGATGGGGAGACCGAACTTGCTGGCCAGGCGCATGAGCCGAAGCGCCTTGCGGTAGCCCTCAGGATGGGCCGAGCCGAAGTTGCGGCGGATGTTCTCCTTGGTGTCGCGGCCTTTCTGGGTGCCGATCACCAGGACCTTCTCGCCGTCGAGCTCGGCGAAGCCGCCGACGATGGCCTGGTCATCGGCAAAGGCGCGGTCGCCGCGGAGCTCTTCGAAGTCGCTGAAGGCAAGGCGCAGGTAATCGAGCGTGTAGGGGCGGCGGGGGTGTCGGGCCAGTTGGACGCGTTGCCAGGGGCTGAGGTTTTCGAAGATCTCGCGGCGGGTTTCGGCCAGCTTGCGTTCGATCTGGTCGATTTCCTCCTCGAGCCGCAGGCCGAGCGAGTGGGCCTCGGGATGCTGGCGCAGTTCGTCCAGCTTGCGCTGCAGCTCGATGATGGGCTTCTCGAATTCGAGGTGGTTCTTCATGTCACGAGCGGCCGGGAATCCAGGAGTGCCTGGATCTTGCTCAGCAGACGGGGAAGTTCGATGGGTTTGGTGTCGTAATCGTCGCAGCCGGCCTCGCGCGCCCTCTGCTCATCGCTGGCCATGGCGTGGGCAGTGAGAGCGATGACCGGGATGCGCTGCAGGGCGGGGTCGGCTTTGAGCCGGCGCGTCGCTTCCCAGCCGTCGAGGACGGGAAGGCTCATGTCCATGAGGATGAGGTCGGGCGCCTGGGCGCGGGCCTGATCGAGGCCCTGTTGCCCGTCCAACGCACAGACCACCGCGTAGCCTTTGCGCTCGAGCCGGCGCGAAAGCATGTCGCGGTTCATCTCGTTGTCCTCGACCAGCAGAATCTTGGGCATGATGGGAACCGGAGCCGGCGGTTCAACGCCGAGAGAAACGCCAAACGCCCCGGACGTCAAGGGCTCGGCCGATGGCTGGCGGGACAGCGGGAGCGGGTGGAACGGAGGGATGGAGGAGGACGAAAAGCGCTGCTGGAAGACCGCGCACTCCAAACGCGGTGCGCCGGCTGGGCGGTGGGGAGGTCGCGAAGCGTAGGGAGTGCGTCGCGCTTCAGCGCCGCTTTGCGTTGCTGCGGTTCGACGTCGTCTCCCCGCCGAGGGTTTGCACCCCGACACGAAGGTGCTGACGTCGCGGTGGGAGTGAGGCTACTTTTCCGCCATGTTTCCCTGCGCCTTCACGCCTCGTTCCCGAGCTTCCACGAGCATCGGATTGGCCGCTCTCCTCCTGGCGTTCGCCGGCCAGGCCGCTGAACCGCCGCGGTTTCCCAAGCCAAACCCCGAACAGGCCCTGGCCGAACTCAAGGTCTTCAGTCCCGATGGATCGCCCGTGCGCATGCCCGTCGAGGATTGGGACGGCGCGCGTCGGCGCGTGACCTCGGATCCGGCCTGGCAGCGTTGGCTCACGGAACAGCGCGGCGAGGTCGATGACTGGATGGCCCGCCGGCAGGACCGCGTCGAGTGGGTAACCGGCTGGTGGCATGACTTTGTCAGTCCCCAGGACGGTTCGTTCCTGACCTGGACGCCGGACGAACCGGGGGAGGAGACGTTGTCCAGCCCCTCGGACCCGCGGGTCAAGCTGACACCGAAGCTTCATGCCGCCTGGGTGTTCGGGTTTCGCACCCGCCATGCCGCGAAGCTGGCCGAGGCGGCCCAGCTCTTCCGGCTCACCGGCGAGCGGCGCTACGCCGACTGGACGTCCAGCCAGCTCGATTTCTACGCGACGAACTACCTGCGGTGGCCTGAGAAGCCGGGGCGCGGATGCCGGCTGATGTGGCAGAGCCTGGATGAGGCCGTCAACCTGGTGCGGTTCGTGCACGCGGTGCGGCTGCTGGACGACGCCGTCCCGGTCGCGCAGCGGCAGCGCTGGTTCGGGCAGTTCTTCCGCCCGCAGGCCGAGATGCTCGAGACCACGTTCCAACGGGTGCACAACATCGCTTGCTGGCACCGCAGTGCGGTCGGCCACGTGGCCCTGTGCTTTGCCGATGACGCGCTCTGGCAGAAGGCCGTCGAGGCGCCGTTTGGCATCCGGCAGCAGCTCGCCCGGGGCGTGACCAGCGACTATCTCTGGTTCGAGCAATCGCTGGGCTACAACAGCTATGTGGTGAGCGCGCTGCGTCCGTTCTTCGAGTATGCCCAGATGGCCGGGCGGGGGGCCAAACTGCGCCAGGAGATGGCGGTGCTCGAGAACCTCCTGCTCGCCCCCATCCTGCTCCGCTTCCCGACCGGGCAACTGCCCAACCCCGCGGACTCGACCGGCGGCCCCGGGCGGGCGCCGAACGTGGCTTCCCTGGCGGCGTCGTACCGCCTGTTTCCGACCCCGCTCGGGCTGACCGAAGCTGTTCGGCGACGGGACTGGAACACGCTGCTGGATCCGGCTGTTCCCCCCGCCAGTCTGCCGCCGTTGCCGGCGGTTCCGAGCCGCAACCTGGAGTCGAGCCGGATGGCGCTGCTGCGGCGGGGCGACTGGCAGGTGTTCTTCCATTACGGCCAACTGGACGCCTCGCACGCCCAGGCGGAAGCGCTCGACTACGAGGTGTTCCTGGGCGACACACCGATCAGTCATGACCCGGGCACCGTGGGGTATGGATCGCCGCTGCACGCCACCTATTTCACCCAGGGTCTGGCTCACAACGTGCCGCTCGTCAACGGCCTCGGCCAGGCGCCCTGGCAACCCGGCGAACTCCTCGGCTTCGACGCCGACCGCGGCTATGTGGCCGCCCGCCAAAGTCGCTACCGAGCCAACGCCTCGGCCGAACGGGAACTGCACCTCGACGAGAGGAGTCTCATCGTCGTGACCCGGCTGGCGTTGCAGGCCGATGCGGGCCCGGCGGCCCTTGGGCTCGCGCTGCATTTCCAGGGGCGGGTACTCGGGCTTGAGGACTTCCAGCCCGGGGAACCCTTCGCTGCGTCGCACTGGCCGGCGGGTTTTCGGTACTGGCGCGAACCGCGCACGGCGTCGTTCACGGATCGGGCTGCCTTGCGGGTTGATTGTGGCGACCGGCGGCTCGAGGTGTTGATCGAAGTGCCGGGCGGGTTCCGTGTCAGCCACGCCCTCACGCCGGATGTGCCGCCGCGGCAGCGCGAGAGCCTGTACGTGGAGACCACCGGGACCGCGGCGGTCTTCCGGACGACGTTCCGGGAACTGACAACGCAGGGCGCCGCTGTTGAGGGGCGAAGGTGATACGAAAAGCGCTGCTGGAAGACCGCGCACTCCAAACGCGTTGCGCTGGCCGGTGTGGTGTGGAAGTCGCGAAGCGTATGGAGTGCGTGCGGTTGACCGCCGCTTTGCGTGAGGGAGGAGGGGGGGTGAACGAAAAGCGCTGCTGGAAGACCGCGCACTCCAAACGCGTTGCGCCGGCCGGGCGGTGGGGGGGTCGCGAAGCGTCTGGAGTGCGTGCGGTTGACCGCCGCTTTTCGTGGAGGCGGCAGGATTTCCGGCGTGACCGGGCGCGGCGGGCTTGACAGTTTGGGCGGGTGACGAGCGACGAAGCGAGGAAGCTGTTGAGGCGTTTTGAGGCGGGCGAGGTCCCGCTCGAGGAAGTCTTGCAGACGTTTCAGGCCGCGCCGGTGGTTGACCTGGGCTTTGCCCATGTGGACACCCACCGCGGGCTGAGGCAGGGATTTCCCGAGGTGATCTTCGGGAGCGGCAAGACAGTCCAGCAGATGGCGGGGATCGCCCGCCGGTTGTATCAGAACGAAGGCCGGGTGCTGATCACCCGGATCGGTCCCGAACCCGCGCGGGCGTTGCGGCGTCAGTTCAAGTCCGCCGTGTACCACGAGACGGCGCGGTGCCTGACGCTGGCGCGGAAGCCGTTGCCGAAGCGCGCCGGGACCGTAGCGGTGCTGTGCGCGGGGACGAGCGATCTGCCGGTGGCGGAAGAGGCGGCGGTGACGGCCGATTTCATGGGGAACCGGGTCGAGCGGCTGTTTGACGTCGGGGTGGCGGGTCTGCACCGGTTGCTGGGGCGGATCGACGTGGTGCAGCGGGCGAACGTGATCGTGGTGGTGGCCGGCATGGAAGGCGCGCTGCCGAGTGTCGTGGCCGGGCTGGTGTCGCGCCCGGTGATCGCGGTGCCGACGAGTGTGGGGTACGGCGCGAGTTTTGGTGGGGTGGCCGCATTACTGGGGATGCTGAATAGTTGCGGGAGCGGCGTGACGGTGGTGAACATCGACAACGGCTTTGGGGCCGGGTACGCCGCGAGCCAGATCAACGCGTTGGCGGCGGAAGGGGTGGGGGCAGCGAAGGGATCGGGCGCGTCCCGGGAGCGGCCCATGGCCTGACGCCCGTGCGGAGTGACCAGGAGCCGGACGGTCGCAGGCGGGACGCCTGCACCACAAGGTTCACAGAGAAACACCGGATATGAAGACACTGTACCTTGACCTGCTCAGCGGCATCAGCGGCGACATGTTCGTGGGCGCCTTGCTGGATGCGGGGATGGATTTTGGTGAGCTCCAGCGCGGGCTCGCCGGGCTGGGGGTGACGGGCTACCACCTGCACCACGGCCGCGGCCAGAAACAGGGCATCACCGGCAGCCGATTCGAAGTCCACCTCGAACACCATCACGCGCACGCGCAGGAGCACGCGCACGAACGAGAGCAAGAGCAAGAGCAAGAGCACGGGCACCCGCATGAGCATGAGCATGAGCATGAGCACGGGCATGAGCACGGGCATGAGCACGGGCACCCGCATGAGCACGGAGGTGGGCATCACCACCCTCACGGGCCTGAGTCGGGACCTCACGGCGGGCACGGTCGCGACTTCGCGGAGATCCGTCGGTTGATAGCGGCCAGTCCGTTGTCGGCGTGGGTCAAGGAGCGGGCGACGGCGGTGTTCTGGCGGATTGCCGAAGCGGAGGGGAAGATCCACGGGCGGCCGGCGGAGGAGGTGCACTTTCACGAGGTAGGGGCGGTGGACTCGATTGTGGACATCGTGGGAGCGTGCCTGAGTCTGGAGTGGCTGGGGCGGCCGCGGGTGCTGGCGTCGCCGGTGGTTGAGGGGACGGGCTGGGTCGACTGCGCGCACGGGCGGTTTCCGGTGCCGGCTCCGGCCACGCTCGAGATCCTGGCCGCGCGCGGGGTCGTGGTGAGCCAGTGCGAGGAGCGGCAGGAACTGGTGACGCCGACGGGCGCGGCACTGCTGGCGGAGCTGGTCGAGACGTTTGGGCCGCTGCCGGGGTTCCGGCTCGAGCGGGTGGGTTACGGGTTGGGAACGCGGGACAACCGGACGCGTCCGAATGTGCTGCGGGTGCTGTTGGGGGAGTCGGGGGTGGGAGCCGCCGTTTCCGCGACGCACGATTGGGAGAGCGACCGGGTGGCGGTGCTGGAGACGAACGTGGACGATCTGAACCCGGAGGTGCTGGGGCATTTCACGGGACAGGCGCTTGCGGCGGGGGCCCTGGACGTGTTCCACACGGCGGTGCAGATGAAGAAGGGGCGGCCGGGGACGTTGCTGACGGTGTTATGTGGGGTTGAGGATGCGGAACGGCTGGCGGCGCTGATGTTGACGGAGACCAGTGCGTTTGGGGTCCGGCGGACTGTGGCTGAGCGCTGGAAGTTGCGACGTGAGGTCCGCGAAGTCACGACCGCGCACGGAACGGTGCGGGTGAAGCTGGGGTGGCTGGACGGGCGCGTGGTGCAGGCGGCACCGGAGTTCGAGTCGTGTCGGGCGGTGGCCGAAGCGGCGGCGGTGCCGCTCAAGGCGGTGTACGAGGCGGCGCTGCGGGCCCTGAACCTGCCGGGGCGGTGCGGGGGCGGATGACGAACGTGGGGGCGCGTGGGGCGGCGGACGGGATCAGGCGGGGGGTGCGAGGCGGAGATGGGAGAGGCGGAAGCAGGCGCCGCGGGGGAGGTTTTCCCGGCACTCGATGTCCCAGCCGTGGGCGAGGACGATCTGGTGGACGACGGCGAGGCCGAGGCCACGGCCGCGCTGGTTCGAGGAGAAGTACGGCTTGAAGATGTCGGCGCGGTGCTCGGGGAGGACATCCGGTCCGTCGTCGCTGAGGTCGAGGCAGACGTGGTGAGGGTCGGGCTTGGTGGCGGTGAGGGTGATGGAGCCCTCGTGGTCCATGGCGTGGAGGGCGTTGGCGAGGAGGTGGAAGAGGGCCTGGCGGAGGAGCGGCTCGTCGGCCTCGATGACGGGGAGGTCGTCGGGGAGTTGGAGGCGGATGGTCTTGGCGTCGAGATCGGAGGCGAGGGTGGTCTTGAGTTCCGCGAAGACGCCGTTGAGGGAGACGCGGGTGGGGCGGACCTCGCGGGGACGGGAATAGTTGATGAAGTCGTTCAACTGGGCGGTGACGCGGTCGGCCTCGTTGGCGATATGGCGTGAGCTCTGGACGACTTGCGGTGAGGCGCCGGTTTCCTGGGCCAGCGTTTGGGCGAGGCCGCGGATGAGGTTGAGGGGGTGGCGGGTTTCCGACGCGAGACCGCCGGCGGCGAGGTTCATGTCGCGGAGGCGGGCGTTGAGTTCGGCGGCGCGGGCGAGGCGGACCTCGAGTTCGGCGGACTGGAGGAGGGTTCGCCAGGCGAGGCCGAGGCCGGCGGCGGCGACGGTGGCGAGGAGGGCGATGAAGCCGCGGAGCCAGAGATCCTGGGCGGAAGCGACGAGCAGAGGCTGGGCTGACAGGACGGCGACGAAGCTGTGGACCCCTTGTTTTTCGATGGCGGAGAGGTACTCCGCCTCGCTCATCCAGAAGGGGCGACCGAAGGGGGGGCGACCGTCACCGCCGCGTCCGCGGCCCCAGGCGCGCGGGCGGGGAGCAGGTGGGTTGGCATCCACGAGCTGGTTGGTGGAGGTGCTGGGCTCGAGGGAAGCAGGCGGTGGGCCCTCGGGAGGGAATCCCGGCGGCGGGGTGGGGCGGTTGGTGCCGGAGGGCGGCCCGGGCATGTCGCGGCGCGGCAGGACCAGGGTGGGACGGTCGGCATCGTCGGCATCGGCGAGGTTGGCGCCGAGGTCGATGAGGTTCACGAGCGTCACGCTGCGGCGGTCCCAGTGGACGCCGCGGGGGACGAGGCCCTTGAGCTCGTAGTTGATGGGGGCGCCGGCGGCGGCGACCACTTCGCCGGCGTGATTGAGGAGGGCGATGGCATTGAGTTCGCCCGGTTTGACGAGGGCGTTCAGGGCGGACTCCATGCGCTCCTGGGAGATGACACCGAAGCGGCGTTGGGAGCGCATGACGAGGCCGAGGGTAGTGGAGACGTCTTTGGCGTGGTTGATGATGGCCTCGCGGGCGGTGCGGCGGACGCGGGCATGCTCGCCGAGCTGCCAAACGAGCACGACCACCCACGTGACGAGCAGCAGGCCATACACGAAGGAGGTGCGCCGGTTCATGCAGGGAGGGTGGCTCGGGCGGAGACGGGCGAGGCTTAGCGCGGCTTCGACTTCTTGCCACCGGACGTGGAGGCACCCTTCGGCGGGAGCCCGTCGAAGATGCGGTTGAGGTCATCCTCGCTGTAGGAACGGGGCAGGACCACGGCATTGGAGCGTTCGGCCTGCGCCATGGCGAGCAGATCGGTCGGGTGCTTCACGATGCGCGGGGTGAGGAAGATGAGCAGCTCGGTCTTGGAGTCCTGTTTGACCTTGCGCCGGAAGGCGGCGCCGAGGAGCGGGATGTCGCCCAGGACGGGGACCTTGCTGACGGACTCGGTCTTGGTGTCCTGCATGAGGCCGCCGATGACGACGGTCTGGCCGTTGGGGGTGACGACGACGGTGTCGGCGGCGCGGCGGTTGATGATGGGGTAGCCGACGCTGTTGGTGCCGGTGACCGAGACGGCGACCTGGTCGGCGGAGAGCTGGGAGATCTCGGGCGTGACGATCATCTCGATGAGGTCATCGGAGGTGATGAACGGCGTGACGCGCAGGATGATGCCGACGTCCTGGTAGGTGATCGAGTTGCGCTGGTTGCCGAAGTTGTCGAAGGTGACGCCGGTGATGAGGGGCACCTGCTGGCCCACGGTGATGATGGCCTGCTGGTTGTTGCGGGCCAGGACGGTGGGCCGGGAGAGGACCTCGAGGCGGCCGTCCTCGGCGATGGCGCGGAGGGTGACCCGCCAGTCGTCGCCGGCGAAGCTGGCGACGCCGTCCCCGGAGGTAAGACCGGGGAGGCCGCGGAACTGTTGGAGGATGGTGCTCGTGGTGCCGTTGTTGTCGCGGCTGAACGAGCCCTCGACGCCGACGTCCGAGCCCTTGCGGTAGGTGACTTCGAGGAAGACGACGTTGATGAGGACTTGCGGGGCGGCGCGGTCGAGGTTGGTGACGACCTGGCCGATGTACTGGGCGGTTTGGGCGTCGGTAACGACGATGAGTTTCCGGGTCTCCGGGTCGCTCGAGATCATCGCCTCCCCGACCTGGGTGGCGCTGGGATAGCTCATGGCGGCCCGGCCGGTGGTCCGCTGCTGGGCCAGGGTGGGGCCGGCGGCCAGGCCGAGGAGGCCCAGACCGAGGAGCCAACGGGCGGTGGGGAAGGAACGATGGGCTTTCATGCGGGCAAGGGGTCGGGGTGGGAAAGGGGCTGTCACCCGGGGGCTAGCGTCCGGTCCCCCCGCCGGTGGTTCCGAGGCCGCCGAAGCCGGTGTTGCCGCGACCCATGTTCTGCTGGGTGGTGGTGGCGCGGGTGTTGAGCTGGCGACCGGTCTGCTGGGTGTTCCGGGTGGTGGTGGTGCGGTTGCGGGTGTTCTGGGTTTCGAAGAGGCCCCGGAGGATCTCCTCGACGACGGTGGGATCGGTGTTCTCGACCGAGAACATGTACACCTCCTGCTTCTTCGCGTTGTCGGCGTCCAGTTGTTCGATCATCTGGGCGACCTGGACCATGATGTCGCGGGCGGCGGTGACGACGACGGACTGGGTGCGGAGGTCGGGGACGGCGAGCACGCGGCTCTGCTTCTGGAGGCGGGAGCTGTCGCCGCCCTGGAGGGCGGCCACGCCGCCGCCGAAGGGCCCGCCGCCGAAGCGGATCTGGCCGCGACCGCCCTGGCTCTGGCTCGAGGTGGAATCCGGGAAGAGCTCCTTGAT
This sequence comes from Verrucomicrobiales bacterium, assembly GCA_015075445.1. GTDB lineage: Bacteria > Verrucomicrobiota > Verrucomicrobiia > Limisphaerales > J093 > DSVZ01. Next base: position 25,615 of record JABTUJ010000025.1, read on the forward strand.
GAGGTCGGCCATCTCCTGGGCATCCGAGTGGCGCAGGCGGAAGACGCGCAGCTCGGTAATGTCGTCGACATCCGTGTCCACCTCGCGGACGAGGTCTTCGATGATGGGCATCTGTTCCTCGGGGGCGGAGACGACGAGGGAGTTGCTGCGTTCATCGGCGACGGCCACGACGCCGGGGGTGGAGACGCGGGAACCGCCGCCGCCGCCGCTCTGGCCGCCCTGGTTGCCGCCGCCGCCGGGCATTCCGGGGAACTGCATCCCGCCGGGGCCGCGGAAGCCGCGGACGGTCTGCTGCTGGTTGCCGGTGCTGCGGGCGTTCTGGGCGGCAAAGAGGTCGCGGACGACCGTGGCGAGGGCCTTGGCATCGGCGTGTTGGAGCGGGAACACGCGCACGGCGGAAACGCTGGCGATGGCGGTATCGAGGGCGCGAATGATCTCGGCGATGCGGCGGATATTGGACTGGGTGTCGGTGACCACGACGGCGTTGCCGCCTTCGTTGGCCGCGATGGTGGCCGTGGCAGGAAAGAGGGGGGTGAGGTCACGGCTCAGTTGCACGGCGTTCACAAAGCGGACGGGGATGATCTGGGTGATGACTTGGTCCCCGAACGGGATGCTCTCCGGGTCGTTGCCGCTGCGCACGGGTGTGTTGCGGCGCCGCGCTTCGTCCTGCGTGAGGATGGTGAGGGTGCGACCCTCCTGGAGGGCGGCGTAGCCGTTCTTGGATAGGACTTGATTGAGGAGGTCGACGGCCTCGGTGCGGGTCAGGGGCTGGTTGCTCCAGACGTCCAGTTTCCCTTTCACCTCGGTTTCGAGGATGATGATGAAACCGGCGGCCTCGCTGAGGTAGTCGAGGACGAGGTCGAGGGGAGCGCCGCGGAAGTTGAGACGGAGCGGGGTTTCCTCGGCGGAACTGGGGGGGGAGGATTGCGCCGCCAGGCGGCGGGCGGCGCGGTCGCGGGCGTCGGTCAGCGTGGGACTGAGCGTCGCGGGCCGGGCGGAGGCGGGCCGGGCACTGGGCGCGGCCCCCCGCGAAGGCAGCATCGCGGGCATGTCCTCTGCGGGCGCGGGCTGGTACCCCCCGCCGGCAGCGTGGTCATCCTCCGGGGCCGGCATCTCCTCGCCCTCAACGGGGGGTGGCGGTGACGGATCGTCGGGGGGCTCCTGCTGGGCGAGGCCCCAGGGGATCAGGACGGCAATCGCCCAGGCGGCGAGAAGGGTGTGGAACGTTTTCATCGGGATTCCCTTTCACGTTTTTCCATCAAGCGTTTCAGAACTTCATCGGCATCTGCATTCGAGGCGGTGGCACGGCTCTCGCCGGTGCGCGACGTGGAGGGCGGGCCGCTGCCCGCGCGGGGGGTAGCGGCGAAACCGGTGAAGGACTCACCCGGCTCGCTGAGCTGCCACTCGCCCGCCTCTTCGCGGCGCATCTGCATGCCCATGCGCAGTTCGATGGCATGGGTGCCACTCTGGAGTTTGACCGCGTTCGGCAGGATTTCGATGACCTCGAAATCGGCGACCTTCCCGCCGGTCGGGACCGCCTTGCGGTAGTCGGAGCCGGAGCCATCGAAGAAGGCGAACGTGCCCTGCGCATAGCTCATGGTGCCGACGAGGCCGAAGGCGTCCACGCGCGTTGGGCGGCGCGTCTCGCGGGGAGGGTCGGGACGGCGGCCGGAGCGACTGGCATTGAAGATGTTCCGCTCGTTGATGAGCGCGAAGGTCGCGTAACCCGGGCGCGCGCGGGTCGCGGCAGGAGGCGTTGGCTCGGGAGTCGGGGCGGGGTCGGTGGCCGGGCTGGAGTCGGTGGCCGGGCTGGAGTCGGTGGCCGGGCGGGCCACGAGCGCAGCCAGGCCCAGGGCGAAGGCCGCCGTCAGGCGGCGGGTGGAAGTCAGCCGCCGCCCTTCGCTCCAGAGTATGTGCCGGACCTTCATCGGTTCAGGGAGACTCGGACGGTTTGAACATCAGGCCGTTGACGAGCAGGCCGAGCGTCAGGAGTTCCCCGCGATCGTCGCGCGCGGTGATCTCGACGGCATCGAGCTTCAGAGCCATCGGGTCTGCCTCGATATCATACAACAGGCGGGTGATGCTGGAAAGGTTGCCGGAGGCGTCGACGCGGCATTCGAGGTTGGCGAAGCGCTCGGAGGTCGAGCGTTTGAGCTGGGGTTTGATCGAGGTCACGCCGACGCGGCTGGCCTGGGACCAGCGGTCAAAAGCTTTCAGCACCTGGTTTTCGGCGGCGGAGGCCTCAGCGGCGAGGCAGGCGGCCTGCATGGCGGCCCAGCGGGAGCGGATGATGGCCTCCCGTTCCAGGAGGAGAGCGCCCTGGTTGACGGACTTCTGGAGCTCGGTCAACCGGGCGGCACGATCGTTCCAGTGGCGGGCCAGCGGCGTGAGGACGAGCCGGTCACCGACGAGGAGCGCGAAGGCCCCGATGGCGGCGAGGGCGAGGATCTGCTGGCGATTCTGCAGCTTCATAGGGTGGCGGGGCCGCTCCAGCGGAAGTTGATGGTGAACTGCATGGGGGTGCGCCCGCGGATCTGATCAACTTTCACGTCGCGGACCTCGTGGGCGGCCCGGAGCCGGTCCAGGGCCTGGTACAGCGTTCGTTGATCGCGCGCCGTGCCGGTGCACGTGACGGCGCCCGTTGCGCGGATTTCCACCGTCTTGGCCGTGACGCCTCCGTCCTCGGGGAAGGCCTCGCTGAGGCGCTGCAGGATGGTGAGGGAACGGAAAGACTCGTCGAACCAGGGTCGGAATTCCTTGATCTGCTGCTGGAGCGCCTCGAGTTCGGCGACGGGCTGGCGCACGGCGTCCCAGCGAGCCTGCCAGCGCAGCAACTGGATCTGTTGCACGCCAAAGGCCAGGGCGACCAGGCCGACGACCGCCCCGGCGGCCGCAGTGCCCCAGGCCAGCTTGCGGGAGGCGTACCGGTCGGCGATCTGCTTCCAGCGGCTGATCTTGGGGGGCAGAAACTCGAGGGGCACCGGTTGCCGGTCGAGACGGCGAAGGGCCAGGGTCAAGGCCGGCGAGACTGCGGCTGGCCCTGGCAGCCGGACGGCGAACGCATCGGGCGCATGCTCGCTGACCTTCTCGACGCGCAGCCCCAATGGCTCAAAGCGGCTGCGGAGTTCGGCGGTCAAGCCTTCCACTGGCTCGCCGCGGCCAAAGACGCGCACGCAGCGGATCGCGTCCCGCACGTCGGGAGGCAGTTGGCCCAGGGTGATGCGGATTTCCCGGGCGAGCTGGTCCGCTGCGGGACCCGCCATGCGGCCCTCGGATTCGGCGCTGGCCGCGAGCGAGCGGAGCACGGCAATCCCACCGCCGCACGAGACTTGCAGGTTGGTGCCGATCGTGCCCGGCACCAGCGCCAGCACGCCCTCACCCTGGGCACCGTCGGCCGGCTGGAGGCTGGCGATGCCGAGCGAGAAGCTGACGGGGAGCAACTGGGCGGCCCGGAGCACGGTTTCGAGCCGGGCCAGATGGTGCCGCGGCACGGCGATGAGCGTGGCGTGCTGCTGGCCGGCAGGGGTGCGAGAGCGCGACTCGACGACCAGCAGGGTGTCGACGCTTGAGGGGAAGCCCCGTTCCGCCTCGATCTGGAGGAAGCCGGCGAGGTCGGCCTCGGGGAGTTCGGGCAGGCTCACGCTGAGGGTGAGGCACCAGCTCATTGGCAGACAGATGGCGCAACGCCGTTCGCGGATGCCGGCGGCGTCCAGGTGCTTGCGGATCTCCCGGCCGATGAGCTCCGGTTCCGCGGTCAGGAGATCCAGCGACAGGGGGACGGAGAGGGTGTGCTTGAGATCGGCGCTGCCGTTGGTGCGGCGGACCTCGGCGGCTTCGAGGCGGCCCTGATCGAAGGCGAGGCCGAGCAACGCGCCGCCGGCGGGACGGCGTGGCAGGAGCCGGGGGATCCGGTCATGGAGTTGGAGCCAGTTCATGGGTTCATCTTCCCCATCGCGTCCCCAGGGTGCCGAAGGCGATGGTGCCCTCGCGGCGGGCCTGTTGGAGCTCTTCGCGGACGCCCGGGCCGAGGGCCCAGCCGAGATGGGTGAGGTCCTGACGGTAGCGGATGCGGGGGGCAGAGCCGCTGGTGTCGAAGATGTACTTCACCCGCTGGTAGCCGCGGCCGTGCTGTCCCAGTGCTGCGATGTCCACGGTGAACTGGTAGCTGCGGGCGGTGAGGTAGGGCCCGGCCTCGACGGCGTTCTCGCGCTCGAGGACGTCCGCGACCCAGGCGAGTGACGGCGGTTCGGTGCGGGTCAGCGTGGGGCGCGAAGCCACCAGGGTGGAGGCGAACTCGGGGCCGATGCCCGGGAGGCAGGCCAGGACGGTCTCGCTGGCGGTGTTCACGTTGACCAACCCTTCGGTGAACTGGTTGGTGGAGACCGAGAGGTAGCCCTCGACCTGGGCGAATTCATCGGTGGTCATGCCGCTGACGAGGTAGAACTCGAGGACGCTGCGGACCGTGACTGCGGCGCCGGCTCCGCCGCCGCCCGGTCCGCCGCCGCCACCCCCGCCGCCGCCGGGCGTGCCGAAGGCTCGCAGGATTTCGTTGGCCCGGTCGGCGCCCAGATGCTCCTCGAGCAGGGAGGCCAGCTCGGTGCGGTTGGTGCTGCTGACGTTGATCCGGGTCGAGCCATCGGGGGCGGTGTTGGGCTCGCGGCTGGAGACGGTGAGGTACTCGAACAGGCCGGGGTCGAGGCGGCCATCGCGATTGTCGGCGGGGGGCGAGTTCTCGCCGTCATCCTCGTTCGGGTCGAGCAGGCCGTTGAGATTGGCGTCGTCGCCGTAGAGCAGGAGCAGATCGGCGCCATACACGAGGCGGAGCTCTTCGAGCGATTCGAAGGGGGCGTTCTTGCAGCGGTAGGGCGGGTTCAAGCGCTGATAGGTCTCGTCCTCGGCGCCGCCGTCGGTGAGGTCGGAGTCGCTGTCGCGCCAGTCGATGATGGCGGCGGCGAACTCGGGCGTCATGCCGGGGAGCTGTTCGAGCATGTTGGCGGTGGCGGTGTTGAGGTTGAGCTTCGAGGCCTCGTCCACGAACCCGAACCAGGGCTCGTTGGACCAGGAGGACTCGGGGTTGCGGCCGAGGAACCAAAAGGCGGCGTCGCCGACGGGAACGGCCTCGGTGCGGTGGGTGAGGATGTCAGGGATCGCGCCGGGTTCCTCGAGGTTGACGAGCACGTTGCTGGCGTAGCGGGCGGCGCCCTCGATGGCCTGGCGTGCCAGGGTGGCGGCGACGCGGTTGTCCGCGGCGCGCAGCTCGAAGTTCATCGTGTGGGCGAAGTACAAGGCCAGGCTGACGAGGCCAAAGGAGATCCAGAGGACGATGATGAGCACCGAGCCGCGTTCGGAGCGGCGCGGCCCGGTGGGCGCGGGCGCAGGCAGGGCGCGGCGCGGGCTCATGAGTCGCCTCCGCTGGCTTGCGTGGCGGTGTCGGTATCCGCCTGGACGGTCACCGGCACCACCAGCTCGATGGGCTCGGGTTCGGCCCGGTTGGTCAGGGCGCTGGTCAGGACGATTTCGACCTTGATCGCACTGGGCAGGCCGGAGGTGAGGTCGGCGGTCATCTCCCCGGTGGAATCCCAGTCGTAGCGCCAGGTCGTCCCGTCGAAATATTGGAAGGTGACGGTCTCGACGCCGCCGAGGAGGAACTGGTCGTCGGGGGTGCTCTCGACCAAGGCGAGGAGGTTGCGATTCACGGAGCGGAAGAGCTCGAGGCCGGGGCGGTCGTTGGTGGGGGAGGTCAGGCGATAAGTGACGCGTTGGATCTCCGGCCAGGGGTCGGTGTCGCGGAGGACGCCGACGGTGGTATAGAAGTCGGGCGCAACCCGTCCGAGGAGGGTGGCGGTGGTCCCCGTGGGGGCCGTCTGGAGCGGGCCGGCGAGGGTCCCGCCGGGGCTTGCCAGGTTGGCGAGGTCGCGCTGGATTACGGCCAGGGCCTGCTGGAGCGGGACGGCTTCCTCGAGGCTGGCGGTGGTCCGGTTGCGCAGCCGCAGGGCGCCGTGGAAGACATAATGCATGGCCACCAGGACGACGGCGAAGACGACGACGGCCAGCAGCACCTCGAGGAGGGTAAAGCCGGCGACGCGTGATTGGCTGCGTGCGAGGCACGTCGGCGCGGGCGGCAGGTGGGGGAGCGCCCGGTTCATAGGGTTCCCCCTCCGGGGCCGGCGGTGGTCGTGGCGGGAGTGTTGGTCTCCGTCAGGGTGGCGGACGGATCGGCGAGGGTGGCGAGCCGGAGCTCGTACTCCTGTCCCTGCACGTCGAAGTAGACTGCCACCGTGAGCTCGCGCAGGGTGCCTTCCTCCCACGGATCGTTCTGGACGAACCACCGGTACGTGCGGAATTGCTGGGTGGACTCGCCGCGCAGGCTTGCGCTCTGCCAGTCGCCCATGACGAGCCGCTCGTTCAGGACGTTCTCGGCCACGCGGGCGGCGACGCCTTTGGCCGCGGCGACCTGACCGGCGAGGTTGGCGATGCGCAGGCCTTGTACAGCCACCGGGATGACGATGGCCATGAAGACGAGCGCGGCGAGCGCCTCGGCCAGCGTGAAGGCCGCGGTGCGCCGCCTACGCCTAGCGCGGGAGCAGGGGTTCGTCGGTGCGCAGTTCATAGCGCAGGCGATTGCGGCTTTGGGCCACCCACAACGCCGGCGCGGCTTCCGGTTCGTGGCGGGAGTGGAAGGAGACCCAGAGCGGGTTCTGGTCGCCGAGGGTGCCCTCGGGCGTGAAGCGGAAGAGCTCGAGGTGCCGCAGACCATCCGGGCGCCGCGAGGTGGGCGAGGGCGGCGGCAGGGCCAGGGGCAGACGCACCGTCAGGGCCGTTTGGAGGTAAGGCACGACCTCGAGCGCCACGTCCTCGTGGAGGGTGAACTCGACCGCCCGCTCGTCGTAGTCGGTGTAGTTGAACTCGGCTTCGACACCGTAGAGCCGCTGTTCCCGATCCAGCCAGAGCACCATGGGCACTCCCTCGGCCACCGCCCGGCTTTGCGCATGGCGGGTGAGCGCGAGGAAACGCTGGGCTTCGACGTCGAGACCACGTCCGCGGAAAAAACGGCTGAGGGAGGGGGCCGCCAGCGACAGCACACTCAGCAACATGGCCATGACGAGGATCAGCTCGATGAGCGTGAAGCCCCGGTGTGGCGCGCCGGTCCGTGGGGTGGGGCGGGTCATCGCCGCTGGGTCCAGTTCGTGATGTCGTCATCGCCCCCTTCGCGTCCGTCGGGGCCGAGCGACATGAGGTCGTAGCTGTTGGGGTTCATCTTCCCCGGGCACTCATAGACGTAGGGCTGACCCCAGGGGTCGAGCGGGATCTCGTTGCCCTTGAGGTAGGGGCCCCGCCAGTTCTGGGCGTCGCGGGGTTGGACGATCAGGTCCTGGAGGCCGTCCTTGCCCTTGGGGTAGTAACCGTTGTCCACCTCGAAGGCATCGAGGGCGGTGCCGAAGGTGGCGATCTGCGTCTGGGCGGCGGTCTGGCGGGCCTGTTCGGTGCGGCCGGAGAACTTCGGGACGACGATGGCCGCGAGGACGCCGAGGATCACGAGCACGAGCAACAGCTCGATGAGGGTGAAACCGCGGGCGGCGACTCGGGCGGCCGGCCCCGGCACGTCGCACTTCGGACTTCGACTTTCGACCTTCGAACTTCGAACTTCGACCTTCGACCTTCGACCTTCGACCTTCGACTTTCGACTTTCGAACTTCGACTTTCGACTTTCGAACTTCGACTTTCGACTTTCGAACTTCGACTTTCGAACTTCGACCTTCGGTGTCGGCGGCAGGATGCTCATACGCGAAAAGGGGGTTGGGTTACTTGATGTAGTCTTGGAGGGTGAAGATGGGGATGCCCATGCCGATGAAGATGGTGCCGATAAACCCGGCGATGAGGAAGAGCATGAGCGGTTCGGCCAGGGCCACCGCGGTGCGCAAGCGCCGGTCGAGGTCGCCCTCGGTGACATTGGCGATGCGGACCAGTTCCTGGTCGAGCTTCCCGCTTTCCTCGGCCACCGAGATCATCTCGAGGGTGGAGCCGGTGAACAGAGCGCGGCACTCGCCGAGGCTCGTGCCCAGCGACTTGCCCTCCTTGACCTGGTCGATCGAGTTGGCGACGGCGTCGACGAGGATCTGGTTGCCGATCGAGCGGCGGGCCACATTGAGGCCGTTGATGAGCGGCACGCCTGCACCGAGCAGGGTGCCGAGCATGCGGCAGAACCGGGACATGGCGTATTGGGCAACGAGCCCGCCGACGGCCGGCAGCCGGAGCACGACCCCTTCCCAGGCGCGGCGTCCGGCGGGTGAGACCAGCCAGCTCCGGACCAGGTAAGCCGCGACAGCCAATCCGAGGACGAGCACCGGACCGTAGGCGCGCAAGGTGTCACTCGCGCCCACGATGATCTGGGTGAGGAGTGGCAACTGGGCGCCGAACCCGGTGAAGATGGCCTGGAACCTGGGAATGAAGAAGACGAGCAGGAAGATCAGCACGCCGAGCGCCAGCACGAGGAGGATCACCGGGTACAAGAGGGCGGTCATCACCTTGCCGCGCATGTCCCGTTCGCCCGCCTGGAAATCCGCGATCTGGCCGAGCACGACATCCAGAAAGCCACCGGTTTCGCCAGCTTCGACCATGGCCACATACACGCGGGGGAAGGTCTCAGGGGAACGGGCCATGGCGTCGGCGAGCGACATGCCATCCACCACCAGGTCGTGGACCTCCTTCCATTTGGCGCGCGCGATGGGGTTGGCGGCCTCCTTCTGCAGGATAACGAGGGCGCGGCTGAGGGGGATGCCCGCGGCGAGCAGGTTGGCCAGGAGGCGGGTAAAGTTCTCGAGGACCCGGCCGGAGACCCGGCGCGGTCCGCCCAGCGCCAGAGAGAAACCCGCGGCCGGCTCGCTGGCAGCTCCGGGAACGGATTTGGCCGCGGCGGGCTTGCCGTTGCCATTGCCGTTGCGGCCGGGGTGGGCGGAGCGTTCGGCCAGGCTGATGGGGCGCAGGCCGCGCGCTTCCATGAGGCGGAAGGCTTCCTGCCGGCCGCCGGCTTCGAGTTGTCCCTCGGTGGTGCTGCCGTTGGCCTGAAGGGCTTTGTAAGTGAAAACAGGCATGGGCGGTGCGCCGACGCTCAGGCCCGGCCCAGGGCGGAGCTGGCGGGAGCGGGTTCTTCGGCCAGGCCGTCGGCCGACTCATTCCGGGTGGTCCGGGTGACTTCTTTGGCCGTGGTCACGCTGAGGACCTCCTCGACCGTGGTGACACCCAGGCGGACGAGGCGCCAGCCGTCCTCGGCGAGGGTCTTCATCCCGGCGCGGCGGGCGGCCTCGCGGATCTGGTCGGAGGAGGCGCTTTTGAGGACGAGCTGCCGGATTTCGTCATCGCTGTCCATCCACTCGAAGATGGCATGGCGGCCGAAGAAGCCGGTCTGGCGGCATTCGCGACAGCCGACCGAGCGGTAGATGATGGCGTTGGCGGGAATGCCGACCTGGAGTTTGAAGGCCTGGGCCGTGGGCGAGTCATCGACCTGCCGGCAGTGGCGGCACAGGACACGGACCAGGCGTTGGGCGAGGACGGCTTCGAGGGAGGACGCCACCAGGTAAGGTTCCACGCCCATGTCCACGAGGCGCGTGACGGCGCCGGGGGCGTCATTGGTGTGGAGCGTGGAGAAGACGAGGTGGCCGGTCAGGGATGCCTGGACGGCAATCTGCGCGGTTTCGGCATCGCGGATCTCACCGATCAGGACCACGTCGGGGTCATGGCGCAGGATGGAGCGCAGGCCGCGGGCGAAGGTGAGGCCGGCCTTCTCCGAGACCTGGATCTGGTTGACGCCCTTGAGCTGGTATTCGACGGGATCTTCGATGGTGATGATCTTGCGGACGGCATCATTGATCTCGTGGAGGGCGGTGTAGAGGGTCGAGGTCTTGCCGCTGCCGGTGGGGCCGGTGACCAGGATGATGCCGTGGGGCATCTGCAGCACGCGCCGGAAGCAGTCGAGCTCCCGGCGGTCCATGCCGAGCTCACGCATGCCGAGGAGGGTGGCATTCTGCCGCAACAGACGCATGACGACCGCTTCGCCATGCAGCATGGGGATGACGGAGACGCGGATGTCCACCTCGGCGTCGTCGATCCGGATCTTGATGCGACCGTCCTGGGGCAGGCGCTTCTCGGCGATGTTGAGGTGACTGAGAATCTTGACGCGCGAGACGATGGCTGGCTGGAAGCGCTTGAGCTGGGCGGGCACCGGCACCTCCTGCAGGACGCCGTCGATGCGGTAGCGGATGCGGAACTCATCCTCGAAGGGCTCGAGGTGGATGTCGGAGGCGCGCAGCTCGATGGCATCGCGCAGCACCTGGTTGACGAACCGGATGATCGAGGCGTCCTCCGCCGCGCTGTCGAGGTCGGTGCCTTCCTCACGGTTCTCGTCCACGACCTGGATGGGGGACTCCTCATCCAAGGTATCGATAGTATCGGCGCCCACACCCAGGCGCTTCTTCATCTCGCGGCGGATGGCTTCAGTGGGGGCGAGGACCGGGCGCAGGCGCAGGCCGGTGAGGCTGCGGAGCGCGTCGAGGCCCTGGGTGGCGAACAGGCGACTGGTGGCAACCTCGATGACGCCGTTGGCCTGGCGCAGGGGGAGGAGCTCGTCCTTCAGGAGGAGCCGGGCGGGGAACAAGGACAGGACCTCCTTGTCCGGCTCGACGTCTTCGAGGGAGGTGTAGGAGAGGTCGTATTCCCCGGCAAGCCACCGAAGGACCTCCTCCTCGGACCGAACCGGCGCCGCGGCGCCGTTGCCCTCGAGTGCGGCCAGGGCGCGGGCGTCGCTGGCCGAAAGCTGCCGGGCGGCAACCATGCGGTCCAACAAGCCGGCGGGTCCGGAAGCACGGAGGTCAGCGGATTCCATCGGGGGTGCGCGGTTCGGTCGCGAGGAGCGGGGAGGGCGAATGATCAGCGAACGAGGCCCATCCGGAGAGCGACGGCTTCCTGCTTCACGCTCAGCACGGCCTTGAGGTCTTCCTGGGCCTTGGCCAGCTTCTCGTCGTTGGCTTTGCGGGCGTCGCGGTACTTGGCCATGGCGGTCTTGATCTGCTCAGCCGAGGCGTTGGACTCGATGACGCGGGTGAGGGCTTCCTCTTCGGGGCTGGCTTCGCCACCAAAGCGCTGGCGTGCGCCAGCAGGCCCCTGCTGGTCGCCGCCCGGCGGCCGCATCATACCGCGCATGCCGCCGAAGGCGGCGTCGCGTCGCAGTTCGGTCACCTTCTGGATGCGGTCGGCGATGACCTTCCATTCGGCGTCGTCGGTCACGCCGAATTGCTCCCGCATCCGCTGTTCGATGCGCTGGCGCATCTGCTCGGGATCGAAGTTGCCGCGTTGGCCGCCTTGTCCCCCTTGACCGCCCCCGCGCTGGCCTTGGGCCAGGGCTTGGCTCGGGAGGAAGGTGAGGGTTGCCGCCACGACCGCGAGCAGGCCGGTCTTGAATAAACGTGTCATTGTCTTCTGTGAGTTAAGTTCAACCATGGTCCGTCCCAGCACAGCCTGCCAGGCGGTCCGTGGGCGCTCAGACGCTGACGCGGCACGCCCGGTTACAGATCCCGCGGGCCCCGCCGACGGCCCGGGCAGCCGGAAATCCGGACTCGCGGCTGGATGGGCGCAAGACCTCGACCGGGATCGGAACCTCCCGCCTGCGCCACGGAGTTCGTGGTGAGCAGGTGCCGGGGCGGACGGGCGCGCGCACGGTGGATTCTGGAGAGACAGAGGATGGATCGAAAGGCTCGGCTTGATCGCAAGGGGTTTCGGGTTCTCAGGATTTCCGCGGCCGATCACAGCGTGCGGTGTCCTCTGGCCGGACGGTGCTGCCGAGGGGCGTTCGGGAGTAACCTCCAGCCCTGGCCGACGCCATGGAGGGAGAGTTGAGTCGCAAGCGCGTTCGGGCAATGATCAATGATGAACGCTGATTCCATGCTTGCATGCCGAAGGAGGATGGGCGTACCTTACCGCCCTATGAACCTGACATCGTTGACGGTCGCTGACTTGAAAGACATCCAGAAGCTGCTCGAGCAAAGGGAGAGTATTCAAGCGCAGATCGAGAAGATAAACGCTCAGTTGGCGGCGTATGAGGGGGGTGTGGCACCCGCCCCCGCGGCGACGCGGGCCGTGCGCGAGCCCCGGCCCGGCGGAAGGTGGGAAGGTCGGCGGCCAAGCGCGGAGCTTTGAGGCCCGGATCCTCGAGTTGGTCCAGGCCGCCGGCAAGGCAGGCATCACCGTGAAGGACCTCGCGGGCGAGTTGGGCTTGAACTACAACCGGGTGTACACGTGGTTCTACAAGACAGGCAAGAATGTGCCGGGCCTGGAGAAGGTCGGCGAAGCCGAGTATGCCTGGGTCGGGTCCACACCGTCTCCCGCTCCGGCCCCACCGGCGGCGACGGCGCCGAAACCGGCGACGAAGCCCGCCGTGGCCCGAGCGGCCAAGGGCAAACCGGCGAAGCGGGGCGAACTGAAGGAAGCCGTGCTGAGTCTCTTGAAAGCGACCGGCAAGCCTGGCATCGGCGTGAAGGACATCGCGGCTCGCCTGGGAGCGAAGCCCAAGAACATCTACGTCTGGTTCACCTCGACAGGCAAGTCGATCAAAGAGATCAAGCGCATTGGCCCCGCCAAGTACGCCTGGGTGGGCTGAGCTTTGAAGTTTCGGCCGGCCGGTGCGCGAGGCGGGTGCGCCGGCCGGTCGGGTTGCTGTCCCGCCGGCTCCTTTCCATCCTCCGGCTGGGGGTTGCCGGTGGTTCCCGGTCGTCGTGGGTGTCGTCACCCGGGGCGTGTGTCGGAAGGGCGGTTCAGAATGGCAAGGCAGGGGGGCTTCGAACCGTGGAGGCCTCATCGAATCCCTCGGCGTCGGACCTTGCCGTAGGGGTAACTGGTGGCATCCTGTGGTGTGCTGGACCATCCGTACGATGAAGGCTAGCAATCACGATCGGGAACCGGCGGCGTCCCTCCGTGCAGAGCGGCCTGCCGAAACGAGCGAACCCCCTATGTCCACCACCGCACCCCATCCGGCAATCCGAGTGACGCGCCGGACGTTTCTCACCCGCTTGGGGGGGGGGCTCCGGTGCCGCCGTCGCTTTGCCGTTCGTGGGGGGCGCCCGGGCCCAGCCGGCAGCGCAGAAAGGCTTCCGATTCGCGTTCTTGCCCTGCATTCACCTGCGACGGGACCTGCGTTCACCGGAAGGGTTCGCCCATGCGTTGCGTACCGTGCGTCAACTGACACCGGCGCCGGAGTTCCTCCTCACCGGCGGCGACATGTGCCACAACCTGCGGGACCAGACCATCGCGCAGTCGGTCGAGGTCACCGACTTGTTCCTGAAGCTCTACCGCGAGCACTGCGCGTTGCCGGCGCATCATTGCCTGGGCAATCACGATCTGGCCGCGTGGAACCAGGCCAGCACCGCGGCGAGCGATCCGCTCTATGGCAAACAGCTCACGGTGAAGAAGCTGGGCATGAGAGACCGCTTCTACAGCTTCGACCATGCGGGCTGGCACTTTGTGGTGCTTGATTACGTCCGAGTCCGCGCGCCAGGACAGTTCACGGCGGAGGTCGACCCGGAGCAATTGGCGTGGCTGGGCGAGGATCTGGCCCGAGCCCAAGCGCGCCCGACGATCATCGTGACGCATGCGCCGGTGCTCAGCGCGGTGGAGTTGCTTTCTGATCGGGCGGTGCGCACTGCGGAGGCGCTGGCGGTCCCGTTTGGGCGCGTCATCAGCAATGGACCGGCGCTGATCGAAGCCGCCAAGGCTGGCAACGTCCGCGCGTTCATCTCGGGCCATCTGCATCTGGTCGAACGTCTGGAGTTGATGGACCGCACGTTCATCTGCAGTGGGTCGGTGAGTGGCCACCAATGGACCGGACCGCGCCTGGGGACGCCCGCGGGCTTCGGGGTGTTCGACTGCCACCCCGACGGGACGTTTGCGTTTCGCTACGAACCCCACGGCTGGAAGGCGTGAATCGGCGCTGCCGCCTCGCCGCATTGAGCACGCTCCAGGATCCCACCGTCGAGGACCGAGGCAACCTCGCAGCCAGGCTGCGTGAGGTCAGCAGGGCCTTTCTCAAACTCGGCTTGGTCTCCTTCGGCGGGCCGGTGGCGCACCTCGGCTACCAGTCAAAGCCACTGTCGACTCTCAAACTCCTGGATCTCCTCCGCCAGACCGAGGCGTAAGGCTATGAGCGATGTCGTGACGGAGCTGAGCCGGCTCAAGACCGCCAGTGCGGTCACCCTCCTGGCGTTCCTGCTGGCGTGGGAGAGCTGGACGCCCTTCTGCGCGTACTTCGTCCTCTCATCGGTCTTGCGCGTGCCGGTGATTGCCTTGCTCGGGCTGCACCTTGGGGAGCTGGCGCTCTACGAGCTGGCGCGAACGCAGTGTGCTCTTCCACACCGATGCCGCGCAGTCCGTGGGCAAGATCCCGACGAAGGCCGCCGACCTTGGCGTGGACCTGCTCTCGGTGGCCTCGACTCTTGGCGCGACGTGCGCCTTCTTGCTCGGGCGATCCCTGGCGCGAGACTGGGTAGCAACGCGGATCGAAGGCAATGCCTCGTTCATGGCCCTCGACCGCGCCATTGCGGCGGAGGGCTGGAAGATCGTGCTGCTCACGCGGCTCTCTCCCCTGTTTCCGTTCAGCCTGCTCAATTACGCCTTGAGTCTCATGCGCGTCTCGCTGCGCCATTACGTGCTCGCGTCGTGGATGGGCATGCTGCCGGGGACAGTGATGTATGTGTATCTCGGTTCGCTGGCTCGTGCGGGAGTCGAGGACCGGTCGCGGACGGCCGCGGAAGGGACGCTCTATGCTGTGGGCCTGGTGGCCACCATCGCCGTCGCGGTCGTGGTCACGCGCCTCGCGCACCGTGCCTTGGCAAACCGGACCACGACTGCCTCCTGACGCCATGATCCGCGAGCGCTTGATTCTCTTCACGCGATTCCCGGTGGCGGGGCGTGCCAAGACGCGGCTGATACCGTGCTTGGGGGCGAAAGGCGCGGCGCAGCTTCAACGCGAGATGACCGAGCCCGTGCTGGCGCGCATTTGGCCGCTGGCCCAAAGGCGCGCAGTGACACTGGAGGTCCGTTTCGAGGGCGGGTCAGAGGCGGACATGCGTCGCTGGCTTGGCGGCGGTCTCCGTTTCGCCTCCCAAGGTGATGGGGATTTGGGCGCGCGGATGCACCGGGCCAGCACGGAGGCCTTTGACGCTGGGTCGCAAGCGGTCGTCATCATCGGGGCGGACTGTCCGGAGGTGGACGCCGTTCGGATCCAAAGCGCGTTTCAGCCGTTGCGGGCTCATCGGCTGGTCTTGGGCCCGGCCAGGGATGGCGGTTATTACCTGGTCGGCCTGAGCGCGGCCACGCCGGAGCTCTTTGCAGGCATTCCGTGGGGCACGCGCGAGGTGCTGACGACGTTGGTGGCGCGGGCGCGTTCGGTCGGTCTCGACCCGTTCTTGCTGCCCGAAGCGGCCGACGTGGATGAACCGGCGGACCTCGAAGTATGGGAGAAGGCGCGCCGGGAGAGCCGCCGCGTGTCCGTCATCATTCCGACGTTGAACGAAGCCGCGCACCTGCCCATGACGATCGGGCGCGCGGCGGCAGGTCCGTCCGTGGAACTCATCGTTGCCGATGGCGGCAGCCTCGACGACACCGTCTGCATCGCGCAGGCGCACGGTGCGAGGGTGGTGATCCGCGCCACGTGGATCAACTGGTTGATGAAGACACGGAACCAGCTCCGTCCCCCCCCTTCCTCCGCTACCTGATGATCGAGACCGGCGTCGAGGGGCTCCTGGCTGGCAACGCCAACACCCTGGCAAGAGCCGACGCCGCCTGCCCGAGGTTCAATGAAGGTGCCGGTCGGGCACCGCCTGCTCCATTGAGCGCCCCGCGGTCTGTGCCGCCTCCAGGTTCGGTCTGGTCGGCGGCGGCTGTCACCGCGCCGGTGCAACTGCTGCCGCCCCCCGCGGTGCAGGCCAGGCAATGGTCGCCGGTCCGGACCGGCTGGCCCTCGAGGGATTCCGGCGTCACGTCCCCGAGGTCCACGAGGGGAGGACGATGCTCGCGAATCCACGCGCCCACGCGCCGGGCCACGTCGCCCGCCATCATCTCGCGGCGCCAGGGGGCGGCGTCGACATGGCAATGCGTGCAAGTCTGGTTGCCCTTGCGCCCCACGTTGATCTGCAACGTCTCAATCCGGCGGCGCCGCAGCGAGAGGCCGTGTCCAGCAATCAGCGAATCGAAGCGGTTCATCTTGTATGCCCGGGAGGCTTGAGCCGCCGGGTGAGCGACTAGCGTAGCAGCGCCTGCGCCTGGCTGGTGATTGCCACGACCGCCGGATGCACGAGCCGCCGCTCCGCACAGATGGCATAGTACTGCTGCCGGCACGGCTCCGCGCGCCCAATCCGGCGGAGGCCGTAACGCGCCAGGGTTTCCTTCAGCACGACCTCGGGCAGCGGGAAGAACCCGAGACCCTCCGCCGCCAGCACCTGCATCAACGCGGGATCGTCGAACTCCGCCACGAGCCGCGGTTGGATCGCCTGATCGCGAAACCAGCTCTCAAGCGAGCGTCGCAGCGGCGTGTCGGGTGCGGGGAGCAGGGCGGGGGTGTCGTTCAACGAATCGGGGAAACGGCGCCGCAACCGCGTGGCCAGGACCGGCGCGGCGCAGAGCGAAATCCCGCTCTCTCCGAGGAGGTGGTTGAACACTTTGAGGTTGGAGGCCGCGGGCGCCGGCGCGTCCGCCAGGACAATATCAATGCGATGGGCCGCCAGGTGGGCCAACAGGTCGGCGACAGGCCACTCGTGGAACGAGGCTTGCACCGGCTGCGGCAATTGGAAGACGGGCTTGATCAGCTCGAAACTCATCCGCTTCGGCAGCGAATTGGCCAGGCCGATATGGATGCGCAGCGGGCGCCGGGAGGGGCGCTGTTTCATGGTGCTCAGCAAGTCCTCCCCCAAGGCGAAGATGTCCTCGGCGAAGCCGAAGACCCGCTGGCCCGCTTCGGTGAGCACGAGACCCTGACCGCTGCGGCGGAGCAGTTTTTCACCCAGCACGTTTTCGAGGGCATGGATCTGCGTGCAAATGCTGGGCTGGGAAACGTGCAGTTTCGCGGCAGCCCGGGTCAGCCCGCCCTCTTTGGCGGCCACCCAGAAGTACCGGAGGTGGTGGAAGTTCAGCAATTCCATGGCCGAACACTGTTAGTATAAAGCTAAAACCTCAATCGAGAATTGGTAGTGGCCTAAAGCCGTGTCGGGGCTGAACCTTGCGTCCGATCGACCTACGTGAAGTGATCGCACGCACCAACACGCCGAACAGACCCCGGTCCGTCCCCGGGCCGGGACCACGGCAGGACGGAGTCGTCGAAGCCCGCGCCGCCCAGGGAGTGGAAACCGCCGCCGAGCCGCCGGCCTGGCACCTGCTCCGGACCGAGGAGGCCGTCCAGCTCCTCGGCGTGGATCGACGCACCGGCCTGGCGGACGAGGAGGTGCGGCGGCGGCAGGCTCAGTTCGGCCCGAACCGCCTGACCGCGCCGCGGCGCCAGAGTGAACTGATGCGGTTCCTTCTCCAGTTCCACCAACCCTTGCTCTACCTCCTGCTGGCGGCCGGGGCCATCACGCTCAGCCTGGGCGAATGGGTGGACGCGTCGGTCATCTTCGGCGTCGTCCTCGTCAACGCCGTCGTCGGCTACGTGCAGGAAGCCAAAGCCGGGCGAGCGATTGAGGCGCTGTCCCGCCTGGTCGTCACCGAGGCCACCGTCCGCCGCGACGGCCGCAAACAGCGCGTGCCCTCGGAGGCACTGGTGCCCGGCGACCTGGTGTTGCTGCAATCGGGTGATCGCGTGCCCGCCGAACTGCGCCTGCTCGAAGTGCGCGACCTCCAGGTGGACGAATCCGCCCTCACCGGCGAATCGGTGCCGGTGGAGAAATCCACGGACGCGCTGGCGTGCGACACGATTCTGGCCGAACGCCGGAACCTCGCGTTCGCCGGCACGCTGACCACCTGCGGGCGGGCGGAGGGGGTGGTCTGGGGCATCGGCAACCAGACCGAAACCGGGCGCATTGCCCGACTGATTGCCGAAGCGGCGGATCTTTCGACGCCGCTGACGCGGAAGATCGCGCAATTCAGCAAGGTGCTGCTCATCGCCATCCTCGCGTTGGCGGCCGTGACGTTTCTCGTCGGCGTGGGGCGCGGCCAGCCGCTGGTCGAGATGTTCATGAGCGCCGTGGCGCTGGCGGTCGGGGCCATCCCGGAGGGCTTGCCCGCCGCCGTCACCATCGTGCTGGCCATCGGCGTGGCACGGATGGCCCGCCGGCGTGCCATCATCCGGAAGCTCCCGGCCGTCGAAACGCTGGGCAGCACCACGGTCATTTGCTCGGACAAGACCGGGACGCTTACCGAGAACCAGATGACCGTGCAGCGCCTCTACGCGGCGGGCACGCGCTTCGAAGTGACGGGCGCCGGCTACGAGCCGCACGGGGCAATCCGCCGCCACGGCGAGCCGACGCAACCGGTCCCCCAGGGCGCTCTCCAGGAATGTCTCCAGGCCGGTCTGCTCTGCAGCGAGGCCCAGCTCACCCGCACGAACGGTCGCCTGGCCGTGCAAGGAGATCCCACCGAAGGCGCCCTCATCGTCTCGGCGGCCAAGGCGGGTTTGAACCAAGCCGAGGCGGCGCGCTGCTACCCTCGGCTCGACGCCATTCCCTTCGAGTCCGAGCACCAGTACATGGCCAGCTTGCACGCCCGGCCCGGCGGAGCCGACCATGTCATCTACGTCAAGGGCGCGGTGGAACGGTTGCTCGAGTGCTGCGAGCACGCGCTCGACGAGCAGGGCGGGGAAGTCGCGCTCGACCGGGACCAGGTGCGGCGTGAGGCCGAGGAGATGGCCGCCAGCGGGCTGCGTGTGCTGGGCTTCGCCCGGCGGCTGGTTCCCGCCGCACACACGCGCCTGGCGCGCGCCGAGGTGTGCGGCGGACTGACCTTTCTGGGTCTGCAAGCCATGATGGATCCACCGCGCGCCGAAGCCATCGCCGCCGTCCGCCAGTGCCAGCGTGCCGGCATCCGCGTCAAGATGATCACTGGCGACCACGCGCTGACGGCGCGGGCGATTGCGCGCCAGATCGGGTTGCACGGCGCGGCGGGTGCGGGTCGCGACTTGCGGGTGGTGACCGGCCGGGAGCTGGAGCAACGGTCCGACCAGGAACTGCAAGAGCAGGTGGAAGGGGCGGACGTCTTTGCGCGCGTCGCCCCCGAGCAGAAGCTGCGACTGGTCCAGGCGCTTCAGGCGCGTGGTCACGTCGTGGCCATGACGGGCGACGGCGTCAACGACGCGCCCGCCCTCAAACAGGCGGACATCGGCGTGGCGATGGGCATTGCGGGCACCGACGTGGCCAAGGGCGCCGCGGACATGATGCTCACGGACGACAACTTTGCCTCGATCGAAGCGGCGGTGGAAGAAGGCCGGAACGTCTTCGACAACCTCACCAAGTTCATCGTCTGGACGCTGCCCACGAATTTTGGCCAGGGCTTGATCGTGCTGGCGGCGGTGATGGCCGGCGTCACGCTGCCCATTCTGCCGGTCCAGTTGCTGTGGGTCAACATGACCACCGTGATCCTGCTGGGACTGATGCTGGTATTCGAGTCGAAGGAACGCGACCTCATGCAGCGCCCCCCGCGCGGCCCGAAGACGCCGATCATGACGTTCCCCGTGGTCATGCGCATCGGGCTGGTGTCCGCGCTGATGCTGGCGGGCGCGTTCGGCCTGTATGTTTGGGAACAAGCCGCACACGATGCGAGCATCGCGGAGGCGAGGACGGTCGCCGTGAACGTGGTGGTGATGGTGCTGGTGTTCTATCTGCTGAACTGCCGCTCACTCACGGACTCCATGTTCGCTGTGGGCGTCTTCAGCAACCGGTGGATCTACGCCGGCATCGCCAGCATGGTCGTCGCGCAACTGCTGTTCACCTACGCGCCGGTCATGAACCGCCTCTTTCACACCGCGCCGATCAGCGGCCCGGCGTGGCTGCGCATCCTCGCGGTCGCCGTCGCCGGTTACGCGCTGGTCGGCATCGAAAAGTGGATTCGTCGGCGTTGGGCCATCGCCCGCGCCGCCGCCGATCCGGCGCCCGCCCCCAACACCTCCATCACCGGAAGGCCCTGATGAGTTACCCCTTCGACGTGACCCGCACCGACCCGGGTCCCACGCCGCCGCCGTCCGGCGGTTCGCCGACATCCGCGCTGGCCGCCCTGCTCGTTCTGACAGGTCTCCATGCTTCCGCCCCGGCCGGCGACCAGCCCCAGTGGGGGGAACGCGATTCGCGCAACATGGTCTCTGCGGAGCGCGGCCTGCCGACCGACTGCGATCCGCAGACCGGTCGGAACCTTAGGTGGGTGGCGGACCTCGGCACGTCCACCTACTCCACCCCGGTGATCGCGCGGGGACGCGTGCTCATTGGCACCAACAACGGCGAGCCGCGCGACCCGCGCCACCGGGGTGACCGGGCCGTCCTGATGTGCTTGGAGGAATCGAGCGGACGCCTGGTTTGGCAACTGGTCGTGCCCAAGCTGCCGGAATGCCCGTACCTCGATTGCCCCGGCGTGGGTCTCACGTCCTCCCCGACCGTGGACGGCGACCGGGTGTACCTCGTCAACAACCGCGCCGAGGTCATGTGTCTGGACCTCGCTGGCCTGGCCGATGGCAACGACGGTCCCTTTCGCGATGAGAGCCGTCACGCCGCGCCCCCCGGCGAGGAACCGGTGCCGCCGGGAGCACGGGACGGGGACATCCTCTGGGTGACCGACCTGCGGCGCGAAGTGCAGGCCTACCCGCACGATTCGGCGAATATCTCGGTGCTGGTGCGGGGGGATCATCTCTACGTGAGCATCCCGAACGGGGTGGACCACACGCATCGCCACCGGCCCTCGCCGCGCGCGCCCGGCCTGGTCGTGTTGGACAAACACACGGGCCGGAGGGTGGCGCAGGACGACACAGGTATCGGTGCGCGGGTGTTTCACAGCACGTTCTCCTCGGCTTCGTTCGGCGTGGTGGCCGGCCGGCCGCTGGTGTTTTACGGCGGAGGCGACGGCGTGGTGTACGCCTTCGAGGCGCTCTCTGCGGCGCCGCCCGCCACCGCGGGACCGGCGGGCTTGAAGGTGGCCTGGAGCTTCGACTGCGACCCCGCCGCGCCCAAGGAGAACATCTCGCAGTATCAGGGCAACCGCCGGACAAGCCCCAGCAGCATCGTGGGCATGCCCGTCTTCCACGGGGATCGCATCTACGTGGCCGCCGGCGGGGACCCCTGGCACGGCAAGCGAGAATGCTGGCTGGTCTGCATCGACGCGACCGGCACCGGCGACGTGACCCGCACCGCCGCGGTCTGGACCTATCCCCTCGAACGCCACTGCATCTCCACGCCGTCGGTGACGGAGGATGGGCTGGTCTTCATCGCGGACATGGGACGGATGCTGCATGCCGTGGATGCGCGCACGGGGCGGGCCTGCTGGACGCAGGAATTGGATGGGGAAGTCTGGGGTTCGACGCTGGTGGCCGACGGCAAGGTCTATGTCGGCACCCATCGGGGCACGCTGTGGGTGTTGCGGGCGGGACGAACCAAGGAGGTGCTGGGCTCGACGAACCTGGGCCGGCCGATCCATACGACGCCGGTGGCGGCAACGGCGTTCTCTACGTGGCGACCATGAACCGCCCTATGTTCCGGCCGCTCTGACAGCCATCCTGGTCCGTGAACCAGACGCGAAGGGATTCGGATGCCCGGGCTGCACAGGGAGCGCGATTCTGGCCACGCGGTTCTCGGCCGCTTGAAACGCGCGCACGAACGCGCCGGCGGTCGCGGTGTAAGGACCCGGCGGCAGACCTTCGATGAACAGCGTGGTGTCGTGCGGCGAAGGCGAACGGCTTTCGAGCGCGAAGGCGAAGCGGTCCAGCGTCGCGGCCACCTGGACGGGCTGTTCCGCCGCGAGTGCGAGGGTGTTGGTGTTCGATTGAGAGCGCCGCACCGCCCAGCAGCCCTCCGGGAGATTGCCCGTCGCCGTCTCGGACTCGTTGCCGGCCACGGGCCAGAGCGACACGTCCACGCCGACGAGATCCGTGGGCTGAAACGGATTCGTGTCGGCCGGATCGCCCTTCACGGAGAGCTCGATGACGCCCCCGATCGCGACACCGACGTCGCCGTTGCCGAGCAAGGAGCCGTCGGGGACCTTGCGCGTGGGTATCGCGATCGGCGGCGCGGTGAGGGTAGCCCGCTGGCGGGCGACGATATCGAAGGCTTGCGTGGCGACGGCAGCCTGGTTCTCGACGTCCGTGGGGACACCGGCGCAGGTGAGCGTTCCCGCCAACAGAAGCAGTGCCGCCAGCACCCCGCAGGGCCGACCGGCCGGGGCGAAAGCCGTCGCGATCATGAGCCGCTCTGTTGCCGACATCCCCATCGTGGACAGGCGGTGGGTGGTCGGTCGGTTCGAGGGTGAGCCGTGGTTGTCCCCGAGGCTTTCTGAGTGGCGGCTGCCTCCGCGTTGCCTGCCGCCTCCTCGCCGTCGCCACGCTGCGGGGCAACCAATGCGTACCGCAACGTATGTTGCCCAGTAGATTCCGGCTGGTGGAAAGGAAAAGCCGTTGCCTGAGTCGTTGGGGGCTCCAGAATCGCCGCAATAGTATATCTCATGAATACTAACTGGATGTTCAGGGTTACAGGTGGAGTCTTCAGCGTCTGCGGGTTCATCATCGCCCACCTGTCCCAGGCGACGGCGGCGGCGCCGGGCGATGACCCGAACAAACCGCTGGTCCTCCGGGGCTACCGGGGTGGGGACATCCACCATCTCGCGGGGAGGGTGATCACCATCACGGACTGCGTGCTGGACAGGTTGCCGGTCATCATCTGCGACAGCCTGACCATTACCGACTCGATCCTGCGGGGACCGGTCTGGATCCATGAGGTCAAGTCCCTCTCGATTCGCAACTGCGAATTCCACCACTCCTTCAGCGCCAATCTGACGGGGGGCGGCAACGGGGCGATCACGGAAAGCGTGTTCACCGTGCCCCTCGAGGTGGATTTCGACCCCGGCAGCCCCCCGGCGATCACCCGCAACAGTTTTCTCGGCAAATTCCAGGCGGTGCAAAGCCCGCGGGATCTGCCCCTGCCGGATAATTACTGGGGCACGAGTTCCGGGCCGGATTACCTGGGAAGACCGTACCGGGGCTGGTTGCAGGTCAAAGGGGCGTACTGCGAGCTCGTGGATCCCAAGGAGAAGTTCCTTCTCTCCGGCGTGACGCGCGCCGCGACGCATCTCCCCGATGCCTTCCGGCCGCATCCCTGGGTCTGGGTCAATGAGGCGCGGGTCGGGCAGAACGTGCTGCGCCCGGGTCCGTACCTGGGTGGCCAGCTTCTGGCCCGGCAGGGCCGGGACCTGTTGGTGTGCCTCGACTTGAAGACCTCGGTTGTGGAGTACGCCGCCGAGTTCACGCTCACCTGCAATGGCCACCCAGTCGGGGGCTCCCGATCTTTCGCCGTCCGCCGGGTCTACCCGATCATCCAGGAGGGAAGCGATAATCAAGCACGCACGCTCAATTTCGTTATCCCGGCATGGATGACCGAGGCGAGGAACCTGGTGCTGGAGTTGAAGATGACAGCCCTGGATGTCGCGGCCTACGCCGGGCAGCCCAAGGACGGCGTCATCTGGCAGGCGGAAGTGCAGCCCCAGCCCCGCTTCGGGCGCCGGCTGCGTCTCGGCGTGATGCCGGTGAATCTCGAGGTGCCGTTCTGGATCACGGCCAAGGCCGATTCCAGCGCCGCCCGGCAGCGGCTCGAAGGGGAGCTCCCCGCGCTCTGGCCCCTGCTGCGGAGTGAATTCACGGTGGTCCAGTTGCCGCCCCTGACCGTCAGCCGCGGCTACCTCCGGGGCGCCGCCACCACCATCGCCGGCGGCAACCTGATGCCCTTCATGATCGCGCGCTCGGCGTCGAGCTACCTCAATGCCTGGAACGCCTCCCGGCCGCCGGAACGCTGGCTGGACCGCCTGGTGTGTGTCGTGCCCAACAGGGCATTGACCGGCCTGTGGGGACTGTCGGACAACGCGGGCGCCGCCCTGGAAGTGTTCTCCGCGGTGGTCATGGTCGAGGAGGACAACCCGGAAGCGGTGTTGCACGAGCTGGGACATACCCTCGGGCTCTACCTCGGCACTGAGCAGTACGACTTCACGACGACCGATCACCTGGGCAATCCCATCGCGCAGGTCCAGTACGGCAGCTACCGCGAATGGAACGGGGCGATGGTACAGAGCGCCGTCCTGTTCAATGACCTGGGCTACGGCGGCATCCCGAGGATTCTCCATGTGCCGCCGCGTCCGACGGTCAACTACTACGACTTCATGGGGGCTTCGACGCCGCAGTGGATCATCCCCACCTCCCTCGATGCGGTGTACAAAGGTCTGCGGCCGCTGCTCGGATCCCGACCGGCGTCGGGTGCCCTGCTCGCTGGCGCCGCGAGCGAGATCCCCCGTTCCGGACAAATGGCGCTGATGGGTCCCCCGCCCCCCGGACATCGGCGCGTCCTCTTCACCGGCCTGCTGCGGCGCTACCAGGACCGCAACTCACTCGCCTACTCCTACCGCACCTCCCCCGACACCGTGCGCATCCGCGACGTGAGCCTCGAGGACTTCAACCTCACCGAGGGCAACCGCGGCACGTGGCAGCTCCTCGAGTGCCTGGACGCTGACGGACAGCCGGTGACGCCACGCATTCCCATCAGGGCGAGCCTCCCCGACCCGGCCCAGTCACCGGTGGACCCGGACTGGTTCCAGGTAGTGGACGTGCCGGTCGCCACCGCGCGCTTTGCCATTACGGACCAGGAACTCCAGGGGTTCGAGTTTCTCTCGGTCCCCGACGACGGGATCGCTTTCCAGCCGAGTTTGGCGGCCAACCCTGGGAGTGGCGCCCTGACCGGCAAGATCACGCTCGACTTCGGCCCGAGCGTCGGCGGCAAACCGCTGCCGGTCTTCCACCAGTTGTACTACAGCGCGGACGGTCGCCTCACGTGGGTGCCCATCGGGGAGATGACCACCGACCAGGCGGTGGCGCTCGAGGCCCGGGACCTGCCCGCCACGGAGGACTTGTCCTTCAAGGTGGTCGCGGCGGATGCGTTCCGGTCGGCGCAGGCCCAACTCACCGGCTTCCGCGTCGGGAACCGCGCGCCCGCCGTGCGAATCCTCAGTCCTCAGCCCGGGGATGCCGCCGAATCCGACCAGGAGTGGTTTCTCTCAGCCGAGGCCTTCGACCTCGAAGACGGCCTGCTCGCGGAGGGCGCTTGGCATTCCTCGCGAGACGGTCTGCTGGGCACGAATGCGGTCCTGCCCTTCGTCCGCTTGAGTGCCGGCGAACACACGCTGGATTTCACGACCACGGATGCCGCGGGGTTGGCGGGTTCGGCCTCTGTCCAGGTCTCGATCGGCCCGGTGGCGGCGGCGGATTTGGCACTGGTTGAGGATTCCCTGCGCATCCGCCCCGCGGGCAGCGATCCGCTCGAGCCCACGCCCAACCGCCTGCAGACCGACCGGCTGAACCTGATCCGGATCGTGATCCGGAACGGTGGCCTGACCAACGAGGCCCAACTGTCGCTCTACCTGACTCTGGAGAACGCACCGGAAGTCCTCCTGGCCTCCACCGTCGTGACCAACTGGGCGCCGTTCATGCCCGGGTCCCTGGAAGTGCCGTACGTGTTTCCCGGCGCCAACCACTACACCCTCCGCGCCGTGATCAGCGACCCGCTCGTGCCCGATCCCGATGCGGCCAACAACAGCCGGTCCTGGGGCTTCACCAACCAGCCGCCGGTGGCCACGCCCGCACGCTTTGACCTGACCCCCCAGGATCCGCTGGACTTCCGCCTGTCCGGAGCCGACCCGGATGGCGATCCCCTCGAGTACCGCCTCGTCACCGGGCCGACGCGGGGCGTGCTCGAGCGACGGGGCGACGTCTGGCGCTATCGCCCCCTCAACGCCGGCCAGGACAACCTCTCCTTTGCGGTCAGTGACGGTCGGTTCGAGTCACCTCCGGCGACCGTGACCTTCTTCACCACCACGACCGCCGCGTCCGTGCCGGTCCCGCCCAGCATCGTGAGTGTCGATCGCGTGTTCGGGACCGTGGGCGAGGACTTCTCCCATGCCGTGGTCATCGCCGCGCCACCCGCGACCTTCGCGGCGTACGGCTTGCCTGCGGGGCTCCACATCCACCCCACGACGGGCCTGATTTCGGGCCGGCCCTCGCAGACCGGCGAGTTCACCGTCTTCGTTGAGGTCGGCAGAGACGGCGTCGCCTCCACCCAGGAACTCCGGCTCCGGGTGCAGGACACGTACGCGCGCTGGATCGCCTCGTTCGGTTTGACCGGCGGTGACGCGGCGCCCGAGAGCAATCCGGACGCCGACGGCTTCAACAACCTGGCGGAGTATGCGCATCAGTTGAACCCCATCGTCCGGGACTTTGAGGGCGGTCCGACCGCCTCCCGCCTGGCGGAATCCGGCGTGGCCTGGCTGCGGGAAGTGCCGTATCTCGTGGTCACGTACCGACAGCGCAAAGGTGGTGTGGGCAATCCCGCCCGGGATTACTGGGTGGACGGAGTTCGCCATCGCCTGGAATACAACGACCACCTGGATGACCGGGTCCGCTGGGCTGGCGGCGAGGAGTTGTTCGAGGTCCTCGAAAGCCGGCGGGTGGACAACGGCGACGGTACCGAGTGGATCAGCGTCCGCTGTCGGGTGCCGATCACGGACGCCCCTTCGGCGCAGGGTTATGTGCGGCTGCAGCTCGCGCTGCCCTGATCACCGACGGCCCCGCGTCAACAACCTCGCATGCTGCATCACCGAGCGCCCCGCCGGGTGCAGCCGGCGCTGAGGATCGTGCCCCAGGCGGGGCGGATCCCTGCCCCAGTGGTTGTGCCTGGGGCCGGACGCCTTGGGATGCCGGTGTGGCCACGTCTGGCACGCCGGATACGTTCCCAAGGGCGTGTTGGATCGACCGGTGTTCGTTCGGTGGAGGTTCCTCCATCCTGACTGGCTTTTCTCAATGACCCACGGTGAGCAAGCGGCAGGAATACGTTCTTCGGGCCAGACAAGGTCTGGACCCTTTCTCCCCAAGCAGATCGGAATGGTGGCTGGGGGCGGAATTGAACCGCCGACACAAGGATTTTCAGTCCTCTGCTCTACCAACTGAGCTACCCAGCCAAACTAACTATACATCAAATACTTACGACACTTTTTCTGTGGGTCACAATCTGCACCTGCAACCGCAACCTGTAACCCTAGACTCCCGCCATGATCGCTACCCAATCCGAAACGGCGGGAAGCCATTCTCCGCCGGCTTTCAATCGGGTCGGCGAGAACCTGTACCGCCACGCAACGTCGGGAACATACTACGCGCTCGTGAAAAGGGGCGGCAAGCAGTTTCGACGGTCCCTATAGACGAAGGACCGCCACCTGGCCGGTCGCCGCCTCACCGACCTGCGCCAGCAGGTTTCGAACTTGGCCCTGTCGGAGGGCAGTAGCGCAACGTTTGATGAGGTGGCCGAGCAGTGGTTGGACAGCGTCCGACACACCATGAAGCCAGCTTCAATCGCCCGAAGGGAATCCTGCCTCAAGAATCTTGTGCCGTACTTCAAGGGCGTCACGATCCGGAATCTCGCCCCGAAGGCCTGCGACGCTTGGTTAACGCATCGAGGACCCCACATCGCTGCGTCGACGTTCGCTCACGAGTTGGGCACGATGAAACTGGTTTTCGACTTCGCCGTCGCTCGTGGTCTCCTCCTCGCAAACCCCGCGCGGCACATCGCACGCCGCCGCATTCCGCAGGCCCAGATCAACGTGCCCACGCGGTAGCAATTCCAGAACCTGATCAGCGCCATCCGTGATCCGAACGGATCATTTGGGACTCAGGGTAAGGGGCATGACGGCGCCGACCCGTCGAGTTGCTCGCCTACAGCGGCTGTCGCCTGGCCGAGGCGGCATCGCTCCGGTGGTCTGACATCAATCTCGAACGGAACTGCATCACGATTACCGGCGGAGAGAAGGGTACCGAGAATAGCGAGCCCCGAACCATCCCCATGACCAGTGGTCTCCGTGAGCTTCTGCTGCGGATCAAGTCGGCGCGTCAGCCTGAACCACAGCCCGACGAACCCATTTGCCCGATAAAGGACGCCAAGAAATGCCTGCGCTCGGCGTGTCGCAAACTCGGGCTGCCCCCGTTCACGCATCATGACTTCCGCCACCTGTTCGCCACGGTGTGCATCGAATCGGGCGTTGACATCCCAACCATTAGCCGATGGCTTGGCCACAAGGATGGGGGTGCGCTGGCGATGAGGGTCTATGGGCCCTTGCGCCAGGAACACAGTTTCGAAATGAGCAAACGGGTGAACTTCGACGCCAAGGCAGCCCCAGAAGCTGGGTATCATCCGTGATGCGGCTCGAGTACGCGTGGGAGGTCCGACGAGGGCGGCGGTATGTGCGTGAGTCGGACAAGCCACGCTAACGGTCGGCGTCGCCGATTCCACTTCAGGTGGGCGACAACCCGCGCTGGCCCCATCGGGACTGGAGTGGACGAGCCGCCCGCTGACGGCATGTTCTTCGTAGTTCTTTCAGGGGATTTAGACGCAATTGGACTCAGAGCGACCGACGGGAACAAAATGCTGGCCACAAGCGGCTTACATTCAGTGGCGGTGCCCTCAAGCGGACCGGTTGAGGCTCAATTTCGGGCAATCAGTATCCAATGGCAGTATCCAATGGCCCTGCTGACTGACGCCCGGCGCACGCCGCAGGCAGCGGACTGAAGTGGCCCTGCGACTTCAGCTTTCATGCACACGGTCGCTTGCCGCCGATGCCCTCGCCGCGTCGGGCGCTGGCCACGTAGGCGTGCCGGATCAAGGTCACGTCCTTGACGGGCTGCAATCCCATGACCCCCACCAGCACACCGGCCTCCTCCAGACCCCAGCACACGACGCCCTGCCGAATCTCATGGGCCAGCTCCTCGCGCGGCATGTAGGGCTCGTGCCAGCAGTCGGGGGGAATTACGCCCCGGTAGGCTTGGGCCGCGTCGTGGATGATCGCGTACACCGCCTCGAAATCGGCGGGCTGGCAGCGGCGCAGGATCTGTGCGGTTCGAGGTTTCACACCCGCCAAGGGGACCCGGGAGATCCCCCGTTTACCAGTTCGGCTTCTCATTCTCGCTGAACCAGCGTTGCAGGAGGCGCTGGCGGTCGGTCGGTTCGCCGACCGGTCGGGTGTGGTCGCAGTCGGAGCCATGTTCGACGCTCCAGCCGCTCCATTCGCGGAAGGCGTGGTAGCTCCAGTCCCAGTCGTGGGCTTCGAAAATGGCGATCAGGTCATTCAGGTAGCGGCAGGCACTGCCGTCCGGCGCCCACCGGATGGCGCTGAATTCGCCGATGTAGATGTGCACCCCATACGTCCGCTGGAACTCGATGACGGGCTGCAGGGCCGCCTCGAGTTGGGGTTTGTCCCACAGCTTCCCCTCGATCATGCCCGGGTAGTGATAGGCAGGGCCGGCACCATGCACGCCCTGATGGGTGAAGGCGTGCGGGATGTACATGTGCACGCTGTACACGACGTTGGAGACCGACAACGGCACCAGATCCACGAGGCCGCCCGGCCCACCCCAAGACGCCGGTTCGACGATGATCGCCCGCGTCGCGTCAATCGCCCGGATCGCCCGGGCCGCCCGTTCGGCCAACGCCTGCCAGTCATCGCACCCGTCCTCGACGAAGTCTTCCACGGGCTCGTTGGCGAGGTCGTAGCCCCAGATCGGCTGGGCATCCTTGTATCGGGCCGCGATCCGTTCCCACAGACGGACGAACTTCTCCTGGCAGGCCGGGTTGGTGAAGAGGCGGTCGTCCGAGCCCACGTAGCCGCTGACGGTGGCCTTGCCGCCGGGTGGCGAATGCAGGTCCACGACCACGTAGAGTCCGTTCTCCCGGCAGAGCGGCAACGCAGCATCGAGCTTTTTCAGTTCCCCCTCCAGCCAAGCGTCGTAGTCGTCCAGCGACGAGGGTTGGCCGGGACGTCCGTGGCGGATGAGCTGCCAGCGGATGAGGTTGGCCTTCCAGTCCCGGCCCAGCAGTCGCAGGCCGGCGGAGTCAATGTTCGGGCTGACCATCGCGCCCCGGAGCCGCGGCAGCGCGTGGCCTTTGAAGGGCGGGCCGGCGCGGGCCGCGACTTCGCGGCTGACCGGCGGCCTCGCGACGCGGATGTTCACGTCGTCGAACCACACCTTGCCGGAGACCTGTTCCAGGCCGAGGACCAGCGTTGCTTTCGTGGCGTTGGTCGGTACGCGGACGGTGAACCCAACGCGACGCCAGTCGAACGTGCCGGTTCCGACTTCCGCCTGCGGCCAGAGCTTCTGGTCGGGCGTCTCGATCGCCAGCATGCACTTGATGCCGTTCCACGAGTTCGGCGGGGAACCCACGTCCTCGGCCCGAACCATCGCGGAGCCCCGCACCAGGTAACCCCGCATCGCCTCCGCCGGCAGCACCACGCTGACGAGCGATGTTGGGGGTGTTCGGCTCGACTCGCTCGCGACGATCAAGGCCTGTCCTGTGGGATGCCCGCCTTCGACCCGGGCAGCCCCGTTCCAGCCTTGGAGCGCGTTGGTCCCCTCAAAGTCGGCTTGGAAGTAGGCGTGCCCGCGCGGCAGCAGAGCCGGGGTCGCCAGCAGGGCTGCGGACGTGACCAGCACCGCGAAAGGGAGGGCGGCCAATCGGGGGTTGGACAAATAGGATCTCATCGTGGTTCTGTGTTGAGGCGCCTCCACAGACTAACCACCTGCCGGTGCCGAATCAAAGGCCGTTGTCGCCGGCCTTCGCGCCACCGGCGCGCCGGTGCCAGATGCGTGCGCCGTCCCGCCAGACCTCCCGGATCCGGTGAAACGGAACACGGCGAAGTTGACCGGCTTCATCCACGAACCCTAACATTCCTGCGCGAATAGCCTCCAGTCGCTGACGCGGTGGACGTTGCGGATGAGCCTCGTCACGGGCAACGCCTTCGGCACGCGCGGGGGCGCCAGGAGCCTCAGGCCGGCTTCGTGAGGCAGGCGATTGCCCTTCCGCGTGTTGATTTCGCGACTTGCCCACACGCAGTTCTCCCAGGAGTCCGGGCCTCCGCGGGACCGCGGCACGATGTGGTCAATCGAGCCCTCGTCGGGATGGAGCAACCGGCCCGTGTACTGGCAGCGGCTACCGTCCCGCTCCCGGATCGTGCGGGCACAGAACCTGGGACGTTGCTTCGGCACCCGGGCGTAGTTCACCGCCACGATCACCGTTGGCACGCGAATCGAACCTCGCACCGTGTGCACGGCCTGGTCCTGCGGCCGGATCGGGAGCGTGATCCATTCGTCCCAAGTGACCGGGCGGATGTGGTCCTGGCCCTCGATCTCGAGGCCGGTCGCGACGTTCGTCGCCATCATGCAGAACGCCTCGGCGGGCGTGCGGACATGGATCGCCTGCCAGTTGCGGTTGAGCACCAGCACGGTCGGCTTGTTCAGGATGTCGCTCATGCGGTCAATAGTCAGCGGTCAGCGGTCAGCGGTCAGCGGTCAGCGGTCAGCGGTCAGCGGTCAGCGGTCAGCGGTCAGTGGTCCGTGGTCTGTGGTCCGGTGTTTGATCTTTGTTGAAGGCTGGAAGTGGCCGCCTCGCCGGGATTCGCACCCGGACCTCCGGTGTCAGAGACCGGCGCACTGCTGCTTATGCCACGAGGCAGTTTCCCCGCCGAGCCGCAGCACGACAGGCGAAGGCTGGTCGCCCGAGAAGGGGTTGCACCCTCGATTTCCGGATGTAGGCCGGACGTGATCCTGTTTCACCATCGGGCGGGAAAGGCTGGCTGCCGGGGATGGATTCGCACCACCACATTCGTCCCGCGCCTGCGCGAGCGATGTCCTGCTGGTTAGACGACCCGGCACGCTGGAACAAGGCAGAAGGCAGAATGGAGAATGCAGAAGCCGTCAGTGGGAATGTCCTGCGTTGCTTCTTCATTCTGCATTCATCCTTCTTCCTCTATGATCTGGTGGAGCCGGAGGGAGTTGCACCCTCACCTCGCCGGAGTAAAAGTCCGGTGCCGGTCTGCGGTGGCTTCGGCTCCGCGAAAGTGGTGCTCGCGGCCGGATTCGCACCGGCGCTGGCGACGTTCTCGACGTCGTGCCTCTGCTGGTTGGGCTACGCGAGCAATGGCGGAATGCCGTGGACTTGCACCACACTCCCCGGATGCCGAGGAGCGCACTGCTTAGCAGACAGGCCCGGCGCGCTGGTCCGGCTGACATTCCTGGAAACGGGTCCGCGTGGCAGGAGTTGCACCTGCAACCTTCCCGTCTTGAGCGGGACGCCTCTGGCTGGTTGGGCTACACGCGGCGCAAATGGCACTCCCGGCAGGACTCTCACCTGCATCACCGACGTTCGAAGCGTCGCGCTCTGGTGATTGAGCTACGGGAGCGGAAAGGGTCGAGGGCAGAACCAGAAGGCAGAAGCACACGCGCCACGCTTTCGCGGCGGGGCCTCTCCGCTATTCTTCCATCTGACTTCTCCCCCTAAAGAGTGGAGCCGACGGGGAGACTTGCACTCCCGTGGGGCATGATGCCCGGCAGTTTACGAAGCTGCTGCTGTCGCTGCTGAGCCACGCCGGCAGGAACTTGGTGGGCTGCCACGGTGCTGCCCCGTGCTCTGCGGTTTAAGAGGCCGCTGCATCGCTGCAATGCTTGCAGCCCGAAGGCCCCACTGGACGGCGAGGATTGCGTCTTGAGCGGCACCTCAAAATGGTCGCAACCGACGGTAACGCTCCGTCCGGACCTCGCTTATGATGCGTGGCGGCTCACTTGAGCGGCTGCGCGCTGGAGCCTCCAAGGGGACTTGCACCCCTCTCTCGCCGCTACCGACGGCGTGCGTCGCTGGCTACGCTTTGGAGGCCCAAAATGGTCAGAGCGGCGGGTAACGCTCCCGCTTGCTCCTGCTCCCGAAGCAGGCGCCTCACTTTTAGGCTACGCTCTGGCGAAAATGGACGGGCATCAGGGTATCGCGCCCTGTATTCCGGTTTGGAGGACCGGCGTGTATCTCTCAACACCTATGCCCGGTGGAGTCCCGTACTGGAGTCGCACTAGTCTCTGCGGCTTTGCAGGCCGCCGCCTGAAGTGCTCGGCCAACGGGACAGAATCGAAGGCGCAAGCGGATACACGAGGCACCCGCTCACGTTGAGTTCAACTGGAGGTCGGCTCGGGCACAGACTCGCCGGAGGGACGGGGACCGCCGTTCTTCAGCGGCACGAACCCGCCCGGCAA
Source organism: Verrucomicrobiales bacterium (assembly GCA_015075445.1). Lineage (GTDB taxonomy): Bacteria > Verrucomicrobiota > Verrucomicrobiia > Limisphaerales > J093 > DSVZ01. The sequence goes on from JABTUJ010000025.1 coordinate 58,928, forward strand.
GCCGAGCACCAAGGTGTTGCCGCCAGCCTGCGCCGCCGTCACCGACTGAATCAGGCGCAGGTTGAGCAGAGCCGGGTTGCCCTCCATGAGCCGGGCGGCATTGGCCAGGTTCCGCAACGCGGCGCTCTCGCCGCGCGCCCGTTCCAGAGCCGCCTGGCCTTCTTGCTTCGCCTTGAGGACGTCGGCAAAGGCGCGCTTGAGTTCGGCCGGGAACATGACGTCCTTGACCTCCACGGTGTGGACCGTCACCCCCAGCTTGTCGGCCTCGGGTCGAACGCGTGCCAGCAATTGGCCCCCGATCTCCAATCGCTGGCTGAGGAGGGATTCCACCGGCACGGCGTTCACGACCGTGCGCAGAGCCAATTGCGCCACGTGGTAAAGATCACCCATCCAGTTCTGGGACTCGTGCGTCGCCTTCACCGGATCGGCGACCTGGTAGCCAACCACCAAGCTCAGCTTGAGGCCGACACTGTCGGCGGTCAGCAAGTCTTGGCCGGCGATAGTCATCAGGGTTCGGCGCAGGTCGATCGGCGCCAGGCTGAAGTGCCGACCCCAGCGCACGTGACGGCCGGGAGTCAACGACTCGGCGAACTTGCCTTGGTGGTAAAGCAGGCCGGTGGAGCCTTCGCTGACGATGAACTCATGGCGGAGTTTATGACGGGCGATGCCAACCACCACGGCGACCGCGATGGCAGGAAGCAGGATTTCGTAGATCATGGGGTTTCCTTTCTCAAAGCTTGCCGGAACCGGAGAACCACCTTCGGGCGGCGGGATTCCGCCCGTTGAGCGGGATCGCAAAGCCGCCGTGGGGTTGTGCCCGCAGGCACCAGTCCTCCGGTCCGGACGATGTGGGAGTCGAACCCACTATTGTTACCATGGCGTCGGTGATGAGCCGACAGGGCGGTTCATTGCCGCACTGAACCGGCCAATACGCAGGACCATCCCGCCGGACAGGCAAGAGGCTGCTGGCGTGGTTCAGAACTTGGTCAGGGAGTCGGGATTTGCACCCGAACCGTCGCCTTCACAGGGCGAGATGCTGCTGGTTACACCACTACCCTGAAATCTGGCGCTCCCACGTGGACTTGCACCACGAACCTCCGGTTTCGCGAACCGGCGTGCAGTCTGATTGCACCTTGGGAGCTTGGCGTCCGTGGTCGGACTCGCACCGACTAGGGCCGGCTTGAAGGGCCGGGTGCTCGGGCTGCTTTGCATTCACGGACAGAAATGAATGCCGCCCGAACGGTAAACGACGGGCGGTTGTGATTATTGGGGAGCGGCGTCTTTCTCGGCTCAGCGGCGGAGGCCGCGAGTCTTGTACGTCAACACCGGCCGGAGCGTGGCGATCACCTGGATCAAACCGGCGTTCAGCAACGCCTCAATGACCGACTCGACCGGTTTGTAAGCCATCGGCGCTTCCTCGTAGAGCAGATCGCGGTCGCCGCAGATCACGTGACTGCCCAGCGAGGTCTGCATCAGCTCCGTCGCACGGAACCGTTCGCGGACACGTAGACGGGTCTCGCTCCGCGCCCATTTGCGTCCGGCACCGTGCGCCAGGGACCAGGCATGCGAGGCCTCGTGCCCCGCTGGCTTCACCAGGTAGCTCAATGCTCCCCGCGAACCGGGGATTACCAATGGGGTGCCACCGGCAGTTACGGCGCCCCGGCGGTGAATCCAGAGGGTCCCACCGTTGGCCTCGACCGGCGTGACGCTGTTGTGGCAGCCGTCCCAGGCCGGCCCTCCATCGGCATCAAGCGCCTCGAGGAACCGGCGAGCGATGAGTTCACGGCTGGCCTGCGCCCAGCGCAACGCCAGATCGTGCTCCGCGCGATAGGCTTCTCCCGCCGCGGACTCGGGGTCCATGCCGTCTGTAACGTGTTCTGCCATGTGGGCACGGCAGATGGACTCGCCGTACCCGCGCGAGCCGCTGTGAACCAAAAGTGCCAAGTCGGCCTTGTTCAGGCCGGTCTTGGCGAAGGCGCCGGCGTCGTGGACGTCCTCGACAGCCTGGAGTTCGGCGAAGTGATTGCCGCCGCCCAGCGTACCCATCGAAGCGTCGAAAGGCGAGGAAGGCAGTTGGTTGTCCTGCAGCCAGCCCCCGAGATTGCCCTCCCAGCGCGTCTCCAGACTGAACGGCAACTCGGCCCACCGCTCCGACTTGGCTCTGCGGCGCGGCAGATCGGTTTGCCAGAGGGTCATCCCGCAGCCGATGTCCCCGCCGATCAGATGCGGATAGATGAGGCCTTCGGTGACGAAGGCGGCACCGACCGGCACCCTCTTGCCGGGGTGAAGGTCCGGGAAGCCGACCGCCTGCCGCACGCCGTCGAGGTTGGCGCAGGCGTAGAACTGGCGCAGCGCTTCGCCTTCCATCCACGCGCCCGGCGAAGCGATCAGGCGCACGGCAGTCTCAAGGGTGGTGTTCATGGTGGGGGGAGCGGATGCAGGGTGTCGGCGCGGACTTCCGGAGCAATGGCCACTGGAGTCGGGATCGCACCGACACCTCCGGCTTTTCAGACCGGCGTGCAGACTGCCTACACCATCCAGTGCAAAGCTTGGTCGTCCCGGCCGGTAACGCTCCGGCGTCCTCCGCTTATCAACCGGGCGCTCTGCTTATGAGCTGCGGGACGTGAGAGGGAACCGGGAAGCGCCCACAAGGAACGCTTCCCAGTGATGGGGCTTAATCGAGGAACGCCACGTTGGCCATCGTCCGGCTCTGGGTCTCGGTGTTCATGAGCACCCGGTGCCAGCACGGCAGCGTGATCGTCGCATGGTCGGGGTGACGCACCGCGCCACGGGCATACACGCCCGCGTCGCGCACCATCACCCGCCAGCCCATGCGGGCACGCTCGGGACGTTCGCGCACATACTGCTGGTATTCCCCCTCGGTCAGGCCGTTGGGGAACTCGGAGCAGACATGGACGCGGGTGCCCCCGGTGCGGGCCAGCTCCTCCACCTCGTGCGGCTTGCCCCGACCACGGCGGATGGGTTCGTCCCGCAGCACCCGGACCGGTTCGATGACCAGCTCGGGGGCGGGCAGGAAGAACCACTCTCCCTGGCGGCGGAACGCCGGGTTGCGCCGGCGATGGCGCTGGCGGTTGTCCAGACCCTCGCGGACCTGGGCCGCCTGCACCTCGTCGGGTTTCAGCGATTCCATCGCGTCGGTCACGTTCGACACGCGACCGGGCACCGCGGCGACGAACCAGTGGCGTTCGTCGTGGCCGCAGAGGAAACGGTCGGTCTGCGGCTGGTCGGTGACCTTGCGGGCCAGGAGCAGCAAGTGGCGCTGCTCGGGCTTCGCGTTGAGGACAGTGAAGTCCACGGCCTCGGCCAGATGGGTGGGGAGGCGGAGTTCAAAGAACTCACCCCGGCGATCGCGTTGGATGTCGATCGCATAATCCACCGGGTTCAGCCAATGCCGTTCTCCTTGCTGCCAGCGCGAGGGGATGGCGCGCACCTTGAGGCGCGCGCCCATGGCGGCGAACTTCGATTCGATGTGTTCAAGTTTCATACGGGATTCGGATTGGACCGGCGCGGCTGGGGCGGTAGGTCGCCCCCGGTCGGCGCAGTCCGGGTTTCAGTTTGGCGTTCGGCTTGAACGCCCTTCGGATGAGCAAACGGTTTGGGAACCGGATCATGGGCTTGAGCATGGGTTGCCATTTTTGGGTTCTGAGTTGGCCCGTCGAGCGGCAGCTCGAGGAGCGGAGACTGGCGGAAGGCGCGGGTACTGCCCCCGCCCCGGCTTGCGCCGGTCCTGTTTTCGAGACAGGTGCAGCCAGCTTGGATCTGCCTGCCTTCCGGGAAATGGCTGCTCAGGCTGGATTCGCACCAGCACCGTCCCGGGTAACTTCCCGCAGACAACGGGTTGCTCCGCTGGTTTGAGCTACGGGTCCAAATGGTGGGAAGTGCTGGTAACGCTCCAGTCGTCGCTTCCGGCTTGTTGGGTGGCACCCGGGTTACGGCCGGGCCGCCGGGACACTTCCCTGTGAAAGGAATGGAGAAGGCAGAGTGAAGAATGTAGAACCTGCTGCCAGCGCGCAGAGGCACGTTCTGCATTCTTCATTCATCCTTCTGCCTTCGAAATTGGTGGAGTCGGCGGGTAACGCTCCCGCATGGGCCTGCTTGCGGGGCAGGTGCATTGCTTGTCTGCCACGACCCCAAGTGAAGTCCGAAGTACGAAAGCCGAAGTCCGAAACAAGCTCGAAGTTCGAAGTCCGAATCACCGGAGCCCGTGGGTTGACTGCCCCGGTACAGCGACGCACCGTCGAGCACGCCTACCGCTTCGGGTTTCGCACTTGGGATTTCGGTATTCCTTCGAACTTCGGATTTCGGACTCGGGACTTGGAATTGGCAGGCAGCCTCGGTGCTGCCCCGAGCGGGTTGGGTTTTGGAGACCCGGCAGCGCGAGCGGGCGCGCGGCCTGGCGCTGGTGCGGCTGCCGGGAATCGCACCCGGACATGCTCCGTGGCGGGGAGCCATTCTGCTGTTAAATCACAGCCGCAGAAAATCGAAGGGCCGGGAACACGTCGTCCGCGCTCCCGGCCCACGCCATTTCAACAAAGATCAAACACCTCTTGGTGATCTCGCGATCCCAACCCGCGGTTTCACGGCGGTTGTTTCGGTGTTTAGGGGCACACCTCCTGCGAAGCCCTTCGACTGTAAATCCGGGCCAAACCCACGTGACGTGCTTCGTGGCGACCGGAGGGCACACCCCACCGGCGGAGAACCTCGGCTCTCCCACGTCCCAATTCGTGTTGGCAGCTCCGACATCAGCTAGATGTCGCGTCTTGTCTCACTCACCATCTCGGTCCTTTCGTTGCTCGGTTTCGCTTTCAGTGGTGCATCGGGAAAACAGAAAACCCTGCTCACCATCGGCAAGCAGGGTTGGTAAATCTTGGTCCGCTCGGGACGCTCTCTACCTGCTTACCTTCGGCGATCTGGCCGGGGGTTATGTCCCAGGCCCTGATCGGCACTAAGGCGGAACATATAACCGCACGACCCTCCACGACGTGTCGCTTGCGCGACGACCGTCGTCGGTCTCTTGGCGGCCAAAATGTTCATGCAGGTTCGCATCGAATGTGCGAGACGTTTAGCATGTGAGAGTGGTTACTGTCCACTTATATGTTTGGGGGGACACTCATCTTGAATCAGAATATGCCGATGCGTGGATTCATGACTCCGTCTGGCCGCGTGCAAGGACCCAACGCTATGGTTTGGCAAGGTCCAGACACCACAGCCGGTCCTGGCTTCGTGCATAGAGCCGGCCGTCAGCCAGGGCAGGAAACGCGCGGGCCTCGAATGGCAGCGCCTGGACGTGAGCGGTGGGCTTGAAGCCCTCCGGCGTCGCGGGCGCTCGGAGCAGCAGGCCCTGCTCGGTCAACAGCAGCAGTTCCTCGCCCGCCAAGGTCACCGACCCGGCCTTCAGGCCCGCCTCGCTCCAGCGCACCTTGCCAGTTCGCAGCTCCACGCAGCGCAGTTCGCATCCTTGTTCCTGACGACCGTGCCACCCGTAGAGGTAGCCTCGATGCTCCACACTCGTGGCATAGTGGCAGGACAAGGAATCGTCTCCGGACCACACCACCTCCGAGTCCTTGTCAGTGAAGCGGAGCAGGCGGGCGCCCGCGCCATAGCTGGCAGAGATGAAGATCCGGTCGTCGACCACCAACGGCGCGGCGGCGCTCACCGAGGCGTTGGGGGCGGGGCGAAACCGGTGTCGGAACAGCACCTGTCCGTCGGCAGGTTTCAGCGCGACCAGGGCCTCGCGCGTGAGGGAGAGGATGACCCGTTGACCGCGGATGCTCGCCGCGATGGGCGATGCGTAGCTCGCTTCATCGTCCGTCGCCTGCCACCGTCGGCTGGCCCATGGGCTACGATGCGCCGCCCGGTGCTTCTGGGTCCCGCCGAGTTCTGGCAGGATCACTCCACGATGTTCCGCGTCATCTGCCATCTCGATATGGACGCGTTCTACGCCTCGGTCGAGCAGCGCGACAAGCCGGCGTTACGCGGACGGCCGGTCATCGTCGGCGCCCCGCCTACCCAGCGCGGCGTCGTGGCCGCGGCAAGCTACGAGGCCCGCAAGTTTAGCGTCCGCTCGGCCATGCCCAGTGTCACTGCCGGCCGCCTCTGCCCCCAGGGCGTCTTCGTTCGACCCCGGATGGACCGCTACAAGGAGGAATCCGGCCTCATCCGGCAACTCATGGCCGAGACCGGCGCCGTGATCGAGCCGATGTCCATTGATGAGGCGTATCTGGACCTGTCCGCCCGCTGCCAGGCGGAGGACGCTGACGCCTCCCTGGTCCAGTGCGTGCCGTTCGCCCGCCAGTTGAAGGAGCGCATCCGGTCCGAGCGGGGTTTGACCGCCACCATTGGCATCGCGGCGAACAAGCTGCTGGCCAAGATCGCCAGCGACTTCCAGAAACCGGACGGGCTCACCGTGGTGTCCGAACGGGAGAAGGTGCAGTTCCTCCGGCCGCTGCCGGTGCGGGTCCTGTACGGTGTGGGCCAGGTCACGGAACAGGTGCTGCAGCGCGTCGGCATCCGGACGGTGGGCGATCTCCAAGACTACGGCGGCGATCTGCGGGCGCTGGTGGGGTCGTTTGGGCCCAAGCTGAAGCAGTTCGCCCTCGGCGAGGATGAGCGTCCCTTGGAGCTGGGCGAGGAGGTCAAGAGCATCAGCGGGGAGGAGACCTTCCTGCGCGACACCGACGACCGGGGCGTGCTGCGGGCCTGCTTGCGGGCCCAGGCGGCGGACATTGCGGCGACGTTGAAGCGTCGGCACCTGGCGGCGCATACGATCCAGGTCAAGGTGCGCTACGGGGACTTCACGACTCTGACGCGCCAGCTCACCGTCGAGGAGCCGATTGCGGAGGCGCGGGACATCTACCGGCTGGCATGTTTCCTCTTGGGCAGGGACAGGCTGGTGCGACGGCCCCTGCGGTTGCTCGGTCTGGGCGTCAGCAACCTGCGAGAGCCGACGACGCAGCAGTTGGTTCTTCTGTAGGCCACGGAGTGGAAGCAGTTCCGCCGTACGCGTCACACGCACTACCCGGTGGACGATGCCAAGGGCAACGCCGAGGCGCTGCTCCACTTCGAGACGCTGGGACTGAGGATGCCGGCCTGACGACATGCTCCGCGCGTCCGGACCCCGTCGGCTGCTTTGACGGGCGGCGGGACGATACGCCTCAGTTCTTTCCACAACACTTCTTGAACTTCCGACCACTGCCGCAGGGACACGGGTCGTTCCGCCCCGGCTTCGCTGGGCGCGCCACAGCGGGGTTCGGTCTGCTGGGGTCCCTTGCGGGAATCGCGGTCGCGCGACGACGCTGATGCCAGGTCTCGTCCCTGTGGAACGCGTGCCACCACTCCATCTCGGCGATGGCGCTGGCAATCAAGCGGGATGGGATCCCCGTCGTACACGGAGGCGAGGATTCGGTTCAGGGCCTCGGTGACGGTGTCGCCCGCCAAGTCGAACGGGGTTTCACCCGGTGCGCTGAAGATCCGGACCAGCGGACGGTACGCGCGGGTCTCCCGGAATTGGGCCAGCAAGTACATCGCGAACAGGTGCAGCATGTAGTCCTGGCGCCGGACAAACTCGAGGGGGTTCTCGGCGGCGGTATCCAGGACCTGCAACAACTCCGGCGTGATGGCCTCGCGCTGCTCAATGGCCGCCCGCATGGCGGTCATGGGAAAACGCCCCGTGTAGGGCTCGAGTTCTTTGAGGATCTCGGGGACGGTCATGGGGGTCAGTCGGTTGGCCGTGTCGTCGGCGTGGTCGCGCGTTCAAGGTTGGTTTGACTCGAACAGGTAGAGGAACACCTCCGCCGCATGCCAGGTGTGCGGCGCGGCGAGCTTCCGGGTCACATACTCGTCGGACACCAACGCCATCCCCTGGTAGCGCGCCTGGCTGGCCTCGGCTTCCCACGTCAGTGGATAATCCCGGTCGCTCATCGGGCTGCGTCGCTGGCCGTGGAAATGGTCGCACGCCCAGCCCAGGTATGGGTAGTTCGCGCGGTCGTCGGCGTCGCGGCCTGGAACATGGGCGTCTCGATAGTCCATCCAGAAGAGCGCGGAGTAACCGTCAGCCATCCGTGGTATTGTGAACGGGTCAGGCAAGTGGAGGGACCGCAGCCCGTACTTGAGCCATTTGGTCTGATACACGGGATGCTCGGCGAAGTCGGAGCGGCCTCGAATGAAACGATTCGTCCCCTGCACCACCTCGAACTTCTGCACTTCGGCCTGGACGCTCGCCACCAACGGGTGCCGCGCATCCGACACGAGCGACACCAGGAACAAAGCTTGGCCCAGATTGTCCGCTTCAGTTTCGCCGGCGTTGTTGCGGTCGTACGGCTCGCACAGACCGAGAATCCAGTCGCGGATCACAGCCAGGTTGCCCGTGCGCTCAAACGCCATCGCCATCATGGCACCGTCGCGGTACCACGGACGTGAGTACACGAAGACGTTCGGGACCGGCCCCGCGGGCGTGACGTTCACGAGCAACTCCTGGTGCAACACGCGCATGACCTGCGGGAACCGGAATCCGTCGAAGCGCGGCAGGCGCACGGGCCGGTCCGTGCCCGGCACCCGCTCCCGACCAGCCCGATCTTCGATCCATAGCCCCCGCTCGTCTTCCTGCAAGCGGACGATGTCGCCCGTCTTCGTGCGCAAGACGACCGCGCAATCCGAAGGCACGATCATCTCCTCAGCCCCCTCCCACTGGCGGAACACCGCGCCCGACTCTGCCTGGATCAGGGTGCCCGCCTTGTAGAGGAACTTCGGTCGCAGGCCCATCCCGAACAGGAAGAACGGGTGCGCCGGCAACGCTCGGGTGCCGCCGAACTCGTTGCGGAACCGCTCCAACTCCGCGCGGTACTCGGCTCGGCGAACACCGGCGGCGGCAAAATCAGGGATGGACTTCGCTCCCCTCCCGTTGTCGAGGTCGGTTTCCACGACCAGGCAGAACGCAGCGGGCAGGACGCACAAGGCGCGCCGAAGCGATTTCATCCTGATCATGCAGCTCCAGGGTTCCACCAGCACGCGCCCTTGCCTGCCACCGCCTTCGCTGCCCGGCGACGAATGTCCTCCATTTGCTCCCGGGAGAGGGGCCGGAATTCCAAGAGTGCCTGGAGGACCGCGTCCTGCTCGTTCGGGAAGCTCAGGCCCAGCAGCGCCACGTCCGGGTCCAACGTCAACGTGTAGTGGAGGCAGTCCGCAACGCTCAGACGCGGGAGTTGTGGCTCCTCCGCCGGGGTCTGACCACCCGAGCTGAACTTGCCCCTCGGCCGCGGCTGCAGAGGTTGGTTGTAGCCCGTCGTGTCGCCGAGCAGCTTGCCCGCGCCGAAGGTCTTGAAGCACACCGTACCCACGTCATGCTGGCGCGCGAGCGGCAGGATCTCGTCCACATAACGACGGTCCACAAACGGTCCGACTGGGAACATGACGAGGTCGCAGAGCCCGCTCACTAGCGCGGCGCGCAGCACCTCCGGGTTGTGGCTCGATATGCCGCGGAACCGCACCTTGCCGGCCGCCTGACAACGGGCCAGTTCCGCCATCGCGACCTCGGCAATTCGGTCCCAGCTTGGAACGTCCGAGACAGCGTGGAAGACGAACAAGTCCACCACTTCCATCCCGAGCGCGGTCAAGCTCTGGTCCACCTGCGGGCCGACCGGTTGGTCCAGGTGGTCAACCTTATCAATGACGAATACCCCATCGCGCCGCCCTCTGAGCGCCGCACCGACGATCTGTTCACTGTAGCCGTTTTCGTAGCCCGGGGCCGTGTCCACGACGTTCAACCCGAAATCCACCGCCCGCCGGAGCGTCGCGACACATGTATCCAGCGAGGCCGCCCGGTCGGCCAGATCACCGATCCCAAGAATCGAGGCGCCGAAGCCGGTTTTGCCAAGAGGTCGGTTTGTCATGATCGTGGACGCGTTATCGGGTTGTCGGCGTCACCAGTGGCAAGTCCAGCCATGCCAGGCCCACGTCGCGGTTCATGTGGCTCTTGACCCCCGTGGGCATCGGGTCCGCCGCGTTGCCGTCGTAGAGGATCGCCAGGCGGCGACCCACCTGGACCACCGACGGAAGGCCGATAATATGGTGGGACCAGTTGCCGTTTTTCGAGTCCAGGACCACGGCCTTGTGCACAGGATCCCAGCGGTCGAGGCTCGTCGTCCAGTAAACCCAGATCGCATCCGTGTACTCGAGACTGTCCCGCAGCCCCACGTGGTTGGTGAACAGCCACCAGGTTCGGCTCACCGGTTCGTAGTAGAGCGAGCTGTTCTCCACTTGCTCGGCCAAAGGAACGATCGGCTCGGGATCGAGCTGCCAGGGACCATTGAGGTCCTTCGTCCGGGCAATGCCCAGGGTCCGCCGGATCGGGGCATCGGTCGAGGCGCTGAAGAACATGAGGTAGCCGCCGTCGTGGGCGATGACGTGCCCGGGGCTGGCCGTGGCGGAGTAGTAGGTGCCCGGCTTGGGGCGGAACGGGATCACGTCCGGCTGCTTGCTCCACGGGCCCGCGGGGGAAGCCGCCCGGGCCTTGAGCGTCAGGTAGGGGAAGGCGGGGATGTAATCCGGCGCCGGCGTGGTGTTGGGTGTCCCGAGGTAGAACATGTGCCAGGCCATGCCGTCGAAGCAGGTCACGCCGTATGCGGCGGACGCCGAGTCTTCCTGGCCTTTCCGTCCGAGTTCATCGCAACGGTCTGGGCCTCCGCCGTGACGCAGCACCGGCCCATAATCCTGGGCGTCGAGGCGATACCGTGCGGCCGGCCGGCCGTCAGGATAGACCGTGGGGGACGGTGCAGGTCGAACGGTGGCCGCGCAAGCCGCCGGCAGGCCGCAGGGCAGCAACATGGTGACCAGCGCGAGCCAGCCGACCGTTTGGCCGGACGGACCCGCACTCACTTCACCCTCCAGGCAACGCGCCCACCCCACGCAGCGCCTTGCAGTTCGTTTACCACGACGGGGCCTCGTGCGCTCAATTCCTCGATGACTTCCGGCGCAGGATGTCCGTGAGAGTTGTTGAGCCCTGCTGAGATCACGCTCCATTCATGCGGCCACAGAGCAGCTTGGCCGACTTCCCAGGAGTGGCGTGAGCCGTGATGCGGTACCTGAAGGAAACGAAGCCGCGGCAGCCGCTGACTTGAGAATCGATGATCGAATTGAGCTGTGGTGGCACGATCACAAGTGATGTCCCCAGTGTACAGCAACGAGACCTTGCCGCCTTCCGCATCTTGCGACGCCCCGAAGGCTGGGCTGCGAGACTCACCAGAGGCAGGGTAGTGGCCGTGGTCGCGGGATCGGTACGAGGCGGCGTGCAGCCGAGTCGAGACCGGCCCAGTGTACGTGACGAGCGAGATTTCGTTCCGGCCCGCCGCCGTTGCACCAAAGACACCCTCGTAGGCTCCACGCAACTGGCGGACGAACCCGACGTAGTCGCGGTCCCTTTCCGTGCGCCGATAGAATTCATCGAAGAGTGGTTGAATCCGGGACCCCAGTCTTGGCTCCATTTCGGGACGTGGGCGGTTGAAGAAGGCGAATTCCCAGAGACCAAGGACCTCGACCGGCCGTTGCGCGGCAGTGGTCTGAACATGTCCCGCGGCACCTTCGAGGATGAGATCGGGATCATCCACAAACACATCTTTCGCAGGCGGCGAAAGGTCGGGGAAGACCGCCGGCGGCGTGTTGGGACCCGGCGATTCTGCAGGGGGTTCCTCAGGAGGCGCGATGGGATCGTCGCTCGGCAAGACGACCACCACCGAGCCAATCTGGGCCCCGGGAAGGGCGGTCAGGTAAGCCACGGGATTCACCAGAAACCGAAGCCAGTCCGGGTCGTCTGGACCAGATGCCAAGGCCAGCAGCATCCACTGCCCAGGCGTTACGTACGGAAGCACCAGGTGGGACACGGGTAGACTGTTGAGCAAGCGCCCCAGCCCACGCAGATGATCCCTGTCGAAGTGAGACAGGACCAACAAGTCGAGACGCTTCGGCTCTGGCAATTGGCGGCGGTAGAGATCTACTTGCCCATGCAATGGCCGAGTGTTTTCGGACCCGCAGTCATAAACCCATTGGAATCGGCGCTTGTCGGTCCCCCGGTCGTAGAACTGCAGCTCCCCGCGGGTAAACAAGCCCTGCCCAGCCGGGCGAAAGTCGTAGGTGAACAAACACTCGAAGCGGGGCCGGTGTGGCATACGTCAGTCAGACAATCCGGCGTCGGCTCGGCGGGCAGGCGAAGCCGTGAAGCCTCATCGAGCTACTTCGCCGCGTACGTCTCCACTTCACGAGCGAAACGCTCCGAGAACTCACCCGCCAACTCCTCTCGGACGATTTCCTTCTCGACCGGCAGCTTGTGGAGGATACTGACGGCGCGGTCAAAGGCTGGTCGCAGCGTTGCCTGCTGCGGTTCGCCAAGGAGCAGGTACACCTTGAACCGTTCCGGGGCGTCCTTGACGCTCATGATCTGGCCCAGCCACCGATGGGCTTTTTCGCGGATGCTGTCGCCCGAGCTCAGGTCCAGGGACACCGGTTCCAGACAATGCCACACGCCGTTTCGCCAGGCGTATCGGAATTCCACCTCGTCGTCCTGGACCGCGATCTTGTGCGGCCGGAGGTGCCGGAGGACTTGCCGGGCTTCAAGGCTGCGCCGGTACTTTCGCCAGACCTCCTCATCAGTGCGCCGTTCCTTGGCGGGCGCTTCGTCGTAGGTGCCAACGAGCCGGTCAAAGAGCGCTTCCAAGGTGCGCGACGGATCGTCGGAAAGGCCGCTGCCGGGCGAGGACCATTGCAGGGAACTGTCGTCCGGCGGCAGCACGCTCTGGGCAAGTTCCATCACCGATGTTGAGCGTCCGCCCAAGGGCAGTTCGTCGCGCAGGCCATCGCCCAGCTCCTCCAGTCGGGATTGCACGTAGTGCATCATGCCTTTGAAGGCCTCCCCGTCCAGGCCGGGAAAGACCTTCGAGAGCCGCCCGTAGGTGGCGCGACAAAGCGCGCTGGCGTAACGGGCCTCGGGGGCATGGAGCACGACGCCGACGTTGACAAACTCGCCCGTGGCGATGTCGTGAACGTAGCGCAGCACCGTGTACGTGTAGGCGGTTTTCATCGCAGTGTTTCGGTAAAGTGCTGAATAGCCTTTTTGGCGTTCGCCTGCAACGCCTCAATGTACTGCAGGACCTGGTCAACGCGAGCGCCATCCCCCACCCAGGTCGGCGGGAGGGCCGCACGATACTCGGTGAGCCGCGCCGGAGAGATGGCTTCGAACGCGCCCATCAGCCGGCTCAAGTCCACCTCCTGCCCTCGCAGTTCCTCCAAGAAGACGTGCCGCACCTTGGGCGGCAGCCCCTTCGGGAACTGGACCCCGCTGCGCTCCCACGGCGGCTTCCAGCCCAGAATGCCGTCCATGAAGAATGCCAGCTCGTGGTCGAAAATGGCGAACTCACGTCCGTTGGACTGGCAGTTCGGGTTGTCCACGGTTCGGTCCGGATTGGCGATGAACGTGTCGAACGCCAGGATCTCCATGGCGGCCCCCCGCAGACCGTGGGGGATCGGCCGCTCCTTGGGGATGGTGGCGAAGCCGGGTGGCAGCTTCCTCGAGCCGAAGTTCTTCATCTCGCACCCGGCGCTGAACTTGACGACCACCTCAATCTCGCCGCCATCGTCCGACACGCAGCCAAGCAAACACGGGCCAGTTCGTCTGACGGACATGGGGCGGTGGAATCGGATCGCGGTGAGGGGGGCGGGCATTTCAGGTGGCTCCACTGAAGGCGGCGCCGAGCGTTCCGGTGCTCATGAAGGTGTAAGCGTCCTCCTGTCCGCGCTTCAGGCGCGCTACTCGCTCCGGGAACCATGTCATGACCGCAACGAAGTAGATCGGCAAGATCATTGCCGGATTGAGGGACAGGCGGATGATGTTGCTGTGAATGATGGAGCGAGGGTGCTTGGTCATCACAATTGCCATTCGCCCGACAGTGCCCGCGCGGGAAACGAGGATGTCGCCGTTCTGCGCATCGTAGGCGCGGAGTTCTTCAAACTTCTGCTCGGTGACAAAGAGGCAACGGTCTTCGCGAAACTCCATGTCGCCGACGCAGTCCATCGTCCACACGGGAACCCCGGTTTGAACGTATTCGTGCTTCTTCAGTGCGCTTCCGAAGGGGCCGCATTTGGCGCCGTCGCGGTCTGGAGGGAACAGTTGCTCGACTTGCACGCGGTCGAAGCCGCGCGGGTTGTCGGCCGGATCGCCAAAGAGTTGAAGCAACGCGGCAGGGAGTAGAGTGTCGGCGAGTTCGAGGGCGTAGCGGCGGGTGCGGCGCAGCCGGTCCGCCTGCTCCAATTGCCCCGCGATCCGCTGCTGGTCGGGCAAGGGAGGCATTGCGATCTCGATATCAGCGACTTGGGCTGGGCGTGCCCTCAGCAATGAGCCGCCAACACCCGACACAGTTTGCATGAACCGGCCATGGAAAAGATCCGTGACCAGGGCGTGGCGAAGGTAGCAGGGGTCAAACCTGTCACCACGGAAGACCATCCACTCGCCTGAGGCGATCATTCTCCGGCCGCGCTGTTCACCGACCACCCACGCACGACGGATGTGAGGGACGATCCGCGAGAGCAGAACGTCGCCCGGCTGAACAACTTGTTTCGCGGAGCCGATTTCGCGGCCAAGACGTGTTTCGGGCTGGCCTTGGTCATATGCAGCGATGCTGTACAGGTCGAAAGGCTCTTCGGGGAAGCGGGACGGATCAACGGAGCCGGATCTGGCGGGCATGATCTCGCCGAGTTGGATCGTGCGCGTCTTCACGGTGGCTGAGATTGCATCATCAGGGTTGTGTCGCCCCTTCAGGGCTGGGGATGTTTTGGGGCGTTGGTCCCAGGGCGTTGCCTTGGGCTATTGTCGGTCGCCCTTCCAGGGCGTCATTGGCAGGCTTCAAAGACGGCGTTTCCACTCGCGGTCATGGCGGGCGGCGTGGATGACGGCGACGACCGTGATCGAGTCGCCTTTCACCCGGTAAACAATGCGATACGGAAATCGCGGCGGCAGAAACCAGCGGACATTCCGGCGACACTCACGGGTGCGGTAAATCAGGGGATTGTCGGGGAGGGTGTTGATGGCGCGCCGAATAGTCCGGCAGAAATCCGCACCCAGGCCGGGTTGCTGTTCGTCGTACCAAAGCCCGGCGGCCTCGATATCGGCGAGCGCGTCCGGGCGAATGTCGAGTTGATAGGTCACTCGCCGAAGCGGGCCTTGAGTCGCGCCTCGGCTTCCGCCCAAGGAATTGATCTTTCGGGATGTTTCTCTGCGTCGTCCAGCCGCGCCTCAATCAATCGCTTCTCGGCCTCAGTCAGTTCGCCGTCAACCAGCCAGCCGTCAGGACCATAGACGGCCAGTTCTTCGATCCTGGCTTGGATTTCAGCCAGTTCCTCGGTCTTGAGCTTGGGCAGTTCCGCGAGAATCTCGGCTTTGCTCATGGCGTGGAAACTACCGCTCGGTGGATGGGCGGGCAAGCATCTGCTGGAGCGCGGTAATCCGCTTCGCGGATGGCAATCTAGGCATCTCGCGGGTCACCGGCAAGCATCCGCGCCAGGGTCTCCACCTCGCTCCCGGCGACACGCTCCAACTCCCGCAGACGTTCCAGCGTGACCGTGGGTCTTTCGTAAAAGACCTCGTCTTGTTCGAGTTGGCGATAGCGGCTGGCCGAGAGGTCGTAGCCCTGGCTGGCGACCTGGTCCTTGGTCACCCAGAACTGGCGACCGAGCTGGTTGATTTCTTTTTCGAGGGGCGCGATGCGGGACTGCAGCTCGGCGAGCTCGACCTCGGCGCGTTCGCGGGCGGTGCGGGCGGTGGCGGCGATTCCCTCACCCCGGCCCCCTCTCCCATCCGATGGGCGAGGGGAACGGCCGCCCACCACCTCGGCCATCTTCCCATCCGATGGGGCGAGGGAGGAGGAAGCGGCGCTCGCCGCAATTACCTCCTCGAACTTGAGGCGGTGGATGAGGGCGTGGTGGTCGAGGCGTTCCTTCTTCAGCGGGGCGATCTGCTGCTGGAGGTCGGCCAGGCGTGCGGCGCGCTGTTTCTGGAATTTTGGGTCGTGGCGATGCTGCCAGCAGGCGAGCAGGTCGGGGATGTCGTTCTCAGGCACCCGCTGGCGTTTGTCGTCGAGCGAGAAGCCGTCGTGCTCCATGTCGTAGAACCAGATCCGCTGCGTGCTGGCGCCTTTGGTGAACAGGAGCACGGCGGTGGAGACGCCCGCGTACGGCCGGAACACACCGCTGGGCATCGAGACCACGCCGTCGAGCCGGTTCTCTTCGATGAGCTTCTTCCGGATTTCGACGTGCGCGTTCGAGGAGCCGAACAGGACACCGTCCGGCACGATGACGGCGGCGCGCCCGCCGTTTTCGAGCAGGCGCAGGAAGAGGTGGACGAAGAGGATTTCGGTCTTCTTGCACTTGGCCGGGAGCGACGGGTTGACGTCGGCGGCGTCAATGGCGCCTTTGAAGGGCGGATTGGCGAGGACGAGGTCGTAGGCGCGCTCCTCGTTGAAGGCTTTGGAAAGGGTGTCGGCGTAGTGGAACCGGGGCGACGTGAGGCCATGGAGTATCAAGTTCATGCTGCCGATCCGGAGCATGGTCATGCCGGAGTCGCTGTCGTAACCGGTGAAGGCCCGGGTCTGGCAGAACTCCCAATGCTCGCGCGCGAGGCGGCTGCCGGTGAGACCGTGCGGGTAGCCCTCCTCGTCGAAGCTGAGGTCGCGCGGGTCGGTGTGGGTTTCCAGGAGGTGCTGCCAGGCATTGACGAGAAAGCCGCACGTGCCGGCGGCGGGGTCGCCGACGCGCTCGCCCGGGCGCGGGTCGAGCATCTTGACCATCATGCGGATGATATGGCGGGGCGTGCGGAACTGGCCGTTGGTGCCGGCGGTGTTCAGTTTGCTGAGCAGGTATTCGTAGAGGTCGCCCTGCACGTCCTGGTTCTGGCTCGAGATGTCGAGGCCCTCGATGGCGCGGCAGGCCTCGATGAGCAGGCTGGGTTTGTTGATCTTGAACTCGGCGTTGGCCATGTGCTCGCCGAAGGAGCCGGCGCGGTTGCCGAGGTTCTTGAGAAAGGGGAAGACCTGGTCCTTCACCTGGCGCAGGGCCTGGTCGGCAGGGAGCTGGCTCCAGTGGGACCAGCGGAGTTTCTGGCCGTCGTCGGTCTTGGGGAAGAGGGGATCCGCCTTCTTGCCGCGGAGACGGGCGGCGCGCTCGGCGTCCTGCTCGCGCTCGTCGAGTTGCTTGAGGAAAATGAGGAAGGAGAGCTGCTCGATGGCGTCGAGGGGATTCGAGAGGCCGCCGGACCAGAGCTTGTCCCAGAGGGCGTCAACCTTGGAGCGGAGTTGAGGGTCGGTGAGCATGAATCAGGCGGCCAGACGCCGTGTGAGGCCGACGATCTCGCGGATTTCGCCCGGGGTGAAGAACTTCTCGACGGCGTTGCGGCCGAAGATGGTCAGGGGCGGCTCGTAGAGGTCAGCCTCGGTGAGGCGGCGCTTGGCAAGGAATACCTCCTGCACGGCGCGTAGGAAGCGGATCTGGTCCCCGGTGTAGTGGTGGCTGGCGACATGGTCCTGGATGCCGCGGGCCACCACGGCCTCGTAGTCCGGGACGCCGTCGAGGTCGAGGACGCGGCGCACAAAGCCAAGGAAGCCGAGGCGAGAGTCCATGCGCAGGCCGTAGGCTTTTCGGATAAGATCGGGCGAGAGGCCGACTTCGCCGCCGGTGAGTTCGCGCTGAAGGACGCGCTCCAGGTCAAGCAACTGCGCTTCGGTCGGCTCGAGGCCTTCGCGAATGGCGGCGAGTGCCGGGTGACGATCGGCAACGGCCTGGACCCGTTGCTCGACGCGGCGGCGATACTCCTCGACGTGAACGGGCGGGCTGCTGGGCCTGACGATCAGGTCGCCCTTGGCGGCGACGAAGTCGGGGAGGTCGAGCTTCAGAAAGGCGCTGGGACGCTCGCGTCGGTTTCTCATCTCACCCGCGAGGTCGGTCATGACTTGCGTGAGCTGCTGTGGGGTAGCGGTGGCGAGCGAAGCATCGAGGATGGTCTTGATCGCGGATTGCCTCCCGGAGTCTTGGTGCACGTAGCCGGGCAATCGGCTGACATCGTCGGCGATAGATTCGAGAAGCTCGGGGGAAGGACGCCCCTGGAGAATCTGGAGCTTCAACCGCTCGACCTTATTGGTGAACGTCTCGGCGGCGACGTCCACGTTGGCCGCGAAACGCAGGAGCGGCGCCACTTTGAGGCGGAGAAACTGGATACGCTCGCGGGTGACGTGGAGCCAAAAGCTGTCGGTCCAGGCGGGCTCCACCTCGTGCCATACTTTGCGCACTGGGAACGAGCCTTTCGGGATGCGGTCGAGCATCGTGCGGCAATCGAGCGCCGCCTGTGAGTGGGCGAACGACGCACGGTCGAGCAGCGTGGCTTCGAGCAGGTCGAGGCGGGTGTTGAAGATTCGAACGAGGACCGGCATCTCCGAGGGTACGAGGTCATCGGTCTGCCGGCCGAAGTCGTTCTGCCAGAAATCGAGGATTAGAAACTCCGTCTTGCGTCCGTCGGGCAGTCGGTCGTAGTGGCGGCAGGCCTCGTGGTTACGCGTGCCGCGGCCGATCATTTGCCAGAGCTTGATGCGCGACTGAACCGGCTTCATGAAGACGAGGTTCACGACTTCAGGGATGTCCACGCCGGTATCGAGCATGTCCACCGAGACAGCGATGCGCGGCTTGTCCTGCTTCTTGAACTTGCTTATCAGGCCGTCGCCGTAGGGACCGTCGTGGACGCGCTCCATGCCGTAATGGATCACCTGCAGCAGACCAACGTGCTGTGGGTACATCTCCTCGAACACGTCGCGGATGCGTTCCGCGTGCTCCCGGGTCATGGCGAAGATGATGGTCTTGCCGGGGAGTTGGCCGCCCTGATCCAGGAGGGCGTGCTCCATGATCTCCTCCCACTGGCGGCGGAGCGTATCCTTGTTGCTGACGAGGATTTCGAGGTCGGTGCCGGTGTAGTCAATCTGGTCTGGATCAAGGCCCTGCTCGATGAGCGCGTTGCGGTCCTCTTCGCTCAGGTTGGCGCCGTGGATGCCAGTGCGCTGGAAACCGGTGTGGGCTTGGTACAGGCGGAAATCCACGAGGCGTTTCTCCGCGACCGCCTGCTCGTAAGTGTAGAGAAACGTGGGCGTCTGGTTCTCGCAGGCGAACGTGCGAAAGGTGTCGCGATCAATGAAGTTTGCTGGCGTGGCGGTGAGGCCAATCATCCGGGCGTCGAAGTGCTCGATCACTTCGGTGAAGCGGTTGAAAATGGACCGGTGGGCTTCGTCGAAGATGATGAGGTCGAAGAAGCCGGGGCTGAACTTCCCGAAGCAGCGGCCCATCGTCTGCAAGGTGGCCACGTAGAGGCGCTTGTCGGTGTCGAGGTTGGCGGTGTGGATACGGACCCGCGGTTCGTGCGGAAGGAAGGTCTTGAAGCCGTCGTTGAGTGCCTGTTCGACCAAGGCGTCACGGTCGGCCACGAAGAGGATCTTCTGGGCCCAATGCGCGCGAAGGAAAAGGTCAATGAGCGCCATGACCGTTCGAGTCTTGCCTGAGCCTGTGGCCATAACCAGCAGGGCGCGCCGCAGACCCCGCTCGAACGCCTCGCACACGCGCCGAATCGCCTCGTGCTGGTAGGGGCGGTCCACGACGGAGGTGTTGATCGCGGTGGAGGCAAGGGGTTGGCCGTTCTGACGAATGAAGAGGAGCCGCTCCAGGTCGGCCGGAGTGAAGAACCCGGCCACGAGACGTGGGTGGGCGAGGCCGACTTCCCAAAACCACGTGTTGAGGCCGTTGGACATGAAACCGAACGGCGCAAAAGCCTGACGTCGGGCGAGGGTGGTGACGTACTGACGAAGTTGCTCCTCGGCGGTGCGGGGGTCACGGGAGGCACGCTTGGCCTCGACGACGCTGAGCACCTCGGCGGAAGGCCGGTACAACGTGTAGTCGGTGATGCCGTTCCAGGGCGTGGGATCGTAACCATCAACGGGAACTTCGAAGCGGACCTGGCTGCGGTCATGCAGCTTCCAGCCCCGCGCGAGGAGGAGTGGGTTGACGAGAAGGGACCGCGTGGCCGATTTGTTCAGCGATTGGGTTTCAATCGGGTCCATCGAACGGGACTACGGTTAACGAGATGACCCACGCTTGGCGAGGCTGAAGTTCGTCCGCAGGGCCGTTACGGCGACCGACCTCGTGAGGGATAGCCGGACAATCTCGGGAGCCGAGCTGGAGTGGTTGGCAGGTTCGCCGCTCGCTTTGCCTTTCCAGCCGACTTCCCAAGGAGGCTGATCGGCCGACCAGATCAGCCACGGCGTGCATAACAGCGGTGGCATGCCGCCGTGGGAAAATCAGTGCCAGGCTTCACCTCGGGAGCCGAACCACTCACCTGTCCCACACCCAACGCCGTCCACCGTTCCTCCGAATCGAGGCGCAGATCAGGTCGGGCTTCGAGGCGGAAGTCGGGCCACAGCGGGTTGTGCTGGCCGGAGGCTGAAGACGCCCAGCATCACCAATGGACGCGACATCGTGAATGCGCGTCTGCGTCCAGTCCCGCCAGCCTCCCGCGCGCCATCATCCAATTCGCTATGCGCGCCATGATGATGGAGCGTCCCCAGGATCCACTGGTGCCGCGCGAGATTCGTGAGCTGGGGCCCGGTCCTGGACCGGTGCTGGTGCGCGTTGCGGCCTGCCCGGTGTGTCACGCGGATCTGCACGTGCTGGACGGCGAACTCCCGGACCCGAAGCTCCCGCTGATCCTCGGGCACGAGCTCGTCGGCCGAGTCCTCACCCTGGGTGCGGAGGTCCGGGGCTTGAAGGCTCGCCATTGTGTCGGCATTCCATGGCTGGCCTGGACGTGCGACGAATGCGGGTTCTGCCGGGGCGGTCAAGTGATCGAGAAACCGTCGTCCATCGGGAAGTCCACCCCCGTCGCATGCCGTGCCTCATCACTGGCGAGGAACAGGACCGCAGCGGCGACTTCCTCCGGTTCCGCGAACCCGTGATCGGTCACCAACGCCTGCAAAGCCGCGCCCCGACCGCCCGTCGCGGCGATCTGCCGGGGCCACAGGTCCGTGGATTCCCACATCGGCGTCGCGACCGCGCCAGGGGAGATTGAGTTGACGCGGATGCGGTGCGGTCCGCCTTCGAGGGCCGCGACGCGGGTGAAGAACCGGATGGCGGCTTTGCTGGTACCGTAGGCCGCGTTGCCGGCGAGCGGCTTGAGGCCCGCTGCCGAGGCGATGTTGATGATGCACCCACCGCCCCCCGCCTTCATGGCGCGCATCACCTGCTGCGTCCCCAGGAACACGCTGTCGAGGTTGGTGGACATCACCCGCCGCCAATCGGCGAGGTCCAGTTCCATGATCGGCTTGGCGAACGCGATGCCAGCGTTGTTGACGCAGAGGTCCAGCCGCCCCCACTCGGAGACGATTCGGTCAATCGCGGCCTGCCAATCCGGCTCGGACCGCACATCCAGCCGGAGCGCGAGCACCTGGCCGCCATCCGCACGGATGCTCTCCGCGACGCATGCAACTTCCGGCTGATCGAGATCCGCCAGGGTGACCTTCGCCCCTTCCCCGGCCAGACGCTGGGCCGCTGCCTTGCCGATACCGGACGCGGCACCGGTCACCAAGGCGACCTTGCCGAGGAACCGTTGTGGACTCGGCGTCTTCACTTTCGGACAAGCGGATCCTAGGTTCAGTTCCGCCGGCCGTTCAACGCCGAATCGCCGGGTAGGGACCGAGGGACTGGCGCTTCCAGTTTGCGTTCACCCGCAGGGCGTTGGTTCGCGTCCCGACCATACGGCGGCGGACATCGGCCGCGGGCTACCGACCGCCTCCTGCTCATGGCGATGGGCTTGACCGAGGCGGTACTTGGCGGAACGCCGGTCAACAACTGAAGCCCTCCATTGCGTGCCAGCGATTCCGTGGGGGGCCGAGATCCGGGGCACGGAATCGCTTTGGGGCCGCGCGGCCCCCTCAGAGCGCAAGAGAAACCGACCTGAAAAGCGCCGGTAGCCAGGGCAGGGTTCCGTCCGCAGTTCCCAGGCGCCCGGTCGCACGGGATGGTCACCGACGCGCCCGGCGCTTTTCCTCCTCGAAGCCGAGCATCGCCGGGCACCTGATGGGGCGTGCCACTGGTGGTCGGCTGGAGGTTCGCCAAGAGCGGATGCAGCGGGTTCGCGTCACGAGCGTCACTCGTTGAGACCGACCACGAGGTTCCGTGCGGATTCCAAATGTGGAAACTGTCCACATTTGCGGGCGACGTTCATCCAGCGGTTGGCCAGGGAAATGTCGAGCGGCCACTGGGTCGGGAGCCAGGTCCGCCAGTGGCCGTGACCGAGGCGGTTCTTCATCTCGATCAGCTTGTGGCCGATGGCGATGATGTCGCCAGTGGACCGTTCCAGGAGCAGGTTCACCTCCCGGGTGGTCTGTTTCACAAACTGGATGTCCTTCTTCGGGAGGGCGTCGTAGTCAAAGGTGAGTTCGTTCATGATCTTTGGTGTTGGTGGTTCATACGTTGATGCGGCGGGCAACGCGTCGGCACGGCAGGCCGTCACGTTATGGGAGGGTGGCTTGCTTGGCACGTGGGTGGTTCTGGTGTCTTGCGGACGGAACCATGATCTGAATGACGAGGGGGAGGCGGTCAGGCGGACCGGCTTGAAGGCGGGGGTCCGGGTTGCCGGGATCGAGGGTGTGGACCTGGCGCGGCGGGATCGTCGAGTCCGGGCGCGTTGTCGGTGGTTGGGCTTTCCGGGGTGATGTGATTCGGGGTGAGCGGCTGGGGACGGGGTGGGCCGGGTCCACCCCCCCCACCCCTCTCACTTCCTTTTCCCCTCCCCACCTTTCGAGCGAGGTCTCGGAGGGTGGGCGGAATTCCCGCCGCCCGTCGGCGCCCGGTCAGGCGGACTACTGCGGCGCGACAATCAGCGCGACGTGTTCGCCGAGTCGAATCTCCTCCACCGAGAAGCTCGGCGAGTTCAGGAACCGGTCGGTGTCGAAGATCAGACCATCGCAGCAACTCCGCTCCCACGCCGCATAGGCTTCGGGGTAATACAGTTCGAACAACTCGTACGCGGCCTCCCGGCGCAGGTCCTGGAAGTTGGTCCCTTCGAAGAGGTGCAGGGCCTGGTCTTCGACGGTTCCGGCCGTGAGCGTCTGAAGGTCGTACCCGCAGCAATTCACGGTGAAATGAATCCGCAGGAAGTTCTCGAACGCATCGCCGCCCAACTCGAGGAGCAGGCGGTCCACGGCCAGTAGGTCAGCGGCCGTGACGGCGGTGCGATGTTCAAAGACCACGGCAACACCGGGGTGATCACCGGCGGGCCAAAACTCGGCCTCGCCGTCAGCATCGTGTTCCCAATGCACCACCTCGTCGGCGGTGAGCAGGCGTTCGATGGCTGATTGGCTCCGGAAGTTGAAGCCCTCGAAGCTACCCAGGTCAAACTGGAGCTCGGGGGCGGTGATGGGTTCGGTTTGGGGCTGATTGGTTTGTTCCATAAAGATGTCTCCTTGCGTCTAAAGTATTGGTCGAAAAGGCCGCCGGGGTCCTCCCGGCGGCGGGTTGGTTACGATCGTTCCGGCGAATCCGGAAGCCAGGCAACGCACTGGCAGGTTTCGGACTCGTAGTGATGCAGGGCGCGGCGCAGTGCGGTCAGGAAATCCTGGTCCGAGCGATCGCACCAGTGCAGGAGGTCGGCGAGCAAGTCGCAGAGGGCATCCTGCGGGTCGGTTCCGGTTTGGCGGCGAAACTCCTCCACCGCGGCAGCGGCCCAGAGAGCCCTGTCGGCGTTGGACGGTTCGCGCTGCCGCGGGCGGGTTTTTGCCGGTTGACGGCCGAGTCTTGTCTTGAGTGGTGGATGACCGGTAGGTCCAGAGCGTTTCATGGTGTGTGTCTCGTTGGTGGTAAAGCCGCCGCCGGGATGGTCCCGGCGGCGGGTGACGCTGGAGTTCCCGTGCGATCCGGCGACGGTGGTGGGGGTGGCCCAAGCGTTCTGGAGGCGAGCATGGTCAGATCACCCGCAGATGCGCATTTTGCTGGCCGTCGAACCGGTGGATTTCCGCCGCGGCATCGATAGCCTGGCTGCGCTGTGCCGTCAGGCACTGGGTAGCGACCCGCAAACCGGGGCGCTGTTCGTCTTCCGGTCGCGGCGTGGCCACGCCATACAAGTGCCTGACCTATGACGGCCAAGGCTACTGGTGTTGCCAGAAACGACTCTCGCAAGGCCGCTTCGGTGGCTGGCCCAAGCCCGGCGCCAGTGCCGCCCTGCGCTTGGAGCCCCATCAACTGCACCTGTTGCTCTGGAATGGCGATCCGTCCGGTGCGGTGGCGGCGCCGCTGTGGCGCGCGGTGCCGGTGGCCGGGTAAACCGAAAACCGGCGATCGTCCTTACGTTCCAGGATTGGCCCCTTACACTCCGGGGCATGTCGTTGGTTTTGCTCCGCTAGTCCAGGCCACGGTCTTCGCCCTGCAGGGGTTGCGCTGTTGCCTGTGCGGCAAAACCTTTACGGCCCAGCGCCGCCGGAGGCGGAACACTGCAAGACGATCCCAACGTGGGGTTGATGATCGGGATCCTGCGCTTTGGTGGGGGTCAAGGTCCATTTCGTCTCGCAAGCCACCGACGGCGTGGATTCCAGCAGGTCGAACTTGCCGAGGCGGGCCAACGCGACGACGAGCATCTCCGTCAGTCCTTCCGCGATGGCGGCCGAACGCGTACGCGACCCCTGGCTAGCGACGGCCACCGTGACGGGCGCCACGACCAAGTTTGGCAGACTTCCGTCCGCGGCCCGAGCGCCACTCGCTGCCAAGGAGATCAGCGTGGCGGAAAGCCAGACCATCTGCCCGGCATGACGCCAGCGGGACGAGGGGGTGAGGCATCAGGAGGACTGGGCTGAACGGGATTCGGTTCCAGAGGGCTGACCGACCGGCAAGAGGCTTCGTTGTCATCGCTGTGTTGGGGCTGATTGTTCTCTCGGCGCTGTCCTCCGCCGACGCAGGCGGAGGCCGCCGACATGGGGAGTAAAGGAGCGTGCGCGAAAAGGTCACAGGATCAGCCGCAGAGCGCTCGGGGCATCACGAGCGGTGCACCCCTGCCCACGCCCGGGCGACGTCGAGGATGCCAATCGGAGTCAGGGCTGCGGGCCAATCCGCTACGGGTGGACCTGGCGCAGCCCCGTCGGGGGCTGAGGACGCTGGGGCGGCAGCTCCAACCAGAAGATGTTCAGCAGGGGTTCGCTCGGGGTCTGTGCTCCGCGGTTGGACAGGAAGTAGATCGAACTGAGCTCCCCCCGGCTGGCGAGCGTGGGCTTGACATCGAGCGAGCCATTACGGGTGAGCTGTGCCAGCTCGCTGCCATCCTCATTCATGATCCAGAGGTCGTGATTCAGACGGCCGAGGTCGTCTGTGCCCCGGTTCGACGCAAACACGATCCGCGCGTTCGCGCGGCCGGCAATCCAGATCGGGTCGCGATCGGTGCCGGGTCCGTGTGTCAGCGCCGTGCGCCGATTTCCGTCTACCCCCATCACCCAGATCCTGCCCTCCGGCGAGACGAACGCCAGCCTGGTTCCGTCAGAGTTCCAAGCCGGGCTGTGTCCTGAACCCAGCCCGACGCTCGGCGTCCGCCCCCGCTGGAGGCGGATCGAGGGTTCCCCCGGGCTCTCTCCGGCCAACGGATACGACGCGTAGGCAATGAGATCTTCGGTTCCTTGTTGGCCTGCCAGCCGTGGCGCAATCGCCGGCTGCGCGTAGATGAAGTCCGACGCGACGTCCGTCACCGGCACCCCAGCTTCGCGCCCGGAGAACGCGATGCGCGAGATGCACGAGCCATTGTCGGTGACCGAAGCGAAATAGGCGGATGCACCGTCCTCTGTCACGCACGGGTCGAAGTCGAAGTCGTTCCCACTCGTCAACGCCGTTTCGACTTGGGACCGGAGCTCAATGAGCACAAGCCGAGTGCCGCGCGGGCGGGAGTCGCCACGACCGGCACCCGCCAGCGCACTCTCCGGTCGGAGCACTGGTTGCACGGAGACGACGCGAGCGGGGTCGTTCGGCAGAGCGCAAAGACCCGAGAGCACCAATCGTTCCATGCCCGCGGCGTAGGCGGTCACCGGACGCGGTCGAGGCTCACCGCCTAATTCCTGCTCTTGAGAAAGCACATTGGTGCGGACCAGGCGAAGCCCATCCTCCGAGAGCTCCAGAAAGGGGAGGGGCACCTCCCAGAAGCGCGTGGACTGCGGGGAACCAGCCTCCCGCGTGTCGCCGATAGCCAAACCTCCTCGGGAAGCTCGGCTGCCAGGGGACGCGGTTCCCTCCAACGGTTGTTCGCCCGTGATTCCGTCCCCACCCTCCAGATCGGTCGCCGCGCGGCGCTCTCCAGGCTGCAGACTATCGCCATCGCCGGCCCATGCTACCCTCCCGCCGAGGGTTTCCTCCTTGGTCATCGGCCCGTGCCAGGGAAACCGCACCTGCTGAACCACCGTCTCGAGTCGCCAGCGCACGGACTCGATCCACCGCCACTGCTGGTTCAGACCGAGCCCCACCAGGCCCAGTAACAGGATCACGGCGGTGGTGAGCGTGGACACCGCCGGATGACGCTTCACCCACTTCCATGCCTTTTCCGCGCTCGATGCCGGCCGCGCCCGGATCGGCTCCCCTCGGAGCCACCGTTCCAGATCTTCGGCCAGCTCCGCGGCCGAGCGATACCGCTCCCGCGCCTCCTTGCGCAGGCACTTGAGGCAAATGGTCTCCAGATCGCCCTCAACGTGGCGGCAGAGCCGTCGGGGCCGCTCGACCTCCACCTCCTGCACCTGCCGCAGGATCGCCCCGACGCTGTCTCCCACGAAGGGGGCGCGCCCGGTCAACAGCTCGTACAACACCGCGCCCAGGCCGTACACGTCGGCGGCCACCGTGACCTCGCTCGAAGATCCCGCCGCTTGTTCCGGGGCCATGTAGCCCGGCGTGCCGAGGGCGGCCACAGTCCGGGTCGCGGCGCCGGCCGCCAGCCCCATGACTTTCGCCAGGCCGAAGTCCGTGACGTGGGGCTCTCCCTGTTCGTCCAGCAGGATGTTGCTCGGCTTGAGGTCCCGATGCAGCACCCCCCGCAGGTGCGCGTGATGCACCGCGCGCGCGACCGTCACCACCAACCCCGCTGCCCGCCGGCGCCGTTCCCGCGCCCGGCCGTGATCCTCCCCCGCCGCGGCCGAAGCCCGCCACTCTCCGCGGCCGATGGCTTCGGCCAGGCTGCCGCCCCGCAGCAGCTTCAGACTGAAGTAAGGTTGCCCCTGGTGCGCGCCGATCTCGTAGATCGGCACAATGTGCGGGTGGTCCAACGCCGCCGCTGCCTGTGCCTCCTGCCGAAACCGCGCCACCTCCGCCGCACTGGCCAGATAGCCGGAGCGGATCATCTTCACCGCGACCTCGCGGTTCAGCGGGAGCTGCCGCGCGCGGAACACGACGCCCATCCCGCCGCAGGCCAGGACTTCCAGCAGTTCGTAATCGCCAAGCAACCCCGCTTTGGCGCTCGGCACCGGCACGTCATCGAGCGAGAGGTAATGGGCATCCAGACCGTTGGCTTCGGAGGCGAGCGCGGCGTTCAAGGCACACCGGGGACACACCGGTCCGGGGTGGCCCGCGGGCCGCTCGCATCCGCACTCCGGACAGCGGCTGGGAGAGAGGCCATCAAGGTTCATGTTGGGGAGTAAAGGTAAAACCGTCGGCAGGTCACCGACGCCGTTGACCACCGGCTACCCAGCAAACAGCGTAATCAGATACCGCACCTCGTCTTTCCAGTCCGCGTCGCTCCCAACGGTCTGCAGGACTTCCTCCCGGATGAGCCCCTTGAGCCGGGCACGCAAGCGGTAGGCCGCCGTCTTGACTGCCCCCTCCGTCATCCCCAGTCGCTGAGCGATCTGGCAATACGAGAGCGAAGTCGCGTCGGCGAACAACGTGGGCTCGAGAGCCTCGAGCAGGGGGCCGTGGCCGGTGGGGGTGCATTCCCGGACAAGCACCCGCATCGCTCGGTCCAGCACCGTGCGAGCCCAGGCAAGCTCGAACGCCCGATCGGCCGTGGGGGTCCGGGCCACCGGCGTATGCAGTGGCTCATGGTTCCCGCCCGTCTCGTCTAGCGAAACGAGTCCTTGAGCCCGGCCCCGCTTCTGGGCGCGCGCCCGGTCATACTGGTCGCAAAGGTAGTTCCGGAACGAATTGAGGAGGAAGGTCCGAAACCGTCCTTTGACGGGAGCCACCGTTGCCAGAAAGTCGCGCCGGACCAGATGCGCGCAGAAGCCTTGCACCAAGTCCTCCGCGTCCGCGTGGCCGTAGCCCCTGGCAGCCAGGTAGGTCAGGAGCGGCTGCCGGTACTGGGTAAACAGTTCGTTGAGCGCGAGGCTGGACTGGTCTCGCGCGCGACCAACCAGGCTCCACCGCGTCGCCGCAAATAACGGGTGTGGGCGGATCGCGCCCGGGGGCTCAGGCTCGCGCATCACCGCTCAGGCTAGGACCGCCGTCCCGGCGAGGAAAGCCTGAATCCAGCCTGAATCCGACCTGCACCCGGCCGGGGTGGGACGATCGAGTGACGCCAGCGAGGGTTACCCCAGGACGGTCAGGTGTTGATCCTCGCGCCAGGATCCGAAGGCAACCTGCGGATCGGCGATGCAGTTGTCTTCCTGCTGGGCCAGGGACCGAGCACGGTTGGGGTTGTGGAGCGCGAGGTTGGGCGGGCGGCGTCCTTCGCGCTGCGCGCGTGACATCCGGCAACGCGTTGAACTGCGTCACCGCCAACGGATGAGGAGAATCCAGAGCGAGAGGAGACTAACCCGCGACCGCGGCTGGAATCCCACACCCGATGGGCGCGCGGTGGTGTCGGCCTGTCATCGGGCGTGGTTCGATTGCCCCAGCGGAACCCGAATCAGGCCGCGAGCCCCTCGGCCCAGTCATTCTGGCCGCAGGCGCAGTACGAAGCGGATGGCTCCTGCAAACGTGGCGGTGCTGTGGTCCGGGTGGTCTCGGCGCGGCCGAGGATCGCGCCGACAGCGTCACGGATGAACAGTCCCATCTGCGGCCAGGTAATCCGGTGCATCTCAATGGCGTTGATGCCATCGGGAAGCGGAACCTGGTGCGACCGGGCGACAAACTCGCCGCCGTCAATCACGTCGGTGACCTTGTGAATGGTCAGGACCAGATGCGTCCGGCCATCCCGCACCATCGCGGCGATCGGGTCGGGGCCCGGGTAGCTCGGCCAGGCATCCCCGCCGCGATGGAAGTTGTAGAAGTCCAGCGACGGGTAGTTGATCAGGGCGGTCGGAATCTTCTGGCCGAACGTCGCCATTAGACAAAGGGACGGCCGCCAGTCGTCCATGAACAACTCGAAGAACTCGGACGTCTTCACGCGACCGGCGAAGACCGGCAATCCCTGCTCGGCGGCGAACCGGGGGACGAGTAACTTGTCGTCGCGGGTATGCGGATAGTGCCAGAGGCGGACGCTGGGGTGCGTAAACGGTTGGGTGGGATCATCGGTGGCGACCCCGACCACCGTCACGCGCCGGGCCCGCGGGCCCAAGAGAAGTTCCTGGAGCACATGGTAGCCGCCCATGAAGCTGCCGCAGACGGCGACGCGCGTCTTGGGCGGTGGGGCGATGGCATGGTAGATGGGGGACGTTTCGCGGAAAACCCAGGATTCCCGCGCCGGGAAGGTCAGCACCGTTTTCATGTTTCCTCCAACCGCACCGAGGCACGGAGAGCCCAACCCAGAGGCCCCACGAGCAACCGGAACGGTCGGGCCGTCGTGCCGCGGGTAGATGTCGGCCCGGTTCGGTCCAAGATCAAGTTCTTTTTCGCGCTAGATTCGATTCTCTAACGCCTCGACGTCCGGCTGTGGCGGGTCAGTCGGAGGGCGTTCTCGGTTGCCGGGGATTTGGCGAAGGCTGGAGTCACGTGCCATGTAACAACGAAGCCCGTGCGGTTGTTATCGGGTAAAATCCCCGGTCTGCGGGAGGCCGGGTGCGCGGATATGGGGCCGCGAACCCCATGGGTGTTACCCGATAACATACTTGCCTGTTGACTGAACGACGCAGATTACGTCCCAACATGTTTGTGCTTAACAACATGACACGCAACGCCGCTTCCGGAGCGCCGAGTCATCCCAGCAGCGGTCTGCAGACTGGTTTGTAGCCAAATGTCGGCAAAGCCCTGACCCGTCCATCCGCGACGTCGTCCCCCTCGAACAGGAGGCACATGATTTGTCGAAGGCGCTTCGCGAAACCTCGGAAGACACCGCGTCCACTTTTGGCCCTGCATGTCCGGAGCCGGGCGAGTTCGAGTGGCCCGAGCCTGCCGTGAACCCGAGCCTCCGTCCGAGAGAAGTGCCAATCAGTGCCAGGGTATCCGCTAATCCACCTCAGGCCGTCTCCGGCAATCGTCGGCAGCCAGGGGATCGCCCTCATTCACGTGGTCGGGGATGCGCGTGGTGCCGCTCACGGCACGCGAAGCTACGGCTCAGCCACGCCTGGCTCAAGCCCGACCGGGAGCGCTCACGGAGCCCAGGCGCGATAGAAGCGCGCCAGGAGCTTCGCGGTCGCGCCGTCGGCCAACTCAACCGTTCCGGTCAGGTTCGTGCGGACGGCAATCTTCGTCCATCGCGTCAGGCTGGTGGAGGCTTCGAACACATAGCGGAGGTTCGCCTGACCGGTCAACGTCAACTGGACTTCACCGTCGGCTGCCAACGCCACGGTCAGGTGCGGTGCCGTGGTCACTCCCGGCTGTTGTTCCGTGACGGTCAGGAACTGGTTGGCCGGCAGGTTGCGCAACTCCTGCACGATGCCGGAGGGCCATTCGATCCGGATCGTCTCAACGGTCGTGGCATCGCCGAGGCCAAAATGGGCGCGCAGGTCGTTCTGGCTGCAATAGCCGCTGCCCCCGGAAACCTCGCGCAATTGCCAGAAGGTAGTGCCCTGGATCGTCGCCAGGGCCCTGACCTTGGCGCCGATAGCCGAGCGGTTGGAGGCTGTGCCCACGAGGCGCACGACCAGCCAGTGGTTCGTGCCACCGTCATTCTGGTAGAGGAACCCCGGCTCGGGCGGCAGCGGCGATGACGACCACAGCCCGTTGGCCACGAACAGGTCGAGGTCTCCGTCGTTGTCGTAATCCGCCCAGCCACAACCCCAGGACCGGCCACTGTCGTTGACGACGGTGCCTTCCGTCACGCGGGTGAAGGTCCCGTCGCCTTCGTTGTGGAACAGGAAGTTGTTCTCGCCCTGGCTGGCATCGCGCTCGCACGAATTGGCGATGAAGAGGTCCAGATGGCCGTCGTTATCATAGTCGCCCCAGGCCGGATTCTGGGAGGCGCCCCGGAGGGTGGCGAGCGGGCCTCCGGTCACACGGGTGAAACCGTTGGGGCCGTCATTCCGGTAGAGCCGGTTGCCGCTGCTCCGAAAGCCCGTGACCACCAGGTCCAGGTCGCCGTCGTTGTCGTAGTCGGCGAAGGCCACCCCATTGTCATCGCCGCCATCCGTCACCGGCGCGCCCGTCGTGATCCGCGTGAACACGCCGTTGCCGTCATTCTGGAACTGTTGCTCATTCTGGTCATGCCCGCCGGCGACGAACAGATCGAGGTCGCCATCGCCGTCGTAATCCGCCCAGGCGCACCCGTGAGACATGCCTGCGCTGGTCGTGAGCGGACGCGTGGTGGTCCGCGTCATAGTGCCGTCGCCGTGGTTGCGGTAGAGGAAGTTGTTTTGGTCTTGTGAATTCGCGACGAACAGGTCCAGGAAGCCATCGTTGTCGTAATCGGCCCAGGCCGCCCCAACCCCGGCGCCGGAGTCCGTGACCCACGCGCCCTGGATGAGCTTCGTGAAATTCCCGTCACCGTCGTTGCGGTAGCAGAAATCCCGGGGCGGATCATAGTTGGTGACAAACAGGTCGAGGTCCCCGTCGTTGTCGTAGTCGCCCCACACCGAACCGTCCGAGTCGGCGAGTTCGGTGACGATCTTGCCCGTGCGGACTCGGGTGAAGGAGCCGTTCCCGTTGTTGTGGTAGAGGCGGTTGGTGCTGGCAATGGCGTTGGCCACGAACAGGTCGAGGAAGCCATCATTGTCGTAGTCGCCCCAAGCACATCCGACTGAGGTCCCCGTGTCCTTCGCGATGTCGCCCTCGGTGATGCGGGTGAAGGAGACCTGGGCGCTGGCGGGCCAGACCATGGCCGCCAGTGCTGACAATCGCAGCAGGCTCCGTGTGAAACCCCATGCCGACGAAGTGATCCACCGGGCTGCCGGACTGGGTCTGAGGCCGTCGGGCGCCGGCCTGGAAGCACGGTGTGAGCGAGGATTCGGTGTTTTCATTGTTGTCTGCCCTCCCGGGTTTCCGCTGCAGCGATGTCCTCCCACGAAGGCGCGTGCCAGAGGTGGAGTTGCCGGTCCATGTTTCGGGTCACCAGCCAGTTTCCATCCGGCGAAGAACCCACGCTCGAGAAAACCTGACCTTGCCCAGGGAGCGAGATCAACTCCCGGCCGGTGGAGAGATCCCACAGCTTCACCGCCTCGTCCGCCGTGCCTCCGTTTGTGGCCAGGCGCCGCCCGTCCGGCGAAAAGGCCACGCCGTGCGCCCCATGCCTATGTCCCTTGAACGGTGGAAGGATCGGGGTACGGAGAGAGGTATCCCACACGGCTACCGTCGCGTCGTTGCCAACCGTGCCCGCCATCCGGGAATCACGCGTGAAGGCCACATCAACGACCGGGCTTCGATGTGCAGGCTGGGAGCCCAGCGAGGCTCCGGACTCGAGGTCCCACCAGTGGACCGAGCCCAGGGTGTCGCCCCAGACCAGCAGACGACCGTTCGGCGAGAGGGCCAAGGCGTTCGCGTCCGCAAACGGCCATTGTCCGACGGCTCGGCCGTCGGCGTCCCACTCGATGACAGTTGGGGAAATGTCCACTGAGAACAGCCGGTCGCTCTCGCCGAGAAAGCCAACGAGGTAGATTCGATGCTCACTGGCGGGAAGGCTCTGCACCAGGCGTTGCTGCACACCGGACCACACACGTACCATCCCGTCGGTGCAGCCCCCGGCGAGGCGGCGGCCATCGTAGGAATAGGCCAGGGTACAGACGTTGGTCCCCAGCTCGCGGATGGGCTGGCCGTGTCGGAGCTCGGGCAGCTTGTACAAGGTCACGATCCCGTCCGAGGCCGTGGCCAGGCTCCCGCTGTCCGGCGAGAACGCGTAGGTCGCTTCCTTGCCCTTCGGGAGGACCCGGGGCTGTTCCGCCTCCGGCCGAGGATCGGTGTTCCAGAAGGCCACGGCCCCGTCTTTGCTGCCGCTGATCAGGGTCTTTCCGTCGGGGGACAGGGCCAGGCCGTAGAGCTCATCGGTGCTGCCCCGCAACCGCGCGAGGCACCGCTGTTGCGCCACGTCCCAGACCCGGATCGTCTGGTCGGCGCTCGCCGAATATAACCGCTGGCCGTCGGCGGAGAAGATCAGTTCACTGATCCAGGCCGTGTGGCCGTCAAGGTGGCCAACGGACCCGCCGGACTGCGCGTCCCAGAGCCGGATCTGGCCGCTCGAGTAGCCACTGCCGGTGGCCATGAGCGGTGCGGTGGGAGACCAGGCGACGAAGCTGATCCCCTCCGAGTGAGCCGTGAACTGGAAGCGGACCGCGCCGGTCCGAGGTTCCACGACGCGCAGTCCGCCCTCCGCGTCCCCAACGGCCAGACATTCGCCATCGGGCGAGAAGTCCAGCGAACCGATCAATCCCCCCCTACTGGAGGCGGGGAGTTCCCACAGATTCGTGCGCTGTCGAAGATCCCAGACCGTGACTCCGCCGGGCAGGCTGGCGTCCCACGACTGGCCCAGGCTCGCCAGCAGGTCCTCCTTCGGGGAGAACCTGAGCGCGACGATGCGTTTGTCCGCGTGGGCCAGGCGATAAGCGTAGGCGAGATTCGTGCCCCCCGCCAGGTAGAGGCGGACTTCACCGTCCGGTCCCGCCGTGGCCAACACGTCCCCGAGGGGAGAGAACGTCACGGGATGGCCTGCCTGCGCCGGCAGGGTGGCGATCTTCTTCCGGGTGCGCAGATCCCACAAGTCGGCATACTCCGGAAACCGGCCAGCCACGGCCAGCAGCCGCCCATCGGGTGAGATCGCTACCGAGTCAACCGTGTTCGAGTCGCGACAGAGTTCGCCCAGCGCATCGTTCCGACACTGCTGCCACAGGTACCGCCATTCCCAGCCGCGCAAGTCGAGGCTGCCCGGTTCATCGACCCGGGGCCGGTAGGCGTCCAACAAACGTCGGGCCCGGCCAAGATCGTCGGCCACCAGCGCCTGCTGGGCATTATTCACGTCGGCGGCGTAGGCTTGTCGGCGAGCCTCCAAGGCGTGGGCCTGGGCTTGCTGGCGTGCCGCCTCCGCCTCCTTTAGCGCGGACTGGGTCTGGTGGAGCTGCGCCTGTTCGCCGGCACGGGCTCGGTCAGTTTCCCACTGCGCTTTCCGGGCTTCCCACGCTAGCCACGTACTCACCGCCATCCCGGCCACGAGCGCCGTCCCCACGGCCACGCTGGCGATCACCATGACCTTGTTCCGACGTGCGAACTTCTGGACCCGGTACAACGTACTCGGGGGCCGGGCCACGACGGGCTCGTGTTCCAGATGACGCTGAATGTCCGCCGCCACGCCGGTGGCCGTCTCGTACCGGCGCGTCCGGTCCTTCTCCAGACACCTCATCACGATCCAGTCCAGGTCCCCGCGTAGCAGATGGATCAACCTGGGCGGCTCGGCGTGCCGCCGCCGCGCGGTGTTGGTCAGCTCGCCCTCCATCAACGTGCTCAGCCGCGTCGAGGGCCGCACCGGCTCCTCCTCCCGGATGATCCGCCGCATCTCGTTCAACCCCGCGGCCACCAAGGCCCGCGCGTCAAACGGCGTCTTGCCGGTCAACAACTCGTAGAGCAATACCCCCAGGGCGTACACATCACTGCGCGTGTCCACATCCAGGCCGCTCAGCTCCGCTTGCTCCGGGCTCATGTAGGCTGGCGTGCCGATGAACTGCTCGAAGGCGGTGTAGAGGGTTTTGTCCGTCAACCGTTGCTGGGCGGTGGCTTTGGCGATCCCGAAATCAATCACCTTGGGCACCGGCACCCCGTCATGCAGGGTGACTAGGATGTTCGACGGCTTGATGTCCCGGTGGATGATCCCCTTCTGGTGCGCGTGCTGGATGGCGTGGCAGACCTGGATGAACAACGCGAGTCGCTCCTGAGTCGCGAGGTGGTTCTGGTCGCAGTAGTCGGTGATCTTAATCCCGCGGATCAGTTCCATCACGAAATAAGGCCGGCCCGTCTCGGTCGTCCCGGCATCGAGAACCTTGGCGATGTTGGGATGGTCCATGAGGGCCAGCGCCTGACGCTCGGCCTCAAAGCGAGCGATGACGCTCTTGGTGTCCATGCCCAGCCTGATCACCTTCAGCGCGACGCGGCGGCGGACCGGTTCCTCCTGCTCGGCCACATACACTACCCCGCAGCCGCCCTCGCCGAGCTGTTGGAGCAGCTTGTAGCGCCCAATCCGGTCGCCCGGCCGCTCGGTGACCGGCATCGCCCCCACGCCGCTGGTTCCCGCGGACGTCGCGGTCGGCGGTTCCGCCGTACTCACCGCGGGTTCCGCCTGCGTGAGGAAGCGGCCCGCCCGCTCCAGGGCGCGCAGCAGCTTCTCGACCCGTTCCCGCAACGCCGCATCGCTCCCGCAGGCCCGGGCAAGATACGCCTCCCGGTCCGGGCCGGACCGTTCCACGGCGGCGGCGAAAATGGCCTCCAAGTTTTCGGGTGTCGCGCTCATCACGGGCTCCTGGGTGAAGGGTACCCATCCCAACAATGCGCCAACCGGCAGCAAACCGGTTCAACTTTTCGACGGAATCTGCCTCAGGCGTCCCCCGCCAACCGCTGGAATAACCAGGCGCGGGCAAAGGTCCAATGGCGCTTGGCGGTGGATTCCGAGAGGTGCAGCACCCGGGCCGCTTCGGGCAGGGATAAGCCAACAAAGAACCGCAGCCGCACTACGGCCGCCGGCTGAGGATGCTCCGCCGCCAGTTTCCCGAGCGCTTCATCCATGCTCAAAAGCGTGGCCGGATCGGAGTCCGTGGCGACCTGGACTTGTTCGAAGGGAATCCGCTCGAAGTGGCCGCCGTGCTTGAGCCGGGCCTTACGGCGCGCATTCTCGATCAGGATGCGCCGCATCGCCTCCGCCGCGGCGGCGAAGAAATGGCCGCGATTATCCCAGCGTTCGGTGCCCGATCCAGCCAGCCGCAGCCAGGCTTCGTGGACGAGGGCGGTGGGCTGCAGCGTCTGGCCGGGGGCTTCGTGCGCCATCTTCTGCGCCGCCAGTCGGCGAAGTTCGTCGTACACCAGGGGCAGGAGTTCCTCGGCGGCCCCTGCGTCGCCGTCACTCGCGCGGTCCAGGATGCGCGTGACTTCGCTCACGGTGGAGAATCTGCCCGCACCCTCCTCACGCCTCAAGCCACAAACCCGTGGCTTCAGCTTCCTGCTGGACTTGCTCGTACGCAGGCCGGCTGGGTTGCGGCAGCGTCTGGCCCTGGGCGACTTCGTTGTG
This sequence comes from Verrucomicrobiales bacterium, assembly GCA_015075445.1. Lineage (GTDB taxonomy): Bacteria > Verrucomicrobiota > Verrucomicrobiia > Limisphaerales > J093 > DSVZ01. The sequence continues at coordinate 95,532 of JABTUJ010000025.1, forward strand.
TGCGAGATCGTAGACAGCGGCGTGGTCCTCTATGAAGGCGCTCACGCTTGAATGGACCGACGAAGCGGAGGGGGATTTCCATTCCTGCCTTTGGGAAGTGCGCGCGCGACGGCACTCCAACCACGACAGCGCCTGCTTCCACGCCTGCTCACAGGGATGAGCGCGGCCTCGTTCACTCTGTCCACGAAAGCCGGAACGCCCGCAGGCCCGGGTGCTTCGGCGCGGACGCAAGCGTCACGGTGTTAGTCCCTTCGTCCGCCGTGAACGAGTCTTCCACGGCCCAGTCCGCGAGGTTGCCGCTGGCCTCCACTGCATAAACACGACCAGGTTTGAGCTTGCTCAGTTCCAGGGTGAAGGCTTCGCCCTCCGCCCGCAGGCGCAGCGATTCGGTCCGGGTTTGCGTGGCGACCTCACCGAGCCACTCGGCCCAGACCTCGTGCGTCCGGGAGGTGGTATGGTTCTCGTCCCAGAACACGTAGTCCCGCCCCGGCCCGGTGAAACTCTTGTCCTTCAGCTCCGGGTCCAGAAGCGCGCCGAGGTCCGTTCTCACGAAGCCCAAGCTCACGGCCTCATCCAGAAACGCATCCCAGCGGTCGTGGAGGTCGAATCGCAAGATCCGGAGGTTCGGAATGGCGGCGTCGAGCGCGGCCAACGCGGTTGCCAGGGTGCCGTTGAACACCTGCACCTGCTCGCCCACCTGGACCCGCTGCGCGCCGCTCAGGCGGCTGGCGAACCCCGGCGAACGCGGCACCGCATCAAGATCGGAGACCATCACGGTCCGCGCGCCGTTCTGGTGTAATCGCACGATGCTGTTCGAGAGATTGCGGGTCATCCGCACGAACAGATTGGACCAGCCGCTCGTATTCGTGAGCACGGCAGGGTTGAGCGTGTTGTTCGGGAACAGATGATCCCAGAGATCATTGCCACCCGCCCACACGACGAACAGGGCGGTGGGTGCGTTGGACGAGCCGCGGAATCGCGGCACCTGGCTTCCGATCACGTCGGAGGTGGTCGCGGCACCCGCGTAGTTGTGCGCCGGGACGTAGGTCAGGCCCCAATTGGTACTGAGCAACTCCGGCCACATCGGCCCATTGGACCAGTGCGACCTCCAGTACGGGCCGCCGGCCGTCCATGACCAACTGTCGCCGAAGACGTAGATCGCAGAGTAAGGCGGATCGGGGGGCGCCGGCTGGGCGTAAAGCCGGGCGCTGGTGGTGGACAGAAACAGGATGGCGAACAAGACGAATGCGGGTTTCATAGGGTTCATGGTGGTGAGTTCTTGCCGTCATCCTGGGCCTCCGCCGCGGCGATTTCCTCCCGCGAGGGGGCGCGCCAAGCCTGCCACGGCGGGCCGGCGAGGATCACATCGCCACCGGCACTCCAGCGGGCCACCTTCAAGTCCGCGCCGCCGCCGGGCAACGTCAACAACGGCTGCCACGTGCGAACATCCCAGAGCCTGACCCCCTCCCGGCCGCCCCAGGTCGAAATCAACCGCCGCCCGTCCGGCGAAAACGCCACACCGGCGGTCGCGTTCTGATGGGCGTGCAGCGGCGCGAGCTCCTCGCCGCGGACCAGGTCCAGCAGCCGCACCAGGCCCCCGTAGGTGGCGACCGCCGCCCATTTGCCGTCCGGTGAAACGCTGAGCTGCTCGGCGAAAAAGCGACCGGGAAAACGGCGGGGTTCCCGGGCCGGTTGGGCCAGGTTACAGAGCACCACTTGATGGTCCCGATTGGTGGCGACGAGCGCCACGAGTTGTTGCGCCGCCGCGACGACGGTGGCTGCCGTGACGCGTTCGTAGAGGGCGGCCACCTGCTGCCTGGAATCGAGGTGCCAGGCGCGCAGATGGCGGAGATTGGGCGCCGACGGGTCGCCTCCCTCCCACGTGGCGGCCCAGAGGTAGGCGCCGTCCTCACTGAAGCCAAGTTCCGCCAGCCCCGGAAGGTCGTTCGTCAACTGAATCCGACGGTCCGGGGCGCCCACGCTTGCCAGGTTCAATGCCGTCGAGGGAGGCCGCTCGGTCCACGCCACCAGCCGACGTGTGGGGTGGCTGCAGGCCACCGCCGGGCGCGCCGTCGAGTTCAGCGGGATGGCCCCCACTTGTCTGAACTCTGTGCCGCGCATTTCGTGGACGAGAATCTGGTTCGTTCCGTTCCAGCGGAGCAGCAGATTGGCGCCAAATGGGCTCACGATCCTGCCGATCAGGTCTGAGCTCAGGAGGATCAGCCTCGATGGACCCAGCTCCGGCAAGGCGACCGGGGGGGTGTCGCTCTTGAGATCCAGCACCTCGGGCGGGTCATTTCGGCACCACAACAACACGCGCGAGTCCTCGAACGGCAGGGGAGGTTTGGCCGGCAGACGACCGTATCCGGGCAGGCCGCCCGGTTTCTCTTCCCGCCACTCCCACAGGATCAGATTGCCGTCCTTGCCGGTGCTGGCCAGCAGCCCGGCCCGTTCGGCGAGTGCCACGGCATGCACCTCATCCGTGTGCCCGCGAAGCACCTGTCGCTCGGTCCAGGTGGCCGTATCCCAGATGCGGATCGTTTGGTCGGTCGCCGCGGAGACCAGGCGCTGTCCGTTCGTGCTGAACTCGAGGGCACTGAGGAAAGCGCTGTGCCCCTCGAGCGGTATGACCAGCCGGCCCGAGCTGGCATCCCAGATGCGGATCGTGGCGTCCTCGAATCCCGAGCCGGAGGCCAGGTAACGCCCATCCGGCGACACGTCCAAGGCGGTCAATCCCCAGTCGCTCCGCGTTTCGCTCTGCCAGACCTCCTGGTCGGTGGTGAGGTCAATGCACCGGATGTCCCAGCGGGAGGCCGCGAGGTCGGACCGGGCGAGGTAGAGCCACCGGTTGTCCGGTGAGAGCCGGGCCGCGCCATGATGGAGGAAAATACTTGCGCTCCAGACGTTCGTGCGACGCACTTCAACCTTGCCGGAGGCAACGTGTACCACCGAGACCTCATCGCCCAGGTTGCGGGAGTCTGATCCGGCGTAGATGACCAGTCGTGCGCCATCCTTCGACCAGGCGAGTTCCCGGACTTCCCACCAACCCTGGCCCGGCGCCTGCCAGAGGAGCCGCCCCTCGTTGGAGTCCAGGTCGTACGCGGTGACCTCCTTGGGGGCGGTCCGGGCGGCCAGGAGATTGCGCACCGGGGAAAAGGCCACCCGCCCCGGGTAGGGATGCTCCTCGTCCGTCGCGCGGTCCGCGAGCACCCGCAACAGTCGCCGGCCGGGAACGTCCCACAAGTCCACGTGTCCGTCCTCCCAGCCCACCGCCAACCGTGTGCCGTCGGGGGAGAAACTGACCGACCACCCGCGCACCGGCCGGTTCGTCAGGGTGACGAGCGCGCTGCTCCGAGTCAGTCGCCACAGATAACGCCATTCCCATCCGCGGAGGTCGTCCTGCCCGGGCGAGGGGCGGTGCCGGTCGAGCAACCGGCGTGCGCGGCCCAGATCATTCAGGTTCAGGGCGCTGGGCCATGCTCATGTCCGAGGCGTAGAGCAACCGACGCGATTGCTGTTCGCTGGCGGTGGCCTTCTGCGCCTGCGCATCGGCGCGTTGCCGCTCGGCAACTTCCCCGTCACGGGCCCGGACCGCTGTCTGGCGTTCAGCCTCGGCCCTGGCCTCCGCCCTGGTGGCGCGCCAGGCCTGCCAGATGCTCCCCACGAGGCCCAGCACCAGCGCCGCGCTCACCAAACCCGCCGCCGTCACCATCAGCTTGTTCCGCCGGACGAACTTCTCGACTCGGTACGCCGTGCTCGGGGGCCGGGCGACGACCGGCTCGTGCCCTAGATGGCGCTGGATGTCCGCCGCCAGTCCGCTGGCGGTCTCGTACCGCCGTGTCCGGTCCTTCTCCAGGCACTTCATCACGATCCAGTCCAGGTCTCCACGCACCAGGTGGATCAGTCTCGGCGGCTCGGTCCCCCGCCGCTTGGCCGTTGTCGTCAACTCCTCGCCCTGCAGCGTATTGAGCCGTGTCGAAGGCCGGGCTGGTTCCTGCTCGCGAATCGTCCGCCGCATCTCGTCCAACCCGGCGGCCAGCAGTTCCTTGGAATCAAAGGGCGTATGACCGGTGAGCAACTCGTAAAGCAAGACACCGAGGCTGTAGATGTCGCTGCGGGTGTCAATGTCCAGGCGGCTCATCTCGGCCTGTTCCGGACTCGTGTAGGCCGGCGTGCCGATGAACTGCTCGAAGGCCGTGTAGAGGGTCTTGTCCGTCAGGCGCTGCTCGGTGGCCTTGGCGATGCCGAAGTCAATCACCACCGGCACCGGCACGCCGTCGTGCAGGCTGACCAGGATGTTCGACGGCTTGATGTCCCGGTGGATGATCCCCTTCTGGTGGGCGTGCTGGATGGCGTGGCAGACCTGAATGAACAGCCCCAGCCGTTCCTTGGTGGACAGGTTGTTCTGGTCGCAGTATTCGGTGATCCGGATGCCCCGAACCAGTTCCATGACGAAGAAGGGCCGGCCGGATTCGGTGGCGCCCGCATCGAGGACCTTGGCGATGTTCGGGTGGTCCATCAGCGCCAGGGCCTGGCGCTCGGCCTCGAAACGGGCGATGAGCTGCCGGGTGTCCATGCCCAGCTTGATCACCTTGAGCGCGACGCGGCGCCGGACCGGTTCCTCCTGCTCGGCCATGTAAACCACACCGCAACCGCCTTCGCCGATTTGCTGTAAGAGCTTGTAGCGCCCGATGCGATCGCCGGATTTCTCGGTCACGGGGACGACCACGGTTGCCTGGTCCGCGGGGCCTTCACCGAGCGCGACGCGCACTGGCTCCTTACGGAAGAAGGGATCCGCTTCCATCTGAGCCTCCAGCAGAGCCTGGATCCGGCCGCGCAACGGATCGTCCCCTTCGCAGGCCAGGGCGAGATAGGCCGCGCGTTTGTCCGGCGCCAGTTGCAGCGCCGCGTGGAAGATGGTTTCTTCTCGGTGCAGTCGGTCGTTCATGGCTCGGCGCCCATGCGCGGGTCTCTATCTTCCAATGCGGATTCCTGGGGCCAAAACCGACACGACCGTCTGCTTTTTCTGGGTTACGGCGGCGGACGGCCCTTGATGGCTGCAAACAGCCAGGCTTGGGCGAATGTCCAGGCGCGTTCCACGGTGCGCTCGGAGACGTTGAGGAGGTCCGCAATCTCCGTGTTGCTGAGGCCGACGAAGAACCGGAGTTTCACCACGTGAGCTTTCATCGGATCCACTGCGGCGAAGTCATCCAGGACCTCGTGGATCTGCAGCAATCGCTCCCGGTCGTCCGGCACGGCGATGGCCGTGCCGGCCAGGTCCACACGCCGAGCTTCGCCTCCGTGGCGGATCTGGCTCTTGCGCCTGGCCACGTCAATCAGGATCCGTCGCATCGCTTCGGCCGCCGCCGCGAAGAAATGGCCGCGATTGTCCCAGGGGCTGCTGCCGGACCCGACCAGCCGCAACCACGCCTCGTGGACCAGCGCCGTCGGCTGGAGCGTGTGGCCGGCAGGTTCGTGGGCCATCTTGTGCGCCGCCAGCCTGCGGAGTTCCTCGTAAACCAGCGGTAGTAGTTCCTCGGCCGCTTGGGCTTCGCCCGCATTCACGCGGTCCAGAATGCGCGTGACCTCGCTCACGGTGGAGAATCTGTGCGCACTCTCCTTACGACTCAAGCCACAAACCAGGGGCTTCAGCTTCCCGCTGTACTTGCTTGTACGCACGCCGGCCGAGTTGTGGCGGCGTCTGGTCCTGAGCGACTCCAAGATGCTGTCGCGTCCTTCGCGCTTCCTCCCGTCGTGGCAACCGGTGTTTCTCGGTACGCGCGGCCAGTTGACTGTACGCGGTCAGGTGTCATTCCGTCCACGAGAGCCGGAACGCCCGCACGCCCGGGTCCGGCGGCGCCGACGCCAGCCTCACGGTGTTGGTCCCTTCATCCGCCGTGAACGACTGCTGCACGGCCCACTCCACGAGGTTGGCGCTGGCCTCCAAGGCATAGGAGCGACCGGGCTTGAGCCTGGTCAGTTCCAGATCGAACGTGTTGCTGCGTGCCACGAGGCGGAGCGATTCGGTTCGGGTCCGTGTCGCCACCTCATCGAACCACTCGGCCCAGACCGCGTGCGTCCGAGAGGTGGGATGGTTCGCGTCCCAGAATACGTAGTCCCGGGCCGGGCCCGTATAACTCTTGTCCGCAAGTCCTGGGTCACCGAGTGCGCCGAGGTCGGTCCTGGTGAAACCCAGGCTCACGGCTTGACCCAGAAACGCATTCCAGCGATCGTGAAAGCCGAGCCGCAACACCCGAAGGTCCGGGATCGAGGCGTCGAGCGCGCGCAACGTGTCGGCCAGGATGCCGTTGAACGCCCGCACCTGTTCCTCGACCTGCGTTTGCTGCGTGGGACTCAGGTCCCTGGCGGCCCCAGGCGTGCGTCCATCATGCAGTTCCTGGACCATCACGGTTCGGGCGCCTTTTCGATGCAACTGAACGACACTGTTGGACAGATTCCGGCTCATCAAGGCGAACAGTCGGGACCAGCCGAGCGTGTTGGTGAGCGCGCGCTGGCTCACCGTGTTGTTCGGGGCCAGGTAATACCAGACATCGTTACCACCCGCCCACACGACGAACAGCGCGGTGGCGGCGTTGGACGAACCGGTGAACTGCGGCACCTGGCTGCTGATCACGTCGGAAGTGGTGGCACCTCCTCTGGCATAGTTGCCCGCCGGGCGGTAAGCGAGTCCCCAGTTGGTGGACAGGATCTCCGGCCACATGGGCCCGTTGGACCAGCGCGAGTTCCAGTACCAACCCCCCGTCGTCGCCGACAGACTGTCGCCAAAGACGTAGAGCGCCGTGTAAGGGGCGTTGGTGGAGGCAGGCTGGGCGCCCCGCAGGCCGCTGGTGCCGGCCAACATCAGTATGCTGACCAGGCGGATCACGCTGCCCCAGAAGCTGCCGCCTCGCGTCCGGGCGGACTCGCCGGGCGTGGTGGGCGTGGTGTACCGTTGCAGGTATTGACTCATAGTGGAACGGACGTCCGGTTCAGGGCTGCTGGTCGTTCATCTTCCCCTTCGCCTCGGCCGCGGCAATTTCCTCCCAAGAGGGCGCGCGCCAAATGTGCAGCCCTTGCGCGCTCTGGCCGATGAGTTTGTTGCCGTCGCGCGAAAACGCGATCGCCGTCAACCCCGGGCATTCGGTGCCGAGGGTGAGATTGAACAGCTCCTGGTGGGTCTGAACGTCCCAGAGTCTGACGCCTTCCTTTCCTCCCCCGACCGTGGCGAGCCGGCGACCATCCGGCGTAATAGCGAGCGCTCGGATGGTTGAGAGCAGGTGACCTTTAAGCGCGACGATCTCGCGACGCGTCGCGGCGTCCCACAGCTTGGCGACGCCGTCGCTCCCGGCCGTGGCGAAGAGGCTTCCATCCGGCGTGAAAGCGACGTCGGTTATCCCCCGGCGGTGAGGCCAGAAGGTGGTGGGCGCCGACAACGGCGTGATCCTCCGCAGGGAGAAACTGCCATCACCATGCATCACCGCTAAGTCGCCACGGGACGACAGGTTGACGCTCTGCAACCATGCCCCTTCGTGCGGGAATTCAGTGACCAACCGCCGCTGGTCATAATGCCACAAGGTGTAGTAGCGCTTGGTGTCCGGTGACAACCAGCGGCGCTGCACACTGCTTTCGCTGGTGTCGCCGACCAGATGGTGCATCAAAACCAGATCGGTGCCGAGGACGCACAGCAGCGGATGGGTCTCGTCCTCCCGACCCGTGTCGAACTCCTCCAGGAATGCATTCCGCCCGAAGTCCCAGACCTTGACCTTCCCGGTGGGCCCACCTATGAGGAGATGCTGGCCGTCCGGCGAGAACTGCCAAAAGCCCTCGCAACCGCCCACACCGGTCACCGGGGCTAGTTCTTGCCCGGTGTCCATGTCGCGTATGGCGTAGCCGCCGCCAGGCCAGTGCGTGAGGATCCGTTTGCTGTCGGGGGAGAGCAGCAGAATCCCATACTGCTCGGACACGATCTGCGGCGTGGGTGGGCGTTTCGGGGGCGGGACGGACCACAACCGCACGGAACCCTGCTTGTCGCCGCTGATCAGCCGCTGGCCGTCGGCGGAGAAGGCCAGGCAATAGACCTCGTCCTCGTGCCCGCGGAGGGGGTCGAGGGCTTCCCAGGTCTGGGTGTTCCAGAGGCGCACCGTCTGATCGGCGCTGGCTGAGGCCAGCCAGCGACCATCCGACGAAACCGCCAGGTCGGCGACCCAGGCTTGATGCCCGCTCAGCTCGCGGACCCGCTCGCCGGTATCGGGGTTCCACAGCGCCAGTTCGTGGGCGTCGTCGTATCCGGCGGCGACCACCAGCAGGCCCGCATCCGGCACGTAGGCCAGCGACAACACATCATTGATGCCTCGCGGACCCGGAAGGACCGTGAACGCGCGCATAGACTCCCCGGTTGCCGTCTGAAACACCGTGACCTCGCCCCACTCGTTGCCCACGGCCAGCCGACGGTCGTCGGCAAGAAACTCAGCGCGCCCGCCACTCATCAGTCCGTCGCCGATCACCGAGGTCGTCCAACAGCGGCTCCAATCCTCAGTCTTCCAGACCGTCAGAGCGACAGATTTGCGCAAGACGCGCTCGAGGCTGGCCACCCACTTGCCGTCGCGCGAGACACGGAGCGCGGTCACCTCGTTCGTCGTCGGCAATCGGGTGGTCTCTTCGAGAGTAGAAGCGTTGAGTACCGAAATGCCGGGGCGCCCGCGGTCGTCGAGCCGGTTGCTCAGCAGCCTGCCCAGGCGCGGCAGAAAGACGGCGACTGCCGACGTGTTGGTGGCGAACCGTCGGTTCGACAGCCGATCCCCACCAAGCCGGTACAGGAACCCACTGTCCTCCGCCCTGCACCCACCAGACCGACGGTGACCCAGCCACCCTGATCGGCGCAGGTGATACGCCACACCTGGCCGTCGAACCGGGCGATTTCCCGCAAGTCGTGACCACGAGCCAGTCCCCAAAGGTATCGCCATTCCCACCAGCCGCGCGGGTCTTCGCCACCCCGTTCCGGTCTGCTGTTGGCCAGCAACCGCCGGAGCCGGCCCAGGTTGCTCTCCGTCCAAGCCTGGTGGGCCAGGTTGACGTCGGCCGCGTACAGCGCTCGCCGGGCTGCCGCCTCACCCGCTTCCGCGCGCTGGCGTTGGGCTGTTTCGCGGTCACGAGCCTTGAGCGCTGCTTGCCGCTCGGCTTGGGCCTCCTTCCGTTCGGCTTGAGCCTCCGCCTCCGCCACGCTGGCGCGCCACGCCTGCCACGCGCTCCCCGCGATGCCCAGCACCAGCGCCGCGCTCACCAAACCCGCCGCCGTGACCATCAGCTTGTTCCGCCGCACGAACTTCTCCAGCCGGTACGCCGTGCTCGGGGGCCGCGCCACGACCGGCTCGTGCCCCAGATGGCGCTGAATGTCCGCCGCCAGCCCGCTGGCCGTCTCGTACCGCCGCGTCCGGTCCTTCTCCAGACACTTCATCACGATCCAGTCCAGATCCCTTTGGAGCAGCGAGATCAGTTTCAGGGCGTCCAAAGAACGGCGCTGGGCCGTGGTCGTGAGTTCCTGCCCCGACAACGCCGCCAGCCGCGTACTCGGCCGCACCGGCTCCTGCTCGCGGATCGTCCGCCGCATCGCCTCCAGCCCCTGCGACACCAGTTCCCGGGCATCAAACGGCGTCTTACCCGTCAACAACTCATAGAGCAAGACGCCCAGGCCGTAGATGTCGCTCCTTGTGTCCACGTCCAGCCCGCTCATCTCCGCCTGCTCCGGACTCATGTACGCCGGTGTCCCGATCATCTGGTGCAACTGCGTGTACACAGTCGCCTCGGTCAGGCGCCCTTCCGTCGCCTTGGCGATCCCGAAGTCAATCACCTTGGGCACCGGCACCCCGTCGTGGAGCGTGACCAGGATGTTCGACGGCTTGATGTCCCGGTGGATGATCCCCTTCTGGTGCGCGTGCTGGATCGCCTGACAGACCTTGACGAACAGGTCCAGCCGCTCCCGGGTCGCCAAGTGGTTCTGGTCGCAGTACTCGGTGATCTTGACCCCCCGAACCAGTTCCATCACGAAGTAGGGCCGACCGGTCTCGGTGGCGCCGGCATCCAGGACCTTGGCGATGTTCGGGTGGTCCATCATGGCCAGCGCCTGTCGTTCGGCTTCGAACCGGGCCACCACCGCCCGGGTGTCCATGCCCAGCTTGATGACCTTAAGGGCGACGCGGCGGCGGATCGGCTCGGTCTGCTCGGCCACATAGACCACGCCACAACCGCCTTCGCCGACCTTCTCGAGGAGCTTGTAGCGGCCGATGGTCTGGCCCACGACCTCGCGGGGCGGTTCGTCCGCGGGCCTGACTTGCACGGTGGGGAGGCTGGCCTCGGCCTCGGTGGGCAGCACGCCGTCCGGTTGAGCGTGGGCGGCGAGCAAGGCGTCCAGCCGCCGGCGGAGGGCCGGGTCACCGGCGCAGGCCTGGTCCAGGAAAGCGGCGCGGACGGGACCGGGCTCGAGTTGCAGCGCCGCCTGGAAGAGGGCCTCTTCGCGCAGCGGGGCAGGCCGGAGGTTTGGTTCCATAGGCGGAGATGAGTTTCAGCTTATCACCCATTCATGCGCAAAACAGGGACGAAAAGTATGGATGCTTTTCATCCCCGCATCCCGTGACCGGCGAAGACCTTGGCATCCGTGGGTCCCTCCGGGACGGTCAGATTGGGGAATTTCGTGGCGGAGGGAGCTCGCGTTGGCGGGCGATGGCGGTCCGCAGCCAGGCGCGCGCATAGGTCCACCATTGCTTGGCGGTGGGCACGGCGATCCCGAGCACCCGAGCCGCGTCCTCGAAGCTCAGACCGGCAAAGTAGCGAAGTTTGATCAGCTCGGCCTTTTGAGGATGCGCCTCGGCCAGCGACTCCAAGGCTTCGTGAACCAGCAGCAGGTTCTCATCGGTGTCGGGCACGGGAATCTCGACGGCCTCCAGTTCCACCAGGACGGCACCGCCTCCCCGCTTGGCGGCCAGCCGTCTTCGGGCGCGCTCGATCAGAATGCGCCGCATCGCCTCGGCGGCGGCCGCGAAGAAATGCCGGCGATTCTCCCAGCCCTCCGCGCCGGATCCGGCGAGCCGCAGCCAGGCCTCGTGGACGAGAGCGGTGGGTTGCAGGGTTTGGCCGGGGGCCTCGTGCGACATCTTGTGCGCCGCCAGCTTGCGGAGTTCCCTGTAAACCAGGGGCAGCAGCTCCTCGGCGGCCTGGGCTTCGCCTTGACGCACGCGGTCGAGAATGCGCGTCACCTCGCTCACGACTTGAGATCGTATGCACCTGTGGCACTGGACTCAAGCCCTGCCCAGGCACCGATCAGTTCTTAGAGCACAGCGGTGTGACCAGGCACCTCCGTGCAGGACGAGAGCCGCAGACCCTTCCGTCTGTGTCCGTGGTATGGGAGGGGTTGGCCACGGCAACATCCCCGCTGGGGTGTTACCCGATAACATGCGAACGTGGTGGCTGAAGAACGGCCAAAACGCCAGATGAGCCTGTATTGACGGACGTGTAGTGCATGTCTTCAGTCTCGCCGTACCTGTTTCGCCCGGCAACGTGCTGCGGCACGACGGGGCGTTAGGAATCGCAGACGCTGGCGAGGGCTTATGGCGGCGCCCACGAGAACGTCGCCACCGACCGTCCTGGCAAACAGACCGCAGCGGTTCGCCCTTTGCAGCGAATCCACATGGGCCGGTCCTGAGTGTCGGCGTTGACCACCACCGCCGCCGCCAGGCTGCCGTCCGGGTTCCGAAAAGGAACGTTGGCGAAGAGGCGACTCCCCTCGCTGCTCTCGAGTCGCACCGCTCCGCGCTGGATGAGTTTCATGAAATGGCCGCACATGAAGAAGTCGAAATGCTCCGTCGGTTTGCCTGTCGTCGGACCGACAGTGATCATCGCGCACCACCTGGTGATCGCGCTGCTCGCCAAGGAACCGGTGCGCGGCGCGGCGCGACATGCCGTGGCGGACTTCGTCGGGGATGGGGTTCATGGAGTTCATCGTCACTTGTTGGTTTAAAAGTCGGTCGCGAAGGGCGGCCAATGCGGCCACAGCGCAGCGTGGACACGGGTCAGGTATGTAGGTCGAAATCACCTTGTGATGGCGCGGATGTTCGCGCGGGCCGGCGTCGGCTCCAGATCAGCGAACTCGGCGCCGAAACGTCCGTAGGCGCGGCCGGGCAGACGCGGACCATAGTGCCAGAAATCGACCAGTTCCTCACGATGTTCCAACTTTGACTCGGGCTGGCGTCGCACCAATCCGATGAAGCCACCTGCGGGATCGAAGCCCGGAAACGGCTGAACAGCATCATGGTCCGACCGCACCGAAACCCCGGGCGTATCATCCCGGGGGACGTCTTCGTCGTTCCGACGGGGCACTTTCTGGGGAGCGGTCAGGCGCGGACAGGTTACTAGGGTGTAATCGTTCGGCCTCAGCACTTCCGCTTCGGGCAACAGCAATTCGCGATTCCCACTCTTGCCCTTGGTGACGAGGCGGTATCCCCGCAGGGACACAGGTTCCGACCCACGGTTATGAAGTTCCACCCAGCCGGATTCAGCCCCGAAGGAAAATTCGTTGATGACCACGGCGGACGCTTTCCGGTTCCGCTCCTGTTCGATCAACCGCAGCAGGCGTAGGCCCTGCTGCCGCACAAAACGTTTGAGGTCCTGCACGGATCGGAGAAACGGATCCGAGCCCTCAAATGCGACGCGATAGGGATCCACCACGTACTCGTTGTTCAGTTGCCCAAAATTGCGCTCGATCATCGCGTCCACTGCGCCGGACAGGAGCAGCGAGGTCGTCAACTCCTCCAGCCGATCGAGATACTCGGCGCGGAGGCGATCGTTTTGGTAAATGCGCGACGGCAGCACGTACCAGTAAGGCGAACGCCAGCCGATCTCCTGGATCGCTTGGGAGAAGAGGTGGATGGACGGCTCACGGACGCGGTTGCCGAAAGGGGCGACGCCGAAGTTGCCGTTGTTGTGATCCCACGGAATCAACGACCATTTCCCGGCCTTGGGACGATAGAGAAAGTAGTCGTTCGCTTCCATTTCGAGGCGGTGGCACACGACATTCAGGGCCAGGAAATCGCGGACCCTCGGCCAGTCCACCGCACCCCGGAGCCAGGTCTCAAACTCGCCGCGATCAGTGCGATTGATCTGCCGCAAGAACTCCCTGAGTTCTTCCAGGCTGCCGGTCTTGCCCATCAACTCGCCCAGCCCCTCCCACCCTTCCAGATGCTGAAAGGTGCTGGCTCGAATGAGGGTGCCTTGCGGATCGAGCCCGGCGTTCTTCTTGAAGGGGGAGCGGATGGGCTCGATGTCGAGATACACGCCCTCGTATCGGCGGTTGATGAACAGATGGACATAGTCTGCCCGGGAAACCCATGCCCCGACACGGCGGAACACATCGCAGGAGAGCTTCTCCTGTTGCAGCGTGTGGTCCATGGGTTCGGCCTTGAGAAACGTGACCGGGCGAGGCAAGGGACTGCGGTCCAGAAACTCGAGGCGATAGCTCTTCTTCTGTGCCAGACGCGTGCTCTGGCCGTGGAGGCGAATGCGGACCGGGTACCGTTGGCCCTCGAAGCGAAACTCTCCCTCCACCTCGACGTCACTGCGGGGATTCTCCAACATGGCGTTGCGGCCCATCTCCGGCAACGTCAACTCATAGACCGGCAACGAGCACCGGTTCGGATCGCGCGGGCTCGCTAAGCGCACGGGTGCGAACTCGCTGCGTCGTGCGCCGGCCAGGGAACAAGCTCGATAGGAGTAACTCTTGCCGGGGTGGACTTCGTCATCAAACCACCGGTCAACATCGCGGATCCTGGGGCTGATGGTGTGCCAGGTGCCATCCTCTCCTTCGCGGCGTTCAATGATCACAGCCGTGGCGGAGCGATCATGCCGTTCGGTGGAGCGCCAGAACAGCACATTCCGGCCATACGTCCCTAAGGCGTTGAACCAGCGTGGCGGAGCGAGCACCTCGGCCGAATCCTTGGCTGGCTGCGCTTCTTGCGGTAACGCACTGGCAGCAACGAGCAAACAGGCGAACGCCAATCGGGCAGGGAGGCACCCTTTGGACCTGCAAGCTGCCGAATGCAATACGCGCTTCATTCAAGCCTTCACACCGCTGCCTCTTGGACAGCCCTCAGACGCCGAGAATTCATTTCAGTGGATTCGCAAACCAGACCACGCTGAACCACGACACGTCCTTTCCCTCCGACCCGCGGTGGTAATGTTCCTCGACATTACCGAGCAAATCGAGATCGCCGTCGCCATCCAGATCGAGCGGGATCAGGTGGTCCCATTTCTCGCCAATCCACGGGTCGCGCGTGTTCGCACCGTCACACCACTTGATCGGGTAGATGTTCCAGGTATCCGGCGTCCCCCCGTTGTTCTCCAGCCAAAACACAGACGGTTTGTCTTTAGGCAGGTTGCCGTCGTTGTGGATCAGGGCGCCGACCAGGTCCAGACGGCCGTCCCCGTTGAGGTCGGCGAATTTCACCGGCCGACCGAGCCATTGAATCCAGTCCGGCTTCGTCGCGCGGAGGTGTTGCCAGGCCACCGGGGAACGGCCTTTGCAGCGGAAGAAGTGAATGAAGTTCTGCGTCTGCGTAGCGATGTCGGGCAGGCCATCGCCATTGTAGTCGCCGATGGCCGTTTGCGGCTTGGCGTAGAACTCGGTGGACTCCCAGATGGAATGCCGCGGCCAGGGTTGAAGCTGGGCGGGCTTGCCCGTGCCAGGGTTCTCATACCAGAACATTTCCTGTTCGTGGCGCGGCGTGTCCCAGTCGGCATTGGCGTCCACCACGTCGGGCTGCCCGTCGCCGTTGATGTCCGCGAAGACAAACTCGTGGCCGCTGGGCGTGTCCGGGTCGAGGAAATGGCTGGTCCACTTCGAGAGGTCGCGGCGCGCCGTCCGGTCCGTGGGCGCACGCAATCAGCGGAGGCCGGCGTATTGTTTCGTGACCGGATGGCGACGGCCTCCCACAACGATGTCCAGCGTTCCGTCGCCGTTCACATCATGACATTCGGCGTAGAGGTACTGCGCGCTTTCCGTGCCCGGAACGCGTCCGGCGTCCTGCCACGCGGCGGGGTCACGGGCCTTGGCCTTGCCGGGATTCCAGATGATGCGCACGCCGGTCGGCAGGCCTTTGCTCAGATCGTCGCCCTCGACAGTGATGAAATCCGGCGCGCCGTCGCCGTCCACGTCTCCGAGACAGGCATATTCGGGATTGCCGGTTTGCCCCAGCACCAGCCGTGGCCATTCTTTGCGCACGTCGCCGGTCTTGCCGGGATAGAAGACGATGGTCATAAGGCCGCGGCGCTCATCAATCACCGAGTAATCGTCGAAGCCATCGCCATCCACGTCCGCGGCATTGAGACTGTTGGCGATGAGACAATCGCGGCAGACATGGTGCATGGGCCACGGCTTGTAGATCAGTCCCTTCGGGTCGGAGCTTGTGACTGCCGGTTGGGCTCCCCAGGTCCAACTTATCCCGAGTAGACCAGCGGAAGCTCCTGACAGGAGTCGCACAACAGAGAACCTCACATTGCCCAACATAGGCTTTCGCTTTCTCGCGATGGTTGTTTCATTGCCCGGCGATGTTACCAAGAACACATCCCAGGAGCCAAAGGTTTGTCGCTGTGTCCTCCCAACCGTCTTCTGGCTGATACCCAATAGACCTTCCGCCAATATCGTTGGCCGTCCGGGGCGATGCCGGATCTTAACGTGAAAGGCCCGCATTGACTGCCGGATATTCATGGTCACCATTTGCGCGTGATTGACCGCCATTCCGACCTGAGGTTGGTTCGCGCCGCGTTGAAACGCAGCCGAGTGGTGGCGTTGCTTGGGCCGCGCCAAAGCGGTAAAACCACGCTCGCCCGCCAGTTTGTTCCCGCCGCATCGCTCAACCACTTCGACTTGGAAGATCCGCAAAGTCTCGCCCGGCTCACGGAGCCGGACACCGCCCTGCGCCCACTGAAAGGGCTGGTGGTCATTGACGACATCCAACGTCGCTCCGACCTCTTTCCCTTGCTGCGTGTGCTGGCCGACCGTCAGCCGTTGCCGGCGCGGTTTCTGATTCTTGGCAGTGCCTCACCCGATTTGCTGAAGCAATCCTCCGAAACGCTGGCCGGGCGGCTGGAGACGATTCTGCTTGAGGGCTTTCGTCTCACCGACCTGGGCGCGGCGGCGCAGACGAAGCACTGGGTGCGGGGCGGCTTTCCGCTGTCCTTCACCGCCCGCACGGAAGCGGATTCGGTTGCCTGGCGCCGGCAGTTTCTCCAGACGTTCCTGGAGCGCGATATTCCGCAATTGGGCATCACCATTCCGGCGGCGGCCTTGCGGCGCTTCTGGAACATGGTGGCCCACTACCACGCCCAGATTTGGAATGCCGCGGAGCTCGCTCGAGCGCTGGCCGTCAACGAATCCACCGTTCGTCGCTACCTCGATCTGATGACGGGCCTGTTTATGGTGCGGCAACTGCCACCGTGGTTCGAAAACCTGGGGAAACGGCAGGTGAAAGCACCCAAGGTCTATATCCGCGACAGCGGACTGCTCCATTCCCTGCTCGGCATCGCCAACGAGCGGGATCTCGAGCACCACCCGAAGGTGGGCGCGTCTTGGGAAGGCTACGCCATCGAGGAGGTCTTGAAGGCCCTGCAACCCGACGATGCCCTTTCTTTTGGGCAACCCATCAGGGTGCGGAAATGGACCTGGTGCTCTTCAAGCGCGGCCGCCGCATTGGCATCGAGTGCAAACGCGCAGATGCCCCCATGATCACCCCGTCGATGCGCATCGCGCTGGCCGACCTGAGGCTCGACGAGTTGCGCGTCGTGTATCCCGGCACCCACCGCTACCCGTTGGCGAAGAACGTCGAAGTCGTGCCGCTGGCCGAACTGGTGAACGCGAAGTGAATGTGGCGCCGCGGGCGAGGTCTGGGTGTTCAAGGCACCGGAACCCCTGCGCTTGGAGCAGGAACAAGAGCGGCTTCATGCGGCTGTGGGCGGAGTCCCAGCAGGCCGTGGTGAATTACATTCACGCCACCGTCCGCGATGGCACCGCTGCCAAGGACCACGTGAAGTGGGAGAAGGCGGTGGAGTTCTGCAAGAAGCTGACGGAAAAAACCGCCAGGACCGTCCGCCTGCCTACCGAGGCCGAATTCGAATACGCCACCCGCGCCGGCACCGCGATGCGCTACTTCTACGGCGACGATCCGAAGTACGAGCAGATGGGCGACTACACCTGGCATTGCATGAACGGCAAGCTCGACATCCATCCGGTCGGTCAAAAGAAGCCCAACACCTGGGGGCTCTACGACGTGTACGGCAATGTTTGGCAATGGTGTTCGGACTGGTACGGGGACACCTAGCCGAGCGGGAAGCAGACCGACCCGAAGGGTCCGGCCACCGGCCAGTACCGGGTTCTGCGCGGCGGCTGCTGGCTGATCGGCCACCACACCATGGACGACGGGCAGGGCTGGATGCTCAGCCGCTCCGCCCTGCGCGGCACACCGGGGTACTACCGCTGGGATCGCCCGCTGGAGAAGGATGCCGGCAGGATTGGCTTCCGCGTCGTCGTGGAAGCGGAGTCACAGGACACCATCACGGCGGAGAACCCCGTGCAGAAGATTTGGATTGGGGCTCGGGCTCTGGCGGAACTTCACTTGTTTTCTTCGGCCACTCTTTCGTTGGTACGACCAATCACTTATAGATTATCGCGTTGAACGCCGAACAGTCTGACAACCGCTTCGTCGCCCTCCTGCTGGCCAACCAGAGCCGGGTTTACCGCTTTTTGTTCACCCTCGTGCCACGGCGCGAGGATGTGGAGGACTTGTTTCAGCAGACTTGCCTCACGCTCTGGCAAGAGCGGGCGAAATTCGATCCGGACAAGGGCGCGTTTGCGAGTTGGGCCTGCGCGATCGCCCAAAACCATGTGCGCAATTTCCGCCGCCGCGAAGCCACCCGGCAAGCCCTGCTGAGCGAGGAAGTGGCGGAGTTGCTCGTAACGGCCCGGGAGGCGGGGGGCCGATTCTCGGAGGAGTGCCACCAGGCGCTGCAGCACTGCCTGAACCGGCTGCCGCCGCACCAAATGGCTCTGGTGGAGGAGAGCTACCGGGAAGGGGCGCTCAAGCGCACGGCGGCTGCGGCCGGGCGATCGGCCAATGCCCTCTACAAGAGCCTGCGGCGGATCCGGGCCATCCTGCACGACTGCATGTTGAGAGTCCTTGCGGAAGGAGGCACCTCATGAACAGGGACCAAGCCGCCCGGCTCCGGAATTGGGCCGATGCTTACGTGGAAGGGACCTTGGGCCCAGCAGAACGCGATGCGCTCGAACGCGAGTTGCTGACGAGCGCGGAGGCGCGGAGCTTCTTCCTCTCCTATCTGGAACTGCACGCCGGTCTGGCCTGGCAGTTTCGAGGTTTCGAGTGCGAGTTGCCCTTTCTCCGCGAACTGGAACCAACACCTGCCGCGACGTCGTCCTGGTGGCGCTGGAGTGCAACGCCACCCTGGTGGCGCAGGAGTCTGCCGTGGGCGGCGGCGGCGGCGCTGCTCGCTGTGGCGGCGGCGGTCTGGCTCTCGCTGCGTGACGCACCCCGGGAGCCCGGCGCGGACTCAGAACCGGTCTTGGCGGTGGTTATTGAGACGCTGCGCGGGCGCTGGGCGGACGGGCGGGAAGTGCGTGTGTCCGAGAGCGTCGGGAGAGGCGGTTGGAGCCTGCAGAGCGGATTGATTTCGCTGCAAGGAGCTGACGGTGTCGAACTGCTAGTCGAAGGACCGGCGATCGCGGAATGGTTGGGCGCTCAACACCTCCGGCTCACGTCGGGCACGGTCGTGGTGCGGATGCCGAAGGGGAAGTCGGGGTTTGTGGTCGAAACGGCGCAGATGCGGGTCACCGACCTGGGCACCGAATTCGGCGTGAGCGTCAGTCCAAGCGGCAACGAGCGCGTGCAGGTTTACGACGGCCGCGTGCGTGCGAAGGCCACCGCGTCAGGGGCAGCCCAGGAACTGAAGGCCGGCAGCGGCCTGCGATGCTCGGCCGAGGGTGAACTGGCTCCGGCGGCGTTTGTCGAGGACCGGTTCATCCGGGGGATGCCGCGCACGACGCCGGCAGCTCCTGGCGGCCCGCTCTACAACCGCAGCGTCCTCGAGTCAGTCGCGGTGATTCGTGCGACGAACGAGGTGTCGGTGGATGGCCAGCTCACGGAATGGAACCGCAGCACCTTTTTCAAGAGTGCCTGCGAGCCGCCTTACGCGGCGACGTATTTCGTCGAGGGAGGGATGATGTATGATGCTACGCACTTGTATGTGGCGGCCCACGTCGGCGATCCCGAACCGATGCGCAATGCGTCCCGCGATGGCTTCGAGTTTGCGGGAGGCAGCGTCATCGTGCGTCTCTCCACGGATCGCCAGTTGGGCTGGCCGCTCAAGGGGATCAACCGCCAATTCCGGCCCACGAATCCCAGTCGTGAGTTGCTTGCGGATTCCACCAACGAGCGGGTGACGAGCCTGATCCTGTGGTACGACGCCAAGTCCGGGCGGGCGAGCCTCGATTTGCAGCATAGCTTTGAATTGCAGCCTCCCGCAGCAGCCCCCGCGGGATGGACGGGCGCGTTCCAGAAGAACGCGGACGGACTCGGCTACACGCTGGAATACGCGATTCCGTGGCGGCTGCTCCATTGCGAGAGCGATCCCCCGCGCGCAGGCGACGTCATGGGGGCGTTGTGGACGGTGCATTGGAGCGATGCCGAGGGGCGAATCTGCTTTGGACAGTTGGTTGATGTGACCAACCAGAATCCACCGGCTTCCCCGACCGCGTCGCCGGCAGCTTACTTCCTGATCGGTCCGCACTGGGGACGTGCCGTTTTCCAGTCGGAAGCGGCCAACAAATTAGCGGGAAAGCCATTACCACATTGAACAAGAGAGAAAGAGATGAACAGCAAGACACTGACCGCAATCGCATTCGTTCTCGCCCTGGCTCTCGCAGCGGCTACCGCAAAGCCAAACGAACCGGCTGGCAAGGAAGTGGCCGTACCAGCGGTGGCGCCGGTTGAAATGAACCTGGGTGCCGAGTGGAAGGTGCAATTCGAAGACCTGCGCGTGCAGATCGCCGAGCACCCCCGGCTCCTGGAGGAGATGGCGCGTAAGAAACACGTGCTGGAGGAGCAAGTGCTTCGCCCGGAGTCGTTGATCCTCCCGGCGGACCGGGATGCGGTGGACATCGTCTTGCGCCGCACCGAGGCCCTGTTGCGTGAGATCCGGCGACTGGGGCCGAAGACCGATCTGTCGGCCATTGACGCGGAATTGCGCCGGCTGAAGGACCAGGCCGCCCGGATCTCGCCGGAAGACGGCGGGACGCGATACGAGCTGTTCGTCAAGCTGTGCGAGGTCCGGAGGCGGATCACGCTGGCCAACCCGCTGCTGGATTTCACCGACGTGGTGTTCATCAAGCGCACGGGCGCACCCGACCACTGTTGCGATCAGTACTTCGGCCACTTGAACGGGGACGGCGGCGGGCTGTTCGTGCTGGAGAGCGTTTTCGGGCCCGATCTCCGGCTGCGTGACCTGCTGGCCGAGGCCACGGTCATGCGCGGGCGACTGAAGGGCCAGAAGCTCGCGCGCAAGGCGTTCCTCTCACCCGCCCTGAGCTACGACGCGCGGACCATCCTCTTTGCCTACGCCGAAAAGCAGGGCAGTGCGCCGCAATGGTCCGAAGGCAGGTCGTTCCACATCTTCAAGATCAAAGCCGACGGCACGCAGTTGGAGCAATTGACCGACGGCCCATGGAACGACTTCGACCCGTGTTTCATGCCGGACGGACGCGTCGTGTTCATCTCGGAGCGACGTGGCGGGTTCGGACGGTGCCACGGGCGGCCCGTGCCCACCTACACCCTGCACAGCATGAACCTCGACGGCAGCGACATCGTTTGCCTGAGCTATCACGAGACGAACGAGTGGAACCCGAGCGTGGGCCACGACGGCATGGTCCTTTACACGCGCTGGGACTATGTGGACCGCGGCTTCGGCGTTGCCCATCACCCGTGGGTCACCCGGCCCGACGGCACCGACGCGCGGGCCATCCACGGCAATTACCCGCCGGACCAAGAGCGCCGGCCGAACATGGAGGCCCACGTGCGCGCGGTGCCGGGCTCGCGCCGGTACCTGGCCACGGCGTGTGCCCATCACGGAGCGTCTCAGGGATCGCTGATTCTGGTCGATCCGGCGGTCAAGGACGACCACGCCATGGCGCCGGTGAGGCGCATTACGCCGGAGATGGTGTTCCCTGAATCGGAGAGTTTCAAGGACATGACCAAAGGGTATTTCGCCACGGGGTGGCCGCTTTCTGAGGACTTCTATCTGGCCGCGTACGAGCCGCGCTGCGCGGCGCCGCCCGGGCTGTACCTGGTCGATAGCTTCGGGAACCGGGAGTTGCTCTACCGCGACCCGGCAAGCCGCTGCTGGAACCCCATCCCGCTCACGCCCCGGCCCGTGCCGCCGGTGGTGCCGCCGCGCACCGCGGACGGGGACCGGATCGCCGCGGCGCGCCAGTCTGGTGCTGCGTTGCCGGCCAAGCAGGCCCTTGCGCAGGAAGGCACGGTTGCCCTGATGAACGTCTACGACGGGTTAAGACCGTGGCCGAAGGACACCAGGATCACGGCCCTGCGGGTTGTGCAGCTCTTCCCGAGGTCGACGCCACTCCAGAGCGACCCGGAGATCGGCCAGGGAGCAATGGCCCTGGCGCGCGGCGTGCTGGGCACCGTCCCCGTGGAAGAGGATGGGAGCGCCCACTTCTTCCTGCCGGCGGGCAAGGCCGTCTATTTCCAGGCCCTGGACGAGCGGGGCCTGGCCGTGCAGTCGATGATGTCGGACACCTATGTCCATGCGGGCGAGCTTCTGGTTTGCCAGGGGTGCCACGAGCCGGCCCATCGGGCGCCCATCGGTCCCGCCGCCGTGCCGGCGGCGTTGCGTCGCGCCCCTTCGCGACTGAAGCCCGAGGTCGATGGCGCGTGGCCGCTGTCGTTTCCCAGGCTGGTGCAGCCGGTGCTGGATCGGCGATGTGCAGGCTGCCATGCCAAGGAGCCCAAGGCCCCTTCGCTGAAGGCCGATGTGGTCAGGATCGATCCGAACGACAGCCGCAAAGCCGACCCACGTGGCTGGAGCGAAGCATATTTTACGCTTACGCGTAAGACTTGGTGGGCCGGCGGCAACTGGTCCACGCCCGGCCGCATCGGTGCCCGGGCTTCTGGCCTCCTAGCCATGTTCGACAAAGGCCACCACGACGTGAAGTTGTCGCCGGAAGAATTGCACCGACTGACCCTCTGGATCGACTGCAACTCCAACTTCTTCGGGGCCTACGAGCAGACGCAAGAGCAGGCTAGGGGTGCAAACGTCTTGCCGACGCTCGAGTAGAGTGGCCACGGGAAGTCGAGGTTGGCCTCACCAAAGTAGGCGGGAAAGACATTACCACATGAACCGAAAGGAAAAAGAGATGAACAACAGCAAGATACTGATCGCACTCGTTCTTGCCCTGGCCGGCCTTCCGGCCGCCCGGGCCACCGAAACCGAGAACATCAACATGCAGGTCCTGCCCGCGCCGGGCAAGGTGGTCGTCGACGGCACGTTCGATGACTGGGATCTGACCGGAGGGATTCTCGCCTGCGGCGACGCCGAGAACCTGCGCGACCATTACAGCGTGTGGTTCCACGTCATGTACGACAACGAAAACCTGTACGTGCTGGCGCGCTGGAAAGACCCCACCCCGCTCAACAACCCCGGGGTGAAAGGCGACCACGGCTTCGCGGGCGACTGCCTGCAGTTCCGCACCGTGACGACCGATGCGGCGGGCAAAGAGCGCACGGCCCATTGGACCTGCTGGAAACTCCGCGAGGGCGGGGATCTGATGGACGCCACCTACGGCCAGCAGCTCAACGAAGGCAACATCCCCGACGCCAAGTCGCAGGGCGCGAAGCAGGTGTTCGCGGTGGATGCCGACGGCAAGGGGTACGTGCAGGAAATCGCCGTCCCATGGAGCCTCCTGACCGCCGACAAACAGCCGCTCAAGCCCGGGGCACGGATGGTCATGACGGTTGAACCGAACTTCACGGCAGGCACGCATGGCCGCATCACTATCAAGGATCTCTTCAAGCCCGGCGTTCAGCCCGACCGCGTCTTCACCTTCCAGGGCCCGGGGTGCTGGGGGTATGCCACACTGGAGAAAACGGGCAAACTGAAGCCCCGCTCCATCCGGCTCTCCGACGGCCGCGAGTTCCCCGTGACGATGGAGGCGGGCCTGCCGGTCGTGAACTGGGCGGGACTGATCCAGAGCAAGGAGCTGCCCGGGTTCAAGCCGCTGCGCTTCGCCATGCCCTTCGACGGCTACGTGTCGCTGAACCTCTTCGCCCCCGACGGCACGGTCGCCCGCCAGTTGCTGACGTGCGCCTTCTTCGCCAAGGGCGAGCACGAGGTCAAGTGGGACGGCCTGACGACCCCCTACTGGCGCACGCCCGGCCAGCCCGTGGAGCCGGGTGCGTACACCTGGAAAGCCGTCGCGCACCAGGGCATCGGCCTGCGGTTGCGCGGCTGGGCCAGCAACGGCGGCAACGCGCCCTGGGACAGCTCGCCCACCTCCAACTGGGGCGGCGATCACGGCGTGCCGTACTCCTGCACGACCGACGGCGAAAAGGTCTATCTCGGCTGGACCGGCGCGGAAGCCGGCAAAGCCGTGGTGGCCTGCGATCTGCAGGGCAACCTCCAATGGAAGCACACCCACGGAGGCATGGGCGGCGCCGAGATCGTGGCCGTGGACGGCGGCATTATTTACGTCAACAAGTGGGCCAAACTGATCTATCGGCTCGACGCCAAGACTGGCAACTACAGTTCCTGGAAAGGCAAGGATGCGCCCGATCTGCAGGTCAGCGCCATCTGGGAGAACCCCGCGGGCATGCCTGATCGCATCGAGGGCATGGACGCGAGGAACGGGAAGCTCTACATCACCTGTTCGGCCGCCTCCTTCCGCCGCGCCGACGTGAAGGACTGGAAACCGCTGATTCAAAAGATCCACAAAGACGACGGCCTCGCCAGGACCATCCGCGAGAAGCTCGGCGACTGGCAGAAACAGCGCCTGACCTGGTGGTTCGACCAAAATCCGCAGGTCGGCATCGACGAAGCCCTCGGTTCGCCGAATTACTACACGTCAGACGTGCGTGACAACGTGGTGAGCGTCCTGAACGGTCTGCTCAACAGCACTGCGCTCGTGCCCGACGCCGCCAAGCTGTCCCCGGACGCCCTCGCCCAAGCCAACCGCCGGTTCATCGAGAAGGCCTTCGCGGCCGACATGACCCCGATGAAGATGAACTTCCTCGCCGTCCTGGACGCGCAAACCAGCAAGGTCATCAAGCTCATCGACGTGGATAAACCCCGCTTCGTGCGGGCCGTGAACGACACGCTGGTCTATGTGGTCAGCGATCGCCGCAACGTCCTGGCGGTCGATCCCGCCGCCGGCACCGTGAAGACCGTGATCAAGGACCTGCCGGACGCCTCTGGCGCGACCGCCGACGAGCAAGGGCGCCTGTACGTGAGCGTGCAAGGGGCCGAGCAGCAGATCCGTATCTTCACCGCGGATGGGAAGCCCGCCGGCGCGATCGGCCGCAAGGGCGGGCGTCCGGCGCTGGGGGCATTTGTCCAGGACGGCGTGCTTAATCCGGTTGGGCTGGTGGTGGACAAGGAAGGCAAGCTCTGGGTGGCGGAAGCCAACGAGACGCCCAAGCGGTTCAGCGTGTGGCAGGCCCGGGCGGGGGTGGACAAGAAAGAGGGGGCCTTCCTCAAGGAGTTCTTCGGCCCCACGCACTACGGCGCCAGCGGCGGCGCGATCAACCCGCGCGACCCGAACATCATGGCCGGCGAGGGCTGCGAGTGGCGCATCGACCCGGCCACCGGGCGCGACGTCTGCCTGGGGACTTTCGAGAATCACTTTGCCGGGGTCGCCCGCTATGCCGAAGGCAGCAACGGCATACTGTACCTGGCGACATTCAGTAGCGACACGGGCCTGTCCATCCGCGAGCGGCTGGGCGACGCGAAGTTCGCCCTGCGCGGGAGCATCGTACCCAACCTCAAAGAGAAGAACACAGTCTTCTGGGCCGACGCGAACGGCGACGAACAGCAGCAGCCCGACGAAATGACGACGCATCCGGCGGCGCTGACGATGACCGGCTATCTGGACTGGTCGCTCAACATGAACGGCGATCTGACCCTCTACGCCAACGGGCTGCAGTTCAAGGTCGCGGACTTCACGAAATGCGGGGCCCCCCGGTATGACGTCGCCGGCGCCCGCAAGGTTGCCGGCTTTGACGGCGGCGCGCTGTCCACGCCGGACAACCGCAAGCTGGTCGCGGTGAGTGAACAAAACTTCGAGTGCTACGACGCGGACGACGGACGCCTGCGGTGGAAGTATCCCAACACCTTCTCCGGCGTGCATGGCTCGCACAAGGCACCGCCACCGGAAGTCGGCCTCATCCGCGGCGCCTTTGGACTGGTCGGCAACGCGCTCCTGCCCAAGCCGGTCGGCGGCATCTGGGCCATCAACGGCAACATTGGCGAGTGGCATGTGCTGACCGAGGACGGCTTCTACCTCACGCGCCTTTTCCAGGGCGACGGCTTTAAGACCCAGTGGCCGGACCAGGCGGTGCCGGGGGCCATCCTGGATAACGTGCCACCCGGCCTCGGCGGCGAGGATTTCGGCGGGTCCATGCGCCAGGGCAAGGATGGCAAAGTCTATGTCCAGGCCGGCAAGACCGGGCTCTGGAATGTCGAGGTCACGGGACTGGAGACGATCCAGGAAGTCCCCGGCGGCAAGGTGGCGATGGGCGCCGACGACGTGAAGACGGCCCAGACGTTCCGCGAGCAGCAGCTGCAGGCCGCCGTCGGCAACAAGAAATACGCGGTCCGGAAGGCCACGGTGGCGTTCAGTGGCAACCTGGATGCGGACTTCATGGACTTCCAGGACCCGGAGAAGCCGGCGTTCGAGAGGCAGTCGGGCTCGCGCGTGCGGGTCGCCATGGCCCGGGATGAGGCCAATCTGTACGTCGGCTGGGAGGTGCAGGACGACACGCCTTGGGTCAATGGTGCGGACGCGCCCGAGTTCCTGTATGCCCGCGGCGACACCGTGGACCTGCAGCTCGGGACCGACCCCGCCGCCGACAAGAAACGCGGCGAACCCGTCAAGGGTGACCTGCGCCTGTCCATCGGCAACTTCAAAGGCCAGCCCACGGCCGTGGTCTATCGCAAGGTGGCGGACGAGAAGAAACCCAAGACCTTCAGCTCCGGCGTCGTGAAGGAATACGTGATGGACAGCGTCGCGGTGCTGGCCGAGGCCAAGGTGTCCGTGAAGGTGGAGGGCAAGCGCTACGTGGTCGAAGCCGCGATCCCGCTCGCCTCCCTCGGGTTGAAAGTCACCGACGGCTTGGCGCTACGCGGCGACTTTGGCGCCACACACGGCGACAAGTCCGGCGCCGACACCGCCCTGCGCACGCACTGGAACAACCAGACCACGGGCATCGTCAACGACGAGGTGTTTGAACTCAAAATGGAACCGTCGAACTGGGGCGAGATCACGTTCCCGTGAGCTGGGCGAGCAACCTGTTGGACGTGAGGGATGTCTTTGGAGTTCCGAAACTGACCCACCCCGACATAACCGAATGAAACCTGCTATGAAGACCGTTTTCACCCTCCTTACCGTAAGCGGCCTGCTTGCGATGCCCGCATTTGCGGCCACGCAAACCGAGAACTACGGCATTTCCGTGTTGCCGGCGCCGGGCAAGGTCGTCATCGACGGCACATACGACGACTGGGACCTCACCGGTGGCATCTTTGCCTGCGAAAACGTGGAGGAGCAGCGTGACCAACACAGCGCGTGGCTTCATGCGATGTACGACCAGGATAATCTCTACGTGCTTGCGCGCGTCACGGGCAGCTTCCGTCATAACGACAGACGCCCCGCCGGCAGCACGCTGCGGATGCACATGCTCACGGCGCCCGGCACACCGCCGCAGCTTCAGCCCAACCTGACCTGCGCGCGCGACCTGGACGGGAAGGAATCGATCGCGCTCACATTCGACCCGCCTCTCCAGAGCGCGCGTGACCCGAAGCAGATGGGCGCGGAGCAGGTGCTTCTCGACGACCCGGACGGCAAAGGCTATACGCAGGAGATCCGGATTCCCCTGAAGATGATTACCAGCGAAGGTGTCACCCTCGGGCCCGGCAGCGAGATGAGAGTGATGTTCGTCCTCCCGTTTGGCTGGAGTCTGCATGCATGGGACTGTTTCATGCCCGGAGTGGTTCCGGAACGCACCTATTGGGGCACGCGCAAGCTCGACCAGTTCGGCCCGGCGACCTTCGAGCGCTCCGGGAAACTGAAGCCTCGGATGCTGCACCTGGCCGACGGCCGCAAGTTGCCAGTGTCGCTGAAGCAGGGTCAGCCGGTGGTTGAGTGGTCGGCCCTCAGCGAGGGGCCAAAGGGCTTCAAGCCCGTCAGGCTCACCATGCCCGAGGCTGGCTACGTGTCGATGCTCCTCCGCAACGCCGACGGCGTCGTGGTGCGGAATCTCCTCAATGCCGAGCCGATGGCCAAGGGCGTGCACACGGTGATGTGGGACGGCCTGGCCACGCCGATCTGGCGCACGCCCGGCGCGATGCTGCCCGCCGGCGACTACACCTGGCAGGCCATCTGGCACAAGGGCATCGGCCTCCGCCTGCGAGGCTGGGCGGGCAACAGCGGCAATGCACCCTGGCACAGCGGCCCAACCTCGAACTGGGGAGGCGACCTCGGCGTGCCCTGGACCTGTGCCGCACAAGGCGATTCCGTTTACCTGGGCTGGGGAGCCGCCGAGGCGGGCCGGGGCCTGCTCGCCTGCGACCTCGACGGCAACGTCCGATGGAAGCACAAATACGGCGGATTCGGCGGCGCCGAACTGCTGGCCGTCGAGGGCGACCTCGTCTATGTCGGCAACAGCTCCGGAAGCCCGCAGGTGCTCTTCCGCCTCGACACTGCCATCGGCTCCTATCAGAACTGGGACAAGGCAAACAACGGCGGGTTCAGGGATATCTTCGTAAAGGATCTCTGGAAGGACCAGCCGGGCATGCCCGACAAGGCCGAGGCGATGGCGGCCCGCAACGGCAAGCTCTTCCTCACTTTCCGCTCCTACAATTTCCGCAGGAGCGATGTGACTGACTGGCGCGCTCTCCTCACCAAGCTCTCCGCCGCGGGCGACGGCATCGGCAAGGCGATCTGGGAGAAGACCGACACGAACGTCCGCGAGCGGGCCGCCGCCTGGCTGGCTGGCAACGAGTCGGAAGACAAGGCGCTGGCTGCGCCCAACTACTACACGCCAGACGTCCGCGACGCCGTGGCCGGAACCATCAACGGCATGCTCAACGACAAGACGCTCGTCAACGGCGGGGCCGAAATGACCGCGCTGATGCTGCAGGCCGCAGTGCGTCGCAAGGTCGAGGCTTCCTTCCCGCAGGAAGTCGCCGTGATGAAAAGCGATTTCGTCGCCGTGCTCGACACCGAGAACGGCAAGGTGCTCAAGACCATCCCCGTGCCCGCGCCCAGCGGGATTGCCGCGGTGAGCGATTCGCTCCTCTACGTCCTTTCCGGCACCGACACCGTTGCGGCCGTCGATCCGACGACCGATGCCGTCAGGCCGGTGCTGACCCGACTGACCGACGCCAGGTGCCTTGCGGCCGATGCTGGCGGACGGATTTACGTGGGCGAGGGCGAGCCGAGCGTGCAGATCAAGGTGTTCACGCCCGACGGCAAGCAGGTGCTGGCGATTGGCAGACAGGGCGGCAGGCCTCGCACCGGACCCTGGGTCAAGGATGGCCTGTGGAACATCCACGGCATGGCCGTCGAAACGGAGGGCAGGCTCTGGGTGGCCGAAGCCCTGTATTTCCCGAAGCGGTTCAGCGTGTGGAACAACCAGACCGGCGCCTTCATCCGCGAGTTCTTCGGCTCCACGCACTACGGTGCCAGCGGCGGAGCGATCAACCCGGACGATCCGAACCTGATGGTCGGCGAAGCCTGCGAATGGCGGCTCGATCCGGCGACCGGGCGTGCGGAATGCCTCGGCACCTTTGAGAACGGAGAGGGCCGGGACTGGAATAGCCTGTTCCACAACTTCGCCCGCTTCTGCCGCGGCACCAATGGCAAGCTCTACCTCGCGGCCACTCTCGGGACCGAAACGCACGTGTGGGAGCGCCTCGGCGACGCCACCTACGCCCTCCGGGCGACCTTCGGCCGCAACGACAAGGACAAGACCACCGTGTTCTGGTCCGATGAGAACGGCGACCAGCAGAAGCAGGACGGGGAGAAAACCGTGGTCCCGATGCTGATGTCGTTCAATGGCTACCTCAACTGGTCGTTGGGGCTGAACACCGACCTCACGCTCTACGCGGGCGTGCTCGACCCCAAGACCAACCGGTGGGACAGCGGCGCCTGCATCAAGCTCGCGGGCTTCACTGCTTGCGGCGCCCCGAAATGGGACACCACGAACCTGCACTTCCTGCCTCCGCTCGAAGGGCCGATGCCTTCGCCGGCTAACGACCTCGTTCTCTCGTGCGACTCCGAGAAGCAGCTCTTTAACTGCTACGACGTGGCCTCCGGCAAGCTGCGGTGGAGCTACCCGAACACTTTCCATGGCGTGCATGGCTCGCACTACGCACCGGGGCCGCAGACCGGCCTCATCCGCGGGGCCTTCGGCACCGTGGGCAGCGTCACGTTGCCCGATCCCGTCGGCAGCGCGTGGGTGATCAACTCGAACGTGGGCGAGTGGCACATGCTCACGCGCGATGGGTTCTACCTGACGCGCCTTTTCCAGGGCGACTACTCGAAGGTGCAATGGCCCGAAACGGCAGTGCCCGGGGCAGTGCTCGACAACGTGCCGTGCGGCGAAGGGGGCGAGGATTTCGGCGGCAGTATCGCCCAGGGCAAGGACGGCAAGCTCTACGTGACCGCCGGCAAGACTGCGAACTGGAATGTTGAAGTCGTCGGCCTCGAAACCGTCAAGCCGCTCGACTCCGGCAAGCTCCGCCTCGAGGAGAAAGACCTGAAGCTCGCCGAGGCGATTCGCAGCGAGCTGCTGCAGCGAAGCGCCGGCCTGCGCCGCTGCGAGGTCCGGAAGAAGACGCCGGTCTTCACGGGCGACATCGCAAAGGACTTTGGCAATGAGATCGTTTTCAAGAAACAGGATGATGCCGAAGTCCGATCGGCCATTGCCTGGGACGACACCTCCCTCTACCTCGGCTGGCGCGTGGCGGATGCGACGCCGTGGACCAACGGCGCCGACTCGCCGGAATTCATGTATGCGCGGGGCGATACGGTGGACTTCCAGCTCGGCACCGATCCGGAGGCCGATGAGAACCGCGCTGAGGCGGCCAAGGGCGATCTTCGCCTGTCCATCGGGAATTTCCGGGGCAAACCGACCGCGGTACTGTACCGCAAGATCGCCGAGCAGAAGAACCCCAAGACCTTCAGCTCCGGCGTGGTCAGGAATTGCGTGATGGACAGCGTCGTGGTGCTGCAGGACGCGAAGATCGAGGTGAAGAAAGGCGATCGGTGGTACGTGATGGAGATCGCGGTGCCCCTTGCCACGCTTGGCCTGAAGCCTTTCGCAGGGATGAAGCTCTCCGGCGATTTCGGGGCCACCCACGGCACGCCCGCCGGCGACGACACCCTGCTCCGCACCCACTGGAACAACCAGGCAACCGGGCTGGTGAACGATGAAGTCTTCGAGCTGAAGATGGAACCGAAGAACTGGGGCCAGATCCTGTTCACCGAATGAGCCATCGCACCCTGTTCGAGTGTTCTTCACGACATGGTTTCGAGACAGTACCTTGCATGAGACATCCATGAGACCAGGCATTCGTGATGCAGTAGTTTCCGTTGGGATTCTGTTCTTCCTCGGGAAATGTGCGGCCGCCGCGCCGGCACCGGCGCTGGAGAAGGACGACCTCTTCGCCCCCTACGCGAAGGGCGTGCCGAAGGTCACGACGGTGATCTCGGAGGAAACCAAAGACGGCGTGAAGGTGACGAAGTTGCGGTTCGCCAGCGCCGAAGGCAGCAAGGAGGGCGAGGTCAAGGATTGCGAGATCTATGCCATCATGGCCCGGCCTGCGAATACTGCCGGCCAGAAGCTGCCCGGCATGCTCGTGTGCCACGGCGGCGGCGGGATGGCCAATGAAGGCGGCCCCATCGCCTGGGCCAAGCTCGGCTACGTGGCGATTGCCCCTGACCTCCCCGGCTACGGCGCCAACGACAAGATGCTCAGCATCAGCCGCGTCACCAAAATGCAGTTCGGCGCCGACCAGATCATCCCCCTCAAGCCCCCGCCCTACGTCTGCGTGCTCTTCGACGCGGTCACCGCGGGCCTGCGGGCGTTCAACCTCCTCGAGGCCCAGCCCGACGTCGACCCGAAGAAGCTCTGCATGACCGGCATCAGTTGGGGCGGCTACATGGTCACCATGCTCTCCGGGTTGCTCGACGAACGCGTGAAAGCCACCTTCAACCTCTACGGCTCGGGCTTCTACCAGCTCGAGGCGATCGGCTCCGGCGCGCTGAAGAAGATGGACGAGGCGGATCGGAACACCTGGCTGAAATGCTTCGACGCGGGCACCAGGCTCAATCGCTGTCGTGCCACCTACCTGCTCTACAGCAGCGCGAACGACATCTTCTTCAAGCCGCCGTCGGTGATGGCAACGCTCGACGCGATCCCCGCCGGCAAGTACCTCTGCTTCGGCCCGAACAAGAGCCACTGGATGTCGCTGCCAGGTGGGCCGGTGCGCTGGGAGTACCCGATCAACGCCGAGATCGAGCCGGCGTTCTTCGCGCACGTGCTCGCTGGCGGCAATCCTCCCCTCCCCGAGCCGAACGCCGTGGCAGTGTCGCGCGACGGCAAGGTGCTGAAGTTCACCGTGAAGAACTGCCCCGACCGTGCTGTGGGCTGGTTCTACGTGAGCTGGCTCCCCGACCAGCCGCGCGGCTGGGACGCCCGCGACTGGGCCCGCCTCGAAGCCGTTCCGGGAAGCAATGGCGAGTTCACCTGCGCCATCCCCGAGTCGCTCGGCGCGTTCGACTGGTTCGGCGGCATCACCTTCACCCTGAAAGCCGGCACTTTCGCCCAGCCGATGAGCTTGAGCACGAAAATTTACCGATGCGGCGAGGAGCCTGCGAAGTAGGCAACGCGTGGCAGTAATAGAAACGAACACCAGCCGTGACTTTCGAAAACGAATCATGATGAGCACAACCCAGAGAGTCCTATCGGCAATAGCCGCAACCGTCCTCGTGGCGTCAACGGCCCTGGCAGCGGAACCCAAGCGCGGTTCCTTTGCCGAGTTCGATGCCCGGGCCAGGGCGGGCGCGCGCCTCAATGTCGTCTTCTTCGGGGCGTCCCTGACGTGGGGGGCCAATGCCTCCGACCCGGTTGAGACCTCGTACCGGGCCGTGATGCGCGACCGCTTCGAGCAGCACTATCCGGCCGCCCAGTTCCGCTTCCGCGACTCGGCCATCGGCGGCACCGGCTCGCAGCTCGGCGTGTTCCGGCTCGACCGCGATGTGCTCGCGCACAAGCCCGACCTCGTCTTCGTGGACTTCACCGCCAACGACGACATCAACTCCGCCGACCCCGAGACGCTCGCCTCCTACGAGTCCATCCTGCGCCGGCTGGCCACCGCCGGGATCCCGGTCGTGCAGGTCGCCTTCCCGTTCAAGTGGGATATCGACACCGCCAAGCTGCCGAAGATGAAGCGGCTCGTCGCGCACCGCGCGCTGGCTGATACCTACGGCAACGGCTGGGGCGACGCCGTGACCCGGATCTGCCGCGAGGTCGATGCCGGCCGCCTGACGCGCGAGGCGCTCTGGGTCACCGACGGCGTCCATCCGCACGATCCCGGCTACCGCGAGTTCGCTGCGGCCGCCTGGGACGGTTACCAGGCCGCGGTCAAGGCCGGGCTGGCGCCTCGTGTGCCGGCCCAGCCCGTCTATGCGGACACGTATCTGACGCTCCGCCGTTTCAACTTGGCCGGACTGCCGAGCCTGCCGCGCGGCTGGAGCAAAGGCCGCCCGAATCTCACTGCGGTCAACCACGATTGGCTGATGTCGCGCTGGCTCGACGACTTGGTTGTCGTGCGGAACCGGAAACCCGACGAGCCGGGGACTCCTGGGAAGGAGTCGCAGCCGGTGCAGCCGCTGCGGCTGAAAGTGGAGGCGACGGCGATTCTTCTGTTCGGCGAGTCCACGGCTGATGCATGTCGTTTCCGCGTGCTGATCGACGGCGTCGCCGTGACGGGCAAAGGCGGGCAGGAGAAGGGCGCGGACTGGTTCGAAGGCAATCGCTGGAAGACTGGGAACGGGTTCCTCCTCTGGGAGGTTGCCCGCGGCCTCGACCCCAGCGTGCCGCACCTGCTGGAGATCGAGCCGGTCTTCGACAGTGCCAAAGCCCAGGAACTGAAGCTCGAAAGCATCTGTGTCGCCGGCGGCAAGGCCACCGTGGTGCTGGCCCCGTGACGCCTGACCTGCGCCGATCGGCCCTCCAAAGGTGCCGACGACGACCGTCTCTTGCCCCGCGCACCTGGCTCATATTGAGCGGATCGGCTGAGGGGCGATTCGGGTGTTGCCGCTGGGGGTGAGCACGCCTAACCTGCCTCCGCAAGGAGGTCGGTTATGGCCTGGGGTTCCAAGGAGGCTGGCGGCGTTTATCGCCCTCGGCACCCGCAGCAGACGCCAGTTGTCAACTGGTCGAGCGCTTCTTTCCGCAGTTCGAGGCGGTTTACGAGGAGCGCTACCAGGAGCGCTATGGTTTCTGGCGACCCATCATCGGGGCGACCGTGCGCAAGTTTCTGGAGTGTGGCGACCTCAAACACGGCTTCGCCCGGGTCCGCTGCCCCAAGTGCCGCGAGGAGCTTTTCGTTCCGTTCTCCTGCCGCGTCCGATGTTTCTGTCCATCCTGCCACCAGAAGCGGGCGCTAGAGAAGGCTGGCTGGGTGGCCGAGCACATCTGCGCCGAAGTACCGCATCGGCGGTTCGTGTTCACGATCCCCAAGCGGCTGCGGATTTACTTCCGGTTCGATCGCCGGCTGTTGGGCGAGTTGTGCCGGGTGGCGGCCCGCACGGTCATCACGGTTTACCGGGCGGTCAGCGGCCGGCCCGACGCCGTGCCCGGTATGGTCGGTGCCATCCAGACCTTCGGGCAACTCATCCATTGGCACCCGCACATTCACGCGCTGGTCAGCGAAGGCGCATTTTTGCCCGAAGGGACGTTTGTGCCGCTGCCCAAGCTGGCCCCCGAACCGTTTCTCAAGCTGTGGGAGCAGGAAGTCTTCGCGTTGTTGCTGGCCGAGGGCAAGATCACGGAGGAGGTGGTGGCCAACATTCGGTCGTGGAAACACTCCGGGTTCAGCGTGGACCAGAGCGTGCGGTTGGAGGCGGGCGATGGGGAAGGGGTACGGCGCCTGATCGAGTATTTCCTGCGGTGCATAGGGTGCCAGCGGCACAATGTTCGACATGAAGCCGCGGCCCGTGGCGTTGGGGTAGCCCTTGCCCAGCAGATGCGCGAGTTCGGGCACGGCGGCCGCCAGCTCGGGATCGACCCAGGTCTCCGCCGGCAGGATGGCGCCGACCTCGATCACCGCCACCGGCACGTCGCGGCCAAGCGTCTCGCTCAGCGCCCGGGCGAAGAAATAGCCGACCGCCGAGCAGGAACCCGAAATATCCGTGGCGCTGGAACGCGGCACCAGATACGAGGCATCCTCCCACTTGACCGGCCCCCAGCATCCCTGCACCTCCTCCTGCGGTTCGGCGATCTCATGGGTTCCGCGGTGGCCGACCTGGGCGAAGCGGATCAACGGGAACTCCTGCCGGCGCGCGATGGCGTCGTCGCGTTCCGCGCAGGCGTTCATCGGATGCATCATGTTGGACTGCCCGCAGAAGACCCAGACCTCGCCCACGAGCACGTTCGAGAACATCCGGCGTTCGGTCTCCAGTTCGCTCTTGCCCTTGGCCTCGACCAGCAACGTGTAGCGCCCTCCGGTCGGCAGCGCCGGCAGGTCGACGCGCCAGCGGCCGGTCTTGGCGTCCGCGACGGCTTCGCCGCCGGCCAGCTCCTTGCCGCCGTCATAGAAGGCGACGGCGACCGTCACGCCGGGTTTGGCCCGGCCCCAGACGGGTACCGTCATCTCCCGCTGCAGCACCATGTTCTCCGTGAAGATGCTGGGCAGCCAGAGCGATTCGGCGGCCAGGCTGGCGGCGCATGAGGCGGCCAGGGCGAGCATGGCGATGGTGTATTCCTTCTTCATTTCAGGTTCTACCTGGCGTGGTTGGAGCATTCTGCTCCGGTTGTTGTCGATTCTCTCTCGCCGGAGCAGGACGCTCCGGCCCCCCACTACTCCACCACGATCAACGCAAAATCATGATGCGGGATGGTCAACTCGAACACCCCCGGGGCGAGGCGCTTGAGTTCGGCCGGCTGGGCCGGCATCCCAGGCCGCCGGCGCGGGCGAGTTCTCGGCCGCGGTCAGCGGTCATGCGGCGAACAGGCCGGTCAGCAGCGCGGCGACCGCGGCATATTCAGGGAAGCGGGCAAGGCATCGAAGTTGGCTAGTCATCGTGTTGCTCATCTGGTTGTTGAAGTTGATCATGAATGTGCGACATGCCTGAGACACTGCGACACACTATTCCGCCTTCTGGTGCGCCCGAGACTTGCGCATGCGCCCGATCGCCTCCAGACGGCTGGCATCCGGTTTGCCGCCTGCGCCCAGCGTCGGGCAGAGCCACCCACCCTCGTCATGCTCGTTCCACGCATAGACGATCACGGTCTTCGCCGGACACTGCTCCGCCCAAGCCATGGCCTCTCCGACGTGCGCGGCCAGCTCCTCCGGCGTCGGCAGCACGTAGAACTTGTCCAAGCCGACGTTTGGCTTCTGCCACGCCGCTTCCCACGGCACGGGCCGCTCGACGCGCGGCCGCCGGTCCCAGCCCGCCATGGCCAGCGGCACCACCTCCGCCCCGGTTGGGGCGCACGCGTTCCAGAACGCGCGCGCCTCGCCGGCCAGCTCCGCATAAGGCGCGCCTGCGCCGTTCGCCTGCCGCGCGTAGTCGGAAATCGCGTTCGCGCCCACCGTGTCCGCCACTCGCTTGACCTGCGCGGCGGGGCCCTCGTTCATCACGACGACGTACGGGTCGCCCAGCCCCGCCGCCCGCGCCTCGGCGCGCAGGCGCGCAAGCAGTTCCCGCGCGCCAGACGGTCCGCCCCACGCCTGGATCCATTTATCCTCCGGCTGGAACCGCATCAGGTAGAGCAGCGGCCTGCCGCCGCACACGGTCTGGTAACCAGGCTCCTTCATATAGCGGACAATCCTCGCGACGCCCGCCTCCCATGTCGCTCGTCCGCCGAACGTGCCCGGCCCTGCGATGGCGCAGAAGTTCACGTCGCGGCGGCGCGAGCTGCTCAAGTAAAGCGAGAGGCCCTGGCTCATGCAGTTGTCCTCCGCGTACAGCAGAAACGCCCAGTAGTCGAGGCCACCGGCTTTGGCATAGGCGATCTCGCGGTCGAGCACCTCCTGCGTGTAGCCGTCGATACGCAATGTGTCGTGGGTATCCACGCGCGCGAAGAAAGGCGCGCGCCAGCGGTAGGGGTGCGGGTTGAGCGAGGCCTCCATCGCCTTCACCGGCCCGCCCGCCCCGCCGTGCGCGGTTGCCGCGACAGGCGTGTGCCAGGCGTCCCAGCGGATCGCGCCGACCGTCACAGGCTCGCCTTCCCAGCCGCGCGGCGCCAATCGGAACGAATACAAGTCGCACTCGCGCAGCGCGAAGCGCAGGCGCACCGGTTTCCCGGCGATGGCGGCGAGGTCCGGGTTGTTCTTCCATCTCACCCGCCGCTCGATCGCGTCGCCGATGAGGGCCTGGCAATCCTCCAGGCCGAACCCCGGCAGTGCCTGGCCCGAAGAAGCATCCTGGATCTCGACTCGCAGCGAGCCGGCTGCCCCGGTGCTGAAGTTCACGAACAGGGCGTCGCCGGCGAAGGTGAGGGGCTTGGTCAGCAGTTCGCCGCCGTCGGCGCCGGCGTTCACGGAGATGAAGCCGTCGGTCCGCAGGGTGTAGCGATCGCCGTTGATGTGGTAAATCGACATTTCCGCGTCACCGGTCGGCACCACGTTCAGCCAGGCGGAGTTCGCCTTCCGAGCCCAGCGTTGCGGGTCGAGGCCCGGTCGGATGAACGCCTCGCGGAAGGTGCGCTGGTAGGCGGCGGAACCGGCGCGCATGGTCATGAGGACGATGTCGGACGAGCCGTTGTTGCCCTCCACCGGCTCTCCCCTCTCCATGCCCTGCGTGAAGCGCATCATCGTCGCGATGTAGATGTGGGGGGCGCGAAAATAGGGATGCGTCTGACTCGTGTAGAGTTGTTCACCCGGAAGATTGGCGCCGGTGTCGGCCAGCGGAGTCCAGGTGATGAAGTCGGTCGAGGTCGCCCGACTGACTCGCCGCTGGAACTTCTTATGCGGATCTGTCTGTGGAGGCTCGATCTTGCCCCAGGTGCAGACAAAACAGACATAGCAGTTCTCGGCCGCGGACCAGAAGGCCGGACTCGGCCCATCGAAGGGCCAGGGCGTTCCGGGGGCCGAACTTGGCGTTTGTATGACAGGCGCGTCCTGGATCTTGCTCCAGTGAATACCGTCGGCGCTCTTGAAAGCGACCAGTCCGGTCCCTCCCGATCCCGCCAGTGCTTTGTACCGGGCGTCCGGTCCGACACCGGGCCGGGTGTCGAGGAAGGGGGTGAAGTTGTGGGTGAACGGAACCTGGCGGGCCAGGATCACATTGCCGCCCTTCGAGCTTTGGATCTCCGTGATGCCCAGGTCGGGGAACGTCCATTCGATGCCGTCGCGGCTTTCCGCATAGCAGGTGATCTCATTCGGTTCGTTGTCTGCGTTGCGCGTCTGTCGCCCGATTTCGTACCCGGGAATGTCGGAACGGTAGTACGCCCGGTAGAGATCCCCGTCCTTGAGGATGGTGCCGTACGGGCCGCTCGGCAGCGGGCTCTTGGCGGGCGCTTGCTTGACCGGCGCATGCAATCGGAATGCGACGCCCGTCATGCGCTCGACGAGATGGTCGTCGACGAACAGCTCCAGTCGTGTGCCGATCTCGATGGGTTTCGAGCTCGTGCTCTTCTCCTGCGCGGCGAGTGGCGATGGGGTCATCATCAAAAGCAGGCCGGCGGCAACGGCCGCCGACAGCGTGTGGATGCTGGAAAACATACTTTGTCCAAGACAATGTCGGCGAGTCATGCGGCGGTTCTCGGGTCTTTGTTGGATGCGATTCTTGGGCTTGGCCGAACAGCCACGTTCAATCTCGGCCCCCCCTCCAGACCCGCAGGGACCGAATGAGCGGTCCCGCGCCGTACTCACTGAGCGCGAAGGTTTGCTTGCGGTCCGGCGCCAAGGGATAGGACAAGGCGGTGTCGATCCGTAGTTCGCGGTCAACCCAGACTCGCAGTTGCGAGCCGCGCTTTTCGACTCGCAGGGTATGGTCCCCCGCCTCCGGCATCGGCCGCGGATCCCGCGCCAGCAGCATCCACTCGACCGGATGGATGCTGTCCACTTCGATGCCGTTAGGATATTTCGGGGCGGCGAAGACGATGCGATAGCCATCGAAGCTATCGCCGTCCACGGCCATCTGCAGCGACCAATCGGGGTCTCGTTCCCACGGCCGATCCGCCGGCGGAGTGGAATCGCCGTTCACTTTGGCCGCCGCAGACAGCTCGACCTCAATCGCCACGTCGCCGCCGACCGGCTCGGTCCAGCGCGTGACCACGAGTCCGTGCTCGCCGAATGCATCCGGCAACTTCGCAAACCGCAGACCACCGTCCTCCAGCCGGATCCCGTTGGGCGCAGGCACGATCCTCCGCCGGGCGGTGAGCAGGCTCTCCTCGTTGCAGAAAACCGTCTCCAATTGCGGGGGCACGGCCTTCAACGTGCGGAAGTCCAGGTTGCAGACCGGCTGCCACGCTTGAATTCCCTGGCTGTCGGCCGTGCAGGCTTCGCCGGCGGCCACCTCGAGGCCCGGTCCCCCGTCGGCCCAATGCACGCGGCCTTGGTGGACTCGCGCCCGGGACTCGACCGGCGCTGCGAGCAAATCAAACGCCGTGCCGAGCACCGTCAAATCCGCGTGCGGGGTCTGGAAGACCAGGGGCCGGCCCGGCGGCTGTTTCGCCACGTCGCAACGCACCATGCCGGTCTTCACTTGGACTTGGCGTGCAGCCTTTCCCGGAAGAAAGCCCACGTCGGTCGAGCCATCCATGCGGATGCTGGTCCCGTCGGCCAGGCGAAGCTCCGCCGAGGCGTTCGGGCCGGTCCGGATGTGCTCGCCGGGCCGGATCTGTCCGCCGGTCTCGGCCGGGATCCGCTGGCCAGCCCGCAGGATCTCCACTTCCCCCTGCATCGACGCGAGGGTCGGCTGCAGCCCACCCGTCGGCCAAATCAACAACAGAATCACGAACCCGGCCGCCAGGGCCGAAGGCACAAGCCACCGGAGCCAGCGCGGCGCGGAACTCAGGGGCACGATGCTTTGGCTCCGCTTGGCATCGCGCTCGATGATCGCCACGATGCTTTCATCACGCAACCGGCTCACCAGCGCCTGTTCATCCACCAGCAGGCGCGCCATGATCTTCCGTGCCTCCGCCTCTTCACGCAGCAGCGTGTTCAACTCCGCGCGAGCGGCTTCGTCACGCTCCTCGCGCGCCCGGTGCAGCAGGGTGAGCAGGCGCATTTCAAGAGACGTCAGGTCGTTGTTCATGACGCAGTCCTCAGATGTTGTTCAATGCACTGGTGCAATTGCTGGCGCAGGCGCAGCATCGTCATCTTGATGGCGCTCTCGCTGCGGCTGGCGGACTGCGCGATCTCGCGCACCGCCTGTCCGGCGATGTAATGCGCATGCAGCAGCCCGCGCTGCTCCGGCTTGAGCTTCTCCATGCACTCGGCCAGCGCCTCACGCCGTTCCGCAAAACTCAAGGCCGCCGCCTCCGTCTCATCCACCATCGCCAGCATCACATCCTCGTCGAAAACCAACCGGTCGCGCATCTTGTCCCGCGCCTGTGACAGCGCGACAAACCGCGCCGCGGCGAAGGCCCACGGTAGAAACGGCGTGTCCGGGTCCCACTCGGCCGCCTTTTGCCAAAGCTTCACACAGGTGGCCTGCAGCACCTCTCGCGCATCCTCATGCCGCGCCACTTTCGCGTGACAAAACGCCTCCAGCGCCGGCTGATGCCGGGTCAAAGCCTCAATAAACCGCGTTTCGTCGAACCTGTGGGCCATGTCATAGGGATATTCCACAACGAAGCATCCCGGTCACAACAAAGTTCCACAACTTGGCGGTTGCCCACGGCCCGGAGCGACGAGCCTGCATCGCGAGCAGCAGGACGGTGAGGGGGAAGAGATGTTTCCTGGCACCTCGTCTTCCCATTTCAACTTGCTGCCGGCTATCACGGTGACCGTTCTGGTCTCTCGGGCTTTGAGCGCGACCGTCATCGGCGGGATGCCTTCCGTGGGCGTGGCGTCGATGCGTGCTTCAGGCCGAAGCGGTTCGCCGGCGGCGTAGGGCGTGAAGCGATAGGCCACGTCCGCCTTGTGCGGCGTCACCGTGAAAGTGCCTGTTTTGCTGTTCAACTCGGGCGTGGCGCTCCGCGTTTGATAACGTCACTCGCCTTCGGTCGGCGGGCTGAAGCGGGCTTTGAAGGTGCCGTCTACGTCCCAGAAGCCCGGCACGTTGACCTCCCGATCGCCTTGCGTGAACCTGGCCGACCACTGCACGTCGAGATAGGGATTCTCCGACGCGGGCCCGGCGAGGCTCAGTTCAAAAACACCCCAACGTTCAGTCGCGTGCGCGGCCAGCGTGAGGCTGGTGAACACGAGCAGTGTTCCAATGGTCTTCATGTCCGTGGCCACGGCGTAACGGGGTTTGTCGCTCACCAAGGCGCCCAGCGCCCAGCAGGCCGCCAGCACGAGACCGATGGCCAGATGCTGCATGGAGAATAGCTTTTGTAATGCGCACGTCGTCATTTGGCACCTTTTTGAGCATGCGGAGGTTCACTTCAACCCCGGCAGCGGCTGGGCGACCACGGCCTTTGCGCCCGTGGCTTCGGCCGTGCCGCCGGCCAGCAGGGTGAGGGAGGCGACCTTGCCACCGGCGGTCTTGCAGACCAGCGCGCCGGCCTGGGCCTTGATGCCGTCGGGGTTGACCTCGCGCTCTTTCGTGTCGAGCAAGATGAAGTGCGTCTCGCCCTTCCAGGCGATCTTCGCGCCGGCTCCGGCAGCCCAGGACTCGATCACTGGCTCCGGGTCACCCGCCTTGCGCGGGAAGATCACGGCGAGGAAGCCCTCGCCCTTCTTCCCCCTGGCCCGGCAAACCACCTGTTTCTCCTCGAAGGCCTTGCCGTACTTCTGCTGGTGGATGCGGTGCACAATCGGCTCGCACTCCTGGTGCGTGAAGCTGTCCTTGCTCAGCTCCGCGCCGGCGGGCTGGAGCACCACGAGGTCCGTGTCCACGCCGAGCGGTCCCTTGAAGCGGGCGGTTGGGCCCGCTGGCCGCGCGTCTTGCCTGTCTGCCGACAGGCAGGCGGCAGGCAGGTCTTGCCCTCAACCAAAAGGAGGGCGAAGCACCACTGCGCAGGCTCTTCGCCTGCGTGCTGCTGACGCTGAAACTCCGTCGGACCCAAACAAATTCCGTCGGGATGGCGAGCTCGTGGTTCCGACGCATGAACGGGCCCGGCAAGGTCACGGGCTGCCAGTACTGCTTGGCCTGTTCGTCCCTCGTCTCGGCACCTTCACTGCCGTCGCCAAGGACGCATTCCCAGGGGCCGTTCAGAAGGACCGAATTGGCGCGTGCCCCTTCGGACTCGCGAGCCTGCAGCGCCTGCAGGCCGAGCAGCACGGCCGCGGCGCACGACAGCCACAGCCCTTGTCTCAGGCCTACAATCCCCAGAATGACGAGCGTTTTGACCACGATCCAGTGCCCGAGACCGCCCAGACGGCAATGCGCGCGTAGAAGATTGCCAAAGCGCAGAACCGCGACGCCCCGCCTCACGGCCAGATTTCCAGACAACCTGCTTCGGCATCGGAGGCCTGCCCCAGCCCAAGCAGGCGAGTCTGCGTGGAATCGGGAAAGATGTCTGCCAGCCTACGGACCAGCTTGTGGGACAAGTTGTGGTCAAACAGCAGTCGCATGAGGCCCCAGGGCGATCAACGAACGGCGTTCCCGGTCGGCGGCGTAGGCGAGGCACGCGCGGATGTCTTCGTCCGTCAGGTCCGGGTAGTCGTCTTTGATCTCTGTCCAGCTCAGGCCGGCGGCGATCCAGCCCAGCACATCGCCCACGGTGATGCGCAAGCCGCGCACACAGGGCCTGCCGCCCCGCTTGCCCGGCTCGATGGTGATAATTCTGCGGTAGTCCATAGTGACTTATAGGCATTTGCTTTCTCGGCCTGGCTGGAATGTGCCGGGCTGGGGGTGGCCATTCAAGGCGAAACGCGGCGGAATGGTCCCCTGGCAGGTGCTTGGTCGGCCTTCGCGCCGGCCACCGAGGGTGCTGTTCACCGTCGAGCGGATGATGCCAGTAGCAGGTGAGATTCAGAGAAAGGGATTCACGGCTCTCACCCCGCCGTAGTCTTGACCGTGGCTGAGGTCTTCGGTGATCAGTTCCGAAGCGCCGGAATCGCGTCCAAGTTCCTTCTCACCCTTCAATTCTT
>JABTUJ010000026.1 GCA_015075445.1 Verrucomicrobiales bacterium
CGGGGCTGCTCGTGTTCCTCGGGATCGGGCTGGCTTTGGTGATCGCCGGGCGCCGTCTGCTGGAGTAT
Source organism: Verrucomicrobiales bacterium (assembly GCA_015075445.1). Taxonomy (GTDB): domain Bacteria; phylum Verrucomicrobiota; class Verrucomicrobiia; order Limisphaerales; family J093; genus DSVZ01. The sequence continues at coordinate 69 of JABTUJ010000026.1, forward strand.
CCAGCGGGTTGGGCCGGCGCGTTGATTCTCGCCATTGAAGCGGCGGTCACGCTTTCCATCGGCCTGACACTGGCGCTGTTGTTTTTGGGCGGACGGCCGGCAGCGGGCGATCCGGCTCAAACAGCGACCCACCCGAATGAACCCGAATAGACATCCATCGCAAGCTTTGGACAACCTTCGGTTTGCGGCTTTCGAGCCTCCGAGCTGACTCCCCATGACCGCGCCCGCTCTGTACGCCCTTGCCGGCATCGCGCTGTTTGGCCTCGGACTGCACGCGCTGATCGCGCGGGCGCATCTGGTGGCGAAGATTCTCGCGCTGAACGTCATGGGCGCCGGGGTGTTCATGTTTTTGATCGCCGTGGCGGCGCGTGGCGAGATCCCCGATCCGGTGCCGCACGCGCTGGTGCTCACGGGCATCGTGGTGGCGGTGTCGGCGACGGCGCTGGCACTGGCGCTGGCGCTGCGGGTGCGTGCGGCTGGGGGGCGGGCCGAGTTGCCGGAGCAGGAGTCTCCCGACGCATGACCGACGCCGCGGACACACCCTTCATGGTCGGCGTGATCGCGCTGCCGTTGGCGGGGGCGGTGGCCGCGTTTGTGTGGCCGCGCCGGGCGCCGGCGGTGGGGCTGTGCGTGGCGGGGTTGGTGTGGATTCCGGTCCTCGGAATGCTGATCCAACTCGTCTCGCACGGCGTGCAGCACCATGAACTGGGCGGCTGGGCGGCGCCGCTGGGCATCGCGTTGCGTGCGGACGGACTCAGCGTGTTGCTGGTGCTGATGGTGGCACTGGTGGGGGGGACGGTAAGCGGGTACGCAGCGGGGTACTTTGGGGAGGTGCGGAGATCGACCTCGCCCTCGTTCTCGTCCTCGCCGCCGGGAGGGGATGGGGAAGGCAGCGAGGACGGGGGCCGGGCGCATGCGCGGGCGTGTTTCTGGCCCTTGTGGCTGTTCCTCTGGGCGGCGCTGAACGCGTTGTTGCTTTCGCGCGACCTGTTCAACCTGTACGTCACGCTCGAACTGCTGGGCCTGTCTGCGGTGGCGTTGGTGGCGCTGGCGGACGCGCCCGTGGCGCTGGGCGCGGCGATGCGTTACCTGCTGGTGAGTTTGCTGGGCTCGCTGGCCTTTCTGCTCGGGGTGGCGCTGGTGTATGCAGCCTACGGGACACTCGACCTGCCTTTGCTGAAAGCGGCGCTGGGCGGGCCGGTCGCGCCGGTCGCGCCGGTCGCGCTGGGTTTGATGACGGCGGGTCTGCTGATGAAGACGGCGCTGTTTCCGCTCCACTTCTGGCTGCCGCCCGCGCACGCCAACGCGCCGGCGCCGGTCAGCGCGCTGCTGTCGGCGCTGGTGGTGAAAGCGTCGTTCTACGTGCTGCTACGACTCTGGTTCGAGGCGTTCGCGGGCGCGGCCACGGGCGCGGCGATGGATTTCCTGGGCGTCCTGGGTGCGGCGGCGGTGTTGTGGGGTTCGTATCAGGCCCTGTGCCAGTCGCGGCTCAAACTGCTCGTCGCCTATTCTACCGTGGCGCAACTGGGCTACCTGTTTCTGCTCTTTCCGTTGAGCGGCGCGGCGGCGGGCGGATTCACCGCGTGGGCAGGCGGTCTCTATTTCGTCCTCGCGCACGCGTGCGCCAAGGCGGTGATGTTTCTCAGTGCCGGCAGCCTGATGCGGGCCGCCGGGCACGACCGCCTGGCCGGGCTTGGTGAAACGGTGCGCGCGATGCCGGTGACCGCCTTCGCGTTCGCGCTGGCGGCGGTCAGCATCATCGGGCTGCCGCCCAGCGGCGGGTTCATCGCCAAGTGGCTGCTGTTGAATGCCGCCCTGGGCGACGCCCAATGGTGGTGGGTGGGGGTCATGGCGGCGGGCACCGGGATGGCCGCGGCCTACGCGCTGCGGGTGCTGCGGCTGCCGTTCGTGGGGACCGCGTCCCTGCCGCCGGTGCGCCGCGTGCCGCGTTCGATGGAATGGACGACGCTGGGGCTGGCGCTGGCGACGTTGGGGCTGGGCTTCACGGCGGCGCCGCTGCTCGAGTGGCTGCGCGTGGGGGCCCCGGTGGGCGGGCCCGGGTTGGTGGGAGGGCAGCCATGAACTTTGATTCCTGGGTGCTGGTGCTGATCCTGCTCAGTTCGCTGGTGCCGGCGGTGGTGATCTTTTTGCTGCCGGAGGAGAGCCGTCGCTGGCGCACCGCCATCAATCTGGGCGGCGCCGGTATGAAGCTGGTGCTCGTGGGGGTGGTCGTGTGGGGCGTCTATCACGAGCACACCTACTCGGTGAGCCTGGCGCTTCTGCCGGGCCTGGCCCTCCTGCTGCGGGTGGACGCGCTCTCGATGCTCTTCGCCACCTTGTCGGCGTTGCTTTGGTTCCTGACCACGGTCTATGCGGTGGGCTATCTGGAAGGCTCGCCGCGCCGGCGCCGGTTCTTTGGGTTCTTCAGTCTGTGTGTCACCGCGACGATTGGCATCGCGCTCTCCGGCAACCTGGTCACGTTCCTGATCTTCTACGAACTGCTGACCCTGTCGACCTATCCGTTGGTCGTGCATCGCGGCACCGAGAAGTCCCTGCGCGCGGGCGGGGTGTATCTCGCCTACACCCTCGGCGGGGGGCTGACGCTGACGCTGGCCATCGCATGGCTGCAAGCGCTGGCCGGCCCGGTGAACTTCACCACGGGCGGCGCGCTTCACCACATTGCCGACGCACACGCCCCGGCGTTGCGATGGGTATTCGCGCTGATGATCCTCGGCCTGGGCGTGAAGGCCGCGCTTGTGCCGCTGCACGGCTGGCTGCCCCAGGCGATGGTCGCGCCCGCGCCGGTCAGCGCGCTGCTGCACGCCGTGGCGGTGGTGAAGGCGGGGGCGTTCGGCATCGTGCGGGTGGTGTATGACGTGTATGGGGTGAAACTGGCTTCGCAGATCGGCGCCATGCCATGGCTCGCGGCGGCGGCGGCGGTGACGATCCTCTATGGGTCGCTGCGCGCGTTGTCGCAGGACGATCTGAAGAAGCGGCTGGCCTTCTCGACCGTCAGCCAGGTGTCCTACATCGTGCTGGGGGTGGCGATCTTCGGTCCGGTGGCCTCCGTCGGAGGAACGGTTCATCTGGTGCACCAGGGTTTCATGAAGATCACCCTGTTTTTCTGCGCGGGCAGTTTCGCCGAGACCTTGGGCGTTCATCGCGTGAGCGAGCTGGACGGCGTGGGCCGGCGCATGCCCTGGACGATGGCGGCCTTCACTATCGGCGCGCTGGGCATGATCGGGGTACCGCCGCTGGCTGGCTTCATCACCAAGTGGTATCTGGGCACGGGGGCTTGGGAAGCAGGCCAGCCGTGGGTCATCGCCGTGCTGGCGGCCAGCAGCCTGTTGAACGCCGCGTACTTCCTGCCGGTGATCCACGCCGGTTGGTTCAAGCCCCCGGCCGGCCCCTGGCCGACGCAACACGTTCCCGCCGGCGCGCGCGGCGAGACGCACTGGATGCTGCTCGGGCCGTCCCTGGTGACCGCGGCGCTGGTGGTGGTGATCGGCCTGCTGGCCAACGCGCCCTTCACGCCACTGGAATGGGCGCGGCTTCTGGTGGCGCGCGAGTATGAGTGAACCGCACGTGATCTGCCGAAGCGTGCAAGGCGATGGGTGAACGGAATTCGAAATCCGAACCGGCAGCGTCCGAGGCGCCCTGGGGTCCCGGCGCGTATGGCGCGCAACGCCTCGCGCGGTGCCGTGGAGGGTCTGACCGCATGCAGCCATGACCGGCCTTCACCCACTGACCCTGCCCCTCGCCGCCGCCGCGCCGCTGCTGCTGGCGATGCTGTGGCCGGCGCGCGCGTGCCGCGCGGCCACGGTGTGGCTGACGCCCGGGGCGGCGTTGCCGGCGTTGCTGGTGGCGCTGCTCATGCCGGAGGGCGCCACCGTCGAAGGGCGCTGGCTGCTCTTGGGCGCCCGCTTTGGTCTGGACGGGACCGGGCAGACGTTCCTGTTCTTCACGGCGCTGTTGTGGGGCGTCGGGGCGGTGTTTGGGCGGTCGTACCTGGCCCGGGATGCCACCCGAGACCGGTTCTTCCTGTTCTACCTGCTGGCCATGGCGGGGAACTTCGGCCTGATCATGGCCTTCGACGCGCCCGTCTTCTACTGCTGCTTCGCGTTGATGAGCTTTGCCTCCTACGGGTTGGTGATCCACAACGGCGACGCCGAGGCGCTGCGCGCCGGGCGCATTTACATCTACCTGGTTGTGCTCGGCGAAGTCCTCCTGTTCGCCGCGCTGGTCACGATCGTCGGCGCCACCGGTTCGACGCGGCTGCCGGTCGCGGCCGACGCCCCGCTGCGTCCTCTGACCGTCGGTCTGGCGGTGGCGGACGGTGACTGGCGGCGGCCTGCTGCTGCCAAAATGTGTGGCTACGCCCTGGCGCAGGTCCGGTGCGCCACGCCTACCAGCGCGGTGTTGAGCGGGGCCATGATCAAGGCGGGGGTGATCGGCTGGCTGCGTTTCCTGCCGTGGGGCCAGACGCCCCAGCCGGCCTGGGGGAGTCTGCTGCTCCTGCTGGGTCTGGCCGGCGCGTTCTTTGGCGTCGTGGTCGGTCTGACGCAGCGCAATCCCAAGACGGTGCTGGCGTATTCCAGCATCAGCCAGATGGGCCTCATCACGCTCGCGCTGGGCGCCGGGCTCGTGGCGCCGGAGCACTGGCCCGCGGCGCAGACCGCCGTGCTGCTCTATGCGCTGCATCACGGACTGGCCAAGGGCGCGCTTTTTCTCGGCGTGGGTGTGGCGCAGGCGACGGGCGCGCACGGACGGGGGTGGACGGTTGCGGGACTGCTGCTGCCCGCGCTGGCGCTTGCGGGTGCACCGTGGACGAGCGGCGCCATCGCCAAGTCCGCGCTCAAGGCCGGCCTCGGTGCGCTACCGGGCGCGTGGGCCGAGTGGCTGGCGGTGCTGCTGCCGGTGTCAGCGGTGGGCACGACGTTGCTGATGGCCCGGTTTCTGGTCCTGGTCTGGCCCCGGGAATCGGGCCGGGGCCATCTCACCGCGGGGATGGCTCTGCCGTGGCTGGGGCTGCGCGGCGCAGTGGCAGTGCCACTCGTGGGGTGGCCGTCGGCGGTGGGCCGGGAAGGGACAACTTTCGACACGTCCAAGGCTTGGTCCTCCGCGTGGCCGGTGCTGGCCGGCGCACTCGTTGGCTGGGTCGCCTGGAAATGGGGCGCTCCCCGGGCGCGCCTGCCGGTGATTCCTGCCGGCGACCTGCTGGCCGTGGTGGAGCGAGTCAGCCATTCACTGCGTTCGCACCTGTCCCGCCGGGGCTTTGGCAGGGTGTGGACGCGGGCCGTTGGCGGAGCGGCCGCGGCGCTTCGACGGGCAGCGGGCAACCTCGAGGCGACCTTGCCTGAGCGCCGCTGCGGGCGCAGTTTGCAGCGCTGGCCGGTGGCCGGGGGTGTCTTCCTGCTTCTGATCGTGGTGCTAGCCCTGCTTCTGACGCCGTTGCGGTAGCGATCCACCCCACGACTTGGACCCCCGCCGAGTCTGAGGCCACACAGCAAGCGAGCCCGGCGACAACCCGGTCCCGGCTGCGCAGGCCCACGCGCCAGCGGCCGAGGCCCGGCCGGCCGGCTCCGGGCCGGGGCTCACGCCACGGCGTGACCCTCCACGTGCGGCTTGTGGTTGCGCCTGCGACAAATGGTTGCATCCTGAGGGCCGACTCCGCAGGGGGCGCTTCAGTGCGCCTGGTGGCCAAGGCGACGGCCCATCCGCGCGAGGCGTCCTGGTCAGGAACCTGAAGGGCTGATCTTTGAACGGTGGGACGCCCTGCAAGGGCTGGCGCCGATGGTCTCGGCGACCTCCGCACCTGGTGGACGCCGCGGTCTGTGGTCCCCGCCGACGACCCAGGGAACGCGTGGCTCCTCCGGTTCCACGTGGTTTGGGAAACGATGAAGGGATTCAAACGGATACGTTGCTTGTCGATGAAGGAAGCGAAGCCATGAGTCAGACAGCGAACCCTCCTTTCCAGATCAACAGCCCGCACGCGCTGGCAGCGGACGAGGTCCTGCGGAAGCTCGACAGCCAGGCAGTCGGCCTGAGCCGCGACGAAGCGGCCAAACGCCTGAAGGCCGTCGGCCCCAACCGCCTGCCGGCGACGCCCAAGGAGGGACTGCTCAAGCGGTTCTTCAAGCATTTCCACGATCTCCTCATTTACATTCTGCTGGCGGCGGCGGTCATCACCGCGCTGATGGCGCACTGGGTGGACACGGGGGTGATTCTGGGCGTGGTGCTTATCAACGCCATCATCGGCGTCATCCAGGAAGGCAAGGCCGAGCGGGCGCTGGAAGGCATCCGCAAGATGCTCTCACTCCATGCGCATGCCCGTCGCGACGGTGAATGGGCGGAACTGCCGGCCGACGATCTGGTGCCGGGCGACATCGTGCGGTTGCGCTCGGGCGACCGCGTGCCGGCGGACTTGCGGCTGATCGAGACCACCAACCTGAGGATCGAGGAATCCGCGTTGACGGGCGAGTCGGTGCCCTCGGAAAAGCGCACCGATCCGGTCGCGGCGGACGCCGGAGTGGGGGATCGCCACGGCATGGCGTATTCGGGGACGATGGTCGCTGCCGGCCGCGGCGTGGGGGTGGTGACGACCACGGGCATTGCCACCGAACTGGGCCGCATCAACAAGATGATCGCCGACGTGCAGACGCTGGCCACACCGCTCACCAAACAGATGAACCGCTTCGGGAGACTCCTCTCGGTGGTCATCGTCGGCATGGCCGGGGTGATGTTCATCCTCGGCCGGTGGCTGCACGGGTTCTCGCTCAACGAGGTCTTCCTGGCCGCGATCGGGTTCGCGGTGGCCGCCATCCCGGAGGGGTTGCCCGCCATCCTCACCATCACGCTGGCGCTGGGCGTCCAACGCATGGCGCGGCGCAACGCCATCACGCGGAAGCTCAAGGCCGTCGAAACGCTCGGATCGGTCACGGTGATTTGCTCGGACAAGACGGGCACGCTGACGAAGAACGAAATGACTGCCCGCCACGTGGTCACCCGCGCCGGGCGTTACCAGGTTGCCGGCACGGGTTACCGGCCCGAGGGCGCGATCACCCGCCACGACCGGGAGGCGACCCTCGACCAAGACGCGGACTTGCGGGTGCTCGTGGAAGCCCTGGCGGTGGCCAACGACTCGGACATCGTCGAGGAGGACGGCCAGTGGCGGGTGGTAGGGGAGCCGACCGAGGGCGCGCTGCGGGCCCTGGGGCGCAAGAGCGGGTTCGCGGGCGACGATTACCGGCGTGTGGCGGTGGTCCCCTTTGAGTCGGAGAACAAGTTCATGGCCACGTTGAACCGTTGCCCGGACGGGGCGACGCGCCTCTTTCTCAAGGGCGCACCGGACCGTTTGCTGGACCGTTGCCCGCAACAGCGAGGGGCGGATGGCGCCAGCGAACCGCTGGACCGCAAATTCTGGGAGGAACAGATCGAGGCCCTGAGCCAATCGGGCTTGCGCGTGCTGGCGGCGGCGGCGCGTGAGGCGGACGCGGCCCAGACAGAACTGACCTTGGACGACCTGCGGGAGTTGGTGTTTCTGGGCCTGGTCGGCATCATCGATCCGCCGCGACCGGAGGCGATCCAGGCCATCCAGCTCTGTCAACAGGCGGGCATTCGCGTGAAGATGATCACCGGCGACCACGCCGGCACCGCCAAAGCCATCGGCAAGGAAATGGGGATTGGCGACGGCCGGCACGCGCTGACCGGGGCGGAACTCGAGGCGGCCTCCGACGAAGACCTGCGCCGTCTGGTGCGGGACAACGATGTGTTTGCGCGCACAAGTCCCGAACACAAGCTGCGGCTGGTGCAGGCGTTGCAGGCCAACGGCGAGGTGGTGGCCATGACTGGCGACGGCGTGAACGACGCGCCCGCCCTGAAGCGCGCCGACGTGGGCGTGGCGATGGGCATCAAGGGCACGGAAGCCACCAAGGAGGCTGCCGACATCGTGCTGGCGGACGACAATTTCCAGTCCATTGAGCGCGCGGTCGAGGAGGGGCGCACGATCTACGACAACCTCCGCAAGGCCATCCTGTTCATTTTGCCCACGAACGGCGCGCAAGGGATGGTCATCCTGGTGTCGGTGGTGTTTGGCCTGCTGTTGCCGCTCACGCCGGTGCAAATCCTCTGGGTCAACATGGTCATCGCCGTGACGCTGGCGCTGGCCCTGGCGTTCGAACCGGCCGAACCGGGCGTGATGCGGCGGCCGCCACGCGACCCCGGCGCGCCGATGCTCGACGGCCTGTTCCTCTGGCGGATCGCGATGGTTTCGCTGCTCATTGGCGGCGCCACGCTGACGGCGTTCAAGATCGAACTGCGACTGGGGATGTCGCTCGAACTGGCGCGCACCATGGGGGTGAACACCCTGGTCTTCGGGCAGGTGTTTTACCTGTTCAACTGCCGGTTTCTGCGCGAGTCGAGCCTGCGACCGGGACTGCTGTTCACCAACCGCGCGGCGTGGGTGGCGGTGGGCGTGCTCGTGCTGCTGCAACTGACGTTTGTCTATGCGCCCTTCATGCACACGTGGTTCCAGACCGTGCCGCTGGAATTGCGCCATTGGCTGGTGCCGGTGGGCATCGGCCTGGGCGTCTTTCTGCTCGTCGAGCTGGAGAAGGCCGTCTTCCGCCGGATGCCACCGGCGTCCCACCGGCGCCGGTCAGGGCGCTGATCACGGCGTGGGAGTGGATGTTCATCCGCTCCAGCGCCGGCTGCAGCTTGTGAACCCGCCAGGGTTTGGGTTCATGACGCCCAGGGTTTTTCTGGGGAGACCCGGTGGCGACGCAGGGGGGCCCTTGACCCCGCCGACAGCCCGTCCCAGTCTCCGTGGCCATGATCGACGTGGTTCGCCTGACCGGCTTCCTGGAAGAACGCCTTCCCGAGGCGCTCGAGTTGCTGCGCGCGATGGTGAGTATCAACAGCTTCACCGGGAACCGCGCCGGGGTGGACCGGCTGGGTCGTTTCACTGCCGCAACGTTCGGGGTCTTGGGAATGACGGCGGAGTTCGTGGCCTCGACCCATCCGGGGTGGGGCGATCACCTGGTGATGACGCGCCCGGGGCGTTCGGGCCGGAGCCTCGCGCTGGTGTCGCACCTGGACACCGTGTTTCCGCCGGAGGAAGAGGAGCGAAATGCCTTTCGGTGGCAGCGGGAAGGGGATCGGATCTACGGGCCGGGCACGCAGGACATCAAGGGGGGCACGGTGATGATGTGGCTGGTGCTGTCGGCGTTGCAGGCGCTGGCGCCGGCGACGTTCGAAGCGATCACGTGGAGGCTCTTCTGGAATTCCTCCGAGGAGCAGTTCTCACCGGACTTCGGGGGGGTGTGCCGCAGCCGTTTCGACGCGGGCACGCTGGCCGCGCTGGTGTTCGAGGCGGAGGGGCGTTTGGAAGAGACCCCGCAGTTGGTGGTGGCGCGCAAGGGCCGGGCGGCGTGGCGGATCTCGGTCCAGGGGCGCGGCGCCCACGCGGGCTCACACCCCCGGCAGGGCGCCAACGCGATCGTGCAACTGGCCCACCTCCTGCCGCGGATCGCGGCGCTCACCGACTACGGGCGCGACCTGACGTTCAATGTGGGCAGCGTGCAGGGCGGGACGGTGCTGAATCGCGTGCCGCACGAGGCGGTGGCGGAAGGCGAGTTCCGATGTTTCACCGCGGAGGTGTTTGCCGAGGCGCAGGCGGCCTTGCTGGCGTTGGAAGGACACGGCGAAGTGGCGAGTGTGACCGACGGTTTTGCGTGTCAAAACCGGGTCGAGATCCTGTCGGAGAGCTTGCCCTGGCCGAGGAACCCCGGCTCGGACCGGTTGTTCGCGGTATGGCAACGGGCGGCGAGGGAGTTGGGGCGCTCGGTGAAGGCGCAGGCGCGGGGCGGGCTGAGCGACGGCAATCTGCTCTGGGATGTGGTGCCGACCCTGGATGGGTTGGGGCCATGGGGGGAGCACGATCATTGTTCGGAGCGAAGCGCGGATGGGGCGAAGGTGCCCGAGTATGTGGCGGCAAGCTCGTTTGTGCCGAAGGCCGTGTGGAATGTGCGGGCGATCGAGCGGTTGCTTGACGAAGGCAACCGCTGAGGGGCCGGGCGCGGGGCGGTCCGTCGGGGAGAGCCCGAGAGCCGGGGGCACGGGGAAAGTCGGCATGGGTCGGGATCAATGCCTGCCTTCATTCGAGGCGCACCCGGAACAAGGCGACGGCACCCGCGTCTTGCGGCACGGCGAAGCTGAACGGGCCGGCCGGCACCTGGTTCGTCTGCAGCGGCTGCCAGGCGGTCGGCGCACCAAGCTGGGGGGTGCGTTCAACGACGAGTCGACCCGGCAGTTGCGTCGAGCCGCTGAGGGTGAGAAGACCGGAGGTTGACCGACTGATCTGGACGGCGAGTGGTCCCGATTCGGGGATGGCATCCGGCGGGATCCGGGTGGTCAGCGCCAGGCCGGTGTTCATCAAGGAAGCGTTGACCGTGTCCGGCGGCTGGCACGGGACGGGTTGCTGCTCGGCTGCCCACTCGGAGAGGATCATGTAGTCCTTTCCCCAGAAGAGGTGGCGCCGGCCGTCCTCGAGAGTCATGTCCGCCGCTTCCCCCAGGTCGGTCAGGATGACCAGGGCGTTGTCCGCGTAAAGATGCAGGATGTCATTCTGCGCGGGCTTGGGATCGACTCGGTAGGCGCCCCAATTATCCGCCACGTCCGTGATGGTGTGGGGATAGAAAGCGCCCGCGCTGTGGTTCTTGAAGCGGACCAGAACACGGCCCGTGGGGAAGAAGTGCCACTCCCGGGTGTTCACCACGGCGACGCTCTTGATCGTGCCCTGATCGTTGAAATAGACGAAGCCCGGGATCAGACGCCGGTAGAGGCGGTACTGCGTGAACACCGTGGGGCTGTCGAAGATCGCCCCCGGGTTGGGATCGGCCGGGATGTCCCCGGTGGGCATGTGAACCGCGTTCGGGTCGCGCGGCCCGATGAGGACGCGGCCGAGCCACTCGGCGTCGACCTGCGCTTCTTCGGCGTCCGCCGCAAACGAGGCGGCGATGTCCTGGTCCACCGTCCCGAGGTTCACCGTGAAGCTGCGCGGTGGACCGGACCCGCCGAAGAGCGTGAGGGTGTTGCCGTAGAAATCCAGCCCCAGACTCTGCACGGGGATGAAGCGGGAATCGGAGACGAGGCTGCGGGTCGTCACGTTCGCCGAGAACAACCCGTAATCTTGCGACAGAACTTTGTTCTGGCATCGGCTCAGGCGGAACTGGCCATCGGGCCGGAACACCAGTTCGGTCGATTGTCCTGGAAGATGCGCCGTCCAGCGCCCAAGGATCGAACCGCGCTCACCCTTCATGGCCTCGGGATTGCGGGTCTTCTCGCTCACCTCGGCCTCGGAGCCGGGCACCTTGCGGGCTACGACCATCCGAGCCCAGTCGCCCACCACGAACAGCGCCCCGTCGTAAAGGTCCAATTCGAAGCCTCTCGCTTCGCCAAGACCCGCATAGGGCGCCAACGTGAGCTTCCCGGCAACCAGCATGTACCGGCCGCGCTCGACCTGACTCGCCACGCCCGCCGACCCCGCCTGCGCCAGGTAACGGCCGTCGGGACGGAAGGTGAACTGCATCCAGCCCAGCGGATCTTCGACTTCCCAGGTGCCCACCTGCCAGCTCTCGCGATCGCGCTCCACTTGCGCCTGCCGGGCTTTCTCCAACACGGTCGCCTCGGACCCGGCCCGTTTCCGCCCGATGGCCACCGATTGGGAGAGCGCCCCGAGATCGATGAACTGCAGTTCGCCGTCGTAGTAGTCGAGTTCCCACGGCTGACTGACCTTGCCAAAATCGCCGTTGCTGCGGCCGTAGATGTCCTGCCCGACGAAAGGCAGGAGTTGGAGGCGGCGCGGCTCAAGGGTGTAGCGCCCGTGCACGATGCCCGCCAGGAACTCGCTGTGGTTCTCGGCGATGTAGTGGCCGTCCGGGCGTACGGTGAGATCGATGTCCAGGTACGCATCGCGGATTTCCCAGACGCCAACCTGCCAGTCCGCACGGCTGAGAAAGGCCTCGGCCGCGGCGGCTTTGGCGCGGACTTCCGCCCCTGAACCGGGCACGAACACGTAGCTGGCGGAGTCCCCCGAGTATTCCTCCGTGCGGATGAGCGTGAGGGTGTTCCCGAAGAAATCGAGTTCGAACTCAGCCTCGACACTGCTGTAGGGCTTTAGGATCACCCGGTTCTCGTCCAGCTCATAACGGCCGCGGACGAACTCGGGCGGGAAGTGGCCACCCTCCGGTGTCTTCTTGCGAACGTAGTACCCGCCGGGGCGGAACGTGAATTCCTCGTCCCCGGCGAACTGGATCTGGCGCCACCAGGTGCCGACGGGATCGCGGACGACCGCCTGCCGCGCCAGCACGTCGGCCTTCGATCCCGGCTGGTACGCATAGACCTTCGTGTGCGGGAAATCGACGCGCTCAAGCGTCAACGTGCCCCCGTCGACCTGATAGGCGTAGGGAATGCCCTCCGGCGTGCCGAAATACTCGTACGGCGTCAGTGTGATGACCTGGCCGGCCACCGCGTACCGACCGCCCTCGGTCGAGGCGAAGTCGAAGCTCGGATCGGTGCTGCGGGTGTCGCGTTGGTAGCGGCCGTCGGACCGGAAGAGCAGTTCGACGATCTGGAAGCCCTCGTCCAGTGTCCAGATGCCCACCAGTCGGTCATCTCCCTGGCCGAGGGCCGCCGTCGCGAGGGAGAAGGGGAAAGCCGCCCACAGGACGGCGACTCGAAGTTGTCGGATCAACGCTTTCATGGCTGCAAACGTGGCGCGGACAGTTCCACGACCCGTCCGACCCGACAATGCACCGAAAGGCCCATTCCCCCGGTAGGAGCCGACGTCAGGAGGCTCAGGCCCCAAAGCTGAGTCTCGTCACCTCGACTCCTACCGGCCCACCCCCGTAGGAGCCGACGTCAGGAGGCTCACGCCCCGAGGCTGAGTCTCGTCACCTCGACTCCTACCGGTTGCGTGAGTACCTATCGCACCCCATGTTCTCGCTGCGTTATGGCCAATCGAGACCATCCATCGCCTGCAGCGCCCGACGGCTTCCTGCCCACCACACGCCCCGAGATGGAGGCGCGGGGATGGGACGCCTTGGACGTCCTGCTCATCACCGGCGACGCGTATGTCGATCACCCGTCCTTTGGCGCCGCGATGATCGGGCGCGTGCTCGAGGCCGAAGGGTATCGCGTCGGCATCATCGCCCAGCCCGACTGGCGGGATCCCGGGTCGATCCAGGTGATGGGTCGGCCCCGGCTGTTCTGCGGGGTCACCGCCGGCAACCTCGACTCGATGCTGTCCAACTACACCGCCGCGCGCCATCGGCGGAAGGAGGACGTGTACAGCGAGGACGGCGCGCCCGGCAAACGCCCGAACCACGCGGCGGTCGTCTACACCCAGATGTGTCGCCGCGCCTTTCCCGGCCTGCCCGTGGTGATGGGCGGGATGGAGGCCAGCATGCGCCGGGTCGTCCACTACGATTACTGGGAGGACAAGCTGCGTCCTTCCATCCTCGCCGATGCCAAGGCCGAGATTCTCGTGTACGGCATGGGCGAGGTGGTGGTGCGCGAAATCGCTGCTCGCTTGCGGGACGGCCGCACCGATCTCAGCGGCATTCGCGGGACGGCCCTCTTCCTCGGCGCCAAGGCCACGGCGTCGGCCGATTTCCGGGACTGCGTCATCCTCCCTTCGCGGGAGGAGATTGACCGGGACCCCAGGCTGCTGCTCCGCCTGACCAAGGTGGTCGAGGCCCAGCAAACGCCCTACTGCGGCAAGCGTCTGGTCCAGATGCACGGCGACCGCGCGGTGCTCCAGGAACCGCCCGCTTTCCCCGTGCAAGGCCCGGATCTGGACGCCTTGTACGAGTTGCCGTTCCAGCGCCTGCCCCATCCCTCCTATCGGGGCAAGATCCCCGGGTTCGCGACGATCAAGGACTCGATCATCGTGTCCCGCGGCTGTGCGGGCGGCTGCACCTTCTGCGGTCTGGGCTTCCACCAGGGCAAGTTCCTCTCAAGCCGCAGCGTGGATTCGGTGCTCAAGGAGATCCGCCGGCTCACCGAGGCCGAGACCTTTCGCGGCACGGTGTCGGATCTCGGCGGCCCGACCGCGAACCTGTACGCCTGCGAGAACGGCCACGTGGAAGCCTGCCGGAACTGTCACCGGCCCAGTTGCCTGTGGCCGACGATCTGTCCGCACTTCCACATCGACGAGCAGGCCCAACTGGACCTCTTGCGCCGCGCCCGGGAGGAACCCGGCGTGAAGCACGTCTTCGTGCAATCGGGCATCCGCATGGACGTGGCCCTCCGCACCCCCGAGTACTTCCGCGAACTCGTCAGCCGCCACGTGTCGGGCCACATGAAAGTCGCCCCCGAACATCTGCACCCGGACGTTCTGCGACGCATGCGCAAGCCGGCCGGCGATTTCCCGGCGTTCCTCGAGAAGTTCCAGCAGGAGAGCGCGGCGGCGGGCAAAGAGCAGTATCTCGTGCCGTATTTCATCTCGAGCTTCCCCGGCTGCACCGAGAAGGAAATGACCGTCGTCGAACAGTTCCTGACGAAGCGCAACTGGAACCTCCAGCAGGTGCAGGATTTCATCCCGCTGCCCATGACGGGTGCCGCCGCGATGTACGTGACGGGCCTGGACATCAACACCGAAAAGCCCATCCCCGTGGCCCGGAACGCAGGCGACCGGGAACGCCAGAAGCGGATGCTCCACCCCACCCGCCCGCCCCAACGACCCAAGCGGACGCAGCCCGAGCTCGATACGGTGGATTAGCGTGAACCACCGCGGGCGGGCGCGCGACGCCACGGGTCATGAACCACGGACGGTGCAGGCTGGAAGCCCGCACCACGGGTTCAAGGAGCGCCTCCTTCAGCCCAATCCCCGATGTTCGTAATCGGCGGAGAAACCCCACCCGTGAATCCTCCGCAGATTGCGAACATCGGGAATTGGGAGAAGGGGATCCTCAGCCTCCCGTAATCCCCTATGTTCGTAATCGGCGGAGAAACCCCCGCCCTCTGAATCCTCCGCAGATTGCGAACATCGGGAATTGGGAGGAGGGGATCCTCAGCCTCCCGCAATCCCCGATGTTCGTAATCGGTGGAGGAACTTCCCGTCTCGCATTCTCCGCCGATTACGAACATCGGGGATTGGGGAAGTGACGTGGTTCACTTGGATGTGCCCGCTCGGGGGCTATGAACCGACCTGGACGGATGCCCCATCTGCAATCTTCATTCTGCCTTCTGCATTCCGGTTGCTGGGAAGTTCCAGGAGTCCAGGGAACCGAACCTGTTCACCCGTGGCCGGCCGGCTTAAGCGCGCGGAGGTCAAGGTGCTCGCCGGGGAGCGCTGCGTACGGAGTGAGCCGGGTGCAGGGTGGTGGCTTGCCGCGCGGCGGCCACCGGAGGCCCGGGTTGCTCGTCGGTGCCGGGCAACACCCCCGCTGTCTGGCGAGCGGGCCGTTCCGCTTCGGGTTTGCCGCGTGGGTTGCCGAGCCCCTCACCGGGCAGCGCTTGGCGGGTCGCGGCCAGCGTTGGGTTCGCCACTGCCGGACCCGGCGGCACACCACCGCGTGGGTGAGCCGCAAAGCTCGCGCGCGGCCCCGAGGTTGTATTGGCCCCCAGGATCGCTGGCGGCGCGAGTGGCACGCCGGCGGAGGTGAAAAACTGGGCGGCGATCATGTTGGGTTCGAGCATGAAGGTCCGTCGGGTCACGCCATGCAAACCGCCGCCGCCGAAGCCCCCGGCCAAGGATTGCCCGCCGCCGGCGTTGCCCCAGCCTTGCCCGGCACCGCCCGCACCCATGGGCGCGACGGCGACCCGGGCCATGCTTGCGCCGCTGGTTCCGCCCCAGCCGCTGGTTTGGCCGCCGTACCCGGCGTTCGCTCCCCCGTAGCCTTGGGCTTGCAGACTGAGGGGAATCACCGGCAGGAGGAACATCAGGCTGATTCGCATGGCACACCCATAACCCACAATGCCGCCTCGCTCAAGCGGCGTCGCGGATCGCGGCGTCCCGCTTGTGGTCGGCCCGGGCTTTTGTCACATTGCGCGCACCGTGAAGCTGGTCGCAACAGGCGTGGGCATCCTGCTGGCGCTGCTGGGACTGCGCCTGCTCGTCCCGTCCGCCCTCGAAGGGGGTGACACCCCCTCGGGTCGTCGATCGCCCGAGCCCATCGCCGCGCCGGCTTTGTCCCCCTCCCCGCCGCCGGTCCTCCCGACGGCGTCGGGTTCAGGCCATCGGCCCGTCCTGCGTCCCAGCCTCCAGCCCGGCGGCGAGATCTTCGACCAGCCGACCGTGCTCGATTTCCACCTGCAACTGGACGCCTCCAATCTCGCGGCCCTCGAGAACAACCCGCGCGAGTACACCCCCGTGGCGGTGACCGTGAACGGAGTCGAGTTCCCCCGCGTGGCGATCAAGCTCAAGGGCGCCGCTGGCAGCTTCCGACCGGTGGACGACCGCCCCGCCCTGACGGTGGCCTTTCATCGCGACGCCCCCGGACGACGCCTGTTTGGCCTGCGCCGGTTGCATCTCAACAACTCGGTGCAGGACCCGACCTATCTCAACGAGTACGTGGGCAGCGAACTGTTTCGCGCCGCCGGGGTGCCCACGCCGCGGGTCGCCTGGGCCACCGTCCGCCTCAACAAACGGGACCTGGGGCTCTACGTCCTGAAGGAGGCCTTCGAACGCGAGTTCCTCCGCGCCTTCTTCCCCTACCCCGACGGCAACCTCTACGAAGGCGGCTTCGTCCGCGACATCGACCGCGATCTCGAACGCGAAAGCGGCCTGGGCCCGGCCGATCGCTCCGACCTTCGCGCGCTCGCAGACGCGGCCCAGGAACGCGATGCGGCACGACGGTGGGAACGGCTGACCCCCCTGCTGGATGTGGAGCGGTTCGCCACCTACGCCGCCCTCTCCGTGATGCTCGCCGACTGGGACGGTTACCCGCTCAACCGGAACAATTACCGGGTGTACTTCGACCCCGCCGATGGCCGGGCCGTCTTCCTGCCTCACGGCATGGATCAACTGCTCCAGCGCACGTATCTCGATCTCGATCCCGGCTGGGCCGGTCAGGTGGCGTGGGCCGTCTTCAGCACCGACCCCGGCCAGGCCCTCTACGAAGCCCGCTGCCGCGAGGTCTTCCAGCAGGTCTTCACGTTCGGTCGCGTCAGCAACCTCGTCACCCGCGCCGCCGCCGCCCTGACACCCGTGCGGCCCGACATGCCCGGGATTGCCTCGTCCTATCTGGACCAGGTCACCTGGCGACTGCGCACGTTGCGTCGCGACCCCATCCTCAAACCGTCTCCCCCCACCGAAGCCCGCGCCGGACGCTGAACCCTCCCCCACGTTGTACCTCCCAAGCCGTGAGGAACTCGCCAAGCGTCTGGAGAGGTGCGAACGCTTCAGCGCCGCTTTCTGTGCCGGCGGGAGAGTCGCCCCGTGAACCGTCTCACGGCGGGTTCACGGGACTGGCCAGCCATTCGACCAGGCGATAGAAGCGCTGGGCGGAGGAAGTGGGATCGGGATCCTGGAATTCGACCGCGCCTTCGACCGGTTCGGGGAAATGGAGCAGCGTCGTCCACGACTCGGAGGCGAGGTCCTCGGTGTACTGCACTTCGTAGCGGACAGCCGCGCTGCCTTCGAAGGAAAACCAAGGCGTGGCGTCGCCGGGCCGGAGCTCCCAGCCGAGCACCAGCGGGGTCCGTACCAGCAGGGGGACGCGGACGGTCGTCGAGGCGGGGCAGACCGAGTCATCGGTGGCACTGAACGCCACTTCATAGACCCCGAGCGGTTGTTGCGCGCTGAGCGGCCAGAGGAACCGGCCGGTGGCGGGGTCGAAGGTGCTGCCCGCCGGCAGGGCGTCGGCCCGCGGGGTCGCGATCTGCCAGGGCGCATCCGGATCCAACGCCTGGACCAACCACTCGACCGTCTCGCCGGGTTCGGCTGCACCGGGCCCGGTGATTTCAAAGAGGGGCGGCCGATTCGGCGGAAGCTGTCCCGGCGTGCCTCCGGGGGCCGAGGCCACCCAGTTGCCCGCCTCGTTGCCGTAACCCTCCAGCGTGACCCGTTCCAGGCTGACTCCGCCGGGAGCCGGGAGCAGGGGCCAGGGCTCTTGCGGTTCATAGACCACGCGGTCTGAGCGGTACCAGCGGGTGGTGCTGCCCGCTTCGAAGGGGCCCGGGCGCAGGAGGCGCAGCGTTTCCCCCGCGTTGTTCAGCGCGCCCGTCCAGGGACCGAACACCGCCACCTCGGCACCCACGCCGTATTGGGTGCGGAACGCCGCGGGGTTGGTCGAGCAAACGATGAGCAGGGTGCAAGGGGGCAACTGGATGCCGGGCGGGAAGGCAAACGTGACGGCGCCCGCCAACGTCCAGGTGTTCGTGGGCTGAGCGGGATCGTTCAACAGGAGGGGCTGCGCTGACACGTTCACGAGCTCGACGTATTCGGCGCGGCCGGCTTCCGGCCGGTACATGATCTCGCTGAACACGATGGGTCCAACCCGCGGCAATGTGTTGGCGGCCCCGGGCGTGGGCGCGCGCAACTCGGTGAAGTCGACCGTCCCGTCGAGCCGCACGTAACGGCCACAGGTCTCAGCGCGATCCACAGCGGGGAAATCGGCGGTGTCCACGAAGCGCAGGACGTTCGTGCCGCTCCCCGTCACGAGCAGCAGGTCCGAGCCGGCCGTGCTGAGGCCGAAACCGAATTCCTCGCCGCGCAACACCAGATAGCCGGCCGGTGGCACGAGCGTGTCTTCGGCGAAGGCATAGCGGAACGGCCGGTCGTACTGATCGCTGAAGTACAGGCCGGTGAGGTCGGCGGCTTCCAGGCCGGGGTTGTGCAACTCGATCCAATCAGCGCGCGCGTCGCCGCCCGCCCACGATTCGTTCAGCACCACCGGCGGGCGATAGTCGTCGTGTCGCCCGGGCGAACCGTGGAAGAGCGAGCTTGGCCGCCAGTGCCTTGGCTGGGACAGGTGCTCGCTCCACCGGGCGGGATCGGCAGGCAGGTCGCCTGGAGCGCGGAGTTCGAGGGAACTGCCGCGACCGTCGGCGCGACGTGGCCAGGCTCCGTCCGGGCGGTAGGTCACGGCGAGCACCTCCGCGAGGCTGCGGGTGAGGATCGCCAGGCGTTCGCCGCTGTCGTCCAACCGCCCGGACCACTCCCCTGCCACGGTCAGTCCCGGGTGGTAGTAGGGCGAAGCAGGCGATTGATAGCGCTCGGCGAAGGCGGCCTCGTTCTCGACGACCAGGGCGAAGGCGCCGGGTCCCAGCCGGAAGCCGGTGGGGAAGAGGAACTCCACGCCTTCGGCCAGTCGGGCGCCACCGAGGTCCACCCAGTTGGTGCCGGGGTTCCACAGCTCGACAAACTCGTAATCGTCCGAGCCGGCCGGGTTGTAGTGGATCTCCGAGATGACGAGATCGCCGGCGGCCAGGGGCCGGACCTCGGCGAGATCGAAGCGGGCCTCGACCAGAGCACTCCACGTGGTGCCGCTGCGTGAGCGTGCCCGGACGAGGGCGCCATCCGGGACGGACACGCCGGCCGCGGCGGCCTGCGTGCGTGCCTGCAGGGCGAGGTTGAAGCTCAGGTCGGTGCTGTTGGCGCTGGCCTGGTGCACTTCCACCGCCAGCAGGTTCGTCCCGGTCAGCAGGTGCGTGGGAGGCAGGATGAAGTTGAAGAACTGGGACTCCTCGGCTCCTCCCACCGCGCTCGAGGCCAGCGTGGTGTGGGTGATGACGCCCGCGGGCAGGTTGTCCCGCAACAGTTCCTTTCCGTTGAGGTAGACCACCGCGCCGTCATCCCGCACCAGTTCGACCACGAGTTCGGTGACGGCGGCGGCGTTGGGCAGCACGAAGGCCTGACGGAAATAGGCCGCCGGGTGTTTGTTGTTGGCGTTGGGGCCGAAGCTCAGCACGGTGCTTTCATCGCCGTCACCGTAGCCGAGCTCCGCCGGCCCGGCGGGCCAGGAGCGGTCGTCGAAGGCGGGCGAGGCCCAGTCGGGAGATGGCGGTGGGCCTTGGTCCCAGTAGCGCCACGTGGTGCCTGGCAGAATCAGGGTTTGTTCGCCACCCGCGGCGGCGATCTGGGCGGTGGGCGCGATGCCGCCGCCGGGCAGCCGGGGGTCGGAGCCGTCGAGTGTGTAGTAGATGGTGCCGCCGGTGCCCGAGAAGAGGAGTCGAAACCCGTTGGTCACCGTGCCGCCCCACTGGTTGAACTCGGGCGGGCGCAGGCCCGGGTAGAGTCCGCGGCTGCGCAGCCGGTTCAACAGGTTGGTGGTACGGCCGGGAAAGAGCCCGGTGCGGATTGACTGGGCCGCGCTTTCCCAGTTGTCAGGGGTGCGGACATTCCAGCGGGCGCATTCGGCCACGAGGCTGTTGGTGATCTCGAGCATCCGCTCGTCCAGGCGCGCGCGGTTGCGGGCGGGCGTCAAGGCGCCGTCGAGGAAGAAGTGCTGCTGGATGCGGTCGGCCAGGAGGGTCATGAAGTCCGTGTGCTTCTCCGCGACGAGTGCGCCGAAGAGACCGCCCGGACCGGGGTTGCCGGTCGAGTCGAGAGTGAGGGCGCCGGTGCGCAGGTAACCGTCGGCATCCCCGATCCAGAACTTGAATCCGCTGCCGGGCTGGATGGGGCCGGCGGCGCGGTACTCGGTCTCGCAGTTGCCGTAGAACCACATGAGCATGAAATCGATGAGGTGCGGCACGTCGAGGTAGGGGCGCGCCTGGAGGTAGGAGTTGCGGCGTGCGCGCAGCGTTTCCCAGGGCGCCCGGTTCCGCGGGTCCGGGGTGCCCGGGATGAAGTTGTCGCCCACGTTGTCGTTGCCACGGACGTTGACGTAGTCCTCGGTTTCGCCGCCGAGGTAGTCGGCGAGGAACGCGTCGGTCAGACGCTCGCGGGCGTGGTACTGGCCCCAGTAGCGGCCGTTGAAATAGACGTTCACGAAGCGCCCATGCGGGTTGAGGCTGCCCATGTCGAGCATGGTGTCCTCGGTGAAACGTCCCGCCATGTAGAAACCGCGCTCGAGCATGTCGTGCGAGCCGCCGGCCAGGTCAATCTCGTCGAACGATTCCCGCGCCAGAAAGCCGCGGTCAAAGCCCCGGAACAACGGCGCCTCGAGCTTCGGCGCCCCGTAGTCGCGACGGAACTTGAGCCGGTAGTTTTTCTTCGAAAAGGTGGTCCAGGCGCCGCCGAAGCGGAACACGCCGCAGTTCGCCTGCACGGGCGGGGCGCCGTCCGGCCAGAAGATCTCCACGGAGGCCTCGCGCTCGTTGTAGTCGTCCGGCAGTTGCGGGACGGCGATGGCCAGCGTGGGCAGATCGGTCAGGCCCCGGCGGATGCGGTCGGTGAAGCGCGCGTTCCGGACGAGGGTCTGGTTCATGGAGCCGGCCGCCATCACGCGCTCCACGAACACATAGGAATGCGTGACCGTCCGCGGAGACTTGAAGCCCGGCCGGTGCACCGTGGCCCGCACACTGACGGGCGAGGAGATCAGGAGCGGCTCGAGGTAGGGGACGTTCGGTTCCCGGCCGTCGAGGGAGAACAGCAACTCCGCCTCCGCGTCCGGCTGCGTCAGCGTCAGGTGAAAGGCGTTCGTCTGAAAGCCGCGGGGGTGGCTGAAGACAGGGGGTGCAAGCCACCCGTCGTAGGTTGCGGCCAGGTTCGGCCCACCCGGCGTTGGGTCCATAAACGTCCAGCGTCCGTCCAGCGTCCGTCCGTACGCGAGATCCTCGCGCTGCGGCGGGAACCTCAGGATCCCGTCCGCGACGGACACGCCATCGGGGGCGGTGAGCACCAGCGATTCCCCTTCGGCCGCGAGCTGGAAGTTTGCGTGGAGAACGCCCGCGGCGTCGAAGGGCGCATTCCGACCCGACGCGCAGACCACGAGGTAGCCGTGAGGCGGAATCGAGACGGCAGGGAAGCGCCATTTCATCGGGTCCGCCGGATCGTCGCTGAGGCCGTAACCGGCGAGGGCCACGGGGTCGTTGTTGGGGTTGTGCAACTCGACCCAATCCGGGGCTTCCTTCCGGCCATCGCGGAAGGACCACCGGTTGGCGGCCACGAACTCGCTGATCTGCACGGGCAGCGGGCGATCGTCCACGCGCACGGTGACCGCGCGGACCTCGGGGCCATGGCGGCTCGTGCCGACGAGCACGTACTCGACCGAGGCCGAGGGCGTGAGGGTCAGGGCACCCGTGCCGTCCGGTTGCGTGAACGCGCCCATGGACCCGCCGGCGGGGTGGAGCTGAAGGTTCTGGAGCCCTTCGACCAGCCAGGTCAACGTCGTTGACTCGCCGGGCGCAAGGCGGTCACGGGTCACGGCGAAGGCGCGCAACCCGACGGCATCGGCCGAACGGCCAAAGGCCTGGACCTCTTTCAGGCCCAGGTACCACTCGATGCCGCCGGTGGCGTGGGAACGTTCCTTGTTTTCGAAGCCCACCCGGACATAGCGCGCCAGCACGGGACCGGCGACATCCACGTCGAAGGTCGGGCCGTTGCCGGCGAGGTGCTGGGCGAACACCGAGTCATGCGCCGCATCGAAGAGGCGCACGGTGGCGTGGCTTAGCCGCGGGCCGAAGCCTGTGGCCGCCACCACCCGCACACTGTCGAGCGCCTGCGTCTCCCCCAGGTCGACTTCCCAGTACCCATCCACCGAAGCCTCCGTCGTGCGGGTTTCGGTGGCGTAGTTGCCGTCGTTGGCGTTGGACGCCGGCGGCAGGCTGTCCTGGTAACGCACCATGTAGGCTTCCCGGTTCAGCGCCAGGTTCGGCGCCGTCAGGACCGTGACTTCGGCAAGCGACACCACCCGGTCACCGCCCCCGTTGGCACGGCCAGCTTCCAGGCCAATCCAGACGTGGCGACCGCGCGTGCCGGGCGGCGCGTCAAAACCCCAGACCGCGCCCAGACCCGGATCCGTTATTGTCGCCTGCGCCACGGTGTTGGATTGGTCGTCCAGGATCCGGAGCGTCAAACCCGCCAGGCGCGCCGAGCAGCAGTCGCGACGGTTGACGACTTCGATCCGATGCAGCGGCCGCACCCGGTCGAGCGTCAGCACCCACGCGCTGTTCGCGAGATCGGCCGTTTGCGAGAAGCTGGCCGGATCGCCGTCCACGGCTTTGGCCGCCAGGGACGCGGCCCCGGCGTTGCTCGATTGCCAGGCGCTGCCCACCGCCGGCAAGTCCAGCGGACCGAAGGCGACGGACGGATCACCCAAGGCTCGGACCTCGGCCAGCACCACCTGCTGTTTCCCGGCTCCGTTGGGCCGGCCGTTCGCCAACCGCACGCGCAGGATCCGCCCGGCCACCTGCCCGGGGAGGTCCACCGCCCAGATACCGCCTGGACCTGGATCGGAGACGGGTGAGGTGAACAGCACGCGGTCACGCAGATCGTGCACCTCGAGCACGAGCCCGTCCGTGGCACCCGTATGGAGCAGGTCGGTGGAAGCCACGATTTCGATGCGGCTGAGGAGGTAGGGCCGACGGAGTTCGCATTCCCAAAACGCGTCGGGCGCTTCCGCGGTGACACTGAAAGTCGTTGGCTGGCCGTCGATAGCCCGGGCTGCGGGGCTGGTCGTGGCCGCGTCATCGTTTTGGCGAGCGATCCCCAGGCGGGCCAGGTCCAGGGGCGCGGCGGTGGCCGTGAGGCTTGCCAGGGCCAACCCCAAAGCGCGCCGCCATGCCGGTGGTCGTCCGCGTGGCAGCCGTCGTGAAACACTCCAAGCCTCCTGACCCGTCAACACAAGCATGCGCACGCCGCGACTCAAACGTGACCGGGTGCCCGGTGGCAAGTCGGTTCGCAGTTCTCACCCCTGGCCCGGGGCAGATCGCCGCCCGAAGCTCACCGGCGCGGCACGTCGCACCGCGCGGCGAGGCAATGCCGGCGTGCGGCCATCCACCGGTAGGCCGCCCGCAACCCCGGCCGCAGCCAGCGCCGCCGACCCAGCCACGCCAACGGTCGTCCCCACCAAACCTGCTCCGCAATCGCCAGCAGCGCGTCAGCGCCCCCGAAGCTCCGGCCGTCCGTCAGTTCACACCGGAGTTCCTCGAGCGCGCCTCCGGCCGCCTGCAGCGTCTCGAGGGCGAAGCCGCGGCGACGAAGAAACGGCTCGAACCGCGCGATCCAGCGGCGGCAGAAGGCGCAGTCGCCGTCGTAAAGCACCCGGCCGCGGACCGGGCCTGTCGCGGTGCCTTTCACACCGGGGATCCCGTGGCTGGTAGAGATGGGGGTTCCGGCCCGTTGCCACTCTCTGCCTGCTGGCGGCCGGCCAACCCCACCCGCACCAGCTTCTCCAGTTCATCCGAGGGACGCTTCGGGTCCGGCCCGCCCCACAGCGCGCGCACGTTCCGCCACACCTGCAGCGGCGTGATGATGACGCCCCACGGCACGCCCCACCAGCCCAGCAAGAGCGAGGCGAACAGACCCTCCCACTGGCTCTTGCGGGCACAGCGGCGGCAGGAAAGCTGCGGCAGGTCCACCCACTTCGACGCGAGCAGGAAGGACCACACCTTGTAGCTGTGGTGGACGTCGCACGGCCCCGGACCTCTGCACTTCGGACACGGACCCCGATGCAGCTCGTTCATCTTCCGCACCACCTGCCGGAACGACACGCGCCGCGCCCGCTCGAGCAGACGATCACTGTCCCGACACCGCTCGCTGCAGAACACCTTGCCGTCCGCCTCGACGGCTCCGAACAGGATCGTGATGGAGCAATAACTGCACTGGGCCATGGCTGACCCCCAAGGCCGCGCGGCTCATCAGCCCACCACGGCAAAGCTGGGGCGGCGCCGTTTCCAGCGGCCCCGGGTGAAGTCCGGACACTCGACCGGCGCGCTGCTCTGCGCGATGGACTGCCCCGACAACGGGATGAGGCAGCTCATGACCACCGAGTCGTAGAGGTCGATCGGCGGCGATGTCCGGTCCCGCACGGCGTCGAGAAACAGGCGGAGTTCGAGGTAGTCCGTGCCGCCGTGTCCGAGCCGGGCGACCTGGGGATCGAGGTGCTTCCACCAGGGATGGTCATGGCGTTTCTGGTACGGGTCGAAGGGTTCCCATTCCTCGGAGCGCGGGCTGCGACCATGCAGGTAAACCGCGTTGTGCGCCTCGGAGTACACGCCGCGGCTGCCCTGGATGAGCCAGCGGTTGTCATAGGGCCGGGGCAATTGCATGTCGTAGTTGATGACCAGCGTGTTGCCGCGGGCGGTCTTGACCACGGTGGTGACGATGTCCCCCTGAACGTAGCGCCGCCGCGCCGCCGGATGGTTGGCGCCAAACAGGGTGCGCAGTTGATCGTTGATGCCGACCTGCCGCGTCGCGGTCGAGGTGAGATACGCGAACCGGTCGCCGCAGTTGATATTCATCCAGCTCAGGACCGGCCCAACGCTGTGGGTGGGGTACTGGTCGGCGTTGTACTTCCGCAGGTAATCCGCCGCCCAACGCGGGCGCCCCTGGCTGTCGAAGAACCAGATCGGGATGCAGTTGTGCGAGTGCGCACAGTGACAGTGGATGATGTCGCCCAGCAGGCCCGCGCGGATCATGTTCAGGACCGCCAGGTTGTCGCGCCGGAAACTCCAGTTCTCCAGCATCATGCACGGCACACCGGTCTGCTCGTGCGTGTCCACCAACCGCCAGCACTCCTCCAGGGTCAGGGCCACCGGCACCTCAACCGCCACGTACTTGCCCGCCTTCATCGCCGCGACCGCAATCTCCGCGTGCGAATCCCAAGCCGTGGTCACCAGGACCGCATCCAGATCCTCCCGTGCCACCAAACGGGCGTAGTCCTCGCGGCGGCGGTAGGTCTCCGGCTCGGTGCCGCACGCCTTGCGGATGCGTCCCACCGCAGCGGCCCGGCTGGTCGCCGATGCCGTACACAAAGCGGGCACCTCGACGTCCGGCATCGCCAGCAACAGGTCCAGGAACTGCGCTCCGCGGCGGCCGAGCCCTACCAGCCCGACGCGGATCTTCGAGGCCTTCGCCGCCGAGGCACGCGAGCGACGGGAAACGGTGCGGGTGACCGGCTGTGCTTTCATTGGGAACAGACTCTAGGCGCGGGACGCCCGCCGGGAACAGCAGAAACTCACCCGCGCCAGCCCAGCGCGTAGCCGGTCTCGTACAACGCCACAATGTTCTCCGGCGGCGTGACATCCTGGAGGTAATGACAGGGCGCCAGGATGTAGCCACCGCCCGCCCCGAGCGTCCGGTAGTTCTCCTCGACTTCCCGGGCCACGTCCGCGGTCGATCCGAACGGCAGCGTCTGCTGGTTGTCCACGCCGCCGTGGAAGATGAGCTGTTCGCCGAAGTCGCGTTTAAGCCCGGCCCGATCCATCCCCGGCAGCCGCCACTGGATGGGGTTCAGGGCCTGGATCCCGATGCCGATCAGGTCCGGCACAATGGCCCGGATCGCACCGTCGCTGTGACAGAAGGCGAACGAGCCATGTTGCCGGGTCAGTTCGACCATCCGCCGCATCCCGGGCAGGAGGAACTGGCGGATCATGGCGGGGGACATCAAGAGGCCCTGCTGGCCGCCCAGATCCTCGGCGATGAAGCTGATCATCACCTGGCCCGGAAGGGTCTCGAACAGACGCAAGGTGTGGGTGTAGGCAAGGTCGAACAGCCTGCCCAGGCAGTGCTGCACGATGTCCGGGTGCTCGACCAGGTCCACGTACGCCTGCGTTTCACCCCGGAGCTTGCGGTAAAGCAGGAACGGCTCGGACCCTCCGCCGCGCAGGGGCCGATGCTCCTGTCCCTGCACCAGAGCGGGCAGATGGGCGTAGTCCCACCAGTCCGGGCTGGGCCAGGAGTAGCCGGCCTCGATCTCCGCGACCGAGGCGAAGCGGGCCAGGGAGGCATTGACCGCCTCCTTGTAGGCGCCTGTTCCGTGGTCCACCCATTCGTAACGCAGGCCGAAGGCGTCCGTGTTGTCGGGAAGGGGCGGTCCGACGTACCGGGCCTCCAGCCGCAGGGGCTGGTCCAGATGCAGCCGTTCGAGCAGGGTCGGGAAATCGCAGCCCAGGTGAGCCAGCAGATTCCGGGTGGTCTCCGGGGTCGCCCAGTAGTCCATGGGGACACGATCGGGCGTTTGGCGCCGCAGGACGGCCAGCCAGCGCTCGCGGGACGTCAACGTTTCTCGTGGCACACCGGGAGGCCCTGCAGGCGAAGCGAAGGTCAGGAAGCGAACAGGCGGGTCAGGTCCACCGTGAAGCGCGGAACCGTGGTGCTGGTGACGGACCCACCCGGGCCATGGAGGCGTGTCTCGGTGTACTGCCCTTCCTGCGGTTGAAGGTGAACCTCGACTTGCTGCTCGGGGGCGAGGACGAGCCAGCATTCCTTGACGCCGGCGGAGGCATAGGCGCGAAGTTTCGAGCGGTCGTATTCGTGGCTGCTGACACAAACCTCGATCACCAACTCGGCCGTGCGGGGGTGTTCGTGGCGGTAATCTCCGCGGGCACCTCGCACGACCGCCAGGTCCGGTTCCGGCTCCGAGTCGTGACCCGTCAGAGGTTGCTCGCTCCGGCAATACGTTCCCGGCGGGAGGGCCGCCTGGAGAAGTTCGGACAACGACTGATGCAGATAGGAGTGGAACGGGGACTTGGACATCTTCCGGATGATTTGCCCGTACAGCAACTCGGTCCGCTCGGGGATGAGGCCCAGTTCACCGAGGGCATGATACGCCTTCACGTCCAGCGGCCACACCTGGGGACCGGAGGGCGACGCTTTGCGGGCGGCTTCAGCGACGGTCATGGCCGGACAGTATCCGCGGAGAAAGGAGGGCTCAAGTGCCTTCGTCCGACGTTCCGGCCGCTGGCATCCCTTTGGCCGGCCGCCTGCCCACAACGTTTGCCCGACGCACCGAATCGTGGCAGCCTCGGCGCCCGACGGAACCGAGTCATGCACGAGGCCTCAATCATGCAGGAAGCCCTGGCGCAAGCCGAGGCGCAGGCGCGCCAGCACGGGTGCGGGGCCATCCATGTGGTCCGACTGCGCGTGGGAGCGTTGAGCGGCGTGGTGCCCGAGGCGCTCGAGTTCGCCTTCGAAGCCCTCAAAGCCGGCACCCTGGCCGCCGGGGCGAAGCTCGAGATCGAGCGCGTCGAGGCGCGGGCCTACTGCGCCCACTGCCGCCGGGAGTTCACCCTCGAAGACGCGGTGTTCCCCTGCCCCGATTGCGGCGGGTGGGAGAGTGAGCTCCGCCAGGGCCGCGAACTGGATCTGGTCCGGCTCGAGGCCTCTTGAAGCGCTGTCCGAACGGCCCGTCGGGCGTCGTCGGCCCCCTCCCCGCCTGCACCCGCGAGCCCGCGAGCCGACCGGCGAGACAACCGTTGCCAGCAGCCGGAGGGATGGCTAGGGTGCGCGCGCACGGCACCCGCTGCTGTCGCCGCGAGTTCTCCGGCGTCGGTGAACCCGCGGGGCCACGAACGGATGTACCGGATCATTGAAGCCCGCTTCCTCGCGCCCGAGGTCAAGCTGTTCCGCCTCGAGGCGCCCGATATCGCCCGCAAACAGCAGGCCGGGCAGTTCGTCATCGTGCGCGTCCATGACCATGGCGAGCGCATCCCGTTGACGATTGCCGCTTCCGACGAAAGCACGGTCACGCTCATCGTCCAGGGCATCGGCAAGACCACGCGCCTGCTCAACACCCTGGCGGCCGGCGACGCCGTCTGCGACCTGGTCGGCCCCCTCGGCAAAGCCTCCGAGATCCACTACTACGGCACCGCGGTGGTCATCGGCGGCGGCGTGGGCACCGCCATCGCGTACCCGACCGCCAAGGCCCTGAAGTTCGCCGGCAACCGGGTCATCGCCATCCTCGGGGCCCGGACCCGGGACCTGCTGATTCTCGAGGCTGAGCTGCGCGAGTTCTGCGACGAGGTGTGCGTGACCACCGATGATGGCTCTTACGGCGTCAAGGGGCTGGTCACCGACCAACTCCAGGCGCTGATCGACTCTCCCAACCGCCCGGACTTCGTGCTCGCCATCGGCCCCATCCCCATGATGCGCGCCGTGGCGGAGGTGACCCGGGCGCCCGCCATCAAGACCGTGGTGAGCCTGAACCCCATCATGGTGGACGGCACCGGCATGTGCGGCGGGTGCCGCGTGGTGGTCGACGGCCGCAGCCAGTTCGCGTGCGTGGACGGACCGGAGTTCGACGCGCACCAGGTGGACTTCAAGATCTTGTCCGCGCGCAATGCCATGTACCGCGCCGCCGAACAGCAGGCCCTCGCCGACTTGAACCAACATCCCCCCGAGCTGCATCGCTGCCGCCTGGCTGACGCGCAACCGGGAGCCGTGACCCCGCCATGACCAACAACAACCCGCTCCCGCCCAAAGAGCGGATGAAGATCCCGCGGCAGCGGATGCCCGAGCAACCGTCTGCCGAACGCCGCGCCAACTTCGCCGAGGTCAACCTGGGCCTCAGCACTGCCCTCGCCCACCAGGAAGCCCTCCGTTGCCTCCACTGCAAGAGCCACCACTGCTTCACCGGCTGTCCCGTCGGCGTCAAGGTGAAGGACTTCATCGAGTTGGTGCTCGCCGGCGATTTCCTCGGCGCGGCCGCCAAGATCCGGGAGGACAACGTGCTCCCCGCCGTGACCGGTCGCGTCTGCCCGCAGGAGGAGCAATGCGAAGGTTGTTGTGTGCTGGGCAAGAATGGAGAACCGCTGGCCATCGGCTACCTCGAACGGTTCGTGGCCGATTACGAACGGCAATCCGGCCAGGTGGGCCTGCCCCCCCGCGCCCCGATGACCGGCAAACGTGTCGCCGTCATCGGCAGCGGCCCGGCCGGCCTCAGCACCGCCGGCGACCTCGTCCAACGCGGCCACGAGGTGACCGTCTTCGAGGCGTTGCATGAGCTGGGCGGCGTGCTGATCTACGGGATCCCCGAGTTCCGCCTCCCCAAGGACATCGTCCGCCAGGAGGTCGAGAACCTGACGCGCATGGGCGTCGAATTCCGCACCAACGTGGTCGTCGGCCGCACGGTGACCGTGGACGAATTGCTGGGCGAACGCGGCTACCACGCCGTCTTCATCGCCACCGGCGCCGGACTGCCCGTGTTCCTCAACATCCCCGGCGAGCACCTCTGCGGCGTGTACTCGGCCAACGAGTTCCTCACCCGCGTGAATCTCATGAAGGCGAATCAGTTCCCCGCCTACGACCAGCCCATCTACGATTGTCGGGACAAGAACGTCGCCGTCATCGGGGGCGGGAACACCGCCCTCGACGCCGTCCGCACCGCCGTCCGGCTGGGCGCCAAGACCGCCTCGATCGTCTACCGCCGCTCGGAGGTCGAGATGCCCGCGCGCGTGGAGGAGGTCAAACACGCCCGGGAAGAGGGTGTCCAGTTCGTGATGCTGACCAACCCCATCGAGTTCCTCGGCGACGACCGCGCCTGGCTGACCGGCATGAAATGTCAACAGATGGAACTGGGCGCCCCGGACAAGTCCGGTCGCCGTCGCCCCGTTCCGCGCGCCGGATCGGACTTCGTGATGCCCGTCCAGGTGGCGGTGGTGGCGATTGGCAACCAGGGCAATCCCCTGGTCCAGTCCGCCACCCCGGACCTGCGTACCAATCCTCTCGGCTACATCGAGGCCGATCCGGATTGCCTCAAGACCTCGAAGCGCGGGGTGTTCGCCGGCGGCGACATTGTCACCGGCGGCGCCACCGTCATCCTCGCCATGGGCGCCGGACGCCGCGCCGCGCAGGCGATCCATGACTACTTGAGCCATGGCACGTGGTGAGCCCCTCCGCAGTCCCACTCCCCCACCCGCCTTCACGGACCTGTGGTGCGGGCTTCCCGCCTGCACCCTCCGCGGTTCCTGGCCCCAGGACAGGTCCGCAAGGAACAGGGCGATTCTCATGACTCGGCCCTCCCCGGTGGGGCAGGCGTCCCGCCTGCTCTGGCTGGCTGCCACGGGCCCGCTGGCCTTTGCCGTCGAACTCGGACCGGTCCCCCAAGCCCCCCTGCACCCACCGCCTTCCCTCCGGGCCTTGGCTCAGGCGGCTCCCGTGGCCGTGTCCCTGGCGACCCCGAACCTCTCCAGCCGGGAAACCTCGCGCTTGTTCTTCCAAACGGTCTACGCCGCCAGCGTGGCACCCGCCCCCGCCTGGACCGGGAGCTTCGAGACCTGCGACCCCGGCACCACCGCACTCGACTACCGCGACCTCGTGGCGCTGCGCATCAACTATTACCGCGCCATGGCCGGGGTGCCCGCCGGGATAGGCTTCCTCGACACCTACAGCGCCAAAGCCCAGGCCGCCGCGCTGCTGATGAGCCGGAATGCGAACCTCAGCCACTTCCCGCCGCCCGACTGGCTCTGCTACTCCGACGACGGCGCCGATGCCGCCGCCCGCGCGAACCTGGCAACCGGCCGGGTGGGACCTGGCGCGATCGACAGTTACATGGAAGACCACGGCGCGGTGAATGACAACGTGGGCCACCGGCGCTGGTTGCTCTACCCCCCCACCCGGGAGATGGGCACCGGCGACATCCCGGGCAGCGAACTGTATCCTCCGGCCAACGCCACCTGGGTCCTCGACGACCATTACGGCGACCCGCGTCCCGCCACCCGCGAGGAGTATGTCGCGTGGCCGCCTCCCGGCTATGTCCCCTATCGCGTGGTCTTCCCGCGCTGGTCCTTCGCGTTTCCGCAGGCGAACTTCCAAACCACCGCCGTCACGCTCCGCAGCAACGGCGTCCCCGTGGC
This sequence comes from Verrucomicrobiales bacterium, assembly GCA_015075445.1. Lineage (GTDB taxonomy): Bacteria > Verrucomicrobiota > Verrucomicrobiia > Limisphaerales > J093 > DSVZ01. Next base: position 31,752 of record JABTUJ010000026.1, read on the forward strand.
CGTCCAAATCGAACCGGTGTTGAACGGCGCCGGCGAAAACACGGTGGTATGGCACCTCGCCGGCGCCCACACCGCCACCCCTTCGCCCTGGCCACGACCCGCCGCCGACATCCTCTACGAGGTCTCCTTGGGCCCGGTACTCATTGGCGCCACCCCGCGGCACTTCTCCTACGTGGTGACCGTCTTTGACCCTGCCACCCCGGGAACCGATACCGTCCTGCCCACCGTCCAGGGGTTGGACCAGCCGCCCGTCGGGGTCCCCACGTCGTACCACTTCAACGCGGTCCCCGTCGCCTCGTCCCACGAGTGGATGGCGGGCCGGCGCGAGAACCTGACAACGGTGGAGGGTGCCGAAAGCGGGCTGGGACGCCTGGTGGCCTCGACCTCGCCCGGTTACGAACCGGTCACCACGAACATCCGGGATACCGGGACACGCGCCTTCCACCTGGCCCATCCCCTGCCTAACTTCGATCAAACCCTCACCTGGAGTCACCCCCTGCTCTGCTCGGCGGCCTCGAGCCTGCGCTTCCGGGAGTACCTCGGCATCGCCACAAGCGCGCAGATCGGCAAGGTCGAAGTCTCGCTCGACGATGGCTTCTCCTGGAGCGAGGTCTATGCGCACCCCGGCGGGAACGGCACCGGCCTCGTCGCCTTCCGCACCACCACTGTCTCCCTGGGGCACTTCGCCGGGCGCGTCGTGCGGGTGCGTTTCAACTATCACCACACCGGGGCTGCGCACTATCCGCAGACCGAACCGCCGGTGGGTTGGTATCTGGACAATGTGACCTTCCTCAATACGGAAGAAGTCCGTGACGTCCAGGTGAGCTCCGCGTCCCCAACCACGTCCTTCAGCCACATCCCCATAACTGCCGGCCCGCAGGTGCTGGCCGCGCGGGGGAGGCTCCAGGACCGCTTCGCCCTCGAGTGGGGACCCGCGCTGCCGGTCACGGCGAAGGTGATGAGCAGTCCCATTCTCACCTTCCATCGCCCACCGCTGGTCACAGGCGGCCAAGTCCAACTGGACTTCACCGTCTCGGGACAGGCCATGCCGGCCCAGCTACGACTCGAGAGTGCCACAACCCCCAAGGGGCCCTGGCAGATCGAGGCGGGCGCCGTCTTCTCCACCCTGCCCTCGGGCACCGAGGGACGCGCGCTCAGCCTCGCTCCGGCTGGTGCCGCCCGGTTCTACCGTCTCCGCAGTCCCTGAATCCCGCCCGGCGGATGGCCTTCAGAGTGACCGGTGCGTGGCCGCCTCGCTCTCCTCGTCCGGCTCGCTCAGCACGTCCTCAACCGGCGGATGCTGGCCGCTGTGCATTTCCCGCAGCTTGAAGCGTTCGGCCTGCAACCGCTGCATTAGCACCTGTGCCATGCGCGTCACCAACTCGCGCCCGAATTCCGGATCGCTCTCGCTCATCTCGCGCAACCGGGCCGCGCTGAAAACCACCACCTCGGTCGCATCCACCGACCGCGCGCTGTATTGCCAGCGGAAGGGTTCGAACAACCACGACCATCCCAGCGCTTCCCCTGCGCCCAGCATGGCCACCGTCGTCACGCCTGTCCCCGGCAGAAACGCCTCCAGCGCGACATGCCCCCGATGCAGCAGGCAGAGGTGATCGGCCTGCTGCCGCTCCTGGAAAATCAGATCCCCCACCCCGTGTTGCTGGATCTGTGCGAAGCCCGCTAGCCGGGTAATGTGGGCCGGCGCCGCCCCTTTCCAGAACGGATGCGACGCGATGATGGTTTCAAGCTGTTCCATGGCCGTGCCTTCGCTTAGCGGGACGCCGGGTCGCCGCAGGTTTCCCTGTGCATCATGCCAAGACCGTAACGGCGACCGCGACAAGCGCAACCCGTCCCTTGGCCAGCGCTGCGCCTTTTTTGGCCTGCCGGTCTTCAGCTCCGCAGGAAGTACCCGCGCTGCTTCTCGGTGATCGGCAAACCCAGCCGCTCCATCACCGCCAGCATGTCTTCCCACACCAGCCGCTTCACCGCCATCGACTGGTTGCGCAACAGGTACGCCGGGTGATAGGTCGGCATCACCGGCGTGTCCTGGAACGTCAGCCACTGACCCCGTGCCCGCGTGATCCCGTCGGTCTTGCCCATCAACCCCTCCACCGCCGTCGCCCCCAGCGCCACGATCACCCGCGGCCGGATGATCTGGATCTGCTCCAGGAGATACGGCAGACACGTCCCCATCTCCGTAGGAGTAGGCTTGCGGTTGCCACTGCTCTGCCCCGGCGTGTCCGGCCGGCACTTCAGGATGTTCGCGATGTAAACCCGGTCCCGACCCAGCCCCATGGTCTGGATGATGCGGGTCAGCAATTGCCCCGCCTTGCCCACGAAAGGTTCGCCCTGCGCGTCCTCGTCCGCCCCCGGCGCCTCCCCCACGAACATCAGCGGCGAATGGATGTCCCCCACCCCGAACACCACGTTCCGGCGGGCCGCCGCCAAGTGCTCGCACTTGCGGCAGACCAGCGCCCGGGCCCTGAGCGCCGCCATGGCCGACTCCTTTTCCGCGGGCGACAGGGCCCTTCCTGGCGCGCCCAGCAACGGAAGCACCTGCGGCGACGAAGCTGGCGCGCTGACGGGCGGTCGCTCGGCCGCCGGCCGCTGCTCCACCACCGCCGGTTGGGCGGGCACGACCGGTTTCGCGGGTGCAGAAGGCTTCTCGACCACCGCCGGCGCGGCGGGCCGGCGGGCCGGAGAACCCGGCGCAACCGCCGTCGGCTTCGCACCGGTCCGGGCGGACTTTGGCCGTTCCAGCTCCGCGAGAAGTGCGGAGGAGACGTGCACATGGCGAACCCCATGTTCCCGTCGCGATTCCAAGTATTGCAGGGTGGCGTCGAGCAACTGACGGTAACCGGCATCAGACATGGGGCCAGCGTAGCCGCCGCCGCCCCGCGCGCACGGAAAAACCCCTCACCCCCCGTAGGAGCCGACGTCAGGAGGCTCTGCCCAGCTTGAGTCTCGTCACCTCGACTCCTACCTCACCCCGTAGGAGCCGACGTCAGGAGGCTCTGCCCAGCTTGAGTCTCGTCACCTCGTCTCCTACCTCCCCCGTAGGAGCCGACGTCAGGAGGCTCTGCCCAGCTTGAGTCTCGTCACCTGTCTCCCTACTCACCCCCGTAGGAGCCGACGTCAGGAGGCTCTGCCAGGCTTGAGTCTCGTCACCTCGTCTCCTACCTCACCCCCCCCGTAGGAGCCGACGTCAGGAGGCTCTGCCTCAGGCTTGAGTCTCGTCACCTCGTCTCCTACGTCAGGAGGCTCTTCAGCGGCCCAACTCCACCACGAAGTCGTAGTCGCCGGCCGGCACTTCCACCGCCACGCGCCCCGCCTGCTCCCGCACCCCGCTCACCCCCGGTGCCTCCATCAGGTCCCGACCGCCTTCGCGGACGGAACTCGGATCGCCCGCCGGCAGGACCACGGTCGCCCGCGTGTTGGGCGGCACCTTGAGTCGCAACCGGAACCGCGCCTCGTCCCGTTCCCAGGCGGACTCGATCCGGCCGCGCACCGAATCGTAACTCCCCCGTGCCCACGTCAGGTCGCCGACGGGTTCGGGCGCGATCACAAACCGCGCGAACCCCGGGGCCGCAGGGTCGGGTCGGATGCCGGCGATCCACCCCAGGAACCACTCCTGGATGTGGCCGAGCATGCAGTGGTTCATGGAGGCACCGGTGTCGGCATCCCACGCCTCAGGCATCGAGTTCCAGCCGTTGTTCACGATGAAGCCGTAGCTGCCGAGGTTCGTGCGCGACGTGATCGTGTACAGCACGTCCGAGCGGCCGTGCTGCGCGAGGGCCTGGATCAAGTACCAGTGACCAATGTCACCCGCCGTCTGCTGGAACTGCCGCACGCGGAGATCGTCGAGCACCCGCTCGAGCACCGCCTCTTCCCGCCCGGGTGGCACCATCCCGGTGACCAGCGCCATGCTGTTCGCGCACTGCGGACTGCCGGCGTTGCGGTATTCGTCGGTGCCGTTGAACCACCGCCGGTTGAACGCTTCGGTGATCCGCGTCCCCAGTTCACGGTAATGGCGCGCCTCCTCGAACCGCCCCAACAGCCGCGCCGCCTCGGCCACGATCGCGGCGCACCGCCGGAAGGTGGCCATGGCGCTCAGCTCCGTCGGCGTGAACTGCGAAGGCCCCACGGGCTTGCCATGCCCGTAATCGTACCAGTCCCCCAGACCGGGGATTGGCACCAGGTCCGTCGCGGTGCGCTCGACGTAATCCACGAAACCCTTCATGGCCGCGTAGCGCTCCTCGAGAACCTCGCGATCGCCGTACCACTCGAACACCAGCCACGGCACGACCACCGCTGCCGCGCCCCACTCGGGCGTGTAGGCAAAGCCCCCGCCAAAGGCCGGGAACGCCGGCGCCACCGTCGGCACCAGCCCATCCTCCCGCTGCGCCTCGGCACAGTCGCGGGCAACCTTTGCATAAAAGCCGGAGAGGTCGTACCGCCCCGCAATGGAGGGCCCCATCAAGTACGCCACCTCGAGCCACCCGAGCTTCTCCCGGTGCGGACAATCGGTCAGCACATTCGCCAGATTCCCCCGCACCGCCCAGTCTATGATCCGGTCCGTCCGGTTGAACACCGGGTTCGAACAGGCGAAACTCCCGACCGCCGGCAAGGCCGCGCGCACGTGAATCGAAACGAGTTCCTCGATCACCGGGAGCCCGTCCGGGTTCGGCCGGTCCGCCGGCACCGCGCCCTCCACCTGCACATACTGGAACCCCGTGTAATAAAACTGCGGCGCCCACGTCTCGACCTCGCCGCCCCGCAGCGTGTACTGCGAATAGTGCGGGCGCCCCACCCCGGCCTGATCCACCAACCCGCGACCGTCATTGCGCCGCGGCGTCATCCCCTGGCGCTGCTCCGCCGTCACCAGACGCACGCTCTGACCCGGCCCGCCGCGCACGCGCAGCCGCGGGATGGCCGACGCGTTCTGCCCGAAATCATACACGAACACCCCCGGCTGGGGTTCGTCCACCCGCACCGGCGCGAACAGCTCGTGCGCCGTCATGGGCGGAGCCGATGCCGCCACGAGCGCGCCTCCGGGCCCGGCCAGCTCGCGCACGGCGGACCAGGCCGCGTCGGAGAAACCCGGCACGTTCCAGCCCGCAGGCCAGCGGCGCGCGTCGTAGTCCTCGCCACCCAGGATGGCGCTGTGCGTGATGGGGCCTTCGGTCGTCTTCCAGGAACCATCGCTCACCACGACCTGCTCGCTGCCGTCCGCATAGAACAGGTGCGCCTGCAGGATCAACTGCAACGGACGATCGGCGTTCACCCCATGCACGCGACGGTCCCCGAGGGTGTTGTAGAATCCCTTCCCCAACATCGCTCCGAACGTGTGGGGACCGGCCGTCTGCAGCGCCTCGGTGAGGTCGAAGGTGGAGTAATACACGGTCTTCTCGTACGCCGACCACGCCGGGTCGCGGAAATGATCCCCGACCTTTCGTCCATCCCGGAACAGCTCGTAATGCCCCAGCCCCGACACATGGACCAGCGCACGCTGCACCGGCTGGCGCACGTCGAAGTCTTGTCGGAGGAGGGGCAGTCCGCCCGCGGCCGGCAATCGCACCCCCCGCTGCCATTCGCCCCCGCCCCACGGAGCCACCACCACCGCCGGCGACGCGTCGGCGAGCTGACGATGGCCCCCCTCCCCGGTTGTCTGGCTGGCCGAACGCCAGGAACCGTCGCTCACCACCGTCTGCACGGCACCTTCCGCCGTGCGCAAGACCAGCTTCAACAACACGCCGGCCGGGTTGGGAGTCGTGCCGCCGTTGTGCGCCCGCACCAGCAGGCGGTTCGGGCCTGGCTCGAGCCACGCGCTCACATCCGCCGCCGCCGCGGTCTCCCACGCCGCCACTTCGACCACGCGCTGTCCGTTCAGCCAGACTTCGCCGCCGTTGTCGATCGTCGCCACCAACCGCGCTTGCGAAGCCGCCTTTCCCGACGCCCACGAAAAGCGCGTCTCGAACCAACGCTCCACACGCCATGGCCACGCGCGAGTGGCGCAGTTCACTGCCGGGTCTGTCCAGGCGGGTTGGCGCCAGGGATCCAGTTCGCGCGTGAAATCGAGGCTCCTGCTGTCAACCGGGGCCCTGATCCATCTTTCGCCTGCCAATCCGTCGGACTCAGCAGACCCAGGGTCCATCGGGCCGGACCCGACCAGTCCGACCGACGCCCTTCCTCGTCCCACACCCGGACCTTCCAGAAGACCCTCTGCGACGAACGCAGCGGCCGGCCGAGGTAGCGCACCCGGATCGTCTCGTCCGACGCCACCCGGCCGCTGTCCCAGAGATCCGCCTCGTCCCGGGCCAGTCGTTCGGCGGACGAAGCCACCCGCACCTGATAACCACTCTGGCAGGCACCGCGCGCGACGCCTTCGAGCTGCCACGACAAACGCGGCTGCACCGCGTCGATGCCCAGCGGTCCGACCCTCGACTCACAACGCAACGCCACCGGCCGCACGCTCGCCGGCGCATTGGGGGCGGCGGCATGTTTGGTGACGGGACCCCCGGCCGCCCAGGCTTCCGGCGTGAGGCCGAGCCGCCGCTGCGGTTGATCCGGCGTAGCGGTTTCGCCCCGGTAATAGTCGCGCGTGAAGCCGCTCACGTTGTGGTAGATCGAATTCGGAATCGGGCGGGCGTCCGTCTCATCTTCCAGCACGTAGGATTCGCCGGTCGGCCAATGCACGTAGCGCGTGTCCGTGTCATTGATGTGGTTGTCCACCGCCGGTTTCGGCGCTGTGCCGGCCGCCTCGAAGTAGAACAGGAGACTGTGCCCCCACTCATGCTTGAAGACGTTCCGATGGTCTGCCGCGAGATACTCGACCGGCACCGCGCAGTAGGTCGGGTCCGTGCCCCGCGGCAGCGCTAACCCGCCGGCGTCGGCGACGGTCAGAGGTTGTCCGTTCAGCACGTTGGTTCCGGTGCCTTTCCACAGCACGACGATGGAATCGAAGCGCGGCTCGACGTCCGGGGCCACGATGTCCCAGCCGGGCCAGTACCCGTGGCCTTCCTCGAGCTGGGTGAGCGGTCGCAGGGGAAACCGGATGGTCGTCACCGGGCGCTGCAACCCGCCGGTGAGCGCCGGCACATCGTCGTCGAAGAAGCGCTGGGCCTGGCGGACGGCACGCTCGCGTTCCTCCGGCGTCATCTGCGCCACCAGATGGACCGCGCCATGCTCGTTGGTGAACGCGAAATCGGTCTGGCTGTAAATCAGGACCAGCACCTTCCACCGCGGCACTTCGCTTTGCAGGGTCACGGGCCCGAGCAGACCGGAAGGCAGGAGCGGCGCGTCCTTGGTGAACGGATTCCAGGTGGTCCACGTCACCCGCTGATCCGCCGGCAACGCCGCATCGCCGATGAGCCGGTTGGGCCACAGGTTGGCCACCGTCACCTCCAGCCGGTTCACCCCCGGCTTCAGCGCCTCCGTCACGTCCACCGCCCAGGGCGCGGTCCACACCACGCCAAGATCGCGTTCGTTGAGCCGCACCTGCGCCATCACCTCCACCCGCCCGAGATCCAGAAAGACCCGCGACTTCGAACTTCGCCCTTCATCCTTCGAACTTCGCCCTTCATCCTTCGAACTTCGCCCTTCGTCCTTCGAACTTCGCCCTTCGTCCTTCGAACTTCGCCTTTCGTCCTTCGAACTTCGACTTTCGCCCTTCGAACTTCGCCCTTCCCCAACCGGCTTCCACTCGAACTCGGTCCGGTACGTGGCGAGGCCCGAGAAATGCCTCACCCCGGGCTCGGGGTGCTGCGCCCAGTCGAACAGGGAATCTGTGGCCAATCGTTCCGGCGCACCGCGACCCGGCTGAAAGTGCACCTCCCACGGCCCGGTCAGATCTGCCACGCGGCTCCGCTCGGCGAAGTTGTGATCCTCCGGCGGCGTGCTCTTGACCGGCTCGCGGAACACGACAAACCACGACTGATGCGGGGCGAACCGCAGCGGCACCGTGACCCGTCCATTGCGCTCGACGTACTGCGGCAAGGCACGCTGCGTGCCTGTGAGGGCATCCCAGAGTTCGGGCTGTTTCCCGCTCACCCGGAACGTCGCGTTCACAGCGAGCGGCACCGATTCCGGGTTCGCCACGAAATAGAGGTCAACGTCACCGTCGCGACGATGCGTGTAGCGGAGCGGGGCGTCCGCCTCGAGATCCGGCGGCACGTCCAACCCGGCCAGCACCTCGGCGGCGACTTCATAGTCCGGATAGAGCTCCGGCGCCTGGAGCTCCTCTTTCGGCTTGTTCCACGGACCCATCTCAAGCGGTCCCAACTCGAGCGCCGGCAGCCAGTCCGGCGTCCGTGCGGGCTGTCGTTGCCAACCGTCCTCGACCACCGGCGCGCTCACCCAACCCGCGTCGGTCGCCCACTGGACCGTCCGGCCATCCCGCCAGCGCACCTCGAGCGCGCCGATCCAGCCGGCCGGGTTCGGGGCGTCCCCGCCATTCTCGGCCGCCACGGCGAACCGGTTCACTCCGACGAGGAGCAGAGGGCCCACGTCGAAGGTGAACGTCCGGTGAAAGTTGTCGCCCTGGCCAGCCCGCACGCCATTCACCCAGACCGTGAAGCTGTTGTCCGCCGTGATCGCCAGCCGCGCCGTCTCGATCCCCGCCACGTCTTCGAGGGCCAGGTCCCGACGGAAGAAGCGTCGGGCCACGGGCGCCGCCTTGGCCGGTTCACCCTCGCGATACCAGATCCAACGTGACCCGGCGAGCGGGCTGATCGGGCGCAACGCCCCTGCGCTCGCGCCGCGCACCGTACCACCCCAGAACACCCGACCCTGACCATACTGCCGCCCGGTCAACTGGGGCGGCGGTTCTCCACCTCCCCACACTTCGTCCGCCATCGCCCGCACTTCCGCGTCGCATTCCGGATACCCGGCCAGGCTCGGCGACTTCCGCGGCGGCGCGCCGATGACCGTGGCGCCGGCCGCCACCAACTCCTTCACCTTGCGCAGCAGCCCGGGGGTCATCGTGTCCAGCTCGGGCAACACCAGCACGCGATAGCTCATCCCGTGCGGTAACACCAGCCGCCCGTCCCGCACCGACATCCGCTCGACCAACACCTCCGGCGCGCACCCGTCGAAGTTGTAGCCCCGCCGATCCAGCATCGCGCCCTGCAACGCCGACGGCGGGGGCCGGAACACGTGCGGCGCGCCTTCCCCTGCCAGATAACAGATATCCGCCACGGGCAGCCCGCGTCGCAGCAGAAACTGGCAGCGGGCCAGGTACTCGTGGTACGCCGGCACCAGCTCCCACCAGGTCTGCGTCCGTTCCCAATGCACCCCGTACGGCCCCATCGTCATCCCCGGCCAGCGATCCAGCCACGGCTGATGCTGGTAGCGATGAAACACGATCCGGTTGATGCCCGTCGCCAGCGCCCAGTCGCCCTGGGCCTTCATCGCCCCCGGATACAACCGCCACCTCTCGCCGTCGGCCGCCGTGAAGGCCTCCGCCGCCACAATCGGCCGCCCCAGCGTGTGCGCAATGGACGTGGCCTCGAAACAGGTGAACTCGGTATCGAACCCATAGCCCTTCGCCCAAAACTCGCACATCGGAACATCCGCCACGCCGCCGAGACTCAGGTCGGCCGTCGGATTCATGTCGTAGGGTTCGATCGATAGCCCGAAGCCGTGCCGCCGTCCCAGGGTCTTCAGATGCCCGGCATGGTTCTCGATCACCAGTTCCTGCGCCGTCTGGCGCAAGTCCCACAGAAAACGCTCCGACACTTCGACGCTCTGCACCGCCCGGCCCGTGAACACCGGCAAGTAGGGCCAGAGATCGTAGCCGCGTCGCTGCCGGAACGCGGCGCGCAACCCCGGCGACCAGTTCTGCGAACTCATCTCCCAACTGTCGATGTGCAGCATCGTCCAGCCCCGATCCGCGACCGACCGCGGCCCGAGCGTCTCGAGCAACGACCCCACAAACGCCTCGAAGTGCAGCTCCAGCGCCGCCGGATCGAACTTGTCCGACTCGAGCCCCAGGCCGGCTAGCGGGGCCGGGCGCGTGTTCTGGCCCGTGCTGGTGCGGCCCATCCGCAGAATCGTCCAGTCCCCTTCCGGCACGTCCCACTCGAGCCGCCCCTCCGCAGTCAACCGGTCCGTCAAGTCCACGATCTTGTCCGGATCCACGCACTCGCCGGCCGCCCAGACGGGATGATCCGCCGGTGCCGGCAGGTGCGGCTTCACCCCCGCCTGCGACGAGTAAGGGGCGCGCGTGTACAACGCCTTCTCGTCGATCTCTGCCAGTCGCCGCCCGCCAGCCGGTGTCGGAAACGCGAACACCGCCACGTCCTGGTAGAACTTCTTCCGTGCCTCCTCGAGCGGGGGCGGCAGGGCGCCTTCGCCGAAGAACGGCCTCCGCGGCGGCGGTTGAGCCAGCACCGCCGAAAACCGCGCCGGCCCGCTGACCGACGTTTCGCTCGCCACCAGATGCTGCATCGAACGGTCCGGCGGCACCCACGGCCCACCGCTGCCGGTCCAGCCCGGACCCGCGTTGAGGGTGATCTGCAAACCGAGCCGCTCCGCCTCCCGCACCGCGTGCGCGAACAGCTCCCGCCACTCTTCGCTCAGGAAGGGTACGGGCCCCCGCGGGATGCCCACGTCCACCTCCATGAGAATCACCCCGCCCAGACCCGCCCGGTGAATCGCCTCGAAATCCGCCGTAATCCCCTCGCGGCTGAGGTTGCCGTCCATGATGAACCAGTAGGTCCAGGGTCGCGCCGCAAACGGGGGGGTGCGGAAGCCCGCCCGCAGTTCCTCCGGCACACCCGCCCCCGTCATCGGCTCGTTGGCCGCAGCCCACCCGGCGGGAAGGGACAGGTGGAACGCGAGACAGGCCAAACCCAGCGCGGACAGCTCCGCCAGCCGGGGCGGGATCATGTAGGAGTGCAGCACGGCGAGAGCCTACCGGGCAGCCGGCAGAACGCCAGCCGTCTCGCCGCCTTCCCGTTGGAGAAGTGACCTTCGACTCCGGCGCCCCCTCTCCCGGGCCGAAGGCCGGGGCCATCGTAGCCGTGGGCATCGCCCACGGACCGCGCCCCATCCCACGATTTCGTCGCCCTGAAAGGGCACGTCCATGTGGATCTGCGTCAGGCCCGTTCCCGAAGTTGGGTTGCCCTTTCAGGGCGAGACGCTCGTTCGGGACGCGGTTCCGCGGGCGATGCCCGCGGCTACGATGGCTCACGCCCTACGGGCGACGCCACAAACGCGGCTACGATGGCTCACGCCCTACGGGCGACGTCACCCATCGCGAACACCGGCTGAGGGGTGCCCGTCGACACCCCTTGCCGGAAGCGTGCCCGCACGCGGTATGGCTCCTGTCATGCAGTCCAGGCCTGGAGCCAGATCACGAGCAGCTTCCGTCCCGCCTCGACCGCGCCGACCGCCCGCGGCGAGAGTGGGGCGCCGAACGCAAAGTCAGCCGCCGGAAGGGTCAGCAGCCACGCCGGTGGCAGCACGCCGAAGGTCAGCCGGGTGAGCTGCAACAAACTGGCCGGACTGTAGTGGTGCCCGGGCGGGGGTCCGTCGAACGGCGGGGCCTCGAGCAGACGCAACGCCGCCGGTTCCTCGGTGCACGCGGCATCCACAAACACCACGGCGCGGGCCGCCGCCACGCGCTCCGCCAGTTCCGGCGTGAGTTGGTGGACCGCCAGGGTTTCGACGCCGGCCGGCCGACCCGCGGTTTCGAGGGCCTCGATCAGGCGCAATCCCGCGGCATCGTCGCCTCGCAGTGGGTTGCCGAAACCCACGATCAGGACGGGACCGGGCCCACTCACGGCTGATCCCAAACCACGACGGCGGTGGCGTAGTTCTCGGTGTGACTGAGGCTGAGATGGAGGGCGCCGCCGCCGCGGCTGGCCAGCAACCGTTCCCCACCGCCGTGCAGAATCACGTACGGCTGACCCGAGTCGTGACGGGCCACCTCCATGTCCTGCCATCCAAGGGCGGCACCGATGCCAGTTCCGAACGCCTTCGAGATGGCTTCCGGCGGCAAAACGGCGGCCAGATGCGGGGCGGGATGGCGAAGGCCTGGCAATAGCCGTTTCACTGGGCCGCAGAATCCGGTTCGGAAACGCTCGCCAAAGCGCTCGGCAACCGGACGGATCCGCGCGACCTCGATGAGGTCAATCCCAACGCCGACCACCATGGCTCAGCCCCGGTAATCCCGCATCAGGACCAGCAGATCACGCACCGCCTGATCAAGGCCGGTGAAGACGGCGCGGCTGACGATGCTGTGGCCGATGTTCAGCTCGACCAAATGCGGCACAGCGTGGAGGGCTGGGAGGTTGAGGTAGTTGAGCCCGTGGCCGGCGTTGACCCGCACGCCCAGATCGCGCGCCAACCGGGCCGCGTGCGCGAGCCGTTCAAGCTCACGGGAACGCGCGGCGGGATCGGCAAAATGCTCGGCATACGACCCGGTGTGGAGTTCCACGAACTGGCTGCCCGTCTGGGCCGCGGCCTGAACCTGGGCCGGGTCCGGGTTGATGAAGAGGCTGACCTCGATGCCGGCCGCGTTCATTTGCTCACGGGTTGCGCTGAGGGCGGCCAGGCCACCCACGACATCCAGGCCGCCTTCGGTGGTGACCTCGAGACGGTGTTCGGGCACCAGGCACACGATGTCGGGTTTGAGCCGGAGGGCGATCTCGACCATGGCGGGCGTGTTGGCCATTTCGAGGTTGAGCCGGGTGCGCACCATGTCGCGGAGACGCCACACGTCGCGATCGACAATGTGCCGGCGATCCTCGCGCAGGTGCGCGGTGATGCCGTGGGCACCGGCGGCTTCGCAGATCCGCGCCGCCTCGATGGGATCGGGCTCACCGGTCTCGCGACCCCGGTAGCGGGCCTCGCGGAGGGTGGCGACGTGGTCGATGTTGACGCCGAGCTTGAGCATGGGCGGGATCAGGGTTGGGGAGCGGGCTCTGCGGGCGACGTGTCCGTTCGGACCCCGAGGGCGGGCCGGGGCGGCGTGCGGCGCGGGAACTGTTCCCCGTCAATCCAACGGAGGAGGCGATGCAGCTCGAAGGCGGTCAGGCCGACGGCCGAGGTGCGCACGGCGCGCCATTCGCGCGGGCTCACCTGGGAGATTTCGGTGACGCAGTTGCCCAGGTGGACGGTGACATTCGTGCTCTGGAGCCAGCGAACGACCACACTGTTCGTCGCGGGGGGCTGGTGCCGGGCCAGCATGGCGTACATCCCGGTCAGGGACTCCCAATCGCCGAGCCGCGGCTGGGTCAGTTCCCAGTGGTAATACAGGAGATTCGTGCGCCCCTGAACCTCGGCATAGAGTTCGGCGGGCGCCGGCTCGCGATCGGCGGCCACGGGGAAGATGCCGGCCGTGACCAGTCCGTCATCAGCGGCGGGGTTGATATAGGGTACCAGGATGGGGAATCCCTGCCACACCAGCCGTTTGAGGGGAGCCAGAAACTTGACCTCACCAAAATCCAGCCAGGGGAGACGGGCGCGCAGCGCCGCAGGCAGGCGGGGTGCAGCGGCCTCAATCCGCTCGCCCGCACCCGGCAGAGGCCAGGCAAACTCGGTCGCGTAAGGCGCCAGCGAACGCGCCCAGACGAAGAGCTGGTTGGGAGCAGGCCACTCGAGCTCACGCCACATCGGGTGGGCTTCCATCCAGGGCTGGAGGCCACGGACCGCCGCGAAGCTGATGAGCGGTTCACGGACGGTGTGGGTCGGCAACCGCCAGGGATCAAGGGTCAGCTCGAAGGGACGCTCAAACTCGAGCCGCGCGGTGGTGCGAAGGTTGGGACCGCGGCCCACCACGGTGGCCTGCATCACCGGCCACGGCAGCCCGGGAGACCAGTCCAGCGCGTTCGCCACGTGCCCCAAACCGGTTCTGACCTCCAGCCACGGGGCATCAGGCGAGGACGGACGCGACAACGCATCGGCGAGGCGGTCCTCGAGCGGTTTCAGGTCGGGAGCCTGGTCCCGGCCCAACCCGCCCAGGAACCAGTCGCCCGCGCGGGCGGTCTTGGTCTGAGGCAACCCGACCGACGCCCCCACCTTTGACCATCGGTCCATCCAGTGCTGCACACGGTCCGAGCCCACCCGCAACGCGACCGTCCACTGCGAAGGGGTCGGCCCGACCGGTCCGCCCAGCGCGCCCAGGGATTCGACCTGCAACGATTCGTCGAACAGCGAGCGAACGAGCGCGGCCCCCTCGGCATCCGCGGCGGCGGCGCGGGCAAGTCCGGACAGGGCCCGTTCGAGAACCGCCTGCGTGGCCGGTTCAGCCAACACGCTGCGCACGTCGGTTCCTTCTGCGTTCCGAGCCAGGTGCCGAGCGCCCAGGAAGTGCCATTGCGCCCAACTCGACGTGCCCTCCTCCGCGGCGGCGCCGCGGAAAGGGAAGCAGAGGGAGAAAGCAACGATCAAACTGCCCGCCAGGAAATTGCGCATAACTTGACCGCCTCAATGCCAGAGAAGCCGCGGCGACGCAAGTCCCTACCCTACCAGTCCCGCGGCGGGCGGCGTTCGCCCGGGCGATTCCGACCCGGCTGGCGCTGGCGGTCGCCGGGCGTGGGTGGCGCGCGTTCGCTGACCTGGTCCAGCAGGGACTCGAGCGTCGCGGATCGGCGCGAGGAGGAAGCGCTGGGTGGCCCCGCTTCCGCGATCCGCTGCCGGAGTCGCGCCAGGCGCGGTTCCACCTGTTCCAGGCCGCGCTGGGCCCGGGACTCAGCAGGGTCCAACTCGGCCGCCTGCCGGAAGGCGCTGTCGGCTTCCTGGTACCGCATCAGGGCCTCGAGCGCGTCGTTGGGCTCCGCGCGATCGCCCGCTTCAAGTTCACGCTGTCCGGCCTGCACCAAGGCCTCGGGCAGCAGGCGACGGGCTTCCTCAGCGCCGCTTTGGGCAGGAACGTTGTTGGGGTTGAGCCCCAAGGTCGCTTCGAAATGACCGAGCGCAGCCCCAAGGGTGGCCGCCGCCTGAACATGAACTCGGGCAAGCTGCTCCTTGCCGCGCTGCAACGATTCCTGGCCTTCGCGCAGGTGCAGTTGCTCCATCGCCCGACGGACCTCGGCCTCGCCGCGTCGGGCCTCGCCGTGATCCGGTTGCACGGCCAACGCCTGCTGGAAGTGGCCCAGGGCGGTGTCGAAGACCCCCAGCGCTTCGTCGAGATTCCACTCCGCCTGGGCCTGGGCTTCCTTCTGCTCGCGCTGCCCCTGCCTTGTCAGCAGATCGGCCAGCTTGCGCTGAACCCGGTCGTGCGCTGTGGCGGCGGTCGCGTCGACGGAAGACGCGGGCGGTGGTGGAGAGGCTCCGAGCGGGTGGGCTTGGGTTTCCGGCGGGCGCACCAACTCCTCGAGATCCTCCAGGGCTTCGCGATAGTAACGTTCCGCCAGCCGATCTCCCCACGCATGCCGGGGTTTGACCTCGGCATCGCCCCGCGCCTCGGCCGAGGTGGCGTTTGCCAAAAGCGACTGCCGCAAGGCCGTGTAAGCACGATCGCGGTCCGTACGGACGTCTGCCGCCGCGGGGGCGTGGGCCAGGGCCTCCTCGAACAACGCCACCGCTTCCCGCAACCTCGGGATCGCGTCGATCGGCAATCGGTCAGCCGCGCCCTGCAACGCCTCGAGTCCGAGCCGGTGCAGCAAGCGGGCGAGACGTTCCTGAACCAGAGCGAGGTTGTGGCGGGTGGCGCGATGCCGGGGACTGAGCTCAAGGGCTCCCCGGTACGCCTCAACGCTCCGGCGCCAGAGCTCGGCGGCATCCTCCGGCGCGGCCGCTTCCGAAGCCTCGCCCAGTCGGAATTGGGCGTTGCCGATCTGGAACCACACCGGCTGGCGCAACGCTCGCGGGAGCGGTTCCAGCGTGAGTTCCTGCCAACGATCGAGCGCTCCCGCGTAATCACGCGCCGCGTAGGCCTCCACCCCGGTATTGTAGAGGGCCCAGGGCGTGTCGGGCGCGGAACCCGCCGGGGCGGCGCCCGCCGCAAACGCCGGGGTGATCCAGCACAGTGAGAAGGCCGCCGTCCACGCGACGCGCGGGCGGCGCTCGCCCAGCAGCCAGCCGGTCATGAGCAACCCGAGCGACAACGCCAGCGGCCATTGAAACTGTTCGCGCGGTTCGTCCACCTGTCGCCGTTCGGTCGTCTTCGCCAGCGGCGCAGCCACCGCCCGAAACCAGTCCGCCAGCGCACGACTGTCCGCCCCCTCGAGACGCACGTAGCGCCCCCCACCCGCAACCGCCATCCGCTGCAGTTGCCGCTCGTCCCGCCGGGAAACCACCTCGCGGCCAGCGGCGTTCCGGACAAAACCCGACGGCTCGCGCAGCCCCCGCGGAAGACGCGCACCCGCGGCGGAACCCACGCCCGCGGTGTGAACCCTCACGCCATCCTGCGCAGCCGCCCGGGCCGCGCCCACCGCATCGCCCTCGAGTTGTTCGCCGTCGCTGACCACGAGCAGGGTGCGTGGGCCGGGAGCGGCGCGATCAAAGCACGCGCGCGCCTGCACGATGGCTTGGGCCAGATCGCTTCCGGGCGCCGAGAGGATCGTGGTGTCCACCGCGGCCAGCGCGCGCTCCAGCGCCGGGATATCGCGGGTGAGCGGCGCCAGCAAGCGGGCCTCGCCGGCGAACACCAGCAGCGCCACCCGGTCCCCGCCCAGTTGCCGCAGCAGATGCCGCAACGCCGTCGTCGCCGCCGTCAGCCGGTTCGTCACGCCGGCATCCGGCGCCAGCATCGAACGGGACACATCCAGAGCCACCACCAGATCCACGCCGGTGCGCTCGATCTCGACCGTGGCCCGGCCCCACTGCGGCCGGGCAAGCGCCAGGATCAAGGACGCCAGCCCCCCGGCCATCAAGCCCAACCGAAGACGGCGACGCCCCGGGGCCAGCGAGCCCAGCAGCACATCGAGCCACGGCGGACAGAAGGCGCCTTCCAACTTTCGCCGCGCCCGACGACCCGACCACGTCCAGAGTGTGATCAGGCCGGCGATGACCACCGGCAGCAACAGCAGCCACTGAGGATCCGCGAGCTTCACGGCAGACGCCTCCAGCGCGTGTGCGCCAGGGTTTGAGCGGCCAGCAGCAGCCCGAGCGCGGGAACCGCCAGCCAGGGAAAGAGCTCGCGCCAGCCCTGTTGCCGGCGATCACCCAGCTTCTGCTTCTCCAGCCGGTCAATCGCCGCATAGACCGCGCGCAGGTCGGCCCCGCTCCGCACGCGGAAGAAGTCGCCCCCGCTGCGGGCGGCCAGGCGGGTGAAGAGATGGCTGAGGTCGTCCGCTGGCGCCCCCTGGTCCGGACTGAGCACCTGGATGCAGTGGACGCGCACCCCCAGCGGGCGTAGCACCTCTGCGATCACCGCCGGATCCGGTCCCGCGCTGATGTTCTCGGCGTCGGTCATCAGCACGATCACGCGGGTCTCCTGGGGATGCCGCTGGAGATGTTCCGCCGCCACCAGCAGGCCGGAGCCGACCGCGGTCCCGGTGCCGTTGGTCTCCAACCGGAGCCGCTCGAACAGCCATTCATGATCCAGCGTCAGCGGGCTGGACAACCACGCGTCCCGGTCGAAGGCGACAAGTCCAACGCGGTCGTTGGGCCGGCCCCGGATGAACTCCGCGGAGATCCGCTGCAGCCCTTCGGACCGGCTGACCCGACGGCCGTCGAGGAGAAAGTCGCGGGTGCGCATGGTGCCGGAAAAGTCCAGGACGAGCATGAGGTTGATGCCGCGCGTGTCCTCGCGTCGCTCGGCCCACGGAAGCTGCGGCCGCGCCAGGGCCAGCACCAGCAAGGTGAACGCCCCCGCCTGCAGGACTTCGAGCCAGCGCCGGGGACGGGGACCACGCACGGCCGCGGGAACGGCCAGCAAGCCAATCGCGCTGAAGCCCAGCGCCGCCGGCCGGTGGGGGCGACGCACCCGCCACCACCCCAGCGCCAGCGGCAGCACCAGCAGGAGCTGCCACAGAGGCGATGCGAAACGCAGGTCGGCCATCATGAGGAACGCGACGTCATCACAAACTCCACCACCGCCGCATGCAGCTCACGCAATTCGGCCGCACTCGCAGTGTACCGCCCGAATTTGAACCGGTCACACGCCCCGAGAAAACGGCCGAGAATCTCCTGCTGCCCGTGCGCGAGTTCGGCCGCCTGCCGCGCGACGAGCAGGAACTCCTCGGTGGCCAAACGCGGCACCGGCAGGGCATACCGTCCCTCGAGATAGCGTCGGAGCACGGCGGCCGCGGCCAGACCGTAGGCCCGCGAGGTCCCGGGTTGCAGCAGCGGCAGGAGTCGCTCGAGTTCCGCCAGCGCCAGTTCCCAGGGGCTCGGTTCAGCAAGTACTGGCACGGCCGACAGCACCGCCGACCGCAGTCGTCGGCGACGCCAGACAAACCACCCCGCCACGCAAGCCAGCACCGCCCAGCCCGCCGCCACGAGCCAACCGTATTCGGGCGGCGACAACCGACGCAGATCCTCGATCAGGTTCGTCGTGTTCATCCCGGTACCGCAGACGCCGGTGCGCCCCGGCGACGTCGCGGCGCGAAGAACTCCATCAAGGCAGGTCGCCACGGGTGGCCCGTGAGACAGGGGATCGCTTCCACGCCCGCCCGGCGGAAGAGGTCGGCGCGCGCCGCGGCCCGCCGGCCGTGTTCGTGTTCGAGGGCCTGGCGCACCGCCGGATCGCCGGTGTCCAGTTCAAGCCATTCGCCGGTTTCGAGGTCTTCGCAGACCAGCCAGCCGAGGTCAGGCACGCAGCGCTCAGCCGGATCCTCGAGCGGCAGGGCAATGACGTCGTGCCGACGGGCCGCGATGCGGAGGGCGCGTTCGAAACCGTGATCCAGGAAATCAGACAGCACAAAGACCGTGGCGCGGCGGCGGAGGGCGGAGCCGAGGGCCTGCAGGGCCAGCCGGAGCGAGGTGCCCCGGCCCCGCGGCGCATGGCCGAGCACGGCGGTGATGATGGCCAGCGCCTGGCGTCGCCCCCCGCGCGGAGGCAGGTAGAACTCGAGTTGGTCGCTGAACAGGAGCAGGCCCACACGGTCGTTATTAAGGACGGCGCTGAGGGCGACCACAGCGGCGAGTTCGGCCGCCAACTCGCGCTTGCTCTGCCCGCCCGAGGCGAAGTGACCGGAGCCGCTGATGTCCACCGCCAGCATCACCGTGAGACCGCGCTCCTCGACGTTCTGTTTGATTTGGACCGTCCCCGTCCGGGCCGTCGTGTGCCAGTCAATGGACCGGACATCGTCGCCCGGCTGGTAGGCGCGGACTTCATCAAACTCGAGCCCGCGGCCGCGAAAGACCGAGCGGTAAGGCCCGGCGAGGAGTTCCTGCACCAGCCGGCGGGCGCGCAACTCGATCCGTCGCACCCGGCGGAGAAGGTCCGCGGGCGTGCGGGTCGCAAGCACCGCCGAAGGGGACGCAGGATTCACGGCACGGGCACTTGCTCGAGCAGATGCGCGACGATGTGTTCGGCCGTCACCCCGTCGGCATCCGCCTCGAAGGTCGTCAGGACGCGATGCCGCAGGATGTCGGGGGCGAGGGTCTTGACGTCGAGGGGCGTGACATGGGGCCGGCCCTGGAGGAAGGCGTGCGCCTTGGCCGCCAGGGACAGGTTGATCGAGGCCCGCGGCGAGCCGCCAAAGCGGATGAACGGCTTCATCTTCGGCGCCACTTGGCTAGGGTCGCGCGTGGTGAAGACGAGCCGGACGATGTAATCCGAGACCGCGTCGTCCACGTACACCGCATCTACCAGGTTGCGCATCGCCAGGATGTCTTCCGGATGGAGGATGGCGGACAGCGGCGGGCGGGCGGCGGTCTTTGCCATGAGGGCCATGATCTGGCGTTCCTCGGCCTCGGTCGGGTAGTTGACCACGACCTTGAGCATGAAACGGTCCACCTGCGCCTCCGGCAGGGCGTAGGTGCCCTCCTGCTCGATGGGGTTCATGGTGGCCAGGACCAGGAAGGGGGATGGCAGGGGGAAGGTCTCCTCGCCGATGGTCACCTGGCGTTCCTGCATCGCTTCGAGCAGCGCGCTCTGGACCTTGGCCGGCGCGCGGTTGATCTCGTCGGCGAGCACCACATTAGCGAAGAGCGGGCCGCGACGCGTGTGGTAGGTGTTGTCGCGCGGGTTGAAGATGAGATTGCCGACGAGATCGCCGGGGAGGAGGTCCGGGGTGAACTGGACGCGGGCGAAGTCCAGGTGAAGGCACTGGGCCAGGGCATTGACGGTGGCGGTCTTGGCCAGGCCGGGGACGCCCTCGAGAAGGACGTGGCCGTTGGCGAGGAGGCCGGTGAGGAGCCGTTCGATAAGGGTGCGTTGCCCGACGATGTTCTTGGCCAGCTCGGACCGGACGGTCTCGAGGTGGGGCTGGTGGGAAGCGATGGTTTCTTCGAGCGGACGGAGGTCGGTGTGCATGCAGCGGGGCGAGTGTGTCGGCCCCGCCCAGCGGTCAGTCAATAGTATTGTGCCTTTTCAGGTTCCGTTTTCAGGTTTCAGGGACTGACCCCAGAGGCTATCGCAAGCCGAACTGCGCCGGCGGGCGGGCCGGCTCCAGAAGATCCGCCCATTCGCCCAGCAACCGTTCCAGTTCGGCTTCCTGCTCCGGACTGAAAGCCCCCGCGCGCTGCGCGTACACGTCCAGCCAGGTCGTCAGCCGTTCCCGGCTGTCCGGGTCCAACACGACGCCCCGATGACCTTCAGCGCGGTCCAGCCATTGCAGCAACACGCTGGTCCGCGCCAGACCCTCGCCCGGTCGCGAGATGCCCTCCCGATACCCCTTCATCACCTGGTCGTGCAGGCTCGGCCGCCCGTAGCGGGTGAGCGACTCATAGGCCTTGTCCGCCGTCAGGACCAGGCGTGCCGCCTCAGGTTCTTGACTGTCCGGCCGGTGGCAATCCGTGCAGAGCCGGTCGAGCACGGGCTGGACAAGCCGGTCGAATCGCAGCGGCCAGCTTCCCTCCGGCGCCACCGCGATGCGCGAAGGCTCGCGCCGGCCGGCGAGTGGGAAAGTCGTAGGCGGCGCCACCGTGCGATTGGCGTGACACCCGATGCAGCTCGCGGTCTGGCCCGGTTGCACGTGGGTCACACTCCGCATGGTGCGCAGCGCCCTCCCCTGTTCATCCAACGTCTGGAAGAAGAAGATCACCCCGGCCGGCACACGGAAATACGCCGAGCCATCCGCTTCGACGGGCACGGTGCCCAGGACCGCCTTGCCGGGGTCGTCCGCGGTCAAACCCAGGTTCGGCCGGTTCATCCACGGCTGGGTCTTGGGCGGCACGGCAACCACGCGCAACCCCTTCACCGTCTCCCGCTCCTCCGGTTTGAGACCGTGGTACACGTCCTGGATCAGGAAGCGCCCCTCGGCGGGACCGTCCCAGGCCACCGTGTCAGCGACTGTCGGCGGCGTGGGGCGGGGCCGCAGCGCAATCGGCCGGGTGGTGGTGATGGCCGGGTCCCGGTAAAGCATCTCCATGTTGCCCGCGGCATCGAACAGGTAGAGGCCCATGGCGTTCGGCGGTCGGGTCGTTCCCTCCCAGCGCCCGCCGCCCCGATGCCAGCGGTCCGCGTGGCTGGCCGCCCCTTCGTCGCCCCAGGACACCAGATGAAAGCGCTCGGACAACGGCCAGGGGCTGGCGTAATAGGTGATCGGCCAGCCTTCGCTTTCGGGAAACACCACCTCGGGCGTCAACCGCTGCATGGGGGCCTGGCCGTCGGTCCCGGCGGCGGATCCAGCAGCACCAGGGCTCCCCATCGAATGCGAGTGGTGGCTGCTGGCTGTGAACACGATCTTGCGCGAGCCTGGCACCGGCTGCGGCTCGAAGACGCAATGCGGGTTCGCCGTGTAATTCTTGAACACCAGCCGCGGGTTCGTGCCGTCGGGCTGCAGCGACCACAGGCTCATGAACGGCATGTTGTCCCGGTCGATGTAATCCCAGCGGGCGTGCAGGATCGAGCCGTCGTGGGCGATGGCCGGTTCCCACTCGAACATCTCGAACGGCGAGATTGCGTTCAGCTCCGACCCGTCGGCGTTCATCGTGTGGAGCGTGTAAACCGCCACCGGACGCCGGGCGTCTCCCCCGCACCGCACGTAGCAGTCCGGCAGCGCCGGCTCCCGCTCGGTGGCCGCGGCACTCGCCCGTCCGACCTGCAGCGCGTGGCCGCGTCGGGTCGAGAGAAACACGATGCGCCCGTCGGGCAGGTACTGCGCGTCGAAGTCATCGTACTTCCCGCGCGTCAACTGGCGCACCTGGCCGTCCGCCAGATCCAGCTCAAACACGTGGAAGAACGCGTCCTCCGGCACCTTCGCCTTGTCGAGCTTGTCCGCCTCCCCCGCCAGGTGCGGGTAATGCCGGCACCACGCGAACAGCAAGCGCCGACCGTCATAGGAAAGCGCGGGCCGCAGGAAACTGCCGGGTTCGGGGAAGGAGGCCGTCAGACTCTCCACGTGCGGCTTGTCGTCGCGGAAACCGCGAAGCCGGTAGATGCCGCCCCCGGGCCGCGACCACCAGCCGTAGTATTGATCGGACATGTGCGTGTAGCTGCCGGGCACCCGCTTCGTGATCAACACACTCTCGAAGTCCAGGATCGGGTTCGCCAGCGTGAGCCGGCGCTGCAGCCACCGCGCCGCGAAGTAATCCGACTGGTTCAGCCCGGACGGCGCCAAGGCACGCAACCGCTCGAGCTCCACCCGCCACGCCGGCTCGACGCGGTCGTGACCCAACTCCCGCAGCAGGCGTTCGGCATGGGCCAGGATCTCGGCCGTTCGCTGCGCCCAGTCCGGATCCGGGATCGGCCGGTGATCGAAGGACCAATCCGAGACGCTGCTCTGGTCCGCGGGTTGACCGAGCGCCAGGTTCCGCCCCGGCTCGTCAGGGCCGAAGACCTCGACTTCATCCAAATGCAGTGGCCGTTCCCCTGCGAGCTGGATGCGCACCCAGCGGGCCTGCTGGCCGCTGAGCAACACGCGCAGCGGCTTGCCGTCCCGCTGGCCGTGAAACACCGAGCCGCCATGCCGGTAAACCGTCCGCCAGTCCTGGCCGTCGTCCGCGAGGCGAATCACCAAATTCGTGGCCACCGCCGCGGTCGTGTCGCTGCTGGACCGGTTCCACAGCACGACCGCGTCAAGGTCCCGCTTCCAGCCAAGATCCACCTGCCACCAAGGGTCCTGACTGATGGCCGTATGAAACCCCCACGCGCCGTTCTTCACCCCATCACAGCCGCCCCGCGCATCGGCACTCGTCGGCACGGAACTCCCTGTGCGGAGCTGGTTCGTGCGATAGCGCTCCTGCAACAGCCAGTCCGCCTCCACCTGACGCCGGAACGCGTCCGTGACCTCCGCCTGACCGTTCCCCGTGCCCATCCATCCGGCCAGGACCAACCACCATGCCAGCCACCACTGTGTTCTCATCATTGCGCCTCCGGTCACCCTGGCCCACCCGCCTTGGCCCCGGTCGTGTGCTGGCCGGGAAGACCGCCGGGCGGAGGGACAGGGGCTCAACACGCGCGCAGCATAGGGAACTGGCCCCATCCGGCGAGCAAAAACCACCGCTAATCGCGGCCCGCCGGCCTTCCCATCTCCCTTGTAACGCCGGGTCTCCCATCTGGGTGCAGCGCTCGGCGCCGTTCGAGAGAAGCGTGTGTTCCTGCGGACCTGCTCAGGGGCCATGAACCCTCCCCGCCGGTCGGGGACCCGGCTACAGGTTGTAGGCCCGGTGCCCTCACCGGGCGGTTCACGGGAAGGTAACGGCGGCAGTCCAGAGCGTTGTGGTGGGTTCAGCCGGAACCGGTCTCCGCCTGTGCCAACACCTCCACCAGGTAGCGCAGTTCCTCCGCCACGTGCGTCGGTTTGCTCACCGTGTGCGCAATCTCAGCCCGACAAGTTCACGAAACCGCTTGCGCAAGCGATGAATGGCCACCTCAGCGCACTCTCGCTCAGCTCCAACCGGCGACCCGCCTCGACCCGCGAGAGCGCCGGCACCTCGCCGAGCAACCACGGCTTAAGTGCCGCGAACAGCCCGGCCTGACCACGCGCGGCATACTCCGCCGCGAGCCCGGCCGCCGCCCGATCCACCACCGTCGTCGCCCAGTGACGGTCAAAGCGCGCATCCGGCGGGAACCCGACCGGGTCTGGCAGTTGCGACCACGCCCCGGTGTCGTGCCCGCCCTCATCCTCCAGGGGAACGGCGTCCTTCCCTCCACCCCGTTTGGCCGCGCGGGCGTTCCGCAGGGTTTCCGCCACGAAATGCTTCACCGCCCCCAGCAGGTAGGAACGAAACCGTCCGTGACCCGGCTCGGCTGCGTCGAAAGCCCGACCATCGAGCACCCGCGCGAAGAACTGATGGGCCAACTCACGGGCCGCGTCGTCCGTACGGCCTTCGCACCGGAGATAGCCCACCACCGGCTCATAGTAGGCGGCGCACAGATCGCTGAGCGCCTGGCGCGCGGGAACGGACTCGCCCCGGGCGGCCACCACCTGGGTCCAACGCGTCGTGCTGAACGCCGCGTTCGCCGAGGCCGCTGCCGCGGTAGGGACAGCCGGGTCCGCTGACCGGTCCGCGCAAGCGGAACGAATCGGAGGTTGCAGGCTCATCCGCCTCGAGGCCGTTTCCACGCCCGCGAATCGCGCGTGGCTTCGTCCGGCACGATCGCCGCCTCCTCCGGCTGCAACGGCCACGGACTCGTCAACGGCAACGCCACGGTCGCGCCGGCACCCAAAGCCGTGGCACCCCCCTCCGGCAGCAGCCGGAAATCGCCGCCGGCCACGTCGCGAATACCCGGTTCGCGTTCAACGTTGCCGGGAAAGCTCGCCAGCGGAATCGCGGGCGGCGGGTTCGTATCGCCGGGGACCTGACCGATGGCCGAGACCACGTGCGTGGCATTGGTCCAGAACAGATTCTCCCGCAACTGCAGGGGCGCCGACGCGCGGGCTTGGGATGACGGATCACCGATGTGGCCCTGGTAGATGGCCTGCGGGTGTTGCCAGAAAATGTTCCGCTCAACCGCTGGCGCGGCGACCCCGAGGACCGACAAGCCCTCGCGCAGGTTCGCGGCGAACGTGTTGTTCGTGAGGCCGTCGCGGTTCGCGAACCAGCACGACATGCCGTTCATCTCGTTCCTCCAAAAGACATTGCCGCGCACTTCCGCCGCGCATCGTCCGGATGCGTAGATCCCGCTGCGGGCGTTGCCGAAAATGAGGTTCTCGACGATCGCGGGTGAAGCGTCGTCATAGCGAATGCCATGCCACGCCGCGCCCGACACGCGGCAGCGCTCGATCCGCACCTCGCTCTGTCCGCGCCCAATGACCACGCCGGCATAGTGGCAGTTCCGGAGGTCGCAGTCGGTAACCACCACCCGCGCCTTCGACCCTCGCGCGATCCGGATGCCGCTGTTCCACGCGGCCGCAATCAGCGAGTTCTCGACCCGCGCGCTCGCGCCGTCGGCAAACGTCAGCCCGTTGCCGGGCGACCCCACCACCCCGCAGGCGTTCATCACCAGTTCCCCCGCCTGCACTTCGAGGACCGCCAGGTCAAGCAGCTTCCCCTCCGGCGCGATTCCCGGCTGGGTGAACTTGATCCCTTCGAACTGAACGTGCCCGCCGTCAGTCACGCGGACCACGGGCTGGAAGAACCGGGTCTGGGCTTCCGCCCGCAGATGCTCGCGGTCCGCCGGAGTCCGCGCGGCGCGCATCGCGCGCTCCATTTCGTGGGCTTCCTCCACCGTCGGCCCCGTCCAGAACTCGGTCGGCCCGATCACCGTCTTGTCCCAGCCAGCCCCCACCAGTGAAACCGACTTCGCGATCCGCAGTCGCTCCGGGTAACGCCCGGGCCCGATCCGGACCACGGCGCCCTCGCTCACCGCATCCAGCGCGGCCTGAATGGAACCGTGCGTCCCGCTGCCGTCCTGGGCCACCGTCGCCTCCCGCATTCCCGTCGGTGCGCCGGGAGCGCCCGTGGCGGTGTTGCCGAGCAGCTTGAACCGAAACCGGACGGCCGGCGGTTCCTCGACGAACCCCGCGATCTGCAGCCAACCCCTGCCGCCTTGAGCCGTCTCGAACGCGAAGGTCAGCGGTACGGGCGTGTTGGCACCCAGGACGTACACGGTGACTTCACGCCGGCTCACCACCTTCACCCCCGGATCAGACCGCTCCAGTTCCCTTGCCAGGGTATCGGCTCCGGCACTGTCCCACAGCGCGTTGGTCACCGCGATCAGCCTCACCGCGTTGTCGCTGGGCGTGATCAACCCCCACTGTTCTCCCACCCGGTCAAGCGTGAGGTCCACCCCGTGGGCTTTGAGCCACGACCCCTGACGTTCACGCGGCCATTGCTCGAACTCGCGGTTCAAGTCGAGGGTCTTGCCCGCGTCCAAGTCCAGCAGATCGCTGCCCCGATAGTCGTCGATGTCATTGAGGGTCACCGTCACCACCGGCCCCCACTCCCCGGCGTCCTCACGGCGCGCCGCCCTCGCCGCCACCTGCCCCAGCAGGTCGTCCCGCGAGGCCTCTGCTTCCGCCAGCGGCGTTGCCCCCGTGGTGTTCACCGAGAACCGGATCGCCCGAAACTCACCCTCCCCGGCGACCAGCCACAGTCCGTCACCTCGCGCGACCAACCGGATCGCCGCGTTGAAGGGTTCCTGCGTCAGTCCGTTCTTCCAGACCTTGCCGAACCGACACTCCGCGCGGCGCAAGTCCGGCGCCACCTGCACCGACAAGCCTTCTGGCTTCCAGCCACTCTCCGCCAACCGCTCCAGAACCGCACGGCGCAGGGTCTCCTCCACGCGTACCACCACGTCCGCACCCAGCTCCGCGGGCCACCTGAAAACGAAAGCCCGGCAGCAGCCCCAACCCGCCCGCCAGCACGACCACCAGCATCGTGGCCCCTAACACGATCGCCGCAGGATAACCCAGCCGCCCCCAGGGCCCTGCGGAAGCCGGCTGCACAACGGCCTCCCGAACACCCCCCGGGCGCGCACCACCATCCGTCACGGGCTGGCGTGCCGCCCGCCACAATCGCCACGCACACAACGGCAACACCAGTGCCCCCAGCCAGATCAACGGAACCACCACGGCTTCGTCCGCCGCCGGATTCCACCCGCCTCGCTCCGTCAGCAGGGCGTGCAGGAAAAACGCCGCGAACCCAAGCATCGGCCACGTCGTCAGGAACGCCAGCACCGCTCCCCACCCGAACACCCTCCTTCGCCAACCCGGCCCCGCCACCTGGCTCAAGACCGCGGCCAGACCCGCCGACACACCCCCGAGGGCTAGGAACGCCGCGATCAACCATCCCCCCGGCACACCGCCTCGCACCAGATAGCAAAGTCCACCGAAGGCCAGGGTGGCGGTATAGGTGATCGCCATGCCCCACACAACCCACGGCCACTCGGTTCCGAGACGACCCCCGATTGCCCCACGGCTCGCCGGCCCGGCCCCCGGCGTATTGCCGCGGGCGCCCGCGGAACTCGCCGCGATGGTCTCGACATCCGTCTTGACCTGACCCGCCTGCTGATAGCGTCGCTCGGGTTCCTTCTCGAGCGCCCGCAGCACCACCTCATCCAGCCGCACATCCACCTGCACCTTCTTCGACGGCGGCGGAAACGTGCCGCGCGGCGGTTCCCCGGTGAGCATCTCGTAGAACACCACGCCCAGCGAGTAGATGTCCGCCCGATGATCCACCCGCTGCGGATGTTCCACCTGCTCGGGCGCCATGTACGGCGGCGTGCCAAGCACCTGTTCCTGGGTCAACCCCTCCGCACCGCTGCCAGACAGGGCCGCTTCAGGAGCCGGCGCGCCAACGGCCGTGCCCGCCCCGGGGCCCGCCACCCCCACCATCTTGGCGATGCCAAAGTCGGCGATCTTGACCCGCCCTTGTTTGTCCAGCAGGACGTTCTCCGGCTTGATGTCCCGGTGTACCACGCCCCGTTCGTGGGCAAACTGCAGCGCCTCGCAGATCTTCGGCACGATCGCCAGCGCCGTCTCGGGCGGCAGCCTCCCTTCGCGCAGCAACTGACGCAGACTCACCCCGTCTACCAACTCCATCACCAGGTAGAAAAACCCGCCGGCCTGACCGAAGTCGTGGATGGTCACGATCTGCGGATGATTCAGGGCCGCCAGCGCCTGCGCCTCCCGGGTGAATCGCGCGGCGAACTTCGGGTCCTGACCCAGCGCCGCCGGCAGGATCTTGAGCGCCACCAGCCGCCGAAGCTGCGGTTGACGCGCCTTGAACACGCATCCCATCCCGCCCTGCCCGATCAGCTCGAGGATCTCGAACTGGGGTAGTGCGGCCGCCAGGGCCTCCCGGGACGGTGGCGGCGGACGATCCCGCGGTGGCATCCCGGTCTCGGTCGGCGCCATCACGGCCGCCAGGGCACAGCGGGGACACAGGCCTTCACGCGCCTCCACCGGGATGGGCCCCCCGCACTGGGGGCAAGACGGAGCGTCTGCGGCATGGCTCTTCATACGGCCGTTTCCTGTGCGGTTAACCCGGCCACGTTACACGAAAACTCTCCGGGGTCAGTCAATAGTATTGTGCTTTTTCGGCGCCGGACCCGCTGGGATGAGCTCCACCCGGCGAGCCGAGGCGCGCCCCCAAAAAGCACAATACTATTGACTGACCCCTGGGTTAGAGATCGTAGTCGGGTGCGCGGAACTTCGCGGTGTCCACCTCGCCCAGCATTTGATCGATGAATTCGGTTTCCGTCGCCGGCAGCGCCTCGGCCGTCTCCTGCAGGCGGTCCAACCACGGAAGTTCGCGCGGGGCCAACCGGAGGGCGCCGGCGCGGTGGGCGTCGCGGAGGAGTTGCAGGGCGGTGAGCGCGGCCTGCTGGCCCGCATGGTAGGGATCCGGCGCCCGCACGATGGCCTGCGCAAGGGCCACGGCACTCGCGGGCGCAATGATGAACGCCTGGGGATCGCGGCCGGCATCCGAGTCCACCAGCCACTTGCGGTAAAGCCGGGCAGCCTCCGGTCCGTCCGCGAGCGCCACGTTCATCAGGCGGCAGTCGTAGATGAGCTGCTCGAGGTAACACGTCGGGGCCATGCCCCCGAGGAGCTTGAGGTTCTGGACCGATTCGTTGCTCCAGGTGTCGCAGGTGGCCGCGGCCAGATTGCCCATGGGGCTCAGGTGCGCGCAGGCCGCGGTCTTGCCCTCCATCGCCATGGGATAGCCGGTGATCGCCTTGAGGATCGGGTTCTCATAGCCGCAGTCCTTGCCCGGCCCCACGGCGCCGCACTCGTAGCAGACAAGACTCCGGACCGCGGACACGGCGCGCACGACGGCGGCGAAGACGCGGGGAATCATCTTCTGTTCGGCCAGCACCATGGCGGTGTTGGCGAAACCGCAGGCGGTGTCTCCGGCCGCCTGCACCCCGTGTTTCCGGGCGATCCGCACCAGCTCGGTCCAGAGGAAGCGCATGTCGCGAACACCCAGCACACACAAGCCGAAAAGCACGCCGCGCAGGTCCCCCATCATGAGTGCGTCGTCGTGCACCTCCTTGCCCCCGACCGACTCGATGCTGAGGAGTTCGGCGCCCGCGGCGGCGCAGCCCTCAAAGGTCTCGATCATGGCTTCGTAGAACCGGCCCTCGCGCATGCGGGGGGGACGTTCCATCTCGCGCGTGTCGTTGGGGGTGATGCGCAACACGGACTTGAGGCCGTGCCGCGCGCGGGCCTGCTCCATGCCGTCGAGCAGGATGCGGGTGAGTTCGATACCCCAGGCGGGGTTTTCGGTCATGGGCGGCAGCGTTTCGAACTCGATGACCACACCGGGGGCCTCGAGCTCGACCGCGCGCTGCATCGCGCCCGTGATGATCTGTTGGTAATGCTGGCGCACTTCGGGCATCGTGGTGGCATCCACGAACATGGTGGGCAGCGTGAAGTTCAGCTCGGGGTACACGAGCCCGCCGCCCAGGGTCATCCCGTGCCGGGTGACCAGCGGTTTGGGGGCCTGGCCGAAACCGAGATCAGCCGGATTGGAGATGGCAAGTTCCGTGAAGCGTTGCATAAGGGAGTCGAGGTCTCAGCGCCGAAAGATCTGATCGAAGATGCCGCCTTCGGCGAAGTGAACCCGGTGCGCCTGCTGCCAATCGCCAAACGTCTCCGCGAGCGTGAGCAGCGTCAGCGGTCGGAACTGGCCGGCGTGCTTCGCGGCGGCCGTCTCGGAGCGCGGCCGGTAGAAGTGCCGGCCGGCGATGTCCTGTCCCTCCTCGGTGTAAAGGTATTCGAGGTAAGCGCGAGCGACGGCCAGGGTGCCGCGTCGTTGGGCGGAACGTTCCACCACCGCGACCGGCGGTTCCGCCAGGAGACTCACCGCGGGAGTGACCACCTCGAATCGGTTGGTCCCGAATTCCTTGAGGGCAAGGTAGGCTTCGTTCTCCCAGGTCAGGCAGACATCACCGAGGCCGCGCTGGACGAACGTGGTGGTCGCGCCGCGGGCCCCCGTATCCAGCACGGGAACACTGCGGTAGAGACGCGTGATGTAGTCCCGGACCCGCGGCTCGTCCTCCTTGAACTCGCGCCACGCCCACGCCCAGGCCGCGAGGTAATTCCACCGCGCGCCGCCGGAGGTCTTGGGGTTGGGCGTGATCACCTTGATGCCCGGCTTCACCAGGTCCCCCCAGCCCTGGATGCCTTTCGGGTTCCCCTTGCGCACGAGGAACACGATCGTGCTCGTGTACGGGGCGCTGTTGTGCGGCAGCAGCTTCTGCCAATCCTTCGGCAACAGTCGGGCCTTCTCCGCGATCGCATCGATGTCGTAGGCCAGCGCCAGCGTCACCACGTCGGCCGGCAACCCATCCATCACCGACCGTGCCTGCTTGCCGGAGCCGCCATGGGACTGCATCACCTTCACGGTGTCACCGGTCTTCTCTTTCCAATAGCGGGCGAAGGCGGCGTTGAACTCGGCATACAGCTCGCGCGTGGGGTCGTAGGAGACATTGAGCAACTCGATCTCGGCGGCCAAGCCGACGACGGCGCCCAAGACCAGCGAGATCAGGAAAGCCACCGGCTGGCGGCAGGGACGAGGTTTCGTGAACATCGGAGGGTGTTTCAGGTGGTACGGCCGCGGGGATGCTGGCGCCGATATTCCATGCGTCATCATTGCAGAGTCTCGTCACCTCGACTCCTACCGAGTCCCGCCGTAGGAGCCGACGTCAGAAGGCGCTGTGGAGTCTCGTCACCTCGACTCCTACCGGGTTCCGCCGTAGGAGCCGACGTCAGAAGGCGCTGGGGAGTCTCGTCACCTCGACTCCTACGGAGGTGGGCGGCCTGGGTCTGTCGCGGTTTCATGTCCAGCAGAAGACTTGCCGGCTACGGCGCAAACTCAAGAAAGCCGAACCGCTCGGGCGTGTGTGCACTCGGCGTGGCTGTGGGTTGCCAGGCCAGGAAAACCCGGTCGCCGGCGCTGTGCCGGTAGAGATTCAGCCGCCAGCGGTCGCCAGAGCGCGGCGGGGCGGCGGCCAACGCCGTCCAGGGAATGCGCAGCTCGGTGGTCCATAACCGGCGTTGCGACTCCACCCGGACCACGGCCTCGACCCCGCTGCTCCACGCGAAGTCCTTGGCCGGCAGATCCACCAGCACGTCGAGGGTTTCGCCCGTCGGAGCCACTTCGATCTCCGCATAGCGATTCACGCGTTCCAAGTCGGTCCCAACAAACACTTCGACGACGTCCCGTTCCCAAAGGCCAAGGCGTTCGCCCGGTGAAGGCTGGGGAGGGAAGGTGGTCAATTGCCGATACGGCGCCTCGAACCCGACATAGAGGAAACGGTCGGACCAGAGCAGCCGCGCCGTGGTCGCAAGGTCCGGCTCGGCCGCCCCATCCGCGAGCCGTGATTCGACCCAGGCAAGGGGCGCGTCTTCCCAGGCGGCCTCGGTGAGCCGACCGTCCGGCGTGAAGTCGCGGTCGAGACGTCGCGCCTGGACCACCGGGGCCGGCAGGGAGCGGACCAGCAACCGGCGCGCGTTGTCGAAGTAGATCTTGCGCAGCACCGCGGGCGGCAACCCGATGGCATCGATCCGCCAGTTCCCCTGGATGGGGGTCATGTGGGGGAACTGACGATCGTTCGTCTCGAGCCAGCGCCAGTGTTTGGCAAAAAACTCCAGCGCCTGTTCGTCGGTCGGCGGCGGCTCGTTGCCGCTCGAGCCCAGGATCAGCCGGTCGTACACTTGGAAATCGGTGCCGAACAAAATCCGGTCCGCGTGCTTCAGGAAC
This sequence comes from Verrucomicrobiales bacterium, assembly GCA_015075445.1. Taxonomy (GTDB): domain Bacteria; phylum Verrucomicrobiota; class Verrucomicrobiia; order Limisphaerales; family J093; genus DSVZ01. The sequence continues at coordinate 63,906 of JABTUJ010000026.1, forward strand.
AGCCGGCGGACCCTCGCGGGGTCGTGACGCCCCAGTTCCGGGATGCGCGCGGCCAGGTCGGCCATGAGATTCGGGCGGCGATCCAGGGCGGCCTCGACCCAGTCCAAGTCCTCGGCATTGTTCGCGAAGTGCACGCCGACGAAGGTCGTCTTCGGATGACGCGCCACGACGCGATCCAAGGCGTCCAACAGGGACTGGAAGGAGGGGAATTTCGCGGGATCCCCGAACCACCAGTTCGGATGGTCCCGGAGCTCTTCCCACCGCTCGTTGGTCTCGTCGTACGGCCGCCAGAACGCCTGCGGATCGGCCACATGAATCGAGACCGGCATCCCGAGCTCACCGCAGCGTTTCCAGACCGGGTCGAGCCGGGCGTCATCCACGGCCACCAACCGCCCAGCGCGGTCCCGGAGATAAAGCCCGAGCCGCTTGTATTCCTTCAGCCCGGCCGCCCCGAGGCGTTGCGCTGTCTCGACCTGCTGGACGGCGCGTTCGGCAAAATCGGGCTCGTCCCAACCGGAGTAATCGAGGCTGAAATACAGCAGAAACCGGCCCGGGAAAAGCCGCTCGGCCAACGCGCGGTTCCGCTCGAACTCCGAGGGCTCGCCCGGGCGATGCGTGACGACGCCTCCGCTCAGGTTCACCACCAGGCCGATGCCGGCCGCGTCCATGAGTCGCACGCACCGACGGAGGTGGGCCTCGGTGGATTGCACATGCTGGTGCAGGTCGATCAAGCGCCCCGCCCTCCGCCACGTATCCGGCATCGTTGCCTCCTCCTCCCCTGCCCCGCCGACTGAGCCCGCGATCAGGAAGCCGAGGACACAGCCCGCCAGCCTCGACGCACTGCGTCCCGGCACGGCTTGGTGGCGGGTGCCGCTCCGCCCCGCTCCCGGCGAAGGTGGTTTCGGTAGCGCAGGCATGTCGCCGGCGCCGGATCCCGGTTCCGCGTCTTGCCACCGGGCTTGCTCGTGCAGCTCTTGGCTCGTCATGGCGGTCAGTGGCGCAGGCTGCGGATTCCGGCGGTTCCGGTCAAGGACGGCGCTCGAGGTCCATTGACTTTTCGCAAGTTCCGTCGGAAATAGGACCACCGTACAAGCCTATGAAAACACCGCGCACATCCACTTCCGCACTCTGCTTGCTCCTCACCCTCGTTGGCGCTGCGTTCACCGGGGTCGCCCAGGAACCCGGTCCGCCACGGCGCCCCATCGACCGGGAACCGGCCGAACGTGAAGCCGCCGTCGCAAGGCCCGGGCGGGAGGCGCGACCCCTGGCCGGCCGGCCTGTCGCCGAGGAAGCCTATCTGAACCGCTGGGCAGCCCGCTGGGAGCGCGCCCTGGCCGAGCTTCGCGAACAACAAGCCATCCAGATCAAGCAGGCAGTCCGGCACCTCGAGGAGCGACTCGAACGGTTCTCCGAAAAGACCCGCCCCCACCCCAGGGTCGAGGGACCTCGGCCCGACTTCGGTCCAAAGGACGGACCTGCGCCGGAGCGCGGCGAGGCCAAGCGCCGGCTGGAACACCTGACCGTCGCCATCGACCATCTCCGGGCGGCGGGGTTGAAGGACGCGGCGGAACGACTGCAGCGGGAACGCGAGGAAATGGTGCGCCACCTCGAGGGTGACGCCGATCGCGCGGCGCCCGTGGCGGAACTGCGCCGGCTCCGCGCCGAGCTTGAGGAATTGCGCCAGGCACTGGGCCGCTTGCAGGCCCACGTCGAGGAACTCCACCGCGACCGGCGCTGAGACGGGGCCGCCCTGTTAGTCGCCGGTGCGAGCCTGCCGGCGTCGGCAGGTCAAGGCGCGGCCGCGGCGGGCGCCAACCGCTTGACGCGAATGTTGCGGTATCGCACGGCCTGTTGCGTGAGGTCGCCGCCCCCGTGCACCTGGAGGGCGATGCGGCCGCGGTCGGGAAGGCGCACCTCGGTGTCGCTCCACTCCATGATCTTCACCCCATTGATCCAAGTCGTGATCGAGGGCGGGTTGTGGACGATGCGGGCGCGCAGTTCATTCCACTGGCCGTGACGCCAGAAGTACTTCCAGGCATCCGGCAGCACGGGCAACGGCACGGCGTTCTTGCGCACCCGGATGCGATCAGGGGCGCCGTCGAAGTTGAAGTTGCTCGAGCCGAACCCGCCGAGGCCCTCGCCGTAGATGCCCATCAGGTTACCGCGCCCGTGATAGTCGATCATCGCCTGGTAGGCCTTCCCGTCCTCCGTGCTGCGCAGGAAGAGGCCGCTGTCGGGCCCGAAATCGTTGTTCATCTCCAGGGCCACCTCGAAATCGCCAAACTCCGCTTCCGTCAGCAGGAGGCCGCCGTTGCCCGGCACGTCCTGGCTGCCGTGGATGGCGCCGTCGACCACCACCCATTTGCCGCCGCTCTGGTGGCCGCTGGCCCGGCTGTGTCCGGACTTGGCCGAGATCTTCCAACCGTTCAGCGACTGGCCATCAAACAGGGACTCGAATTCCTGCGCCGCCAGGGGCAGGGCTAGAGCCAGGCTCAACCCGGTCAAAGCGACGGAGCGCAACATGCGTGGCGAGGTGTTCATGCGCGGCAAGCTTGGGCCGCCGGCAGCCATCAGGCAAGCCCCGGTTCGGACCCCGTTCAGCCCCAGCGGAATAGGTACTTGACCTCGGTTCGCGGACCCGCTATACCCCTGCCCAGTTGTCGCGACCAGCACAGCAACCCTAACCTCTTCCAGCCTATGACCAAACGTGACTTGGTGGTTCGCATCAGTCAGGACACCGGCTTGGTGCAGCAACAGGTCCTGGAGGTCGTCCAGAAAACCCTGGACTACATCTCCCAAGCCGTCGCGAAGGGTGAAACCGTCGAACTCCGCAACTTCGGAGTGTTCGAGGTCAAAATGCGCAAGGCTCGCATTGGGCGGAATCCTAATGCCCCCGCCCGGGACGTGCGCATCCCCCCACGCGCCGTGGTCAAATTCAAACCGGGCAAGGAGATGCGGGACGAAGTCCTCAAGCTCACCCCGCCTGCCGCGCCCGCCTGAGCTCCCCCGCCCAAATCCCAGGGCGTTGCGCGCACCTGCCCATCATGGAACGACTGCCCGGTTTCCGCGATTTCTACCCCGAACCCCTCCCCGACCGCGACGCCTGGAGCGCTGACCTGCGCCACCACATCTTCGCAGCTTGGCGTAACACCGCCCGCCGCTACGGCTTCCGCGAATACGACGGCCCGCCGCTCGAACCCCTCGACCTTTACACCGTCAAGAGCGGCGCCGAAATCGTCGGCCAGCTCTACCACTTCACCGATAAAGGCGGTCGGGACGTTGCCCTCCGCCCCGAGATGACCCCCACGCTGGCCCGCATGGCCGCCGCCCACGACCGCCACTACCGCAAACCCCTCAAGTGGTTCGCCATCCCCCAGCTCTTCCGCTACGAACGTCAGCAAAAAGGCCGCCTCCGCGAACACTTCCAGTTCAATGCCGACCTCATCGGTGAAGCGGACCCCGCCGGCGATGCGGAGCTGATCGCCCTCCTCATCGATTCGCTCCGCGCCCTCGGCCTCACCGCGGACGATTTCGTCGTCCGCCTCAGCAGCCGCAACGCCTGGCAGGCTTTCTTCGAACAACACGCCCGGCCCGGCGCCACACCATACGACTTCTACCAGGCCATCGATAAACTCGAGCGCGACCCGCCTGAAGCCACCCAGGCCCGCCTCGACGCCGTCGGCATCCCCCTCGACGCCGTCCGCCACTTCATCGATTCCGGCCAGCCCACGCCCGAACTCGCGCGTATCCTCGCCGAGCTCGGCGCCCGCGGCCTCGCCCCGTTCGTGCGCGTGGACTACGGCGTCATCCGCGGCCTCGCCTACTACACCGGCCCCGTCTTCGAGGCCTTCGATCGCCACGGCAAATTCCGCGCCCTCGCCGGCGGCGGTCGTTACGACGACCTCATCAAGCGACTGTCCAACGGCCGTGTGGACCTCCCCGCCCTCGGCTTCGGCATGGGCGACGTCGTGCTCGCCGAACTTCTCAAGGACCGCCGTCTCCGACCCGACCGGTTTGCCCAACTGGATGCCTTCCTCCTCATTGAGGACGAATCGCTTCGCCCGGACTCGCTCCAACTGCTCCAGACGTTACGCGAAGCCGGCCTCGCCGTGGACTACCCGCTCGTGGCCGCCAAGTCGGACAAGCAGTTCAAGCGCGCCCTCGACCTCGGCACGGTGCACACGGTCCGCTTGGAGCGAACCCCGGAAGGCCAGGTCCACGCGCGTGTCAAGCACCTGGCCTCGCGATCCGAATTGGTCTCGCCCCTGGCCGAGGTGGCCCGCCACCTCCGGTCGGAGCCCGCTGCCCCAGCGCCCGCGCCCGCCTCACCTGCCGCGTGAGGGCAGGCGCTTGCGGCGAAGGCGGAAGCGGGGAAGGCGTTGAGCACCCGAATCCGATGCGCGGCGCGAGGTTCCTCCTCTTGCTCTTGCTCTTGCTCTTGCTCCCGAATCTCGCCCAACGTTTGGTATGGGGCGACCCCTCGCCCAGTCGTACTGGAGATTTGCGGTGTGTTCATGCGGCGTCGGACTAGAGCAAGAGCAAGAGCAAGAGCAGGATGAAGTCGTGGCCGAGGATCATCGCCCGAATCTCGAGCCTGCCTGATTTGCCAAGCCGCCATTCCGCTTCATCTTCCCCCGTTTGGTAAGCAACCTTAACCGATGAAAACATACATGACCATGCACCTGTCGCGCCGCGCCGGTCTGTTCTCCGCCAGCCTCGCCTTGGCCCTGACCGCCGCCGCCGCCCCGCAGACGTTCGACTTCAAGGACCCCAAGGGGGTCAACAACGCCGTCTTCGAACTCGATGCCCCGCTCGAGTCCATCAACGGCACCGCCAACGGCGTGAGCGGCGAGATCCGCTTCGATCCCGCCAACCCCGTCGCCCTCCAAGGTCGTATCGTCGTCGAGTCCGCTTCCCTCCATGTCCCCAATCCCATGATGAAGGACCATCTCCACGGCAAGGACTGGCTGGACGTGGCCAAGCATCCGACCATCACCTTCGAAGCCGGCAAACTCACGAACGTCCGTACCCAGGGGGATGAGACCACAGCCGAGGTCACCGGCAAGTTCACGCTCAAAGGCGTCACCCGCGAACTCACCGTGCCGGTCCGTTTCACCTACCTGAAGGACAAGCTGGGGGCCCGCAGCAACGGCCGCATGCAGGGGGACCTCCTGGTGGTGCGCAGCAAGTTCACTCTCAAGCGCAGCGATTTCGGCCTCAATCCGGGCGCCCCCACCGACAAGGTCGCGAACGAGATCGCCCTCACCCTGAGCCTCGCCGGAGCCGCTCCCCGCAGTTGAACCGCACGCCGATGTCCGGGCCTTTCGTGACCCGACGCGCGGCGCGGACGTCGCCGGAAACCCTTCGCTGCGGCGCATGAAACGCTGGCTGCAACTCCTCGCCGCGGTGCTGGCGCTGGGCACATTGACACTCTGGCTGGCCACCGGTGCGCACCGCGGCTGGACCCGGACCTCGGTGGCCGTCGAGAAGACCGACGAGATCACCGGACTGACCTACCGCGAGTACGAATCGCGGTTCGTCCCCGGGGTCGATGTGCTGGGGGCCGGCCTGCTGGGCGCCCTCGTCCTGGCGACCGCCGGTGCGCTGGTGCGCGGTCGATCCCGACCACCCGCCCGAACCCCGGCGTGAAGCCGCGACGCCGCACGTCGTGACGGGCTTTCGCCGGGCCGGTATGTTCCCGACGATCCCTCCGGCGGCGCGTGGGGCAACCCGCCATCAGGCCGTCTGCTGGGCGTTCCGTCCCCCTGTGATGATGGGCCGGACGTGAACTTTCTTTGAACGCCGCGCCACTTTTGGGCTCTAACCGCCGGCAATGGTACTTGACAGCGGGTGTATTGTTTTCGCTCACACGCGGCGCCCTCCGGGCGCACACGTGTCGGCCGGGGCGGTTCGCCCCGCCACGCGGGCCGCTTTTTGGAGAATGACGCATGATTAAGGTTTCGAACCTGGTGAAGGCGTTCGGGCCCAAGCTGGCCGTGAACGACGTCTCGTTCACCGTCGAACGCGGCGAGGTCCTGGGGTTTCTGGGACCGAACGGCGCCGGCAAGTCCACCACGATGCGCATGATCACCGGCTTCATCCCCCCCACGGCGGGACGGGTGGCGGTCGGGGGCCATGACCTGGCGGAACACCCGATCCCGGCCAAGCGCCTGCTCGGCTACCTGCCGGAAAACGCACCCGCTTACACGGACATGACCGTGCACGGGTTCCTTACCTTCGTGGCGGAGCTGCGCGGCCTCCGGGGCGGCGCCCGCAAGAAAGCGGTGTACCGCGCCATCGAGATGTGCTTCCTCGATGCGGTGGTGCACCAGAGCGTGGATACCCTCTCCAAGGGCTATCGGCACCGCACCTGTTTCGCCCAGTCCATCCTCCACGACCCGCCGGTGTTGATCCTGGACGAACCCACCGATGGCCTGGACCCCAACCAGAAACACGAGGTCCGCACCCTCATCCGGCGCATGGGCCAGAACAAGGTGATCGTCTTCTCGACCCACATTCTCGAAGAGGTCGACGCCGCCTGTACCCGCGCCATCATCATTGACCGCGGCAAGATCGTCGCCAACGGCACGCCCCAGGAGCTCCGGCAACGCTCCGAACTCGCCGGCGCCGTGGCCCTCCGGGTGGTCGGGGTGCCCTCCGCCACGCTCACCCAGAAGCTCCGCGAACTGCCCACCGTGAAACGCACCCTCGTGCTGTCCGAGGAGCCCAACGCGACCCAGGTCCGCGTCTACCCCCCGAGCCGGCTCCGCGACGGCGAGCTCTCGGCCAGCCTCTTCGAACTCGCCCTGCGCGAGCACTGGAAACTCTCCGAGCTGAAAACCGAGGAAGGCCGCCTGGACGAGGTCTTCCGCAGCATCACCCTGCCCGACACCACGCGCGGCGCGAAAGACGATGCCCGACCCCATGAGCGCTGAAACCCAACTCCAATCCGCCCCGGCCGCGGCGACCCTCGCGGTTCCCGCGGCGGCCGAGGGGGAGCACACCCACGCCCTCGCCAACATCTGGACGATCACCAAACGGGAGCTGACCGGCTATTTCGCCTCGCCGGTCGCCTACGTGTTCATCGTGATTTTCCTGCTGCTCAGCGGGTTCTTCACCTTCAACGTCGGCCGCTTCTTCCTCCGCGGCGAGGCCTCCCTCGCTTCCTTCTTCCTCTGGCACCCGTGGCTGTACCTGTTCCTGGTGCCGGCAGTGGGCATGCGGCTCTGGTCCGAAGAACGCCGGTTGGGCACCATCGAGCTCCTCCTCACCCTGCCCGTCACGGCCTGGCAGGCCATCGTCGGCAAGTTCATGGCATCCTGGATCTTTCTGGGCCTGGCGCTGGCGTTGACCTTCCCGCTCGTGTTCACCGTGGCCTACCTCGGTGACCCGGACATGGGCATGATCTTCTGCGGTTACCTGGGCAGCTTCCTCATGGCCGGCGCCTACCTGTCCATCGGCAGCATGACCTCCGCCATGACCCGGAACCAGGTGGTGAGCTTCATCATCTCGGTCGTGGCCTGCCTCGTCCTCATCATGGCGGGCTGGCCGCCGATCACCGACGAGCTGACCTGGGCCCCCCCGTGGCTGGTCGAGACCGTGGCCGCCTTCAGTGTGATGCCGCACTTCGAGGGCTTCCAGCGCGGCGTCATCGACTCGCGCGACGTCTTCTATTTCCTGGCCGTGATCGTCTTCTCCCTGTTCACCACCGGCGTGATCCTTCGCGGTCACCGGGCGGGCTGAACCCGCGATGCCCGGCGCGCCACTCCACAACCCTCTCGCGAACATGACAAACCACCAACGCAAATGGGAGCCGCTGTTCTACTCGGGACTGGGTGTGGCAGCCATGCTGCTCATCCTGATCGCCGTCGGCGTGATCACCAGCTTTGCCAAAGTCCGCGTGGACCTCACCCAGGACCGCCTCTACACCCTCTCCGAAGGCACCCGTAAAATCCTCGGCAAGATCGACGCCCCCCTCACCATCCACTTCTATCGCACCCGCGATCAGAACGAGATGCCCACCGACCTGCGCAACTACGCCGACCGCGTCGATGACCTCCTCGCCGAGTACCGCCAGGCCGCCGGCGGCAAGATCGTGATCAAGAAGTTCGATCCCAAACCCGATTCCGACGCCGAGGATTCTGCCCGCCTGGACGGGGTCGAAGGCCAGGTCCTCGGGGCCGGTGGTCTCATCGGCATGGGCGAGAAGATCTATCTCGGCCTCAGCGTCATCAGCCTCGACCAGAAGGTCCCCTGCCCTTCCTCGACCCCCGCCGGGAGCGCCTGCTCGAGTACGATCTGACGCGCCATTGCCCAGGTGCTCAACCCCCAGAAGCCCAATCTCGGCGTCATGAGCGGCCTGCCCGTCTTCGGCCAGATGATGAACCCCATGATGATGCGCATGGGCCAGCAGGGTCAGGAGCCCTGGATCTTCGTTTCTGAGCTCAAGCGCGATTTCAACGTCCGCGAGGTCCCCATGACCACCGAGAAGATCGACGACGATCTCCAGGTGCTCGTGGTCGTGCACCCCAGCAACATCACCGAAAAAACCCAGTACGCCCTCGACCAGTTCGTCCTCCGCGGCGGCAAGCTCATCGCCTTCCTGGATCCCCTCTCAGTCGTGGACAGCCGCAACGCCGCCGACATGCAGAACATGCTCCAGCGCGCCGCCTCTGGCGGTTCTTCCCTCGACCGGTTGGTCAAGGCCTGGGGCCTCGAATTCGACCTCAACAAGGTCCTCGCCGATAAAAACTACGTCACCACCATCCGCCGCGGCGACCGGCCCGCTCCGGAGCCCACCTGGCTCTCGCTCACCGGCGAAGCCATCAACCGCGACGAGGTTGTCACCAGCGATATCGACAACCTCCTGCTCCCCGGCGCGGGCGTCTTCACCGGCACCCCCGCCACTGGCCTCACCCAGACCCCCCTCCTCACGTCCTCCGGGAACTCCATGCTCGTCGACAAGATGATGGCGCAGTTCGGCGGCGACACCACCCGTGACTTCAAGCCGGAAGGCAAGCAGTTCACCATCGCCGTCCGGCTGACCGGGAAATTCAAAACCGCCTTCCCCGACGGTCAGCCCGGGGGCGACCCCAAAACCCAGGATGCGGACGACGATTCCGCCGACCCGGACAAGGCCAACAGCGGGAGCACCGCGGCTTCCCTCAAGGAATCCACGAAGGACGGCCTGGTCGTCCTGGTGGGTGACACCGACCTGCTCTTCGACCAGTTCACCGTCCAGGTGCAGAACTTCTTCGGCCAACGGCTCATCCAGCCCTTCAACCAGAACCTGACCCTCCTCCAGAACGTCGTGGAGCAGTTGATGGGCGACAGCGACCTCATCAAGGTCCGCAGCCGCGCCATCCGCAGCCGTCCCTTCCAGGTAGTGAAGAGCATCCAGGCCGAGGCCGAGCGAAAGTACCTGGCCACCATCAAACAACTCGAAGACGAGGCGGCCGAGACCCAGCGCAAGCTCAATGAGCTGCTGCAGAACCGGGATGCCAAGGACCAGCGCCTGATCCTCCCGCCCGATGTGCAGAAAGACATCGCCACCCTGCGGGCGCGCGAGGCCGAGACCAACCGGGAGCTCAAGCGCGTGCGCAAGCAGTTGCGCAGCGACATTGACTCGCTCGAGAAGCGCCTCAAGTGGATCAACATTGCCGGCATGCCCATCGTCGTGGCCTTCGCCGGCGTTTCCCTCGCGCTCGTCAAACGCAAAAAGACCGCTGCCAAATGAACCGCAGACAACTCACCCTGATCCTGGTTGCCTTCGTCGTCCTCGGCGGCATCGGCCTCTGGCTGCGCCACCGCGACGTCAGCTCCTACGAAACCACCTCCGGCGCCATGGGCCAGAAGGTCCTTGGTGAGTTCGATCCCAACGCCGTCACCCGCTTCGTCCTCCGCCGCGGCACCAACAGCCTCGCCCTCGCCCAGAAGGACGAGCGCTGGGTCGTGGCCGAACGGGGCGATTACCCCGCCAACTTCGCCGAGGTCGGCGAAACCCTCCGCAAGCTGTGGAACCTCAAGATCGCTCAGCCCGTGAGCGGTCCCTTGGGCGCCAGCGCCATCGAGCGACTCGAACTCGACCCCGACGCCACCAACCAGCCCGCCACGGTCATCGAGTTGCTCGACAAGGACGGCAAGACCCTCAAGTCCCTGCTCCTCGGCAAACAGCACCGCCGTCGCCCCGCCACCCCCTCCCGCATGGGCGGCGAGGAAGGCTGGCCCGATGGCCGCTACGTGATGGTCGCCGGCCAGACCGCCAGCGCCAGCCTCGTCTCGGAGACCTTCAGCAACCTTGAACCCCGGCCCGAGTCCTGGCTCAACAAGGACTTCTTCAAGGTCGAGAAAACCCTCTCCGTGAGCGTGACCTATCCCGAGGCCACCAACTCCTGGCATCTCACCCGCCCCACTGAAACCGGCGAATGGACCCTCCAGGAAGCCCAGCCCGGCGAAACCCTCGACACCACCAAGACCAGCGGCCTCGCCAACGCCCTCTCCTGGCCCAGCTTCGACGACGTTCTCGTCAATCCCAGCCCGGCCGATTACGGCCTCGATGAACCCATCCTCGCCCAACTCACCACCGCCGACGGCTTCCAGTACGCGCTCCAGATCGGACGCCGCGAGGGCGAGGAGAAGTACTATCTGACCGTCAATGCCACCGCCGATTTCCCGAAGGAGCGGACCGCCGACGCCGAGGAGAAGCCGGAGGACAAGGAACGCCTGGACAAGGAGTTCAAGGAGAAGACGGACAAGCTCACCGAGAAGCTCCAGAAAGAAAAGGCCCTCTCCGGCTGGGTCTTCCAGGTCTCCAAATGGACCCTCGATTCCTTGCTCAAGAAGCGCACCGAACTGCTCAAGGACCCGGCCAAGGAAGAAGTCGACACCGCAACGGCCGCCCCCTTTGGCGTTCCTCCGCCCATCAACCCCGTCGACGCCACCCTGCCGCCGCTGCCGCCGCTGCCGCCGGAACTGCCGGACCACGACGACGAACACGAGGAATAAGGCGCGCGATTCCGGGCGTCCCGCCGGACTCAGGGTGTCGGCGAACCCGGGATAGTCTCGCGGAACGCCCACAGCCAACCGCGGCTGCGCACGTACAGCGCATCGTGCCCAAAGGCCGGCGTCGCCAGGATCGGCTCGCCCAGCGTCTGACGCGACAGCACCTCAAGTTCATCGCCCGCGGCCAGCACAGCCAGGCCCCCGTTCTGCGAGGCGATCACCACCCGGCCGTCCGCGGCCACCGGTGACGCGTAATTGTCCCCCATCAGGCCAATCCGTTCCTCTTGATACAGCACCGCGCCGTTGGTCGCGTTCAGACACGTCACCAACCCGCCGTTCTTCAGCAGATAAACCCGGTCGCGATACAGCAGCGGCGTGGGCACATAGGGAAGCCCACGCGCATGGCTCCAGACCACCTCCGGAGTTCCGGCCGCCTCCCCGCCCGCCGGCGGGCGGATGGCCAGCAACGCGTTCTGCGACCGGTTGAAAACCTCGGCGATGAACTCGTACTCCTCCTGGTTAACACGTCGTCGCGGTCGGCATCCGCGTAGTGGAAATGCTGCCGCCCCGGTCCCTGGGGCATCTCTTCCCGGGTCAGGCGGCCATCGCCGTTCTGGTCCCCTGCCCTCAACAGAGAGTCAAAATCCGGCATCCGCGGCACCCCGGAACCCGAAGTCCAACCCCCGCAGTAGATCAGCCCGTTCCCGGCCACCGCGCTCGCGCACATCTCATTCGGGAGCCCCGCCACCCGCCACATTTCCTGGCCATCGCGCGCCCGGTAAGCCACCGCCCGCAACGTGCCCGGGGCAACGACCACCTCTTCCACCACCAGCGGCGTGCTAAACCCGCGCCGGAACTCCGGACGTTCCGCGCGCCAACGGACTTCACCCGTCGCCTGGTCCAAGGCCAGGAGGTGGGAACCCACGTCCTGATCCCGCAGCAGGATCACGCAGCCACCCGCCAGCACCGGCGAACTGCCCACACCGTGCTGGGTCGATGGCTCCGGCAACGGCCGCCGCCAAATCTCGCGGCCCGCGAAGTCGTAACACACCACCCCGAACGGACCGAAATAGCTGAAGACCCGCTGGCCATCCGTGCACGAGGTCGGCGCCGCCGGACTGCTGAGCCCGCTGCCGCGTTCGACTTGATGCGCCACCACCTGCCGCTGCCAACGCGTCGCCCCGGAACGCGCGTCCAGACACAGCGTGTGAAACTCCGGCTCGGTGTACCCCGTCACAAACAGCGCGTCGCCCCACAGCACCGGCGACGAATGCCCGGACGGCAACGCCACCTTCCACCACAGGTTGGTGTCCTGACCAAACGGCGTCGGGAAAGTCCCGGTGGCCGCCACCCCTGAGCCCTGCGGACCGCGGAATTGGGGCCAGCGAACCCCAACTTCATCTGCCCCCCAACTCTCCGCCGCCACCACGGCCAGCAACGCGGCGATCCCACCACTTCGTGCCCAGCCCGCCATGGTTCACCCCGGTTCGCCACCCCCGGAGGACAAACGCCCCGTTCCCCCCACCGTGCCCGACACCGTCGGCGCCTCCGCGGCGAAGAATCCCCCCGCCACCTCACCGTCAGGCTCGGCCATCTTCGGCTCGTCCCCGCGCAACGCCGGGGCATGCCCCGAGGAAAGTGCGACCCCGTCACCCGACACGGACGGCTGCGCGGCGGCGTAGTGCGAGCCCGGCTGCACGGTGACGACGACCCGGCGCAGCATCTGACCCTGGAAGGAGTAGCCGGTGCCCGCCACCGCCGCCACCACCGCTTGCTCGGGCAGAGTGGCCTGGGGATCAAGCAACTGGTGCGTCTGCGGGTCGAACGGCGTTCCCGGCGGGATCACCAACGGCACCAGCCCCACCCGGCGCGCGGCATCGCGACACGCATTCTGAAAGGCGCCGATCTGTTCAGCCAACTGCGGCTGAGCCGAGCGGGCCGCCGCCGAGTAGAGCGCATACACATGGTCCAGGATCCGCACCAAAGTCTGCAGCCAGTCTCCCTCCGCCCGCCGCAGCTTGTTCACCTCGAGCTCGAGATGCTGCAGTTGCGCGTTCTGACCCTGCTCGACCACGCGCCGGATCTGGCCCTGTTCCTCGCTCAATCGGTCCGCAATCTGTCGGGCGGACTCAACGGCGCCGGCCGCGTGCTCCTGCACGGTCTGCCATTGGCTGGTGGCCAGGCCAATGCGCTCGGCCACATCCTCGAGACGTTGCAGTTGGGCAAGCGTCCCTGCCAGTTGCGCCCGGTCGGCCCACGCTTCCGCGGCCCGATGCCACAGCACGAAGGGCCACACCCCCAGCCAGGCCCCGATGGCCGTCGCCCCCGCCACCGTCAGCGCTTCATAAGGCAGCAGGGGCCGGTGCGCCTGCCGGAACACCAGCCACGCCACGGCAAGCAGCAACGCATCGCCCACCAGGAAGGCCACCAGCAAACCGCGGCCAGGACCGACGCCCGCGTTGGGATCACTCATGGGCGCGCAGGGTAACGGCTCCGGCGGGGCCGTGGCCATTGAAAATGACAGGCGTCCGGACCGGCCCATGAACCGCCTGCCTTTCCGAGGAGTCGGTGGTCAACCGCTCTGCCGGTGGCGTGGACCGGCTTGCTGACGTTGGCCTGCGTGGGTGAAGCCCAGCAACTCACGCACACTGAATCCGGACCCGGCCATCGCGTACGGAATCGCGGGACCTGGCCCAGGGCCATGGACTTTCCTCTCCGTAAGTGCCAGTTGTCCGAGCGTGGGCAAGCGCAGCCGGGCCCCCTTCGCTGACCAGGACAACAGAGGTCGGGCAGGGCATGGGGGAAGGTAGTCTCCCGAGAACGCGCGATCAGGAACTCGCATAAAGACGGTGCTCGTTGTGGGGAAAGCATTTAACGCGCCCCCACGGGCGCAAGTCCAAAGGTGAAGGGCGCAAGCCCTGGCCGCGCTCTTGGTGCGTCCCGTGGGTTTCCCTCCGCGCCACGTTGGCCCGGTTCGAGCGCGGGCTACCGGGGAGCCATTACAAAGAAGTCTGCTGAAAGACTGAAATATCTCCCGGCGGTTTCATTATGGAGGGTGTGAAGGGCCGGCGGGTCGTGATCGGGCCACCGGCTGGCCGACCCGCTGGGGCGGGCGGTGCTCACCCTGGCCCTGATGTATGAGCCTGAGCCAAACGGTGCGCGGAGACGGCGGCGTCAGAAGGTCTCCCGGTTTCTGGGACTGCCTGCCCACCCCAGGTCCGCGTGCTGTCTCGGGCAGGTCATGGCCGGTTCGTGGCGCCCCGTTGTGTCCCTCGTCCTGCGCGACTCCGCCGGCCCCGCCTTTCCCCATGACCGAAGACTCAACCTCAAACCCAACTGAAAGGTGCCTCCGTGAAGACATGTAGATTCCTTCTTCGCGACTATGTCGCGAAGCCGTGCGGCCCCACCCTGCGGGGCACGCATCCGAACGACAACCGGTGCTCGTGGGCGATCGGACGAGCGACCGACGTTGTCCGGATCGGCATAGCCGGTGCCCTGCTGGCAGGCACGCTGCTCCGCGCCCAGCCAAGCCTCAGCGCTCCCTCCACCGACCGGTTCGTACCGGTCGCCAAACCGGGCTGGGTGAATACGAGTCAGTACTCGGTCACCGGCGCCTGGGGCGACTACGACAAGGACGGGTTCATTGACCTGTTCGTGGCCAATTCCACCGACGGTTGGGGACCCGCGGGCAACTTCCTGTATCGCAACAACCGCGACGGCACCTTTACCCCGATGTCCGCTGCGAAAGTGGGTGCGGTGGTCACGGATCGGGAGCCCTCGATTGCGGGGTACTGGGGGGACTTTAACAACGACGGCCGGCTGGACCTGTTCGCCCTGAGCACCATGGCGACGGCAAACTCGGGTCCCGTCCTGAACCGCCTCTATCTCAACCTCGGCAACGGTGCGTTCGCCTCCGCCAACGGCGGCGACCTGACCCAACCCTGTTACGCCGGCGGTTGGGCAGCCGTGGCCGACTACGACAATGACGGCTGGCTGGATGTCTATGTCTCCACCGCCTGGGCGGAAGGGGGGCGCCGCACGAACCTGCTCTACCACGCCTGCGGCGATGGCCGATTCAAGCGGGTGACCGATTCGCCGGTGGTGCGGGACCAGATCAGCTCCAGCTTCACCCTGTCGGCCCTTTGGGGCGACTACGACAATGATGGCGACCAGGACCTCGTCGTGGCGAACTATGGGGAGCGTGACTGTTTCTACCGCAATGAAGGTGGCGGCCGGTTTATCCGGTTGACGAACAGCATCCTCGAGAAGCCTGGCTATGGAACGATGCACCAGGCCTGGGGCGACTACGACAACGATGGGTTCCTGGACCTGGCGTCGGGTTGCGGCAGTGCCCTGCGCCTGTTCCGCAACGACGGGGGCTCCGACTTTCTGGTGGCCACCAACTGGGCCATCGGGGCGGGGGACTGGTATAGCGGCGTGCCCGTCTGGGGTGACTACGACAACGACGGGCACCTGGACTTGCTCAGCATCAAGGGCCAGGCCGCGCCCCGTCGGCTCTGCCTTTATCACAACAACGGCGACGGCACCTTCGACCAGGTTGAGGAAGCCTTCACTCGCCCCACGGGTCACTGGCTGGGCGGCGGCTGGGGCGACTATGACAACGACGGTTTCCTGGACCTGTTCGTCGCCAACCACACGGGCCAGAACGCCCTCTATCACAACGAGGGCAACGGCAACCACTGGCTGAAAGTCCTGCTTGAGGGGCACGTCTCGAACGGCGCCGCCATCGGTGCCAAGGTCCGCGTTCGCGCCACGATCGCAGGCAAGACGGTATGGCAGATGCGCGAGGTGTCCGGCGGCAATTTCTGCCAGAACGACCTGCGTCTGAACTTCGGCCTGGGCGACGCCACCGTGGCCGAGGTGATACGCGTCGAATGGCCCTCGGGGAATGTGCAGGAAATCAGCAACGAACCCGTGGACCAGATCAAGAGGATCGGTGAGGTGGCTCGTATCCAACCGCCGCAGCCGAGTGCCAGTCTGGGTGGAGCGGTGACGTTGCGCTCCCTGGGCACGGGTCCGTACCAGTGGCGGTTCAACGGGGTCGACCTGCCGGGGGAAACCGGAGGCACTCTGAGCCTGAAGAACCTCCAAGCTTCGCAAGCCGGTCGCTATAGCGTGGTGGTGACGAGCGGCGAGGGAACCACGGTCACCAATTTCACCTACCTCCAGGTGGACACCCAGTTCACCAAGATCACGACCGAATCGCCGGTGACCGACCTGGGATGTTCCTGGGGCGCTGCCTGGGGCGATGCTGACGGCGACGGCTTTGCCGACCTGTTTGTCGCCCGCCAAGGAAGCGCGGTGCTCTATCGCAACGACCAGGACGGGACCTTTACGACCCTGACGAACGGGCCGTTCCCGGCGGGGCCGGAACCGTGGACCTCGGGCGCCTGGGCGGATTTCGACAATGACGGGCGCCAGGATTTGTTGGCGACGCGTCTCGGCGAGTCCGCATTGCTCTACTTCAACGACGGTGACGGATCGTTTAGCCCGGTGGGTTTTGCCCGCTGCTTGAATTGGGGGACCGCGGTGGCGGATTACAGCCGGGATGGGCTGCTCGACCTGCTCCTCAGCACCGGTGTCACACCGGCTAGCGGGGGGATTCCGTGTGAACTCTTCCGAAACAACGGGGATCGCACCTTCACAAAGGTGACCCTCCAGGAAGCCGGCCCGATCGTCAGCGCTCCCAGCCTCGGGGCGGCCAGTTGGGCGGACTATGATGACGACGGCTTGATGGACGCGTTCTCGGCGTGCGCCACGGGCAGCAGCTCCGTATTTCACAACCAGGGTAACGGGCAGTTCGTATCGGCGAAGAACCAAGTGACGAGGGGGGCCGCATTCATCGCCGGGGCCTGGGGTGACTATGACAACGATGGCAGGCTGGACCTCTGTGCCGCGGCCTGGAACGCGCAGGCCGTGGTGTACCGCAACCTCGGGGGCGGGGAGTTCGCCGTGGCTATGGTCGGTCCCGAGATCCGCGGCAACTTCTCCTCGTGCTCCTGGGCCGATTACGACAACGACGGTTTCCTGGACCTCTTCCTGGCGGGCGCCGACAACGTGCTGTTGCGCAACGACGGCGGCGGTTCGTTTACCCGCATTAAGTATGGCATCATCCCCACGGACAACAGGGTGGGTGGCACCGCCCTCTCCTACAGTGCGCTGTGGTTTGACTACGATCACAATGGCGCCCTGGATCTCTACGTGTCCAACGGCGATGACCCCCGCGCCACCAAGACAGCGAACTTCTTCTACCACAACAACGGCAACGAGAATCACTGGCTCCAGGTGCGACTGGTCGGCACCGTGTCCAACCGCGATGCCGTGGGTGCGAAGGTCCGGGTTCGAGCGGTCTATGGCGGCAAGATGCGCTGGCAAAGGCGCGACATCTCGAGCGGCGACGGCTACAACGGCAACCACCGTTATGCCCACTTCGGCCTCGCCGAAGCCAGGGGAGCGGACATCATCCGCATCGAATGGCCTTCGGGCACGATCCAGGAGCTGCGCAACGTGCCCGCCAACCAGATCCTGACGGTGACGGAACCGCCGGCACTCGAAGCGCTGGGCGAGGGACGGCTCCGCATCCTGTGCTGGGCCCACCAGAACCACGAGGTCGAGGTCTCGGATGACCTCCAGACCTGGACGTCCCTCGGCGGCGTCGCCACCGACCAGCACCGGCCCGTGGTCCTGGACCCGGGCGCAGCCGATCACCCGCACCGGTTCTACCGGGCGAAGCGCTGAGAGGTGGGTATCCTGGATCGGGTGCCACAGGGCAACCCCCGGGCCGCCACCAAACGGATGCCGTTGGGTTACGTGAAACTGCGCCCGTTGGCCGTCCACGAAGCGCCTGGAGAGTGCGAGCACTGCTGCGCCGGCTTGCGTGCGGAACCCGGTCCCCCTCATCCCAATCCCCGATCTTCGTAATCGGCGGAGGATCCGGAGGGGGGCCTGTGCATTCGGGCTGCTTTTGCGTTGCGGCAAACCGGGGAGCCTCCGTAACGTTGCGCCCATGAGCACCCTGGGCGACGCGGTCCCCGTGGCACGGCAGGTCAGCCGCCCGGGCCATTCCGCCCACCGTAGGCGCCGACGTGAGGAGGCAATGACCGAGGCATGAACACGAACCGAAACCGGGTTTGGCCAGGCGCGCCGTTCCTCGTGGTCCTGTGGCTGTCCTGGCCCGCGTCCGCCGTCACGCCCACCCCCGAGCGCAGTTCGCCACGTGACGAGACGTTGGCCAGCGCGCAGTGGTGGGCGCTCGTTGAAGAGGATTGGCTGCAGCAGGCCGCCGCCCTGCGTGCCGCACGGGTGCCATTGACGACCCACACGGATGCCGTCGGGGCTTGCGACGGAGTCAAGGACGGTCGTTACGGCTTTCACACCGGCGCCGACGCGAATCCCTGGTGGCAAGTGGATCTTGGGGAGGCGAGCGAACTGGACCGCATCGTTGTCTACAACCGACTCGATTACGCACCTGGTCTGCACAACGCGGATGCGTTGCGCATCCTCACCGCCGAGGCGCCAGGGGAGTGGACACTGCGCCATGACAATCAAGGACGGCACTTCGGCGGCGTTTCGGGCGGTGGCCCGCTCGAGGTGCGATTTTCGGAGGGAACCGTTCGCGCGCGCTACGTCCGCCTCGAGGTGCCTTCGACACAACCGCTCTTCTTTCACCTGGACGAAGTCGAGGTTTACGGTCGCGCGGAGCCGGACCGCAACCTGGCTCTCCACCAGTTGGCCGACCAGAGCAGCCTCAGCGAGTGGTCCACGGTGAAGCGGCGCCCCGGCGATGACGCCGGACCGCGGTTTCCCACGGCGGATGTCCTGGAACGCGGTCGTCGCCTGGCGCAGGCGATGGCGCTGGCGGGGGTGGACATTACCGAGGACGAGTTTGCCCTGGACCGTATCGAACGGGCCCTGCACACGCTGGGCTCGACTCCCGCGCCCGATACCGCCCAAGCGGTGTACCTGGAAGCGCGCCGGACCGTGCGGCGCCTCCTGTTCGGGCATCCGCTCTTGAACTTCGACCGGCTTCTGTTCGTGAAACGGTTTACGCAGGAGACGTATCCCGATGTGTGCCTGAACCACATGCCTTGGGTTTCGCGGCCGGGCGGGGACCTGTGCATTCTGTCCAGTGGCGCAAGTGGCGGCTTGTTTTCGGCGCTGGCCGGGCCCGGGGCGGACCTCGCGGTGCGGTCGGTGCTCAACGGGGCCCTGGGCCCGGGGCACGTGCACGGGATGGACCTCTGGTGGGACGGCGATCGTGCCGTCTTCGGCTACGCGAAGGCAAAGCGTGATTCGCCACCGGACGGCTGGCTGGACCGCGCCCGGAGCTACCACCTCCGGCGCACCGAGGAACCGATCCACCTCTTCGAGGTTGCCCTGGACGGCCGCTGGTTGCGGCAGTTGACCGACGGCGAGTGGAGTGACTTGGACCCAACCTACGCGCCCAATGGCGACATCGTGTTCGTGTCGGAACGCTGCGGGACTTCGCTGCAGTGCAACGAGTACGACAAGGACGAAACGAGCTGCAATCTCTACGTCATGAAGCCCGATGGCCAGGGCATCCGCCGGCTGAGTGTCAACAAGGACGGCGATTACCTCCCGCACACGCTCGACGACGGCATGATCGCCTACACCCGCTGGGAATACCACGAGCGGAGCTGGGCCTATCTGCAATCCCTCTGGGTGATACGACCCGACGGCACCGCCGCCGATGCGATCTTCAAGCAGCACTTCGTGGATCCGTGGGCGCTCGAGGATGTCCGCTCAATCCCCGCCAGTCGCAAGCTGGTGGCCATTGCCACCGGCCATCACACGCTCGCCGTGGGGCCGCTGGTGGTCGTGGACCTCACACTCGGCATCAACGAACCGCGTGGCATCCAGATCCTGACCCCGGGGGTGAAGCCTCCCGAAGGCGGCATGGACGGAGTGGTCGTGCCGGGCGGTGGCGTGCCGGATGGCGGGGGCTTCTACTCGACGCCCTGGGCCCTTTCGGAGCAGTTGTTCCTCGTCGCCTACAACTATGGCAAGCAGACCGAACCCGCAGGCTATGCCCTGTACCTGGTCGATGCCTTGGGCAACAAGGAACTCGTGTACCGGGACCCGCACATCTCGAGCTTCATCCCCCTCCCGCTCCGTCCGCGGCCGCGGCCGCCCATCCTCCCGGAGTCGATCGATCTCGCGGCCGATCACGCCACCTGCATTCTGAGCGACGCCAGCTTCGGCAGCGAGGAACTGGCCGGTCGCATCCGTTACCTCCGGATCGCGGAGCCGATCGGCTGGCCCTACGACAACGAGCTCGGAGGTCAGCGCTATGGCGAGAAGGGCGTTCACCTCATCAACTGGACCCCTGTGCGGATTCTCGGGGATGTCCCGGTGCTCCCGGACGGCAGTGCCCACTTCCGGGTCCCGCCCGACACCGCCGTCTACTTCCAGTTGCTCGACGCGGAACGCCGCGAACTCCGCCGCATGCGCAGCTTCATCAGCTTCCAACCGGGCGAACAACGTGCCTGTGCCGGTTGCCATGAAACGCGCGGCGTCGCGCCCCGCGTCGGGTCACCTCCGCTGGCGGCTCTCCGGCCGCCACCCGACCCGCTCCTGCCTCCCTGGGGTGACCGCCCGGTCAGCTTCCTCCGCGATATCCAGCCCCTCCTGGACCGGCATTGCCGCGAGTGCCATACCGGTCTCAAGCCCGCCGGGGGCCTCGACCTTGTCGGGGGCTTGACCGATTGGTCTTACAAGCACGAGAAGGAGTGGGGCCTCGTGCCCGGCTACGGCTTCAACCGCGCCTTCGAAAGCCTCCGGGCCGCCGGCGTGATCGCGACGGCCGAACCCAATCTCCAGGACGCCAGCATCACGCCGTCCCTGGCCTACGGCGCCTTGCGCAGTCGCCTCCTCGCCACCCTCGAAGCGGAGCCACATACCGCGCGGGTCCAGATGACGCCGGGCGAACGGCTCGCCCTCACGATGTGGATCGACGCCAACGCCCCGTACCACGACCGGTTCGTCAACAAGCGCACCGACGCGCCGCCGTACGACCTGCCTGCCGATCGTGACTTGGCCAAGGCCCTCACCGCCGTTCACGAGCGTCGCTGCGCGGAGTGCCATCCCGTGGCCGCCGTGTCCCGCCTGGATTGGATCGATCTGGACCAACCCGAGCGCAGCCTCTTTCTTGAAGCGCCGCTGGCCCGGGCTGCCGGGGGATCGGGCCGTTGTCGCGAACCCGTTTATCGCGACCCCGCCGACCCGGACTATGCCGCCTTGCGCGAACGGGTGCGGGCGGCCGTGGATCAGGCTTGGACACGGCCACGCCGCGACCTGCAAGCGGTGATCGAAGACGCCCAAGATGCACCGTCTTCACGGCCTGGCTTGCGGGTCGTCGAGGCCCAGGCCGCACCTTCGCGAAGTCGCGGCGGGCATTGACACCGCCTTCCGGAATCGCCCACCGTGGTCCGCTCTTGCGCGCGCGCCATGAACCGCATTGTTGACCTTCGCAGCGACACCATCACCCAGCCGACACCCGCCATGCGCCAGGCCATGGCCACCGCCG
Organism: Verrucomicrobiales bacterium; assembly: GCA_015075445.1. GTDB lineage: Bacteria > Verrucomicrobiota > Verrucomicrobiia > Limisphaerales > J093 > DSVZ01. The sequence continues at coordinate 85,474 of JABTUJ010000026.1, forward strand.
TGGTCGGCGATGACGTGTTCGGGGACGACCCGACCGTCCAGGAACTCGAGGCGCGCGTGGCGGAGGTGCTGGGCAAGGAAGCGGCACTCTTTGTGCCCTCGGGCACGATGGCCAACCAGCTTGCCGTCCGCGTCCATACGCAGCCGGGCGACGAGATTCTCGTGGAGGCCCAGGCGCATCTCTACTACTACGAAGCCGGGGCACCCGCCGCGCTGTCCGGCGTCACGTGCCGTTGCCTTAACGGGACTCGCGGGCTCTTCACCGCGGCGGACCTCGAGGCGGCGCTGCGCCCTGCGGATGTCCATTTCCCTCCGACTCGCCTGGTCTGCCTCGAGAACACCCACAACCGGGGCGGTGGCAAGATCTGGCCGTTACCGCAGGTGGCTGAGGTGGCCGGTGCCGCGCGTCAACACGACTTGCGGCTGCATCTCGACGGCGCGCGCCTCTGGAACGCCAGTGTGGCGAGCGGTGTCGCCGAACGGGAGTACGCTGCGCTCTTCGACACCGTGGCGGTTTGCTTTTCGAAAGGGCTGGGTGCGCCGGTGGGTTCGGCGCTGGCTGGTCCGCTCGAGCTGATGCAGCGCGCGCGGCGCTTCCGCAAACAGTTCGGCGGCGGTATGCGTCAGGTGGGCATTCTCGCCGCCGGAGCTTGGCACGCCTTGGAACATCACCGCGCGCGACTCGCTGAGGACCACAGGCACGCGCAGCGACTTGCCCTCGCGCTGGCGGAGCTGCCGGGTGTCGAGCTCGATCCGGCCACGGTCGAGACCAACATCGTGCGGTTCCAGGTGCGGCGGCAGCCGGCCGCGGCCGTGGCGGAAGAGCTGCGGGCGCAGGGGATCTGGCTGCTGGCCACTGGACCGGACACCCTTCGGGCGGTGACGAATCTGGATGTCTCGGCCGACGATCTCGAGTGGGCCATCGGCGGTTTCCGGCGGGTGCTGCACGCGTGATTCTTTGTGGCTGCTGGTGCCAACCATGTTCCTCCCCCACCCCGGTAGGAGCCGACGTGAGGAGGCTCAGCAGAGTCTCGTCACCTCGACTCCTACAGACCCTCCGCGTAGGAGCCGACGTGAATTCTGATCCTTTGACCGAGTGGCTTGCCCGGCTCCGCCAGGCCATCGCGACCGGCACCCTGGTGAAAGTCACCCTGGGGGCCCCTCGCGAAGCCACGGCCAGCCTGCGCAACGTCTACATGCGTCCGGTGCACCTGCAAGCCGGGCCGCGGCTTTCGTTCTGCTACCACCATCGCACCCACGACATCACCAAGAACCTGGAAGCTGAACCGGCCGTGACCCGCGTGGCCGAATTGCTCGGCTCCGAGTTCGGCAGCGCGCACCTGTTCACGACGGAAGCGGAGTTCGAGTGGCAATGGCGCGCGGGCGGCCGGCCGCGATTCATGCGCCATGATCGGGCGGCCCAGAGTCAACCTTCCACCGCGCACGATCGTGCCCGGCCGCGACAGATCCCCGTCACGGCTCCCTGGCTCGAGGCTCTTGGCGTGACAAACGCCGCGGGCCAGGTGCGGGCGGGCATGGCCGGGAAGCACCGGCAGATTCATCGCTTCGTCGAAATCCTGGGCCACAACCTCGCCTCGTTGCCCCGTCCCACCGAGGCTCCCTTCCGGCTCGTCGACATGGGCTGTGGCAAAGGCTATCTCACGTTCGCCGCCTTCGAGTGGTTGCGCCGCGAAGGCTTCGCCCCGCTGGAAGTGGTGGGGCTCGAGATCCGACCGCACCTGGTCGAGTCCGCCAACCGCCTGGCGCGCGAGTTGGATCTCGGGGGACTGCAGTTCCGGACGGGCAGCATTGCTGACGCCGCCCTCGAGCGTGTCGAGGTACTGGTGGCGCTTCACGCCTGCGACACGGCCACAGACGATGCGCTCGCCCAAGGGATCCGAGCCGACGCGAAGCTCCTCCTGACGGCCCCCTGTTGTCACAAGGAACTGCGCCCGCAACTGCAATCGCCACCCGTGCTGGCCGGGGCGTTGCAGCATGGGATCTTCCTCGAACGGCAGGCGGAGTTTGTCACCGACGCGCTCCGGGCCGGGCTGCTGGAGTGGGCGGGCTATGACACGCGGGTGTTCGAGTTCGTATCGACGGAACACACCGCGAAGAACCTCATGATCGCCGCGGCGAAGCGTGCGCTGGTCCGCGATCCGGAGCCGCTGGCGCGCGCCGTGCGCGAGCTGGCCGGGTTTTATGGGATAGCATCGCAGTGCCTGGCCCGGCACCTGGGGTTTGAACTGAAGCCGGGACCCGCCGCCGCGTGAGGGCACGCGGCCTACAGGCGAGGCGTTCCCACCCGTGTGGTGCAGGCTTCCAGCCTGCGCCTGCCGGGGGGGCCAGGCTGCTGCGGAGCCAGGGCGCAGGAGGACCTTCGCCCTAGCGGACCTCAATGGGTTCCTCTGCGGTCAGGGTAGGAGCAGCCGGTAGAAGCCCATCGCGGTTCCTGGCGGAAGGGCGGTCCAGAACTCGAGCTCGCCGTTTTCCGCAGGCAACACGTTGGTCACCGTTTCCCAGGTCGCCGCGCCCAGGTCGGTCTGACGCTCCAGCCGGTACGTCCGCCCAACGACCCCGTTGAAGCGGAGGTAGAGCCGGGTGCTCTCGCGGCGCCAACCCAGGAGCAGGACGGTGAAGGCGCGCGGATCGGTGCCGCGCCGGTACTCCGCAGCGTTGGTCAGTCCGTCCATGTCCGGGTCGCCCGCGGCACCGTCGGTGCCGCTCGCGGAATCGGGATCGAGGCCGTGCAGGATCTCCCAGTCGTCGGGCAGGCCGTCGCCATCCGCATCAGTTCCGGACGCGGGCAGGCCGCGACCCGGGGACGGGCGGGCGGCGCGCCAGTTCTGCGGCTCGTTGCCGTAGAGTGCGGGTCCGAGCCGCTGGAGGGAAAGTCCGGTGCCGGCGGTGCCGGGCGGCCAGGGCAAGGTGGGAGCGTAGCGCACCTCTTCGACCGTGACGTAGGGGACAAACCCGGCGTCGGGATGCGGCGGTCGCTGCGGGGTGTCGGGCTGTTCAAGCGCCACGGCTTCCCCTTCGTTGGCCAGGCGGCCCTCGAAGGGGCCGAACACGGGGGTGCCGGCGGGGACGCGATGGCGCGCAGCGAATCCGGCCAGAAGAGCGGGCTGGGTGGAAGGGTTGAAGCCGACCACCAGCGCATACCCGCCCGCGGCCAGCGAAGTCTGCGGCGGGAAAGCGAACGCGACGCCGCCAGTCAATCGCCAGCGGTTGGTTGGATGGTCCGGGTCAAACAACGGGACGGGCTGGCTCCCGGGGTTGTGCAATTCGAGGAACTCCTGGTCGGCGCTGTCGCCCACGCCGCCGGGGGTGGCGACCGGTTGATAGTGGATTTCGCTCAGGACCACCGGCCCCACTCGGGGGTAGGCGTTCACGCGGCCCTGGCCTTGGCGGAACTGCGCCAGGCTGGTGGGGGTATCGACTCCAAAGGTCCGCTGAGACAGCGCCACGAAATCGGCAGCTTGACGGGTCTCGAACCGGCCAAAGGAAACACCGTTCAAGGCGGCGCCAAAGCGCGCGCCGGCGCGGTAACCCAGAAAGCGGCCGTCCGCGGCCGTCGCCGAGAGCCAGACTTCGTCGCCGTGTGCCGAGTTGAGGGCGAAGGCCAGCGAGCCGAGCGCGGGGGCATTGAACTGGTTCTCGTAGAACACGCGGTAACCGCCCGCGGGCAAGACGGTGTGATCCGGGATCCGGTACTTCTGCCAGTTCCTGGTTTCGTTGCTGAGATACCAGCCGCCGAGGTCGACGGGTTGGCTGCCGAGATTGCGCAGCTCGATGGCGTCTTCGAGAGGCGGGTCCGTGTGGGTCAACACTTCGTTGATGACCACCGTGGGCAGCGGCAGGAAGTTCGCGGCGTCGCGCGAGGCGGTGGCAGGGAAGCGTACCAAATCGGGGCCGCCATCCGGGAAACGGCCTTCACTGACGCCGCTGGTCTGGGCCAGGAGATCGACCGAATCCACCACGGTGTTGCCGGAGCTGTAGAGGCGCACCGTCTCGCCGAGGCGGTTCAGCTTGAACGACAGATGAGCGGGCCCTTGCGAGGCTTCGCCGTCGGCCGTCCAGGAAACCCACCCACCGGCGGCCACAAAAGTGAGCGGGCGCAGGAGCGGCGCCGACTGGCCGGCCAACGACGGGTCGTCAGTCAGACGCAAGCCCCCGAGGTCGACCGGCAGGGGTTGCGGATTGAACACCTCGATCCAGTCGTTGGCCTCGCCGCCGGCCATCCACTCATTGAGTCGCACGGCGGCAGGATCACCGAGCGCGGCGGGCGCGGCGTTGGCCTGGCCCGGCGTAGGAGCCGCAAGCAGTTGCCACGAATTGCCGGACCTTCCAAGGGTCTGGTCCGGCAAGGCGAACCCGAACTCGATGGCATCCAGCAACTGGCTCCGAGGATCGAACCAGTACACGCCGCCGCCCGAGTTGGCGAGGTTGCGACCCAGGTTCAGCGGGGCTGCTGCGGTCGTCGAAGCGGGGCGTTCGGCGTCGCAGTGTACAACCAGGAAGCCGTTGGCGGGCAGCGTAACGCCGGTGGGGAAGACCCACTGCCCCGGCCGGCGCTGGCCGACGCTCAGGCTGTGTCCGGACAGCGAAACCGCCGTCGCGCTGGTGTTGACCAATTCCACCCAATCCACCGCGCGGCCGGCTCCCGGCGCGAGGTAGGTCTCGGCGTGGACCATAATCTCATTCACGAGCAGGGTAGCGTTGGTCGCCAGGTAATTGGGCGAGCCCGGGCTGGCCGAGTTCGGGAAGGGAGTCAGCGGCCCCGTGCCATCCGGCAGCAACCCGGAAGACACGGCTTCGACCGCGCTCTTGTAGGTGAGCCGCTGAAGCTCGGCACCGGTGGTATCGAACAGCATCAAAGTCTCACCGGCCGCCGGCAGCTTGAACCCCAAGCGGCTCGGGCCAGGGCCCCCGTCCGCCCGGAACACACCGAAGCCCGCCGGCGCGAGGAACGAGAGCGACCCGATGCGTTCGAGGGAGTTGCTGGTCCCGATCCACAGGCCCCACAGACTCACCGGGAGCCGGGCGTCGCGGTTGTGGAACTCGATCCAGTCCTCACCGCCCGGCGGCGCGTTAGCCAGGAATTCGTTGAGGACTACACTCGAGCTGCTCCCGAGGGTGGCCGGTTCGTTCGGCGCACCGGGCGTGGGTTCGGTCAGTTGCCAGGTGCCAACGGCGCCCACCCGACCCACGGTGAACGCAGGGATCTGAAGGCCGTAGGTCATGACGTCCACGCGCTGACCGGCGGCGTCCCGGAGGAGCAGGGTTTCGCCTGTGCGATCGAGCCCGAAGCCGGTGTGGAACCCCGCGGGGGTCTTCCCGGCGTCACACCACACCCGCAGATACCCCGCAGCCGGCAGCACCGCCCCGGCGGGGAACACGAACGTCGTGGCGGCGTCGCCCTTGAGGCTCCAGCCGGCGAGGGAGACGGGGTTCGCACCCGCATTGTGCAGCTCCACCCAATCGATCCGGTCCTCCGCCGATCCCCCGGCCTCGCTCTCGGCGGCGGCCTTCACCTCGTTGAGGCGCACGACGGTCAGCGGCGGCGGCGGCGAAGGAGCGCCGGGCGAACCGCCTTTGACCGCACTCGCGTGCCAGTTGGCCGGGTCGCTGGGATCCCCGTCCGTGTTGGTGCATTCCAGCGAGTAGCCGTCTCCGTCGGCCGCCGCGGGCCAGGCGCCGGCATCGCGATACTCGACCGCGGTCACGACGCGGCCGGCGCGGTCCAGGAGGGCGATCCGTTCTCCGCCGTTGGCCAGCGCGCCGCGGTACCAACCCGCCACGGTCACACCGGGATAGCGCGCGGCGAACGCGGGCGGGTTGTCGGCGTTGGCAAGCACCAGGCGCTGGCCGGGTCCAAGCAGTGGCGAAGGCTCGGGGAACCGGAACTCGATGCCTTCGAAACTCCAACCGCTGAGATCCACGGTGATGCCACCCACGTTGGCCAGTTCGAGGAACTCGAACTCATCCCCTCCCGGCGGGTGGTACATGAGCTCGGTGAACTGCACGGGCCAGCCCACGCGTTCGACCTGGAAGCTGGCCCGGCTCAGGGCACTCCAGTTCGTGCCCTGCAGGGAGCGGGCGCAGAGCTCGAGGTCGCGACCCACCACGAGCGGCTGGGCGGCGTCGAAGAGGCGGGCGTCGGCCGCCACCGCCCCGGTGAAGCGCACCCGCGGGTCGCTGCCGTTCGTCGTGTAGTAGATCGCACCCGTGAGGTTGGTCAGGTCAAGCGCCAGCCCGACAGGGACGGGTCCGCCCCAGACGCTGAACGCCGGGGCGTTGGACGAGGCCATCAAGCCGGCGCGGGCGAGGTGGTCGAGGACATAACGCCGGCGTTGCGGAATCCAGGTGGTACCGATGCGGTCGTTGAACCCGGTGATGGTGCCGTTGAGGCGTCCCTTGATGAGCTGGTACCGGGCCCGGATTCGGGCATCGGAGAGGGCGCCGTCGTTGTAGAAGTGCTGGTGGACGCGATCGGCGAAGAGGAGCTGGAACTCGGGGATGCGCTTGAGCCGGTTGAAGAGCTGTTGAATCTCGGCCGATCCCCAGGGGGGCGAAGTGCTCGAGAGCTGGGCGGTGATGGTGTTGAAGCTGGGGCTGTGGCCGTTGACGACGCCGCAGGCCCACTCGGCGTCCCAGACGTAGAAGCGGAACAGACCGCCGGGGACGCGCTCGCGCGCGGCGCGCCAGTTGTTGTGCGGCCAGTCGTCGTTGTCCACGTAGATCAACGGGCAGAGGTAATCGACGAAGTTCGTCAGATCGAGCTGCCGTTCGAGGGCCAGGTACTCGGTCTGGTTGGTCAGGTTGCGGGTGTTGGCAAAGGACTTCAGGGCATTCCAGGCGCTCAGCGTGCCTTCCCGGACCTCGCCCATCTGGGCGATGAGATCCCACTGATCACCGCCGCCGTGGTAGGCCCGCAGAAAGTCCATGTCGATGCGCTCGCAGGGGTTGTAGTACCCCTTGTACACGCCGTTGAGATAGAGGTTCACGAACGTGCCCACCGCCGCCGGTTGCCCGGTCTCGCGGGCCAGCCCACGCACAAACTCATCGGTGATGAAGGGGTTCGAGTGATCGTTCATCCCGGCCCGCAGGACGATCGTGTCAAAGGCGGTCTGGGTCGTGTCCGGAAACAAGGCCTCCCGCAGCCGGCCCTGGCCGTACTCTCCGCGGAAGTAGAGGCGGAACGAGTACTTGCTGAAAGGCAAGGCACCGCCCCGGTAGTTGTACTGGCCGCGCACGTAATCGCCGCCCTGCACCCGCAGGCCGCAATCGACCTGGAACCCGCCGTTGTCCTCGGGTCGGATCCACTCGGCCGAGACGGGTCGCTCCCAGAGCGGGCCGCGCCGCTGGGGGTTGGGCGGTTCCATGATGCCCGTCCGGCCGTACAGATGGTTCGAGGTGGTGACCAGCGAGAGCGAAGGCAGGCGGAGGCGCTGGGCCGGCACGTTCATCAGGTAGGTGTGCGTCTGAATCCGCGACGGCAGGGCGTTGGTCAGAAATGCCGCCGCCCGGACCATCCGCGTGTTCGTCAGCGCCAGCGGGGCGGCGTAGGCAAACCCATTGGTCAGCGACGGCGGACTGCCGTTGGTCGTGTAGAGAATCGTCGCACCCGGCGTGGGACAGTGCAGCGAGAGGTTGAAGGGCCGGTTGAAGAAACCCCGCGGCACACTGAAATGCACTTCCTCGACCGCCGACCGGATCCGGCTGGCGGGATTCACGAGGCCGGGACTCCCGCCGAAGTAGTAACGCCAGTCGCCCGTCCCATGCTCGCGTCCGTACGAGTGGTCCGGTCCCTGCACCGGGTATTCGATCTCGCTGACAGCCACGCGGGGCAGTTCGGGCCCGAACAGCCCCAGATACCCGCCGTTCGGGTTCAGCTTGAAGTTCGTGTGCAATCGCCCGCCCGGCGAGGTCGGCGCCCGGTCCTTGGCGGACGCGAACACCACCAGGTAACTGCCCGCCGGCAGGGTCGCCGCCGGGAACGCCCACTTCCCCGGCTCTTTCCGGTCGTCGGACAGCGACCAGCCGAGCAACGAGACGGCAGTATCGCCGCGGTTATGCACCTCGATCCAATCCTCGGGATCGCGGTCCTCATCCCGGTAGGCCGTGAAGTTCTCGGCCATGAACTCGGTGATCACCAGCGCCGGGGCCGGGGCCTGCGGATCCACAACGTACGACCAACTCGCCGCCAACAGTGGGTGCGGTTCCACCGCATCGCTCACAATGCCGTGGGCGGGATCCCAGCTCAGCGTTGCCGACCCGGCGGCAGCGGCCGGTGAGAACTCGAATCGATACGGCCCCGCGCCCAGGCCCGTGACCTGGGCGGCTCCCACGCCGTTCAGGCGCAGGTCCGTGGCGTCCACCCCCAACACCGCCTTGTTGAACGTGACCTCAACCTGGGACAGCGAACGGACGATCAGATCAGCCGGCGGTTGCCGGAAGACGACCGATGGCCCCTCGGGGTCCAGCAGCTCGTAGCGCCAGTTCGAACCGGGCGACGCCAGATCGAATCGATTCGGCGGGCTGGCCAGGTCCTGGATCGTGTGGAACGTGCTCCAGCGCACCTGCACCGTCCCGTACGCCGGTGGAGCCACCCTGAAGGTGTAGGTGCTCCCGCTGCCCGTCACACTCAAGGCGGGCACATCGTTGGCCAGGAAATGCCCGGCCTGCACGCCGGTCACCGGCTCGCTGAACGTGACGGTGACCTCCCTCAGCTCCGTCACCATCCCAGGTTCGGGTGCGATGCCGACGATGGTGGGGGGACCCGGGTCCCGCAACGTGGCCAGCAGCGCGGCGTCGAACACCAGGTCGCTACTCCCCAGACTCACGTTGAACACCTGCACCGCCAGCACATTCGTCCCGACGCTCAGCACCTCCTCGGGCGTGGGCACGACAAAGCTCACGAACGCGACCGGTTCGGTGGCGTTCGCACCCGCGACCGAATCGAATCGCGGCGCACCCGACGGGGCATTCTGCCGGGCGATTTCCCGGCCGTTGAGCCACGCCACGAACCCATCGTCACAGACCGCGGCCAGCTCGAGGTTGGCGATTTCCCCCCCGGCCGGCAGCACGAAGGCATGTCGCAGGAAGACCGTCGAGTAGCTGTTCTGCATCCCCTCGAGGCGCGTGCCATCCGCGATGCCCGGCTCACCGTACGAAAACGGCGCCCTGCCCGTCGACCAGGCGGTGTCGGCAAAGGTCACCGCGCGCCAGGCGGTGGGGTCGGGAGTCGAGGCCTCGCGCGTCCCACGAAAGAAGCGCCAGGTGGCGTTCGAGCGGACGAGTTCCGCAGGCTGGGCCTCGACGGTGCACAACCACGCCATCAGGACAAGCCCAAGGCATCCGCAGGATCGAATTCTCATCGCGACTGGTTCCCGGGACGGTAACGACCGCCCCCTAACCAGCAAGCAGTGAGTGTGCCGAAACCAGGCGGGGAGTGGACATGAGAGCCACCCCCCACCCCCTCTGTTCGTAATCGGCGGAGAAACCCCCTGCCGCTGGATCCTCCGCAGATTTCGAACATCGGGAATTGGGCCGAGGGAATTTCCGTCTTCCCCCAAATCCCCTATGTTCGCAATCGGCGGAGAACCCCCCCCCCTGCTGAATCCTCCGCAGATTTCGAACATCGGGAATTGGGCCGAGGGAGTCTCCGCCTCCCCGCAATCCCCTATGTTCGCAATCGGCGGAGAACCCCCACCTCTGAATCCTCCGGCAGATTTCGCAACATCGAATTGGGCCGAGGGACCCGCCTCCCGTAATCCCCTATGTTCGTAATCGGCGGAGAACCTCGCTCTTGGATCCTCCGCAGATTTCGAACATCGAATTGGGCCGAGGGGATCTCCGCCTCCCGTAATCCCCTATAACTCGCAATCGGCGGAGAACCCCCCACCCTCTGAATCTCCGCAGATTTCGAACATCGGGACTGCCGAGGGATCTCCGCCTCCCGTAATCCCTTATGTTCGTAATCGGTGAGAACCCCTGCCCTTTCTGATCCTCCGGCAGATTTCGAACACTGGAATTGGGAGGAGGGAACTCCGGCTTCCCCGAATCCCCATGTTCGTAATCGGCGGAGAAACCCTTCCGCCGGATCCTCCGCAGATTTCGAACATCGGGAATTGGGCCTAGGGAATTCCGTCTTCCCCAAACTCTATGCGTGCAATCGGCGGAGAACCCCCCACCCTCTGAATCCTCCGCAGATTACGAACATCGGGAATTGGGCCGAGGGAATCTCCGCCTCCGCGTAATCCCCTATGTTCGTAATCGGCGGAGAAACCCCTTCCCGCTGGATCCTCCGCAGATTTCGAACTTCGGGAATTGGGCCGAGGGAGTCTCCGCCTTCCCCGAATGCCTTCAGTCGTGCATCGGCGGAGCGCCGTCTTTCAGCAGCGCTTTGCGTTCATCCCCCATCCCCGCCACGGGTCACCGGCGCAGCTACGCCGTGAAGTGGATTCATGCCGGGGCAAAAATTGAGTTGGACAACTGATCCCGCCTATCGTACCACGCGCGCCGGTCAATGCATCGCGCCGCCTTCAGGGTGACCCTGCGCGACGGTCGGTCCGGAGAACACCCGGACGCTTTCGGAAACCGTCGCGGGCGGCCGGCGTTGGTGCCAGCCCCCGTGCCGGGCGGCGCCCGCCATGCATCGCATCCCGCGTTCCGCGAACCCTCAAACCGCCTGCCCCGTCCATGAGTCTGATTCACGACACCCTCGACATCGTCCGCCGCCGCAACCCGCACGAGCCGGAGTTTCTCCAGGCGGTGTCCGAGGTCCTCGAGTCCATCGAACCCGTCATTCAACAACACAAGAAGTATCGGGACGCGAACATCCTCGAACGGATTGTCGAGCCCGAACGACAGATCATCTTCCGGGTGCCGTGGCTGGACGACCGAGGGCAGGTCCACATCAACCGGGGTTTCCGTTTCCAGTTCAACAGCGCGCTCGGGCCGTACAAGGGCGGGCTGCGGTTCCATCCCTCGGTGTGTGCGAGCATCCTGAAATTCCTCGGGTTCGAGCAGGTGTTTAAGAACTCGCTGACCACGCTGCCCATGGGCGGGGCCAAAGGCGGTTCGGATTTCGATCCCAAAGGCAAGTCCGACGCCGAGGTGATGCGGTTCTGCCAGTCCTTCATGACCGAGCTCTTCCGCCATATCGGGCCGGATACCGACGTGCCGGCGGGCGACATCGGCGTCGGCGGCCGGGAAGTGGGCTACTTGTTTGGCCAGTACAAGCGGCTGCGGAACGAGTTTACCGGAGTGTTGACCGGCAAAGGACTCGGCTGGGGCGGCTCGCTGATCCGCCCCGAGGCCACGGGTTACGGCGCGGTCTACTTCGCCCAGGAGATGCTCAAGACCCGCCACCAGGACTTGGCCGGCAAGGTCTGCACCGTGTCGGGCTCGGGCAACGTGGCCCAGTACACCATCGAAAAGCTGCTCCAGTTCGGGGCCAAACCGGTGACCCTCTCCGACTCCAACGGCAGCATCCACGACCCCGCGGGCATCACCACCGAAAAACTCGCCTGGGCCATGGAGCTCAAGAACGTCCGGCGCGGCCGCATCAAGGAGTACGCTGACAAGTTCGGCGCGCAATACATCGCCGGCCAACGCCCCTGGTCCGTGCCCTGCGATTGCGCCTTCCCGAGCGCCACGCAGAACGAGATCAGCAGCGAGGACGCCGCCACGCTCGTCCGCAACGGGTGCCAACTGGTGGCCGAGGGCGCCAACATGCCCACGGAACCCGAGGGTATCGAGGTGTTCCTGAACGCAAAGATCCTCTACGGCCCGGGCAAGGCCGCCAACGCCGGCGGGGTCGCCACGTCGGGCCTCGAAATGTCGCAGAACTCGATGCGCCTGATGTGGTCCCGCGAAGAGGTGGACGCGAAGCTGCAGCGCATCATGGTGACCATTCACCACAACGCGTTCAGCACCGCCGCCGAGTACGGTTGCCCGGGCAACCTGGTCGTGGGCGCCAACATCGCCGGGTTTGTCAAGGTGGCGGACGCCATGCTCGATCAGGGCGTGGTCTGACCGCCCAGGCTCACCGCTTCTTGCCCAGCAAGGCGCGCTTGGCGGTGCCCAGTTCCCGGGCCTGTTCCGGGCCAAGCTCAGGGTAGCGAAGCTTGAGCGAAGCCAGCGCTTCGATGACCGCCGCGGCGACGACCAGGCGCGTGAACCACTTGTTGTCGGCGGGCACCACGTACCACGGGGCCTCGGGCGACGCGGTGTGCCGGATCATGTCCTCGTAAGCCCGCATGTAATCGGCCCAGTGCTCGCGCTCGCGGACGTCGGCCATGGAGAACTTCCAGTTCTTCTCCGGATTCTCGATTCGCTCGAGGAACCGGCGCTTCTGCTCGTCCTTCGAGACGTGCAGGAAGAACTTGCGCACCAGAACACCGTTCCGGGCCAGGTACTGCTCGAACTGGCGGATGTCGTGGAAGCGGTCCTTCCAGAGCGTGCGGGTGATCAGCCGCGGAGGGATCTTCTGCCGGGCCAGCAGTTCGGGATGGACGCGGACGATCAGGGTCTCCTCGTAGTAGCTGCGGTTGAAGATTCCGATGTGACCGCGGTTGGGCAGGACGCGGAGGCAGCGCCAGAGATAGTCGTGGTCCAACTCCTCCGCCGACGGAGCCTTGAAGGAATGGACGTCGCAGCCCTGCGGGTTGATGCCGGACATGACGTGCTTGATGGCCCCGTCCTTGCCAGCGGCGTCCATGGCCTGAAAGATGAGGAGGACCGCCCACCGGTCCTGGGCGTACAGACGGTCCTGGAGCTGAGCCAGCGCCTGCACCCCCAACGCCAGGGCTTCCTTGGCCCGCGCCTTGTCCTCGGACTTGAGCCGTCCGGTGTCGCCAGGATCAACGTCCTTGAGGCGGAACCGACGTCCGTCCGTCACACAGTACGGCGTTGCGAAGTCATGCGCCTTGCGGCGGATTCTCTTGAGTTTCATGCGTTTCACGCCACAACGGGCGACCCAGCCACGACTTCTCAGAGGAGCGGCTGCCGTCGGCTCCCCAATCCGAGGCTCGAGGCGCAGTGGTTTTTGGCCCGGTTCGGGGGAAGACTACTCCGGCCCCGGTGCCCCAGCAAGCCAGCGGGCGACGAACCGCCCACCCCAGCAGGGCGTGCCCCGGCTGAACCGAGCGCCGGGTGAGGGCACCCGGCTACGGGACGAGGCTGCGACCCTAGGCCGCGCGCCCCACGCGGCGACGTTCCCCCACGCGGCGACGTGCCCCCACGCGGCGACGTGCCCCCACGCGGCGACGTTCCCCCACGCGGCGACGTGCCCCCCCACGCGGCGCCGGGCCCCCACGCGGCGACGTGCCCCCACGCGGCGACGGTCCCCCACGCGGCGACGTGCCCCCACGCGGCGCGGGCCGCAGGTCATTCGGTATCGGCGTCAGGCATTGACAGCGACCATCACGCCCCGGAGCATGCCGCTCGTATGACAAACACTTCTCCATCGCTCCCGTCCCGTCGTGATTTCATCAAGCAGACCGGCAGCCTGGCCGCCGCCTCGGCCCTGGCCGGCGTCGCGCTCCCGCGCGTCCACGCCGCAAGCTCGGACCTGATCCAGGTCGCCCTCATCGGCTGCGGCGGCCGCGGCACGGGCGCCGCCGACAACGCCCTGTCCACCGCCCGGCAGGGCCCGATCAAACTGGTCGCCATGGCGGAGGTTTTCGAAGGCAAGCTCAACCGCAGCGTGGAAAGCCTGCAACGGAAGTACCCCGACCAGTTCGACGTTCCCCCTGAGCGCCGGTTCCTCGGGTTCGAGGGCTACAAGAAAGCCATGGACGTCCTGCGCCCGGGCGATGTGGCCATCTTCGCGACGCCGCCGGCCTTCCGTTGGGTGCATTTCGCCTACGCCATCGAGAAAGGCCTGAACGTGTTCATGGAGAAACCCGTCACCGTCGACGGGCCAACGACGCGGCGCATGCTCGAACTGGGCAAGGCCGCGGACAAGAAGAACCTCAAGGTGGGCGTCGGCCTCATGGTGCGCCACTGCCGCGGACGTCAGGAACTCCACCAGCGCATCATGGACGGAGAGATCGGCGATCTGATCCTGCTGCGCGCCTACCGCACCGGCGGCGCCGCGGCCGTCGCGGGGCCGAAGCCGGACAACCAGACGGAGCTGCTGTACCAGGTGCAGCGTTTCCACAGTTTCCTTTGGGCCAGCGGCGGGCTTTTCAGCGACTACAACATCCACCAGGTGGATGAGTGCTGCTGGATGAAGAACGCCTGGCCGATTCGCGCGCACGGCACCGGCGGACGCCACTTCCGCGGCAACGCTGTGGATCAGAACCTCGACTCCTATTCCGTCGAGTACACCTACCCGGACGGCACCAAGCTGTTCTTCACCGGCCGCCACCAGAGCGGCACGCACGAGGAATTCGACAGCTTCGCCCACGGCACCCGCGGATCCGCCGTCATCTCGACCGCCTCGCACACGCCGGGCCGCGTCCGCACCTTCCGCGGTCACCACGTCACCCGCGCCGACCTCCTCTGGGCCTTCCCGCAACCCGAGCCCAGCCCCTACCAGCTCGAGTGGGACGACCTCATCGAGGCCATCCGCAACAACAAGCCCTACAACGAGGTCGAGCGCGGCTCCATCGCCAGCCTGGTCACTTCCATGGGCCGTATGGCCGCCCACACCGGTCAGATCATCGAGTACGACGACATCCTCAACGGCGACCACGAATTCGCCCCGGACGTGGACAAGATCGTCGCCAGTGACTCGCCCGCCCCGCTCCAACTGGGCCCCGACGGCAAATACCCCGTCCCCATGCCCGGCCAGAAGAAAAACCGCGAGTACTGACCACGCGGGCCCCGTCGGCGCCATCCCCGTAGGCGCCATCCCCGTAGGCGCCGACGTGAGGAGGCGAAGGTCGTCGGCGCCGACGTGAGGACAGAGCTCAGCAAAGGGAGCAAGTAGCGCAGAACGGAACCGCAGGTCCAATCCCGGCGGTCTCGCGCTTGCTCCATCACGGAGAGCAAGAGCAAGAGCAGGAGCCAGGGAAGATCTGGGCTACGCGTCCCGCCACAGCCCGGGCTCGGTGCGCAACCGTTCGAGCAGGCGGGCGTCCGCGGCGGGAAACGGGTAGCGATCGAGCTCGGCCGGGGTGACCCAAGCCACGGCAGCGCAGTGCCGGGGCATCGGCTCGCCATGGAGGAGGCGGCAGCGGAAGAACTGGATGCGCACCCGACGTTCCGGATACGCATGGGCGACCTCGGCAATGAGGTCGCCCACCTCCACCTCGACGTCGAGTTCCTCCCGCAGTTCCCGGCACAGACCTTCCGTCGGTGCCTCGCCCGATTCCACCTTCCCGCCGGGGAATTCCCACAGCCCGCCGAGATGATCGTCGGGCCGCCGTTGGCTGATGAGGAGGCGGCCCTGCCGGAACACCAGACCCGCGACCACCGGCAGGACGGGGCCTTCCGCAGCCAGGACGGCCGGAAGGGGGTCAGCGTCCGACACTCTTGTACACCCACCCCAGCCGCTCCATCTCCTCCCGGTCGAAAAGGTTGCGGCCGTCGAAGAGGATCGGGTGCGTCAGGGCGCGACGGGCGCGTTCGAGATCCAGTTCCTTGAACTCGGGCCACTCGGTGGCAATGACCAGCGCGTCGCAACCCTCGGCGACGGCGTCGCGTTCGTCGACGTACTCGACCGTCGGGCCCGGCGGCAGCAGCGCGCGGGCCTTCGCCATGGCGCGGGGATCATGCACGCGCAACCGCGCCCCCTCGGCGAGCAACCGCCGGCAGAGCTCGATGGCGGGCGACATGCGGACGTCATCGGTGTTCTGCTTGAACGCCAGGCCGAGCACGCCCAGCCGCTTGTCTTTGATGACCCAGAGGGTGTCGGCGATCTTGCGCAGGAACCGGTCCATCTGCTGCGCGTTGATCTGCTGCACCTCCTTGAGCAGCCGGAAATCGTACCCGAGCGTCTCGGCGATCTTGATGAAAGCGCTGAGGTCTTTCGGGAAACAACTGCCACCGAACCCAATGCCCGCATCGAGGAAACGACGACCTATGCGCTGGTCCAGCCCGATGCCATTGGCCACTTCCTGGACATTGGCCCCCGAGGCTTCACAAAGCGCAGCCACGGCGTTGATGTACGAGATCTTGAGCGCCAGAAACGAGTTCGCCGCGTGCTTGATCAACTCGGCGGAGTTGATGTCCGTGACCACCATCGGCGCCTCCAGCGGCGCATAGATCTCCCGCATCGCCAGCACCGGCCGCGGGCTCTGCACGCCAATCACGATCCGGTCCGGACGCATCAGGTCCTCCACCGCGAATCCCTCGCGCAGGAATTCGGGGTTGCTGACCACGTCAAATTCGACCCGCGCCTTGGAGTAACGGCGGATAGTCTCGGCGACCTTCTCTCCCGTCTTCACCGGCACGGTGCTCTTGTCCACCACGATGCGGTACGCCGTCAGATGCGCCGCAATCTCGCGGGCCACGCCCTCGATGAAGCTCAAATCCACCGAGCCATCCGGGAGCGGCGGCGTGGGCACGGCAATGAAGATCACCTCGGCCTGAGCCACCGCGTCGGCAATCTCGGAGGAAAACGCCAGCCGCCCGGCTTGGACGTTGCGCGCCACGATTCCCTCGAGGCCCGGCTCGTAGATGGGCAAGCCTCCCGACCGCAGCAGTTCGACCTTCGCCGTGTCGTTGTCGACGCACAGCACCTGGTGCCCCAATTCGGCGAAACAGGCGCCGGTCACCAGGCCCACATACCCGGTTCCGATGATGGCGAGTTTCACCCTTAGGGTTGGCCGGCGAGCTTGTTGGTGTCGCCACTCGCCCCCGTCCCGGCCCCGGGCGGGGCGGTGGGTACCACGGGTACCGTCGGAGCGGCGGTGGCCAGTTCTGGATGCTGCTTGAGGAGCGCCTCGCGCTTCACCGAGGCCTCCATCGCAGCCCGACCGGCGTTGGGCGAGGCGATCAGTTCGTCGTAGAGCCGGAGCGCCTGCGCCGGTTCACCCCGCGACTCCTGCAGCAGCGCCATGGAGAACTTGGCGCGAGCGGCCACGGGATGGGTCGGGTATTCGCTGGCGACGGCCTGGTACCTGGCGAGCGCTGCGTCCACGCGGTCCTGGGCATCCAGACACGCGGCAACCCCCAGCGCCGCCAACGGCCCCAGCAACCCGCGACGATCGCTCGCCGCCACCTTCTCGAAGTGTGGCTGGGCTTCGGCGTAACGGCCATCGCGGAACAACTGGCCCGCCGCCAACAACACGGCGCGGTCGGCGGTGCGACTCGAGGCGTGGACCTCCGCCACCTTGAGGAAGTCCGCCGCGGACGCCGCCGATTCGCCCGGGCCCGCCTGGACACGGAGCGCCAGCAGGGCCCGGTTGGCCTCCAGCTCAGCCTGGCTCCGTTGCCAGAAATAGACGTAACCGGCCACAACGAGTCCGAGCCCCACCACCACCGCGGTGATCACGCGCATGCGGTTCAACTCGAACCACGCCAGGGCTTCGTAGAGCAACGTGGATTCCTGCTTTTCCGGCTGCATACAAAGGCGCGGATTCTTGGGCGGCACCCCAAAGGCAAGCAGGAAATCCCGGAGGCGAATCGCTGAATCGCCGCCCCAGTGCCACCTCCGCAGAACGGCCGTTCTCGCGCCATTCTTCAGTCCCCTTTCGCCGGTCCCAACCGCCCCCGCACCCGGAGCGCCCGCAATCCATCCCGCCAGAGCCCGCGCGCCAAAAAACGGGCAGCGATGGCCAACCCCCGTGTAGCCGGACCCACGCGCCACCCGCTGAATCGCCGGCAACCGCACTTCGAAATCGCGATCATGAATGCCAAGAACGACCGGTCCTCCTGGCTCAAAGGCCCCGGCACGGCCTGTTCCGTGCCCCCGGGACCATGCCCCCGTCCCTACCGACTGGTGCTCCTCGGTGCGCCGGGCGTCGGCAAAGGCACCCAGGCCGAGCTGCTCAGCGAGCGTCTCGGGGCCTGCCAGCTCTCGACCGGCGACGTCTTCCGCGCCGCCAAGATCCTCGATCCGTGCGACCGAACCCCGGCCTTGAACCAGGCCCTCGACTTCATGAAGCGCGGCGAGTTGGTCCCGGATTCCACCGTCCTCCAGATGGTGCGCGAGCGCGTCAACTGCCTGCGGTGTCACGGCGGCTTCCTCCTTGACGGCTTCCCCCGCACGGTCGCCCAGGCCGAGGCCCTCGAAGGCATGCTCACCGAGGAAAAACTTCGCCTCGATGCCGTGCTCAGCTACGACCTGCCCATCGAGCAGATCGTCGCCCGCCTCAGCGGACGCCGCACCTGCTCGAAATGCAAGGCCGTCTACCACCTGGAAACCCGCCCCCCCCGCCAGGCTGGCGTGTGCGACCAGTGCGGTGCCGACCTCTTCCAACGCGAAGACGACCGCCCCGAGGCCATCCGCGTCCGCATGGACGCCTACGAAAAAAGCACCGCGCCCCTCGCGGATTTCTACCGCGCCCGCCGTCTGCTGGTTTCCGTCCCGGCCAACGGCACACCCGAGGAGATCTTCAACCGCACCGTCAAGGCCTTGAACGGCGGTTAGGCGCGGGGGGGGGCTTACACTCCGCACGAAACCACGACCCTGCAGGCCAGAGCGTCGCCATCACCCCGCAGACCCGCGGACCTTCTCCCACCGCCACACCGGACCGTCCTCCGGATCCATCACCTCGCCCACGCGCTGGAAACCGCACTTGGTCAGCACCCGGGTCGAGGCATTCGCTTCCGGAAGCGTGTGCGCCCGAACCACGCGGACGCGCGGGTCGGCAAGCGCATGGCGAACGAGGGCCGCCGCGGCCCCGGTGGCATACCCCCGGCCTTGATGTTCGGGGTCCACGGCATACGCGATCTCGACGACGCCCTCCCCGCTCGGAGGCCCCTTGAACCCGCACTGACCCACCACCACGCCACCCTCCCCCTGACGCAGGACAAAGCCGTGCACCCACGGGTCCTTTGGGCCCGACGCCTCCAGCAGCGCCAGCCACGCCGGCGCGAGTTGCGCCCGCTCCTGCTCCGACATCTGCGCGACCTGCGCGCGCACCTCGTCGCGGGTTCGGACAACCAACCGCAGATCTCCGGTCTCAGGCAGTGGGGCATGCATGACGGCACATCACGGGAACCGGCCAGTTCTCGCTTGGACCTGCTTATCGATCGAATCACGGAGTGTCAACGCTCCGTTGCCGCCTGTCGCGAGACCACCCCACGGCAGGCCCCGCGCCCACGCGTGGCGCGGGCGGCTCCCCTGAACCTTCGGGGGATGGCCCCAATGATTTCTTCTAAGAAACCCGCCGCCCCAACGTAGTATCCTCGGAAGCATGCAGGATTCCGGAGCGATCGAGGTCACGGAAGCGCCGGCCACCGCCGACTGGCGCCAGACGGTGTTCGAGGAACACCAGTCGTTGCTCGTCACCTACGTGCAGCACCTGGTGGGCGACCTCGAGACTGCCCGCGATGTGGTCCAGGACACCTTCCTCCGGCTCTTCCACGAGGACGACCGGAGCGTGCAGGACCACGCGGTTCCCTGGCTGTACACCGTCTGCCGCCGTCGCGCCCTGGACGTCTTGCGTCGCCAACGTCGTATGACCGCTGTGGATGAAACCCAACTCGAGGCCCTGCCGAGCCTCGAACCCGACCCCGCCACCCGGGCCGAAGGCCGCGACACCGCCAACGAAGCCCTTGGTCTGTTGGAGCGCCTGGCCCCCAACCAACGTGAAGTCGTGGTGCTCAAGTTTCTCAGTGCTCTGAGCTACAAGGAAATCAGCGAGCTCACCGGGCTCTCGGTCAGCAATGTCGGTTTCCTGCTCCACACCGCGCTGAGGCGACTACGACGCCACCTCGAAACCGCCGGTCGCCTGCCCGCTTCCCACCCGCGGAGGACCCCATGAGACTCGACCCCGACGACCCGCGCCTCACCGCTTACGTGCTCGAGGAACTCGAGGAACCCGAGCGCAGCGCCATCGACACCGCCCTCCAGGCATCCGCCCCGCTGCACCGCGAGGCACTCGCCCTCCACGCAACTGCCCAGTGCCTGCTCGAGGAACTGCAAGCCTTGCCCCGCCCCGGCCTGTCCCCCGCGCAGATGGCGGTGGTCCAACGTGTGGCAGCGACCGCCAGCGACCCTGCCACTGCCGGGGATGCGGAAGGCCAACCCGATTCCCCCGACGACGCAGCCCCCGAGCCGGCGGACGGCATGCCCTGGGTCTCACGCTGGTTCCGCCTCAACCCCTGGCTCGGGGCCGCCACAGCCGCCTTGATCGTCGCGCTCGCGCTCTGGCAAGCCGGGCTGTTGCCCGGCACTTCCAAGCGTACCGACATTGCGATGACGCAGGACCGCAGGCAGTCTACGACGTCACCCCCGCCCGCCGTCGTGGTCTCCGTTGCACCTCAAACCCCGGACGCCAGCGTCCCGCCCCCCGCACCCGACGCTTACCAGCCGTCTTCCGGCGTTCCGCCGACCACCTCTGCGCCCGCGGCGCTCGCGCCGCCCGAGCCGAAGCGGGACATCCGCATGATGATGCGTTACGGGCTCTTGCCGAAGGGCGTGCAGTTGGCCGAGCCGCCCGGCGCAGTCCCGCCACCGTCCTTCACCACCCCGCAACTTCCGCCCGCGAGTGCGGACCGCTCTCCGGACACCCCACGAACACCAGCCGAACGCGCACCGGACGCGTACCGCTGGCAGGGATCTCACCGGCCCTGGGCCTTCGAACCACCTCCAGCCTGGGACTCGCGAAACCCCTTCCTCGACGCCCGCCAACATCCGCTCTCGACCTTCGGCCTGGACGTAGACACTGCGGCCTACACGCTGGTCCGCCGGTACCTGTACCAGCGTCAGGCCCCGCCGCGAGACCTCGTTCGCCTCGAGGAACTCATCAACTACTTCCCCTACGACTATGCGCCTCCTACCGGCGATGCCCCGCTGGTAGCCCATGTCGAGATCGCCGGTTGCCCGTGGGAACCGCGCCATCGCCTCGTCCGGATCGGCCTCAAAGCCCGCGACTCGCCCAGCTGGCGCCCCCGCAACCTCGTGTTCCTGATCGACGTTTCCGGTTCGATGTCGCCGGCCAACAAACTGCCGCTCCTGCAGCAGGGGCTGCGTCTGCTGGTCGAACGACTGACCGCCCAGGACCGCGTGGCCATCGTCGTCTATGCCGCCGAATCCCGCGTCGTGCTCTGGCCCACGCCCGGTGACCAGCAAGCCACGATCTTTGACGCGTTGGATTCGCTTCGGGCCGGTGGCTCGACCCACGGCAGTGCTGGCATCCAGACGGCCTATGAACTGGCCCAAACCCAGTTCCGTTCCGACGGCGTCAACCGCGTCATCCTCTGCACCGACGGCGACTTCAACGTGGGCATCACCGACCGCGGCCAACTCGCCAACCTGATCGCCGCGAAGGCCCGCACCGGCGTCTTCCTGACCGCCCTCGGCTTTGGCATGGGGAACTACCAGGACGCGACCCTCGAGACCCTCGCCGGCCGGGGCAACGGGCACTACGCCTACGTGGACAACCTGAACGAGGCCCGCAAGGTGCTCGTCGAGCAACTCCGCAGCACGCTGGTCACCGTCGCCAAAGACGTCAAAGCCCAGGTCGAGTTCAACCCGGCTGTCGTCCGCGCCTACCGGCTGTTGGGCTACGAAAACCGCCAGCTCCGTGCCCGCGACTTCAACGACGACCGCAAGGACGCCGGCGAATTGGGCGCGGGCCATGCCGTGACCATCCTCTACGAACTGGCACCCACCCATCCCGCCGCGGCCGCAGGCGAGGTGGATCCGCTGAAGTACCAACCCTCGGCCCGCTTCGCGGGACCTTCGCCCGCGACCGGTGATACGCTCACGCTCAAGCTCCGCTACCAACCGCCGGACGGACACACGAGCGACCGGCTCGAGTTTGCGGTGACCGACGCCGGACGCACCTATGCCCAGGCCTCGAACGACTTCAAGTTCGCTGCCGCCGTCGCCGCCTTCGCGCTCGTCCTGCAGGAAGCCCCGGCGCGCGGCTCAGCTTCGCTCGGCGCGGTGCTCGAACTCGCGGCCGAGGGCCTTGGGCACGACGAACTCGGTTACCGCGCCGAGTTCCTCGACTTGGTTCGCTTGGCGCAGCAACTCCGGGTGTATCGGTAGCCGGCCGTCGCCCTTCACGAAAAGCGGCGCTGAAGCGCTCGCACTCCAGACGCGTTGCGCCGCCCCAGCAGTTCGGAACTCGCGACAGCGTCTGGAGTGCGCGAGGCGCTTCAGCGCCGCTTTCGTCCTCCCTGCGTTCACCACGCCCTCCCCGATCCTCTCCTACCCAAGGCGGCAGCGAACGGCCGATCTCGCCCCCTCACGGCAAGACGAGGATCACTTGATAGAACCGCCCATCCGTTCCCGTTGCTTCCGTGTCTTCCCACCCGGCGGTGCTGCCCTCCGCCACCACACGCGTCGGCGACTCGGTCCACGCGCCGCCAGCCAACGAGTCGCGGAACCGCACCGCGTACGTGCGACCCGGGTCGGTGGTCCAACGGAGCCGAACCCCGCCACCCGCCAGCGCTGTCACCTGCACAATCCGAATCCCCGGCCACGCCTCGGGCGCGACCGGATTCGGAGCGGCTGGTGAGGGCGCAGCCAGGGGATAGAAGGGTGGCGGCGCGCCGTCGGGCCAGCGACCTTCGCTGCGGTCGGCCGTCTGGCGCCCGTACTCCACGGCGTCCACGAGACGCCCATAGGCGTCGAACATCGCGATCACCTCGCCGCTCTGGCCGAGCCGGAAATTGACGTGCAGATCCTTGCCGGGGCGCGTCTGTTCCGGTTGCGCGTCGGCCCACAACAACCGATGGCCGCGCGGCGGGACATCGAATCCAGGCGGCACCAGGAAGCGCGCCGGCTCGCTCAGGCTGTCGGTCAAGCGCCAGCCCGTCAGATCCACCGCCTCGGGACCCGGGTTGTACAACTCGAACCAATCGTCGAACGCGCCATCGGCCGGATCGGGCAGCGCCGAAACGTTCGCGGCCATCCATTCGTTGATCCACAGCACGGCTGGCGGTGGCAACTCACCCGTGAACGTGACCTCGAGCTCCGCCTCAGCACCAGCCACCGGTTGTCCGAATCGGTCGAGGCCCGCAATCGCCAGCGCGTTGGGCCCAGGCACGAGCGGCACGCGGAGTTCCCAGGTGGTGACCGTGCGCCACGTGGGTCTGAGCTCGACCCCATTCACCCGCAACGAGTGCACCGCGACGGGCGCCGTTCCGACGATGACGACGGGCGACGTAGCCGAGTCAAAGGACTGTCCGCCTCCGCTGGTGACGGCGAACGCAGCGCGCACGGTGCTGAGCTGGCCTTGCAGATAACCCCGGCGCTGCTGGATCCACGACTTGATCCCGCCGGGACTGGCAAGCGGAACCTGGTTGGCCTGGAACGCCGCGTATTTTGCGTCGAGCAACGCGTCCACCGCGGTCCCGGCGCCCGTCCGAAAGAACCCGTTGAGCGCCTCGTCCAAGGCCGCCCAGTAGAGGCGCACGAACGCAGGCGTCTGGTACATCCGGCGCAGGGTCGGGTCGTTCACGTCGAAGAGCGGCGCGGTCGGCGGGTCGTTGAACACCCCGAGGCCGACGTCGAAATCCCAGCACAACAGCTTCCAGCCATCACGCTGCGGCTTGTAGAGGAACGTGTTTTTCGCGTTGGGATTGCCGAACGCATCCCAGAACGAGGCCAGGTCGTTCATCGCAAACGTGCGCATCCAATGCGCCACGTCCACCTGCGCCTCCACCGTGGCACGGTAGTCCGTCGGGGCAGTCATCGCTGCCACCAGCGCGAAGAGATCCGTGAAGTCGTTGGCCGAGCCGCGGACCGCCCGGGGCCGCCAGTTCCACCGGTAACGGGCGACCTTCAGCGGACCGCTGACGGGGAAGCGCTCGAACGTGTTCAGGATGCACGGATCGATGCGGTTGCCGACCGAATCGAATTCGTTCCAGCAGTCCGTCTTCCACAGCGACCCCTCGGCGTCGTCGGGGAACCACTCGTTGAGCGTGTCCCGACCCGGCTGCTGGACGTCGTCGTAGATGGTGCCGCGGCGGACGCCGTTCACCGCGAGATGGACATAGCGCCGGTACATGTTGGGCAGGCCGTACTGTTCCAGGAACCAGTACATGAGCTGCTCGCGCTGGTTAGTGTCGTCGCGGATGGGCCAGTCGAGCGTGAGCTGGTTGTCGCCCAGGAAACGGTCGCCGTCCGGGAAGCTCACGTCGTAGCCGCACAGGTTGCCGGTGGGCGAGTTGTAGCCGGGAGCGGTGTAGGAACTGCCGCTGTAATGCGCGCCGGCCTGGTGGATGGCGCGGTGGTTTCCATAGACGAACGTGACCTCCACGTCCTCGTTGCTCATCTTCTCGCGCGCCGCCCAATGGTCGTGGTTCGCGCGCGTCAGCCAGAGGCGATAGTTGCCGAAGGCACCCGGGATGAAGACTTTCATGGCGCACCCAGGCACTCCCGAGCGGGCGCGTCCTCGGGACACGCGACCGCCCGGGTCCGGCCGCATCGGCTGCTTCGATCCAAAACGCCACGAGCGTCCCCGCCGGCTGCCCGGGCAACCGCGCCGTAAACACGCCGTCGTGCGACAGTTCGTCCGGTCCCGACCCGTCATCCACCATTGCCATCGTCTGCACGGTGCTGGCCGGGTCGAGCCGGTAGCGGAGCGTCACGGCCGACACGCCATCCGGATCAGCGACGCGTGCCAGGACGCGGACCGGCTCGAGGGCTCCGGGCAGAATCGGTCGATGCTGGACGGCGGTGATGGCAGGCGGCGCGTTGTCGAGCCGACGGCTGTTCGCGGCGCCCGGGGTGCCGGCAAACGGCGGCAATTCCAGCCGCCCCGACGCTTCCAAGGTCCCGTTGCGCAGGCGCAGCAGAATCTCGGGATGCCCACACAACCAACGCACGCGCGCCCGGATCGTGGCGGTGGTACCGATGGGAATCGGGGATGTCAGCGCCGTCCGGACGCGATTGGCCACGTGATCGCCCCGCTCGCTGGCCACCAACCGCAAGCTGCGCGCGCTCTGGAAGCCTTCCCCCGGTTCGCCCCGACTCATCCGGTGCGTGCCCTGGAAAAACCAGCCGGCGGTGCCGCTTTCAAAGCCGCCGTTGCTGACGCGGTTCACGCCGTTCACCAGCACCTCGACCCGGTCCACCAACGCCTCACCAGCCCCAAGCAGGAGAATCTGCAACTGATCCGCCTGCGGCACGCCCGGATGCGCCAGGTTCAGAACCCCCGTGGCCTCGAGGGTGGTCCAGGGTGCGCGCGCTGTCTCATCGCTGTCGGCCCAGTTCGGCGCGAGCCGTGCGTCGGCGCGCGGATCCTTAAGCTCGAGGCTGCTCCCACCGCCATCGGCCCACCGCCCCCACCGCCCGCCGTCGGCGTACGTCACGTCGTGCACTTCGACGTCGAACCGGTTTGTGACGGGGCCGGCCTGCGTCTCGCGCACCACGAACTCCGGCCGGGCCAGGGCAACCCGTTCGCCCCCGTTGTCCAGCGCACCGTTGTAGCTTCCGAAGATCCGAGCCGGATCCAGCGCCGGATGACGCTCGCGGAACCGGGCCGCGTCCCTGGCAACGACCACGTAGCCCCGACCCGGAATGGCCGCACCGTCCGGGAACTCGAAGGTCACGCCGTCCGTGAAGCGCCAACCCGCCACGCTCAGCGTCTGTTCGGTCGGGTTGTACAGCTCAATGAACTCGTCCTCCGTTTCCCCGCTGGGCGGGTGGTACAACAGCTCGTTGATCACCACGGGCGGCGCGAGCGGGACCGCATTCGGCTGCCCCGGCGTGAGCCAGGCCAACGTGCGCCAGCCCGACTCGCTCGCGGGGCTGCGGCCGCTCGAATAGCCCCGGGCTTGTCCGCCAAACCGGATGGCGTCGACCACCCGGGATGCGTCGGGCGTGAAGAGCAACAAGGTCTGGCCTTGCGCCTCGAGTTCGAAACCCAGGTCGTTCCACGCCACGTAGCCAGCCGCCGCGAGTGTCGTGCCGTCAGGCACCCGGAAGCGCGGACCATTCGGCCCGGCCCGTAACCAGCAACCCGACAGGTCAACCGGCACCAGACTGCGGTTGTGCAGTTCGACAAACTCGCTCTGCCCCACAGCCCCGTGCGTCAGCCATTCGCTGAAGATCACGTTCTCGAGCGGGCCCGTCGGAACGGGATCGGCCATCCCCGGCGAACCGCCCACGCGCGCACTGGCCGCCCACGCGTCGGGGGATCCTTCGCCGAAACTCGGTCGCGCCAGCACCAGCGAAGGCCCGGCGCCATCCGCCGCCACGGGCCACGGCGGCCGATCCCGGTAGTTCACCTCGAGGACGACAGCGCCCGACCGCTTGAGCAACTGGACCGTGCCCGAGCTATTGCCCAGCGCCCCGGCAAAACCGCCCACCACGTTCGTCACGCCGTAAACCGCCTGAACATCCCCGGCTTCCGGAGCCACAACGAGAAAGCCGTTCCCGGCCAGCAGGGTCCCGGCGGGGACCGTAAACTCGTAATCGCCACGGATCCGCCAGCCGCTCAGGTCTTCGAAGAACGGATTCGTGTTGTGCAGTTCAACGAACTCGAGGTTCCGCCCGTCCGCCCACGCCGCGGGATGGTACATGATTTCACTGAGCACCACGCCCGTGCGGCGGCTCGAGGGACCCAGGGGTTCATACGTGCGCTCGGCCGGACTCGGGCTCCGCAACGTCAGCGTCGCCACCCGGCTCGTCACCGCCCCCCAGTCGTTGCGGACCACCACGTCGTATCCCCCCACCCAGGCGGCTGTGGCGGTCGGAATGGTGAACGTCGCCACGCCCGCCTCGGCCAACGGCGCCCCCGCGAAACGCCATCGGTACAGCAACGGCCGGCTGCCGGTGGCACTGACTTGAAACGTCGCCGCTTCCTTCGGCGCCACCTCCACATCCTCCGGCTCACGGGTGATGACGGGCGGAGTCCCCGGCGGCGGCAACGGATCCACCGTCCCGGACAGCTCGGCGCGGAAGCCCGTCGGGTTGACCCCGTCCCCGGCATTGTTGACCACGAACTCGAGCACGTTCCGCCCTTCCACGAACCCCTCCGTCATCGTGAACCCGGCGGAGAAGGTCGTGAAGTCGCCGCCGTAAGTTACCCCGGTGACCCGCCCGTTCAGGCGCACCTCGACGCCGCCGTTATCCGACGACCACCGGCCCGTGAGCACGGCCGTGGCGGGATCGTGTCCCCCGAGATCGAACACGAGTTGGTAGGTGTAGTCGCCCGGCCCGTTCCCGCGGGACTGGTCGGCCTGCGGCGCGATCCACTTCGAATCCGGCCCGTTCGCCAGCCAGGGCGGAATCGGATAACCCTCCCGCACCACCCGCGCCTGCGGCCCTGGCGCCGCGGCGTCGGCACTCGCCACCAACCGCCAATGCGGGTCGATCGCCCCGCCGGGCAACAGCGTCCCGTCGTGGCCGACCCCGGTGTTAAACAAGCCGGGCAGCGGCACGGCGAGCGCCCCGTAACCCGCCAGCACGCCCGCCAGGAAGACCCGCAACAACATGCGCCGCAGTCTGCCCCGGCTCGCAGGTGCCGTCACGCTCCGGGCTTCACCCGTCCCGGACACCAACGCGAACACCCGCCGCAGCGAGCAGCACCCCGGCAGCCACCAGGCTGGTCGCCACCGGCTCCGGGATGGGCACCAACGTGATGGTCAGCGCCCAGCGATCCAGCTTGACCAGCCCACCGCTCTCCCAGTCCGCCACGAACAGCGTCCAGTCGCCGTTGGCATTCATCCCCTGGAATCCACTGAGCAAGGCACTGCGCGGGTCCGTCAACAGCGTCTCCGCCGGCAGGCTGGTCCGACCGTCCGGCGCCCACACACCCGTGAGCGGTCCCGAAGTCGGCTGCAGCTTCGCCGCATGATTCCCGTTCAGGGTGAGGCGGTACGCATGCACGTCCCCCGGCACGGCCGCATCGTCGAACACCACGTCAAACCCGTTGTCGCCATAGCCCAGCACACTGCCCGCCCGACGCCCCACCCGGTTGAGCAGCACGCTGTAACCGCTCCCGTGCGTCAGCGCCGCGTAAACGTCGCCGTTGAAGGCCGCCTGCCCGTCCCGCGGTCGCAAACTCAGCGCGACGCTGACATGCACAATCGCAGTCGACGGCAGGCTCAACGACCGGGTGTCACTCACGCCCGCCGACGAGCCGTCCGGCACGGCCAGGTTCAGGTTGGCGAAGTCGAACACGTAGGTGGCCGCCAACAACGCGGCCGTCCCACTCCAGACTGCCACCGCACTGACAGCGAGGCGAAGGAAGCGATAAGTTTTCATGGCACCAGGAAGAGACGGCAGGGTTCAGGGACCGACGGCGCGATAGTAGCGCACGCCGTGATTCGGCGCGTCGGTGTCGGTGAATTGGAACAGACCGTTGGCCCCCGCCATCACCCGCCCAAGGGTCGTCCACGGCACGGCAGCCTCCAGGCTCGCCTTGGCCTGGATCGTGTATTCGAGCCCGGGGATCCCGGCCACCGTCAGCACGGTCGCGCTCCCCGGCGAAGCCACGATCGCGACGATGTTCAGCGTGGGCTGGCTGTCCGCCGGCAGCAGGATCACGTCCACCGTGCCCGTGGCCGTGTTCCCCTGGCCGTCCGCAATCGTGTAAGTGAACCGGCCCGGGACATCCCGGCCCGCCGGCGGCTCATACAGGATCCAGTCCCCGGTCTCCTCGACGCTTGCCTGCGCCCCTTCCGGTTCCGCCTCCTGCA
This sequence comes from Verrucomicrobiales bacterium, assembly GCA_015075445.1. Lineage (GTDB taxonomy): Bacteria > Verrucomicrobiota > Verrucomicrobiia > Limisphaerales > J093 > DSVZ01. The sequence goes on from JABTUJ010000026.1 coordinate 114,201, forward strand.
CACTCACCAGCGCCAGCGAACCCGCCAGTCCCTGCGAAGCCGCCAGCAGCGCCGGCACATGCGCCTTGGCCAGCCGGCCCGCCTGACGGAAGATCGTCGCCGGCGCCGCCACCAGCGCGAACGTGAACTCCCCCCGCTGCTCTGCCGACAGGTAACGCGGATCCAGTTGCAGCGTCCCCACCAGCTCCCGTGGAACCGGCGACACCTCCCCCGGCAACGGGACGCGCTGGTTGAAGAACGCGCGCAAGGTGTACGTGCCGGCCTCGAGCGGCACAATGCCCAGCGGGGCTTGCCCGGCAAAGTCCGTGATCACCGCCCGCGCCACCCGCACGATCCCCTCACGGTCCGTCAGCACGAAAAACACCGACTTCTCCGCCAGTTGCCGGGCGCGGCTGTCCAGCAGCCGCGCCGTCACATTCAGGTTCGGACGCTCCGTCGTCTGATCCACCAACTCGATCCGCGTGGCCTGCCGCAGAATCTCAAATCGCGTCGAGGCCGACGCCGGCGCCAGACCGGGTGCCCCCGCAAACCCCACCTGCAACGCGTAGACCGCCGGCAACCCACGCAACGGGAGCCGGACCGTGGCCCGCCCGTCCGCATCAGTCAACGCCAGCGCCTGCTGCGACCCCAGCCCAAACCGCACCGGTTGTCCGGTCACAGCGCCACCGGCAGATCGCAATACCGCACTCAACACGGCCGTGTCGCCATAGGCACCGCTGAGCGGGAAACCGTCGAGCGTCAATTCCGTCGCCAACGCCGGAACTTGGGCCGCTCCGGGCGTGAAGAAACCACCGCGGTTGGCCTGCATCGTCACGAGCCCGACACCATTGACCGCATGCACGACATACCGCACAGCCGCGGGCGCAGTGCCGCCTTCCAGCGGCAAGGTCCCCCGCCACAAGCTGGATTGGGCGGGATCCTGCACGAGGTCCAGTGCCTGCCACCGCCCCCGCCAGGGCCCCGACTCGGCCGTGTAGGTCACCCAGACCTCCTGGATGCCGGCCGCAGGGTTGCCCACCACGCGTCCCGATACCTTCACCACCCCGCCCACGACTTCGTCGAGCACCTCGACAATCGTCGGCGCGTCCGCCAACGCCGGCGTGTCCGGGTTGGCCCCCAGCGCGTCCGTGTAGGTCGCCACGTCACCGCTGTAGAACAGCCGGAACCGCACTTCCGAAAACGCCCGCCGCGTCCCCGTCTCCGGCGCCTGCAGATCCGTCCGGTATTGCGCCGGAAACACACTCAGCCGCGTCACCCCACCCGCCCCGTTGCACAGGCTGTCAAAGTAGTTCACCGCCCAGGGCTGCACGGGATGGAAAACCGCTGACTCGAAGGCCACCACCGCACCCCGAAACTCCGTGGCCGGCGCGCCCGTCAGCGGTCGCACACCAGCCTCATCCGCGTAGGCGCCGCCCCGGAACCCGACCCCGCGCAGCACCACGCCCGGCAGCGGCGCGGTCACGTCCTTGACCACCCGCGGCAGGACCGGCTCGGCCGGGTGACTCGCGTTCCCTTGCGGACCGCGCAGGTAGGTGGCGAACACTTCCACCGGGTTCGCGGGATCCTCCTCGGGATAGTGGCGAAGCGACCGCGTCTCGACCGCGAGCGGCCCCGCGTCCACCGTCACGTCCGCCCACCTCAACCCCAGCACCGCTCCGGCCGTCGGCGCAAATCCCGGATCGCCGGGATCCTCGCTCGGGTACTCGTTCAGCGTCGACACGATCGCCTCCAGCCCCGCCTCCGGTGGACGCTTCCCCGGCAGTTGGAGCTTCAGCATGGGCAGCCCGAACAACGCCACTTGCAGCACCACCTTCTCGTGCAACCCCCGCAGCTCGTCCGTCTCGTTGAAGTACTGGCGCTTGGCCTTCACCAGCGCCTCGCCCAGCGTGACAGCGCTGCCGGGCGGCCCCGCCCGGAGCTGCTGCGCGAAGTTCAGATACAGCCGCTCGCTGTACTCGAGGAACTCCGTGTCCCCATATTGATAACCCATGCCGCCCACCAGGATTGCCCGCTTCCGGACAAAGGCCTGCGCCCAGTCCGGATCCTGCGTCACCTGGGGCACGGCGTGGCGGTCCACGGTGTTGTAGCCCACGTGGCACCCCGCGCCGAAGATCACGCTGTGCTGGAAGGTCATGTCCGATTCCGCCACCTGCCGCGCCGTGAGCTGGCTGACGTAGTCCGCCGCCACGGCTCCCCCATCGTTGAAATGCCCCGCCAGAAACAGCAGATCATGGCGGCGCCCAAACAACACCTGCGCCAGTTCCGCCGCCGACCAGTTCTCCGTCGTCTCCGGATCGGCAAGGGGCGAAACGTGCTCGGGCGCGATCAACGTGTCGTGCACCTGGCCGGCACCCTCGCCAATCCCCGCCCGCAGCTCCGCCGCCACAGCCCGCGCCGCGTCCGCCAGGAACTCGTACCCGGTCACGAGCGAGGACCGCGGCAGCGGCAACTCACCCGCTTCCAGCTCCTCGTACGCCTCGAGCAAACCGAGAATGTCGGCCGGACTCTCCACCAACCGGCCCACCGCCATCTGCGGCAGCGGCACCCGCGTGAACTTCTGCTCGACCTCGCACGGCGCCCCATACGCGTCCTGGGAGAGGTAATACCCCAGCCGCAAACTCGCCTGGCTCGCCGTCGCGTCCCGCACCGGCACGATGAAGTTCTGTTCCAGCCCCAGCGGCACCCGATCCGGGTAGCGGAAGTTCGGAACGACATCATCCCCTCCCACCAACACCAAATACCGCAGACCGGGATTGAGCTGCCGGAAACGCTCGACCACCTCCCGGATCAGTCCCGCCACCACGTTCTTGGCAAACACACAGTCGTAGTGGGCATCCGCCAGCTCATTCGCCTGCCGGATCGCCGTGTCCTGATCCAGCTCCACCACCACGCCGTGAATCTCCGGCCGCGCCACAAACGCCGCCAGACGCGTGCGCAGCAAGGCCACGTCCGCCGCCCAGGCATCCGCCGTCGCCGGGTCCTCGGGCCGGCTCAACCGGGCAAAATCGGTGAGAACCAGCGTCGTGTAGCCGGCGTCCGGACCCGCCGTCGCCACGGTGTCACTCGCCGGGAGCGTGCTCACGTCCAGCGCACCGCAGTCCCCGGGCACCAAGTACAGGTCCAGCCGGAACGGCTGCTCCGGAGCGAACGCCCCCTCCCGCCCGCGCACGCACACGTAGAAATCACCCGTGCCCCCCCAGGTGTTCATGAAAATGCCTTCGTTGGCCAGGCCATCGAACGCCGACACCGCCACCAGGCTCCGCGTCTGCGCGCCGGAATACGCCGCCGGCGAAAATGCCACCGGCGCCTCTGCCGGACCGCTGTAGGCCGCGGGACTGTACGCCGCCGGGGCAAAGGCGTCCTCGCTGTACGCCGCCGGGCTGTACGCTGCCGGACTGTACGCTGCCGGACTATACGCCGCCGGACTGTACGCTGCCGGACTGTACGCTGCCGGGCTGTACGCCGCGGGACTGTACGCCGCCGGGCTGTAGGCCGCCGGGCTGTAGGCCACCGGCGCATACGCTTCCCCGCTGTACGCCGCCGGACTGTAGGCGGCCGGCGCGTAGCGCGTGCTCAAACTGGCCAGATCGTCCAGCGCCAGGTCCCCGCCAACCATGGCTTCATACGCCTCCTGGATGTCCTGGAAAACGAACAGATCGTAGTCCCGCGGCAGCTCGCTCAGGATGATGAACAGCTCGCTCTCGGGCTGGATCTGGAACTTGAACCAACGCCCCTCCCCGCTCGCCCCCAAGGCCTGATGAATCGACGCCCGCCACACCCCCTCGGCGTCCGGCTCCCAACCCAGCTCGCAGGCCGTCGGCCACACGGTGTTGTCCGCACAGCCCACCAGCACCAGCAACTCGTTCTCGACCCACCCCTGCGCGCCGTTCTCGACCCGCACCGTGATCCGAGCCACCCCCGAGACGCCCGGCAGGGGCGTCAGTTGGAGTGTCCGGTTGTTCCCCTCCCCCCCCAGCACCAGGCCCTCCGCCGGAAGGAGCCCGGGGTTCGCCGACCGCACCGTGACCTTCAAATCCGTCGCCGGCCGCTGGATGTTGCCGATCGTGAACGGCACGGCGCCACCCCCCGTCTGAGTCGCGCGATTCTGACGCACCTGCAACCGCCCGCCCAGATGGTCCGCTACTGCCAGGTCCGGACGCCGATCCCCATTCAGATCGCCCAGCGCCACCGCCAAAGGCCCGTCCCCCGCCGCGAAACGCCCCCGCGACACCAACTCCAACTGGCCCGGCTGGCTCCGGTTGCCCAACAGCACCAGGCTCCCTCGCCCGAAATGCGCCACCGCCACCTCCGGAAACCCGTCCCCATCCATCTCCGCCACCGCCACCGCCCGCGCGCCCGGTTCCGTCTCGAACCATCGCGGACTCGCGAGCGTCGCGGGCTGCGTCGCACTGAATGCGCCCACATAGGCCGTGTTGCGCCATACCCATACCCCGCCGAGCGCCGGCACGGCCGCCACCACATCCGGTTTGCCATCCCGGTCCAGGTCCGCCACCGCCAACTCGGCCGGCGCCGCCGTCAGCGGCAGGTGCACCCCCGCCGCATCGAATGACACGCTGCCCGGCGCCCCCGTGTTGCGTAGAAAACTCAGCCCGGCCGGAGCCTCGTGCCACACCACCAGATCCGGCCGCCCGTCACCATCCAAGTCCCCCACCGCCACCCGGCGGGGGTCCAGCGCCACTTCGAACTCGACCTTCCCCGCAAACGACAGCGCCCCGCTCGTGCTCGTGTTCCGGTACACCGCCACGCGACCGTCGCTGGCGTTTACCACCACCAGATCCACCCGGCCATCCCCGTCCCAATCCCCCACGGCAACGTCCGTCGAGAGACCGGTCGTCCCGACAAAGCCATTCGGCAACACAAGCGGACTCTCGAACCGCAGGACCCCCGGCTCGCTGGTGTTCCGGAATACCCACACCACCCCCTCCGCCGCCGGGTTAATCACCACGTCCACCCGGCCGTCGCCATCCAGATCCGCCACTGCCAGACTCGGCAGCGTCGTCGCCGGCCCAAGGGCTTCCAGCGCAGCGAAGGTCGTACTGCGCAACTCGCCCCCTTCTAGCGTCAGGTTGCGGACGACACCAAAGGCCGATCCACCCACGTTCGCCGCCACCACATCCCGTCGGCCGTCCCCGTCCACATCGGCCAACCGCAGCGCGGTGGGTTGACCCGCCGGCGGCCCCAGAGTGGCCGGAGCCGACAGAATCAGGTTCAGCTCCGGAGGATCGGGGAACAGCACCATGGGTTCACCCGGCCCGGCCTCAGCTCGGGCCAGCGCGATACCCGCCGCCGCCACAAGCCCGACCCAGCCCGGCCACGCACGTCGCCACCACGTGCCGCGGCGTCCGCGTGAGCTGGCAAGGTACGGATGCGACCGCGCCGGGTGAGGATGACTCCGGTCCGGGAGACTGTTTGGCGTCATAGCAGGGTGGCGGGCATGACACAGCCCCCAGGATGGCATCAGGCTTCCACCGCCGTTTCCGGTCAGCCGGCGAATACTCGCCCTGCCGAACCTACCTTCCCGATCCCCTTCCATCGGAGCTTCAACCCGCGAATGGTGGAAACCATTAACTGGATTCCTCAGCACGTCAATCGAAGAAATGCACCGAATAACCCGCAGCAGTCGTCCTCCCTCCATGAACCGGAATGCCGAAGGGCGAATGAAGGATCGAGCTTTGAACTCCCCTTGAGCTTTGAATCTTGAACTTGCAGCTTTGAACTTCCCTTGTGCTTTGAATCTTGACCTTGGACCCTTGAACTTCCCTTGTGCTTTGAATCTTGACCTTGGACCTTTGAGCTTCCCTTGAGCTTTGAATCTTGACCTTGGACCTTTGAACTTCCCTTGAGCTTTGAATTCTGACCTTGGACCTTTGAACTTCCCTTGGGCTTTGAATCTTGACCTTGGACCTTTGAGCTTCCCTTGAGCTTTGAACTTTGAACTTGGAGTTTTAAGCTTGCGTTCGCCGTTCGCGCCTCGCCCTCGAAACCCAGCAGCGCTCAGCCCGGACCGTAGGCCGCGAGAAACCGCTCCTCGTCCTCGACCGTCCCGATCAAGATCACCTCCGCCCCGGCCACCAGCCGCGTACCCGGTCCCGGGTTGATCAGCAATCCCTCCGCCGTCCGCGCCGCCACGACGCTGCAGCCGGTGGTTGAGCGAATGGCGCTGTCGGCGACGGTCTTCCCCCCCAACGCTTCCGGGATCCGGAACGGGAAGACGCTCAGCCCCTCCGCCAACATCAGCACGTGGGCCCGGCGCAGCGCGTTGAAGATCGCGTTCGCCCCCATCGACGCGTACGACATCACAAAATCCGCCCCCGCCCGATGCAGCGTGGACACGTTCCGCTCGAGCGTGGCCCGGCTGATGATCTGGACGTCGGGACGCAGCCGGCGCACCAGGATGGTGAGATAGACGTTGGTGTCGTCCGAGTTGGTCGTGATGATCACCGCCGGGGCCTCGCGGATCCCGGCCTGTTCGAGCGTCTCGATGGCGGCCGCGTCCCCCCGCACCACCTTGCCGGACGTGGCCTCCGCCAAAGGCTCGCGCTCGATGATCACAAACGGCAGGTCCCGCCGGGCCAGGGCCTGCCCGGTGGCACACCCCACCCGCCCGCCGCCCACGATCAACACCGGCGAGGCCGCCCCGTGGTAGATGCAGAAGAACTCGTTGAAATGGTCCAGTTGTTGGCGCGAGCCCGCCAGAACCATCACCGTGCTCGGCCCCAGCACCGTGTCCGCCTGCGCGCTCCGAAACCGGCCTCGCTCCCACACGCCCACCACCGTGACCTCAAACAACTCCCGCAGCCGGCTCTCCGCCAGGGTCTTCCCCAGCAACGGCGTCCCCGCCGCTGTCGCCTCTGCGATGAACAACTCCTCGAACCGCCCGATGATGTGCGCCCGGGCATCCCCACCCAGCGTCCGGTGCGCCAGCGAACGCCCCAGCATCTCGTGCAGTTGCAGGACCCGCGAACTCCCGGCCAGCTTCAGAATGTCCTCCGCCGCATCCGAGTCGGCGGTCGTCAGAATCGGGATGTCCGGCGCGATCTCCCGCACCGTGAACGCCACGTTCGTGTTGCTGATGTTGCTGCCCGTCGCGCTGACCAATGCCGCCTGCGTCACACGCACTTTCTCGTACGTGACCGGATCATCCGGCGCGCCGACCACCACCTGGTACCCTTCGTCGTGCAGGGCGAGCGCCTGGGCCAGGTCCGGCACCAGCAGGACGTAGGGCTGCCCGTACTGGTTGAGCTTCCGGATCAACGCACTCGTCACCGGCCCCCCGTGCGTCAGAATCGCGTGCCCGCGCGTCTCGGCCGGCAGCTCCCGCGGCGCCCGCGCCTCCGACTGGGCCCGCATCCAAGGCGCGTAGAAGAACTCGATGAACGTGAACGGCAGCAGCACCAGCAGCGAAAGCATCCCGGACAGCAGCACCACAACCGAGAACGCCCGCCCCAGATCCGACTCGAAGGTGATGTCGCCAAACCCCAGCGTGGACATCACCGTGAGCGTCCAGTACACCCCGGTCAGCCAGGAATGCTCCCGGTTCTCCCACTGCATCAGCCAGTGGAACATCAGGCTGTACGCCACCACCAGCCCTGCGAACACCAGCAGGTACTTGAACAACAGCGTGACGTTGCGCTTCCCCGCCCGGCTCTGCAGGTAGCGCACCAGATGCGGCACATATGTCTTCATCGATCGGCCCAAGACACCACCAGCCGCACCGTAGGCCACGCGCCCCCTCGCCCGCAAGCCGCTTGCCCGCTCGCCCGGCCCGGCCCTGGCGGATCCGGCTCTGCTCCCGGCAATGCAGAATGCAGAATGCAGAATGCAGAAGAGCAGTCTACCCGTGTCGGTTCATGGCTGCTGAGCAGGTCCGAAAGGAACAGGCCCCTTCCCTTCGCCCTTCCCCCTTCGCCCTTCCCCCTTCGCCCTTCGCCCTTCCCCCTTCGAACTTCGAACTTCGAACTTCGAACTTCGAACTTCGCCCTTCGCCCTTCGCCCTTCGAACTTCGCCCTTCGAACTTCGTACTTCGACTTTCGCCCTTCCCCCTTCACCCATCCAACGGGCTCCGCACCCCGATGCCCGGCTTCGTCATCACGTGCGTGTAGATCATCGTCGTGTCCAGCCGCGCGTGCCCCAGCAACTCCTGCACCGTCCGGATGTCCGTCCCCGCCTCCAGCAGGTGCGTCGCGAAGCTGTGACGATTATGCCGAGCTCGGCATAATCGTCACTCCTTTGCGACCCACCTGCTGGAAGCCGGCGTCGAGCTCACCGTCGTCCAGCATCTGCTGGGCCACAGCCGGCTGTCCAGCACCACCACCTACCTCCACGTGCGCCAGGAGCGCCTGGCCCAGCTCCAGGGTCCGCTCCAGCAACTGAACCTGCCGCCGGCACCGTCGCCCGCGACCGTCCTGGCCTGAACCGGAGCTGGGCCGATGGCCAGCGCCCTGATCCCGTCACCGACCCTGGCGCAGGTGCTCGCCGCCGCCTGGGCCCGACCCGACACCTGGCCGTCCTTGTCGCCGGCCCAGGGGCGCGTGCTCCACACGCTGCGGCTCTGTCGCACCCCCGCCCTGGGCGGGCATCAGTACCGCTGCACCGCCTGTGGCCGCGAGCACTTCGTGCCCCATTCCTGCGGCAACCGCCATTGTCCCCAATGCCAGGGCGCGGCCGCAGCGGCCTGGCTGGAAGCCCAGGAGGCCCTCCTGCTCCCCGTCCCCTACTTCCACCTGGTCTTCACCCTCCCGCACGGACTCAACCCCTTGATCCGCCAGAACCGGCGCACGCTCTACACCCTGCTCTTCAACGCCGCCAGCCAGACCCTGCTCACCTTCGGGCAGAACCGCTTCGACGCCCGGATTGGGATCACCGCCATCCTGCACACCTGGGGCCAGAACCTCATGGACCATTACCATCTCCACTGCCTGGTCACCGGCGGGGGCTGGCAGGCGGAGCGCGAACGCTGGGTGAGCGCCTCGGCGCGGTTCCTCTTCCCAGTGAAAGCGCTGGCCACGGTTTTCCAAGCCAAGTACTTGGTCGGCCTGCAACGGCTCTTCCAGCGGGGTGAGCTCGAGTTTCACGGCGAGCTGCAAGCCTGGGCGACGCCCGCCGCCTTCGCCGCGCAGGTGCGGGAACTCACGCGCAAGCCCTGGGTCGTGTACGCCAAGCGCCCCTTCGCCGGACCCGACCAGGTGCTCCGGTATGTCGGGCGCTACACGCATCGTGTGGCGTTGAGCCCCCGCCGCCTGCTGCGCTTGGACCCGGACGCGGGCACGGTAAGCTTCGACTACAAGGACTACGCCGACGGCGGCCGCCACCGGACCATGACGTTGAGGCTCGAAGAGTTTGTGCGCCGCTTCGCCCTGCACCTCCTGCCAGAACGGTTCACCAAGATCCGCCACTACGGCCTGCTGGCCAACCGCGGCCGCCAAGAGCGCCTGGCGCGGGTGCAGGCGCTCCTGGCCCCGGCCCCGGCGACGGCCGTCACGACGCCCACCCTGTTGCCGACGCGGCCGACACCCTCGACCGGTCTCGGGGACCCGGACTCCGGACTGCGCTGCCCGTACTGTGGCGCCAGCGCCTTGGTGCTGGTGGCCCTTGTGCCCCGCCCCGGGCGACGCCACCCCCCGTTCGACGACACCTCATGAACGCGCGCCCCACCCGAGACGCCATGGCTGGCCCACGGACCTCCGGACCTCCCGGACGAGGGGAGGTCCACGGCGTCGTGGTCCCGTTCTCCCGGTTTCAGGCCTTCCCGCCGCCACCGGACCAGGCCCGGTTCACCCACCGACCTCCGGTCCCGGCGCCGCGACGCCCCCGGGCCACGATCCGCTGCGCCCGGCCAGCTCGCCGGATCACCCTCACGCCCAACTTCCGGCTTCCCCAAGCGGGGCCGCTCGGCTACTTTCCCCTGTAGTCGTTGGCCAGCAGAACCGCGGCTCAGTTCAACAACAATGTATCCGTCCCGGCGGGCAGCACGTTACGACGCCATGCGGAGTCCAGCACCCCGCCGGGACGGATACATTGCTTACTGTTAGGCGACGTGACACGTATGGCATGCGGGCATAAAGACACACGATGGAGTAGCGCGACACTCGCTTCTGCCGCCATGGTGTTCGTTCTGCTGGCGATTGTTTGGCCCTCTCCCGTTGCTGACATGTTTCCGTCGCGGTGGGTCCCTCTTGCGCTTGCAGTGTGGAGCATTGGGACAGCCATCTTAGTGCATCCAGAGATCCGTTCGGGCGTGGTCCGAGGCTTCCGGGAGTTTCGCAAGGCGTCCGAGGAGGTAGTACGAGAGATACGACGAGACAATGATGGTGATGGACCCACAAACGCGTAACCATTCAGTCCACCGAACCGCCGCGGGCGATGGCCATTCGAGTGTCGGATTCGCTGCCGACGTCCCTGCCAGTTCACGCGGCGGTCGGTGACTTCGTCGTTCGACATGGGGGATGACACAAACAACAGCGGTAACGGAGCGATCGGGGATGAGGCGATGACCGCGAAACAGACCACCCAGACAGTGAAGCCATCGAGGTGGAACCGCATTGGTACCAGGCCTCATCCGTGCCATCCGAGTAATCCGCGGTCAGAGATTCCAGCGGCTACCGTGGACCGCGGATGTCACGGATTTCGCGGATGGCCTGCAGCGTGGACTTGGGAGCGCCGACGGATCGAGGCGAACCACGCGGTCGAGTCGAACCGCCGCCCCGCTGGTCCGCTCGACGTTGGTAGCCAGTTCGGATCGCTCTTCTGCGCTCGACCCCGTCTGCCGGCGGCGGTCGCTTCACCTCCTCGTTCGGCAACCGTTGAAGCATGAAACTCCCGGGCGCTGCGCGAGCGGAGATCGACCCACGAAAGCTCGAGGAGTACTGCCTCTCGTTCGACCACCCTCGAGGAAAGCACAAGGCCCGAGTTTTCCGTTCCGCCTTGGGGCTCACGACCGAGAACGCCGCCGAAGTGGAGGTCCGGATCAGGGAAGCCCTGGAAACGGAGCCATGCACTGCAGGAGCGCAAGACAAATTCGGACGCCGCTACGCGGTGGATTTTCGCTGGGAGAGGGAAGGCAAGACTGCCGCAATCCGTACGACCTGGATCATCCGGGCCGATGAGGATTGCCCGCGATTGACTTCCTGTTACGTGCTCTGAATCATGAAACCATGAAAGCGGAAATCCATGAACTCGATGTCGTGGCCCTGCTCACCGACCGGCCGGACTCCGGGTTGGTCGCTGGCCAAGTCGGCACGGTCGTCATGAATCTGGCAGACAACCACTTCGAAGTGGAATTCAGCGGAGACGATGGCCGTACCTACGCGATGGTTCCGGTGCCGGCGCGGGAGCTGATGGTGCTGCATTACGCACCGGTGGCGGCATGAATCAGCCGAACCACCCGGTCGAGGCGAACCGCCGCCCCGCTGCTGCGCTCGAGGCCGGTAGCCAGTTCGCATCGCCCTTCTCCGCCCGACCGTCCTTCCCGGCGGCGGTCGCACACCTTGGTCGTTCGGCAGAAACAGCAAGCTTGCACGTGTAGCCGGTGTGTGCCACGTTGTGCCCATGAAAGAGGCAGTGGTGCGAGCACGAGTCCAATCTCGGCTAAAGAAAGATGCCGAGGCGGTTTTTGAGAAGCTGGGGATTAGCACGACGGAAGCGATCCGCATGTTCCTCAGCCAGGTCCGCTTGCACAAGGGCCTGCCATTCTCTCTTTCGATACCGGCGACGGACGATCTGTTGCTTCCTGCGGAGATGCGGCAGCGAGCACTGGATTCGGCCTATGACGACTAAACCGGGTGAGGTTTACCGTGTTGACCTTGGCGTTGGCGGCAAAGTCCGGCTCATGATGGTAGTATCGAGGGAGGATGCCGATGCTCCCAGGGCATTGAGCCTCTGCGTACCAGTCACCACGACATTCCGGGAGTCGGCGTACGAGGTGGAGCTTCCGGGCGCTCCTTTCCTGACACAGAAGAGCTACGCGAACGTGCAGGGACTGCAGGCAATCCAGCATCACGAGTTGAACGGACCCGTGGGCACGATTTTCGGTCCCCCGTTGGAGAAGATTCGTGGCGCGTTACGCTATGCCTTGGAGCTATGAGTTGGGCGAACCAACCGGTCCAGCGAACGGGCGCCAGCCGTCAACCCCGGCGGAGGGCTCGAACGTCCGCGGCGGCTGGCTCCCGTCGCTGACCTTTGCGTTCGACCTGATCAAGTCGCGGCATGACACGGGTCTACATCGAAACGACGATCCCGAGCTTCCTCGCGGCAAGGCCTTCCCGCGACGTGGTCATCGCCGGCAAGCAGGAGACGACGCGACTCTGGTGGGAGCTGCGGGCATCACGTTTCGAGCTGTTCGTCTCAGCGTTCGTGTGGGACGAGGCTGCCCTGGGCGATCCGGAGGTGGCCCGGCGACGCTGTGAACTCCTGACCGGCCTGCACGTCCTCGCCGTTGACGAGGAGACGACTCGCATTGCGGATGTCCTGCTGGCTTCGGGATCCATTCCGGCCAAGGCGGCGACGGACGCCTCGCACATCGCGGTTGCCATTCGACACGGGATGGACTTCCTTCTGACGTGGAACTGTGCTCACATCGCCAACGCGCAAGCACTGCCGTCACTGCGGGCGGTCGCGGCATCGCTGGGGTACGAATTGCCCACGATCTGCACACCCGACGAACTGATGGAGGACCCCAATGATTGACGACCCAATCGTTTCTGAGGTGCGACGGAACCGGGTGACCATCCTGGATTCCCATGGAGGAGATCTACGCCGGTACCACGCCGCAATCCAAGAAGCTCAAGCCGGTCGATTTGCCGGACGGCTTGTCACCATGGAACCACGGACGCGGGTCGAACCAGGCGGTCCAGCGAACGGGAGCCAGCCAATTCGCTCAGACACAGATCGAACGTCGCCGGCGGCTGGCACCCGTCGCTGACCTTGGTGTTCAGCGCGAAGAATTGCCTGGCCACAGGTGGCAGCCGGGGGCAGCATCGTTACATGAAGATCAGGATCACCTATTGGCGCGAGTCAGATGGGCGGTACCTGGGGTACTTGAACGACTACCCCGATCATTGGACCCAAGGGGATGACTTGGCAGACCTGCAAGAACATCTCCGGGATCTGCATCGGACGTTCTCAAAAGAGGAGATTCCCGGGATCAGAAAGGAACTGGAATTGGAGGTGGCGTGAAACGCCGCGAGCTCATCGCCCGGCTCCAAGGCGCCGGGTGCCGGCTGGTGCGGCACGGAGGAGGCCATGACATCTACCACAACCCGCAGACGGGCAGGTCCCAGCCCGTACCGCGGCACGCGGAAATCAACGAGCGCCTGGCACGGAAGATCCTAAGGGATCTGACCGGGGGTGAGACCGGATGAGCTTGCCGAACCACGCGGTCGAGCCGAACCGCCGCCCCGCCACTCCGCTCGATGGTGGGAGCCAGTTCGGATCGCGCTTCTGCGCCCAACCCGGTCTCCCGGCGGCGGTCGCTCAGTTCGGTCGTTCGGCACATGAGTGAGCCATGCGTGCGCGACTATCTTTCTTCATAGCCTTGGGGCTTCTGATGGCCGGGAGTCTACAGCTCTGGCTTCAATTCCCCAATCACTTCAGCGACCGCCTCACGCGATGGGAGGTGCAGAGCTACAAAGACATGACTGGCACGCGTAGCGTTCCGATTCCGGTGGACATGTCGCCACGGCCTTGGCCGAAAGCGATCGGGGTGGCGCTTGTACTGGGAGGTGCCGGGCTCTTCGTGGCCGCCTCACGAGCGAACCGCGCCTCACCATCAGGGATGGAACCATGAAAGCACCGAGCCAGTCGGCTCAGCCCATGCCGCGCCTGGCCCAGCCTAGCTGGCCTCATCGTTCGGTGACGGCATGGATGAGGACAAGCTGGACACGATGAGGACGAAGCGTATCGTGCGGTCATGAGCGGAACGAGCGATGCCGTCATGGCGGAAACGGTGCAACGGACTACGGATCAATGGTTTGGAGTGCCCCAGAGGATTCCAGGCGGTGTGGAGCCGGAACGATCAGCCCCCACGGACACCGCCCAAGCCCACGAAATCCAGGTACGGATCGCCCGCTTCGAAACCGGCGCGGTGCGAACCTGAAGATTCTCCAAAGACATACAACACACACGTGAAAGCAGAATTCACCGCCATCATCGAGCCAGCACCCAAGGGCGGCTTCTGGGCGATTTGCCCGGAAGTTCCCGGTGCCAACGGCCAGGGAGAGACGATCGAGGAGACGAAAGAGAGCCTGAAGGCGGCCATTGAACTCCTGCTAGAGGACCGCCGAGCCGACATGCTGCGCGGACTTCCGGCAGATGCCATTCAAGACAAAGTACTTGTCGGATGAAGCGGCGTGACTTGGAGCGCCGTTTGCGAATGGCAGGCTGCTACCTCAAGCGGGAAGGTAGTTCCCACTCACTCTGGACCAACCCGAGCAGCGGGGTCACGGAGGCAGTTCCAAGGCACACGGAGATCAAGGAGCCGCTGGCGAAACGGATTCTCAAGAACCTCAGTGCGGATTGACCTCACCGAACCATTCGCTCCACCGAACCGCCGCCTGTGCCTTCGGCTTGGGGTGTCTCGCGCCGCTCGGCTGTCCCGTTGGCCTCGCTCGCCACGCCCCGGCGGCGGTCGGTGAGTTATGCGTTCGGTGAATTGCGACCGGTCGAACCACCATCGTTGCCACCGCCACCTCACTGGCGTAACATGGCCGCATGAGCATTCAGGAGATCCATGCTGAGGTGGAGGCGCTGCCGGCGGATGAGCGCCGGCGTCTGGCGGCCCTGCTTGTCTCATTGAGGCACAAGGACTTGGCAGACTATCGTGCCCGGATGGCGCAGCAGATTGATGACGATTCACCCGGGAGTTGGGTCACCTTGGAGGAGATGGACCAGCGGTTGACCACCTGAGCGATGGCCTATCGGTTGCTGGTCTCCATCGAGGTGATAGTTCATCGAGCGCTTGCCGGCGAAGACACGGGAGGCACTTCGGCGAGCGATTCACGCCATCGGGCGTGATCGGATGCACTGGACCGTGACGCCACCGGACTGCATGCGTGAGCCGGTGGGGGCCTGCCGTCCGTAGCTTACACATCTCGTTCCTGATCCAAACCCTCCGTCTGTCTTGCCGAACCCGGGCTGGGTGGGGTGAAGGTCTTCCGGAGCCGAAGCCCGGCAGAAACCGCTTCCCACCGAAGCGCGGCTACGGCACCAACCGCAACCGGTAGAAACGCTGCGCGTACCACATCGTGTCTGGATCCGTCACCCGCAACCGTCCCCCCTGCCCGCGGTGGGTGCTGATCGTCTCCCACACCACGAGATCGCTCGATGCCTCCAGCCGATACCCGGCTCCGTCTGCCGTGTCGAACGTGATCTCCCAGCCGTCGTCGGTGCGCGTCACCGCCGCGTCGATCCGCGGCAGATGATCGGTCAGGATCACGCTGGCGGCCGGCAGCGAATCGACCTCGAACCCGCCCTCGAGCGCGAGTTGCGCCGGATCGAGCGTAACGAGGAGCGCGTCGCCGGCCGGCTGGGCCAGTCGCTCGAAGGTCACCTCGGCCAGGGTTCCGGCTGTGGCGGGCCACACCTGGGCACCCGCGGCAGCGAAGCTCAACCGACCCGCGGCCTCGTCATGGTTCCACAGCGCCACCACCCCGGTCGGTACCGCTTCCCCGGTCCGGTAGCCGTCTTCCCCCGCCAGCCGCAGCGCGTTCGCCGGGTAGTTGAGAGTAAACGCCACCCCCGACGTGGTGAGCGGCGCTTCTGCCAGGTTCACCCGCACAACCAGGCTCGCTCCCGGCCACACCACCGCCATCGAGGCGGTGAGGTTGAGCCGGGCGTTTGACGCTGGCCCGGCAATGGCGACGGATTCCATTCGAATCTGGGCCGGGGCCATAAAACCGGCAAGGCGAGCGAGTCGACCGGGCGCAGGAGCCGGGTCCAGGCCGACCAGGACGCGCAGGATCTTCACCACATCGCCCGAATCGAGGTCGAAGTTCTGATTGAGGTCATTGAGCACCACGTCCCAGGCCTGCGGCAGGTCGAGCCGGGCGATGAGCCGCTGGATCAGGGTGGCGTCCCCCACCTCGAGCGCGCCGTTGCCGTTGGCGTCGCCGACGAGCTGTCGGGGCTGGATCTCGAGGGTCAAGGTTCGGCCCAGGTTCCCGAACGTCAGCGGGGCTCCCACACGATCCGCCACATCGAGCACCTGGGATTCGAGACGCGCCACCGTCAGGCCCGGCACGCTGCGCGCCCGCAAAGTCAGAGTGGCCAGCGGCTGGCGCCCGGCCGGCAGCACCGCCCCCGGCAGCGAAAGGGTGGCGCGCACTTCACCGGCGGTCTCCGTGCTCACCTGGGCGAGCGCACCGGCGAGCAGAACACCCGGCGCCCACGAGAACGCCGGATCGCGGAACTGCTCCGGATCGTAGCGGACCACAAAGGTCAGCCCGCTCACTTCGCCCGGACTGCGGAACGCGAGCTGGGCCTTGGCCCGACGTCCTTCACGAACAGGATCGGCCGCATCCCACTCGAGCACCCGCACGGGTTCCCACACCGCCACCACCACGGCTAGGCTCGCGTTGCCCGCCGCGTCGGTGGCGTGGATCCTCAGGTGGTTGTCACCCGGCAAGAGGCGTTGCCCGGCCACGTGGAACCGGCCTTGGCCATCCAGGCTCAGCGGCCCTTGATTCGCCCCGTTCCACTCCCAGCGCACTTCGCCGAGCGCGATCGCGTCGGTCACCTGTCCGGTGAGGCTGAAGCGCTCGTCGGGCGTCGTGCCGGCCGGGGGCGAACTCACCGTGACCACCGGCGGCTCGGCGTCCCGCTCCAAGCGGAACGACTGGATCCCGACCAGTTGGGCCGGCGGGCTGGCAGGCTCACCGGCACCGCCCGTGACCAGCGTGAGGACGGTCGACCGGCCTGTCTTGCCGCCGGCGCGGTAAGCCTGTTCGTAACTCGGTCCCCGCTCACTTTCCCAGGCCCGCACCTGCACGTGAGCGGTACCGCCAGGAGCGATCATCGGAAGGGTAACCACATTGCCACCCTGGCCCCTCTGCACAAAGCCGGCGCCGCCTCCCGGGAGGAACGGCACCACCGGCCCCACGGGCACGAGGACTCCGGCGTCGGCTCCGGCGTGGAGCTGGGCGAAGAACGCCGGACCCGCCAGGCGCGTGACGCCGTCCACGTCGAGCACCGGCGCATCGAGC
Source organism: Verrucomicrobiales bacterium (assembly GCA_015075445.1). Lineage (GTDB taxonomy): Bacteria > Verrucomicrobiota > Verrucomicrobiia > Limisphaerales > J093 > DSVZ01. The sequence goes on from JABTUJ010000026.1 coordinate 131,418, forward strand.
GCGTCCATGACGCGGTTATCCAGGACCACGGTGCCGCCCGGCGCCAGAGGCCGCACTTCGATGATAACGGGCGCGGAGGTGACCGACCCAGCCTCGTTGCTGACGGTGACGGCGTAGGTGCCGGCATCGGTCAACGCGAGGGCGGACCAGTTCAGCCGGGCAGTGTGGGCGCCGGGAAGGACCTGACCGTTGTGGCGCCATTCGTACGCGAAGGGCGAGGTCCCGGCCACCGTCACGGCGAGGGAGGCGGCTTCCCCTTCGCGCTGGACGATGCTGAGGGGGCCGCTGGTGACTCGAGGGGCGATGGGCGCATCGACCACAGTCAGGACGGCGTGCGCGCTTCCCCGCGAGCCATGCGCGTTCCGGACCAGCACGCTGTAGAAGCCAGCCTGGCTCTTCTGGACGTTGCTGAGCCGGAGCACCGGACCCGTCTCGCCGGGCAACGGGGCCACACTATAGCGCCACTGATAAGTGAGGGGTTCCGAGCCTGTCGCTTCGACCGCAAACACCGCCGTGCCCCCGACAGCCACCGTCTGCGACTGAGGTTGCTGGACAATCACCGGTGGCATGGGACGGGGCACGACAGTGAGCACGGCCGGCTCGCTCGTGGCAGCACCGTGAGCGTTGGCCACCTGCACGGTGTAGGCCCCGGCATCGGCGAAGGTGACCGCGGCGAACGCCAGCTCCTGGCCCGAGGCACCGGCGATTTCGCTGCCGTCGCGGAACCACCGGTACGTGAGCGGCGGCGTACCCTTGGCGGCCACTTGGAACGTGTACGCCTCGCCCTCATACACGGTCGCGCCCACCGGGTGATGGACCAGCGTGGGCGCCACGGGGGTGAGCACGTAAGGCGCCTCGACCAGGCCCGACACCGGGTTGCCGTGGATGTAAACGCGCGCCTTGAGCGTGGCCGATGCGAGCAACGTGACGGGTTCGCCCGGATAGGCCTCGGAATCCGCGCCCGGTTCGGCCCCGTCGCGCGTAAACCGGATCGCGCCGCCCGGAATCGGCGTGGTGAAGGAGACCGCCACTTCCCCGGCGTAGGTGCCGGACGCGGGCGTCACCACGAGCAGTGCGGGAACCGGGTCGGGCACCGACTGGCCGTTGGTAGGATCGGTCAGGGCCAGGAACTCCTGGTACGTGTTGGCGCCGTCCTCGTCCGCGTCAGCCAACGGACCCGCCACGGTCTTGGTGAACCAATCCGCGCCGAAGTACTGGGCGCGCCAGGCCACCGGGATGCCGTCGTTCCAGACGTCCTCGAGATACGTCGCGCTGACGATCTCCGAGGCCGGGGCACCGTCCAGAAAGACCCGGGCCTTGAGCGTGGCGGACTGGGTAAGTTGAAGCGGCGCGGTGTAGCGCGTCGAGGCGGTCGTCGGTTCTGTGCCATCGGTCGTGTAGTGGATGGCGGCGTCCTCGAGTGGGGTTCGGAGGGTCACCTCGACCGAGTCCTTGAAATAGCCGCCGGCCGGCTCGAGCCGCAGCGGGGCCACTTCCAGCTCGCCCACCAGCAGGATGATGTCTGCCCCCGTGTCGAGGTAGGTGGCCGTCGGCGCGGAAGCCCAGTTCGCAAAGCACCGCGAAGCCCCATCGTCGGCGTCATTCGAGGCGTCGGTCCACAGGGCTCCGGCAGGGTTCCGCGTACGAATCTCGTAGAGGAGATTGCCGGCCGCGGGGTCGTAAATGAACGGGGTGCTCAAGGGGAAGATGATGTCAAACGGCTGAGGCCCCCCTGGCACGGGGAGTGACGGACTCGAAACGGTCACTCGCCCGTCCAACACCACTTGAGGGTCCGGGCCGAGATTCTCCTCGAAGGTCGCGCTGAGGTGGTCTGGTTGTCGGCTGGTGGTCGAGAGGGTGATCTGCAAGTCCAACTCGCGGGCGGTGAAGGGCTCGGTGCCCGCATCCCGGCGATGACGGATCTCGCGAATCGTGATTGGCCCGCCGGTGAAATGCGCGGCGGCGTAGACGTTCTGCAGCCTCATGCCAGCTCCCAGGACCCCACTACTGCCGTCAGGATCATCAATGTCCGCGAACCGGGGCGGCAAAGTCACCCACTGCGATTCGGAAGCCTGACAAGCGGCCGGGACCACCTGGACGTCATCCAGCACAAGCCCCGCCCTTCCAGTGTTTGCGGAAACGAAACGAAGTTCGGTTACGGTGGTGCCGGCCACGAGGTGCCTGAACGACCGCGATTCCCATCCCATGTCCGTCAAGGTTTTCCCCGTGGAATCAAAGGTGACCTGCCCGATCGACCGCCCCGCCCAGTACACTTCGCCAGCCTTGAGCGCGGGTTCGTCCACGACATTCCCGGCCACGAGGAACGACACGTCGTAACAACGACCCGGAACCGTGGCCAGCAATTGGGAAATCCATCCTGGCCCCCAACCGGCCAGGTCCAGCGACTGATCCCCGTGTCCCGGCTGCCAGAGCTCCCGGACCAGATCCACCCCGCTGCCTTCCTCGCCCCCGACGGTCCACCCCGCCAGGACTCCGCTGCCCGGCGACAGCCACTCCCACGTGGCACCGGAAACCATGGGCAGTTCGAAATCGCCGTTGGTCACCAGGTTAGTCACCGGAGCCGGAACCGTGGACACCACGAACTGGAGGATGTCGGCCGCCGTGTCGCGGTAAGCGGCCTCGGCCGCGGACGCGTCCAAGGCAAAGGCTCGCGAGACGCCGAGATCCGAGTCGTTGGTGGCATCCACCACCACGGCCCCGGCCGGGCCCCGGGTGCGAATCTCGTACAGCAGATTCCCCCTGGCAGGGTCGTAAGTGAACGGCGTTTGCAGCGGCAGGACGATGTCAAAGGCGGGCACCCCTCCGGGTGGCGCGACCGCTGAGCTCTCAATCGTCACCGCCCCGTCCAACACGACCAGGGCATCCAGCCCATGGTTCTCGTCGAAGCTGGGGTCGAGCCCCCCTGGTTGCCTCGAGGTGGTGGACAGCTTCAGTTGCACATCGAGACGACTTGGTGCAAACGGGGCAACGCCCTGCTCACGGCGATAGCGGATCTCGTGGATGACGACGGGCATCCCGCGGAAATGGGAAGCGGAATAGAGGTTCTGCATGCGCATCGCCGTTCCCAGGATGCCGCTACTCCCGTCGGCGTCATCCACCCCGGCATAGCGGCCCGGGACAACCAGGGCCACGCGCTCGGTGCCCAGCGCGATCGACTGGGGTTGGCCGGCGAACGCGGTGAGAAACCCGAGTGTCGCGGCAGCGACGATGGCCGGGACATGCGTGGATCGAGAGCTCATGGCAACTCCTTAGACCGGTGCTGATCTCAGAGGTTTCAACTGCAGATCACTAATAGGACATCCCAAGCGCTTGGACAAGCGAAATTCCACTCACCCAGACGCACTTCGCGTGCGAAAGCGAGGGTTGGGGATGCCGGACCTGAACCGGCCGGCCGACCGCTCACCGTGGGTCACGCTTGTCAACCGGCCCGAACGCCTTGCGGTTGCGGAAGGAAAACTCGCGGTTGAGCCCCGAGATGCGAAGGGCTTCAAGAGCACGCGCCAGGCGGGGAAAGCGCTCGATCAGGTTCTGCTTGATCCCCCGGAGCTTGGGATCCGCCAGGGCGTCAATGCCGCCACTCTGCGCGTGGGTCGCCTGCTGGTTCCACGCCGCCACATAGTCACTCTCCTGGGGCGTGTGTAACGTGGCGGGAACCTCGCCGATCTTCCGGGCCCGAAGAAACAGGAGCACGGAAAACGAGTTCACGAGGGTAACCCGGGCCTGGATCGCCTTCGGGTCGGCCGTGGCGAACCAACGATGCCGGGGACCGTTCTCGACCGTGATCAGTCGCTCGACCTGGAACCCGTTCGCCGGTTCGAGCAGGCGATGGAAGAGCTCAGGCTGGAACTGGTAGAAACCATGCCCAAAGAAATTGTTGGCAGGACTCATGAGCAGCAGATGTCCCCCGATCCGGACCATCTCCATGCAGTTACGGATGGCCGTGGGAAAGTGGAACACGTGCTCGAGCGTTCCGATGTCACACACGGCGTCGAACCTCCCCTTCAGATCGTCCGGGATCGGCAGGTTCATGTCGTGAACGCGCGTGGCACCCTCGAAGTCGGAGATGTCGAGGGAGACCAGTTCTTCGACACCCATCATCGCCCAAAAATCCTCCGCGTACCGGACGGGGGAATAGGGAATAGCCAACAGGTCGGGGTAATCCTCGGGGCGAAGACCAAACTCGCGCAAGAGCGCAGCCATCTCGCTCCGGCCCAAGAAGTAGTTCATGCGGCCGAGGGTGGCGCAGCGTCGATAATTCACGCCCTCCTTCCGGCCCAGGAGCAGGAACCGAGCGGCTTCTCCATCAATACCCATAGTTGGTGCGGGCCACCCTATCAGCACCCTCTCGGGCACCGCAAGCCTATGAGCCGTGGCCCCAACCAACCGCACCCGGCTTCAGTCAAGCTCGACCTCGGCCGGCACGGCCGTCCCGCCCGGTCCGCCTCACCCCCGCCCGTAAAACACGCGCAGGCACCAGCGGGCAAACCACGCCGGGAACCACCGGCGACCCAACACCTCCGCCCCGCGCCGCGCCACCTGTCGCAATAGCGGGACGTTCACAAAACCCCGGTACGCCGGCCGCCCCAGCACCACCCGCAGCAACGGCGTGCCCAGCGTGCCCAGAATGCCACTGTCCCGAATCCGCGGCCGAACATCACCACAGGACTCCGCCAGCAACAGGTCCAGCATCCAGACCAGCACGGCGCGTCGTTCCCCGGCATCCCGCGCCGTGTGGTAGTAGGAGCCCGCGCTCAGATTGAACTCGGCCAGCACCTCGGGCAGGTGGCACATGCCGTGGCGGAACCCCACCACGTAAGCGCCGAAGAAATCGCAGTACCAGCGCAGCTCCGGCACCCAACCGCCCGCCTCCACCAGCGCCGTCCGCCGGAACAGTGTGTTCGGCCCCGAGATCGCCAGCCGCCCCCGCCGCCCCAGCGCCACCATCGCCTCCGGCGTGAGGTAGCCCGCCTCGCCCGGCATCCCGGCCCCGAAAGTCCAGGCCAAGCCCGACGCCTCGCAGCGCCACTCGGACCGGCTGCTGCACAACCCGGCCTGCGGATGCGCCCGGAGCAGCGTCAGCGAACGCTCCAGCAGGCCGGACCGCACCTCGTCGTCGGCCGCCGCAAACAGGACATAGTCGCCACGCGCCCGCGCCAGGCCCCGGTTCATGCTGGGCACGACGCCGAGGTTGCGTTCGTTGTCGAGGACCTCGATCACCGGGTGCTGGCGGGCCAACTCCTGGAGGACCTCGAGGCTCTGATCCGTCGAGCCGTCGTTCACCACCACGATCTCCACGGGCCGGACGGACTGGCGCAGGAAGGCGTTGAGCGAGCGCGGCAGGTAACGCGCGTGGTTGTAGTTCGGAATGACCACCGAGACCGACGGCAGCGTCGCGTCACCCACGGCAGGCGGGGCAGGATCCCGAGTCATCGCGCGAAAGCGTGCGGACGGGACCCGCGAAGGACAAGGGGAAAGCAAGGCGGGATCGCAAAGCGGGTACAAAAAGCGGCGCTGGAAGACGCCGCACTCCAAACGCTGACGCGTAGTCCCAACCGCTGGGGGGCGCGAAGCGTTT